>JBGAOR010000046.1:0-32410 GCA_044221705.1 Planctomycetota bacterium
CTGTGCTCGACGCGAAAGCGGCGGAGTCGTGCCTGGCACCGTACTGGTGGAGTCGTGCTGCGGCGCCGCACTGCGACCGACGGTGCCAGGAGTACGGTGCCAGGCACGACTCCACCGCTTTCGTGTCGGCCCAAGGCGAAAAGGACGATCCTGCTCGAAAGCGGTGGAATCGAGCCAGGCACCTACCTCCCGACGATCCCGTCGACCACCGCCTCGATCTTCGCCTGCAGCTCTTCCGCGAACTCGTCGCCGAAGTCGTTCGCGATCACGTCGATCTCCTCGAACATGTACCGCCCGGTCGACCTGCTGAACGGGATCCCGTACTCCCACTTGTTCCCGTCGGAAGCATGGATGACCACCTCGATCTGGTCGTCGCCTTCCACCCGCTGGACCGTGTACTTCGTGACCTGGTAGCTGGACATCGCGCGCACGAGCATAAGCACCGCGCCGCGATTCCGGCTCACTTCTCCCAGGGTTGGACGACCCGCCAGACCTCGAAGTCGTGGTACTGGTGCGTGGCGAACCGCTCGACGAGCGCGTAGCCGGCTTCCTTCAACTCCGTCTCGCGCACGCCCGCCGGCAGCTTGTGATCCTCCGCCGGACCGACCGGCAGCTTCCCGGGCTTGTACTCCAGGATCGCGAGCCGTCCGCCCGGCGCCAGGGCAGCCTTCAGGCGCCGGAAGTACGCGACGCGATCGCGCAGGTGGTGGTAGGTGTCGCCGACGAACACGAGGTCGAGCCGCCCCGGCGGGAAGTGCGCGTCGCCGTACGAGGACAGCACGGGCACGACGTTGTGGACGTCCTGCGCCTCGAGCGCGGCGCGCAGCGCGTCGAGCTGTCCCGGCTCGACGTCGCTCGCGAGCACGAAGCCCTCGTGCACCGCGCGCGCGAACGGGATCGCGAAGACGCCCGGGCCGCAGCCCAGGTCGCCGACGATCGCGTCCTCGGCCAGCGCGAGCTTCGCGACGACCTCGTCGACGCGCAGCTCGGCCACGCGATCGGGGCTCGCGAGGCGCGCGACGTAGCGCCCGACGTCGGGATCGCCATGCGGGTCGCGATTCGGCGCCGCCGCGGCCGACGCGCCCGGTTGCGGCGCCGCGTGCGAGCCCTCGGGCGGAGCGGCGTGCGCGCCGGTCGGGGTGCTCTCGGATGCCGCCGGCACGGCGCCCTGCGCAACCGGCACGGCGCCCTGCGCGATCGGCACGGCGCGCTGCGAGACCGGCACGGCGCGCTGCGCGACCGGCTCGGCGGGAGGCGCGCTGCGGCAGCCGGCGACCGAGACGAAGAACGCGGAGATCACGACGGACGCCAGAACGGACTTCATGGTCGGCGGAGCGTCCGCCCCGGCGGCCACGCCTGTCAAGCCGCGCGTTGCATCCAGCGCTCGCGATCGCGCGAAGCCACGCGCGGGGGATGTGTGTCCCCCGACAGTTGGTCGTGGCGACCTCCCTGTGGGCCTCGCGGCTCGCGGGGAGTTCGCCTTCCCGGAGAATCGCGCCAGGAAACCGTGCTCGAAGCGCTCGAACCGATCGTCCTGCCCGTGCACACGGCGTCCACGCTGGCGCTCTGCGGGCTGATCTGGACGGTGCAGATCGTGCACTACCCGCTGATGGCGTGGGTCGGGCGCGACTCGTTCGCGGCCTGGCACGAGCGCCATCTGCGCTGGATGACCTGGGTCGTCGGTCCGTTCATGCTGGCCGAGGTCGCGAGCTCGCTCTGGCTGCTCGACTCGCCGCCAGCGCGCACGTCGACTTGGCTGCCATGGCTCGGCATCGCGCTGGTGCTCGTCGTGTGGATCTCCACCGCGGCGCTCCAGGTGCCGATGCACCGGCGGCTCGAACGAGGCTGGGACGAGCGCGCGCACCGGTTCCTCGTGCGCTCGAACTGGGTGCGCACGATCGCGTGGACGGCACGCGGCGTCGTCGCGCTGGCGTTCGTCGGCTGACGTCGGCGACGGATGTGTCGGGCGCGAGCGCGTTCGAGCTGCGTGCGGTCTGAATCCAAGCACGTGCTCGGCCGCGAACGCTCCGGCACACAGCGACTCGATCGCACGCACTCGGCCGGCGGAACCTCGGCCCGACTCGAAGAAGGAACACACTCCCATGAAGCTCATCGCATTCGCATCCGCGGCCTTCGTCGCCGCCGCCGCATTCACGCCGGCCGTCGCCGGCGATTGCTCGAAGACCTGCTCCGGTGCCGCGCTGGCCGCGGAGGGTCGCCAGGGCGACATCGTGGCCACCGCGCTCGCGGCCGGGAACTTCAAGACGCTCGCCACGGCGCTGCAGGCCGCGGGTCTCGTCGAGACGCTGAAGGGCGAAGGCCCGTTCACCGTCTTCGCGCCGACCGACGAGGCGTTCGCGAAGCTCCCGCGCGAGGTGCTGGCCGATCTGCTGAAGCCGGAGAACAAGAGCAAGCTGGCCGACGTCCTGACCTACCACGTCGTGGCCGGGAAGGTCCTGGCGGCCGACGTCGTGAAGCTGAAGAACGCCGCGACGGTGAACGGCCAGCGCGTCGACATCCGCGTCGTCGAAGGCACGGTGTCGATCGACGGCGCGAAGGTCACGAAGACGGACATCGCCTGCTCGAACGGCGTGATCCACGTCATCGACACGGTCATCGTGCCCAGCGCGGCGAACCTCGTGGAGACGGCCCAGCGCGCCGGGACGTTCGGCACCCTGATCGCCGCCGCGAAGGCCGCCGGCCTGGCCGAGACGCTCATGAAGGACGGGCCGTTCACGATCCTCGCGCCGACCGACGAGGCGTTCGCGAAGCTCCCGGCCGGCACGGTCGCGGACCTTCTGAAGCCCGAGAACAAGGAGAAGCTCGCCGGCATCCTGAAGCTCCACGTGATCTCGGGCCGTGTCTACGCCGACCAGGTCGTGAAGCTGACGGAAGCTCCGACGCTCGCCGGCCGCAAGCTGCCCGTCGCCGCGAGCCGCGACGGCGTCACGATCGGCGGTGCGAAGGTCTCCGCGACGGACGTGGAGGCGAAGAACGGCGTCATCCACGTGATCGACACCGTGATCCTGCCGGGCTGATCCGGAAGCCCGAGTAGAAACGCGCGCGGGGCTTCGAGCGAAGCCCCGCGCCGCATTCGAGCCCTTGTCGAGCGCGAGCCGCTAGCCGGCGCGCTTGGGCTGTTGCGCCGCCACTTCGTTGAACTTGGCGATGTTGCGCTGGCGGTCGTCGATGTAGCGCTGGAGGCCGGCGGCGTAGCGCTCGATGCCGCCGTTCGCCTCGAACTCGAGGCCCACGAGCACGTTCTTCGTGAACGTCTTGACCCCGACGACGCGCGCGCGGCACGCGATCGGCACGGCCGATCCCGGGAGCGCGAGCGAGAGCTCGACGCGCGTGCCCTGCGTCAGACCCGCGACCTGTTCCTGCGTCGCGAGGATCCCGATCCCGCCCATCGAGATGTCGTGGACCCGCGCCGAGAGCTCGCCGTCGCTCCAGCGGACCGAGCTCGACACCTTGGTCGTGAAGTCGGGCATCACTCGCGCGCTGCGACGCCGGTTGAACCAGCGCGCGTAGAAGGAGTCGACCTGCTGCACGATCTTGGCCACGCTGACGAAGCGCATCCCGTAGCGCACCAGCGAGCCGACGTTCGAGACGGTCACGACGACCGCTTCGGAATCGATGCCCTTGGCGCGGCCTACGTGCTGGATGACGACGCGGACCTTGGCGCCTTCGACGATCTCGATCGCCTTGGCCTGCGGGACGACGATGCCGGCGCCGCCGACCGAGACGTCCACGCAGTCGCCGAGGACCTTGCGGCCGTCCGGCAGGTGGATCGTGGCCTCGAGCTGCACACCGGGGTGCTTCTGGGCGCGGTACTGGCTGCGTCCATCTCGCCCGCCTGCGAAGCTGCGCGGGCGCGGCGTTTCGGAGGAGGTCGGCTTCGGTTGATCGTTCAGCGGGATCGCCATGGTCGCAGTGGGGGAAGGCGTGGGGGTGCTCGGTACCTATCCGCGGTGGACTCATCGGCTGGGGACGGGCCCGAGCGCGAGGACCGCCCGGGAATCCACGCGCCCCTGACGGAGCTGGACGGCCCGCGGCCCGACGTCACACTGCTCGCCGGAGCCATGCGAACCCACCCGAACCGCCCGACCGGCCTCCCCGTCGCGGCGCTGGTTGCATTTCTTTCCGGGTGCTCCGGGCTGGGTGCGCGCGTGCCGCCACCGCTCCTCACCCCCGAAATCGTCGTCCAGGCCCGACCGCACGTCGGGTCCTCATTGACCGGCCCCTTGGCCGCCGCTCCGCGCGCCGTGTCGGACGTCGCGCTCGGCGTGCGCGAGCGCGCGCTGTGGGTCGAGTTCCCGGTCGCGACGAGCGGCACGATCGATCCGCACGTCGCCCTCGTGCTCGGTCCGGGCGACGCGGATCCGCTGCGCCCCGTCGCGCGGCGCGCGAGCGGGGTCGGATTCGCCAGCGGCGCCGAGGCGGTCGAACTCGTGCGCGCGATCGAGTCCGGCAAGCACGGGCGGACCAAGGTCGCCTGGGAGGAGTCGCAAAGGCTCGAGCCCGGCACCACGTTCCGCGTGGACGCCGCGACCAAGGCCGAGGCGGAGGATCGCGTCTCGCTGCTCCTCGACGCGTCGCGCGCGTCGGAGACCGCGGAAGCGCGGATCGCGCTGCAAATCGGCCGTCGCGGCGAGTCCGAGCGCGAGAAGCTCGTGCTCGCGGACCCGCTGCGGCCCGGCGAGGGTCCGATCGCGTTCGTGTTCGCGCGCACGGTGATGCGCGATCAGCCGGCCGCGTTCGTCGTCCTGCTCGAGATCACCGACGGGGCCGGGATGGCCGCAGCCGCGTCGGGCGGCGTCGAAGCGTCCGTCGCGGCCGCTGCCGAGCGCAGCCGCGAGATCACGCGCTCCGAGGAGGAGCAGCTCGAGATCCGCGGCGTCCTGGCCGACCTCGACGCGCCGTCGGAACGCCGCGCGCGCCTCGTGTTCTTGACCAGCAGCTGCGGAGCGCCGCTCGCGCTCGACGTCGCGCTGATCGCGCAGGACGCCGACCTCGCCGAGCTGGCCGAGGCCGTCAGGGCCGCGATCCCGGACTCGGCCGATCGCGCCAAGGCGGCGTGGCCGATCGAACGCGCGGCGTGGCTGCTCCTGGCGCGCAAGGCCGCGGCCGGCACGATCGCACCCGAGCTGTCGGGCGTGCTCGCGCGGCAGGGCGGCGACGCGGCGCGCTTCCCCGGCGCGATCGAGGACCTCGTGCGCGGGGTCGACAGCGTCGCCGGACTCGCGCAGCGGCTCGCGGCCGAGAACCGCATCCTGCTCGAGGATGCGTCGCCGTCGTCGCGGATGCGCGCGTACGACTGGCTCGCGGCGCGCGGGCTGGCGCCCGAGGGCTTCGATCCGCTCGGGACGCTGGCCGAGCGGCGCGCGGCGTTGCGCAAGCTCGCCGACGCCGAGGAAGCCGCCGCACGGACGAACGGGAAGTCGCCGTGAGCGGCGCGCCGGCATCGCGTCGAGCGCGCTGGGCGGTGCTCGCCCTGCGCGTGGCATTGGTGCTCGTCGCGGGACGGCTGCTGCTCGCCGCGATCGTGCCGTTCGCCGTCGAGCGCGTCGGTCGCGGCTTCGGCTTCGACGTCGGCTGGTCGCGCCTGCGCATCCACTACCTGCGCGCCGCGCTCGAGATCGACGGGCTCGCGGTCGCGGTGCGAGCGCCCGAGGGCGCGCCCGCGAATCCGCCCTGGTTCCGCGCCGAATCCGTGCGGGCGGACCTGGCCGTGCGCGATCTGCTGGGTGGCGACCTGCGCGTGCAGCGCGCGGCACTGGAAGGCGCCGTCGTCGTCGCGGAGCGGCGCGCGGACGGTTCGATCCCCGTGCTCGCGGCGGTCCAGGCCGCGCTCGCGAGCGACGAACCGGAGACGCCGCCGCCGCCGAAGCCGATCTCGTTCCTGCCGCCCGTGCGCGTCGACGCGCTGCGCGTCGAGCAGATGCGCCTCGAGGTGCGCGACGAGGTCGCGTGGAGTGGTCAGACGTGGCGCTTCGACGTGGACGTGCGCGGCGACGACCTGGGCTATCCGGATCGGCGCGGTCGGCTCGAGCTGCGCGCATCGGGGCCGGACGCGCTCGACGCACTGCGCATCGAGGCGCAGGTCGAGACGCGCGCGGACGACGTCGTGCTCGACGCGCGATTGCACCTCGGCGCGCTGCGCAACGCCGTGATCGCGCCGTGGCTGGCCGAGCTCGCCGGCGATCCGCGGCTCCAGGCCGATCGCGCGGTCGCGCGGATCGACGCCGCAGGGCGGCTCGAGGCCCACCTGCGCGTCGACGGCTCCGCGCGCGACGGGCTGGCGGGATCGATCGCGCTCTCGGAGCTTTCCGCGACGACGGACGACCAGATGGCGGGCCACGTCGCGCGCGTCGCGGTCGAGGTCGCGTCTTTGCGCAAGCTCGGCCTGCGCGTCACGTCGGTGGACGTCGAAACGGGCTCGATCTCGGCCCGGCGCGACGCCGAGGGATCGCTGTGCGCGTTCGGCTTCGCGCTGCGCGACGGCGAAGCGCCCGCGGCCGGTCCCGCGCGAACCGCGGACCCGTCGCGCGCGTTCGACGTCGCGGTGGGGGCGATCGGAGCGCGCGCGCTGTCCGCGCACTTCCGCGACGAGCTCTACGTACCGGCCGTCGAGATCGCGGCCATGCTCAACCAGGCGACGGTGACCGGCATCGACACGCGGCCATCGGGCGACCAGCCCATCCGCCTCGTCGTCGAAGGCACGCTGCCCGGCATCGCGGCGAGGCTGCGCGCGGAAGGCGCCGCCGCGATCTTCTCGGAGCGCAAGGCGGTCGATGTCGCGTTCGAGGCTTCGGGGCTGCGACCGAGCGCGCTCGCGCCGTACCTCGCCGAGCTCGGTATCGAGAGCACGCTGAACGACGGACAGCTCTCCGCGCGCCTCGTCGGCGGCGGCCGCGCGACGGCGACGGGCGGCGTCGAAGGCGACCTGCGCCTCTCCGATGTGAAGCTCACGGACGAGAAGCAACTCTTCGCCGTGCGCGCGGTCGAGGCGATGGGCATCGCGATCGAGCCCGCGGGCCCGAGCGCGCGCGTCCGCGACCTGACCGTGCGCGGAACGGACGTGCCGCTCGAACGCATGGCCGACGGATCGATCGCAGGGCTCGGCCTGCACACGATCCCCGTGCACTCGACACGACGCGCTACCGGGTCGAAGGCTCCCGCGCCGATCGTTGCCGCGGCTTCCGCACCGCCGCCGCCCGCGGCTCCGCGCGCGCTGCCGCGCATCGAGGTCGACCGTCTCGCCGTCGTCGAGAACCGCCTGACGTGGCGCGACGACCGCCTCGCGAAGCCCGTGGACGTCGTGTTCGACGACTGCGGCGTCGAGGTGTCGAACCTCGCGCTGTTCGGCGATCCGGCGCGACACCCGCGCACCACGGCCACCGTGAAGGCCTGGTCGCGCGCGCGCGACGTCGTCAAGGACATCGCCGTCTCGGGGACGATCGCGACGAAGCCTGGGCCGCTCGACATGGCCATCGAGATGACGGGCAAGGCCAGCGGGATCACCGCGGTCCGGCTGCAGCCGTACATCGATCCGACCGGCATCCAGGAGCAGCTCCAGGAGGCGGCGCTGTCGGGCTCGGTGTCGCTGAGCCTCGCGCAGGCGCCGGAAGGGTTGCGCGCGAGCCTCGAGATGCGCGACCTCGAGTTCCGGAACGCCGACGCGTCGATCACCGGCGCGAAGCTCGTGCGCGTGAAGGACGTCCTGCTCGCGCCCGAGCGACTGGCCGTCGAGTCGATCGAGGTCGTCGACGCCAGCCTGAAGGTGTCGCGCGATCCGGTCGGCGCGCTGCTCGCGCTCGGCCTGCGGATCCCGCTCAGCGTGTTCCGTATGGCCGAGCCCGACGCCGCGCCGTCGGCCGCGCCCGCGGATGCGTCGCAGGCGCAGCGCATCCTCGACGATCTGCCCGACGTGCGCGTCGGGAGCGTGCGCGTGACGAACGCGACGCTCGCCTTCCACGACCAGGCGTTCACGCCGCCGCTGGAGACGACGGCGCGCGCCGACTTCCAGCTCGACCGCTTCTCGACGCGTTCGCCCGATCCGGCGCGCTACTCCGTCGCGGTCGCCATCGTGGACACGGCCGAGGAGATCCGCGCCGCGGGCAACCTGCGCGCGACGCCCGGCGCGGCGCTCTTCACCGCGGAGTTCAGCGGCAAGGGTCTGCGTGCCGGACACCTGGCCGCGTACCTGCCGGCCGGGATCGAGTGCGACCTGCGCTCGGCCGAGCTGACGGGCCGCATGGACGTGTCGGTGTCCGAGAACGCGGCCGGCGGCCTGAGCGCCGCGCTCGCCGTCCAGGGCGTGCGCCTCGCCGAATCCGGCGCGCAGGAGGCGCTCCTGTCGCTCGACGACGTGGAGGTCGTCGTGCGCCGCGCGGATCCGGGCGCCGAGGTCTTCGAGATCGAGCGCGTGGTTTCGCGCGGACTCGCGCTCGACGCGACGCGCGACGCGCGGGGGCGTTTCCACGCGCTGGGGTTCGTCGTGGGCGCGGCGGACGCGACGCCGACGCGCGATCCGAGCGCCGGTCCGGATGCGGCGGCGAGCGCGCCGCCGACGCGTTCGTTCCCCGACCTCACGCTGTCCGGCAGCCCGCGCATCGTGCTGGACGAGCTCGCGCTCGACCTGAAGCGCTTCACGTTCCGCGACGACGCGCGCGGCACGCAGCCCGTCGAGATCGAGGCGCTCGTCGCCACGCCGGAGAGCCAGGTGCTCGTCGGCGCGGACGCGTCGCAGCTTCCGCCCCTGCGCGTGACGGTCGCCGGCGCCGCCATGCCGTTCGCGCGCAACGTCGAGCTCGACCTGTCGCTCGCGCCGTGGGCCGAGGAGCCGCGAATCGCCGCCGAATTCGACGCCGACGGCATCTCCGGCGCGGGGATCGACGCGATCGCCGCCGGCCTGTCGACCTGGATCGACGGCACGCAGTTGACGCAGGGCGTCGCGCACGGATCGGTCGAGGCCAAGCTGCGCTGGCGGCGCCGCTCGCCGCTCGACCTCGATTTCCGCGGAGGACTCGCCGCCGACGTCGAGGTCGGCCGCCTCGAGTTCCGCGACGCGCCGGAAGGTCGCGTGCTGCTCGCGCTCGACGGCGCATCGGCCGACATCGAGCGCATCGACCCGGCCACGGGCAGCGTGCACGTGAAGACGCTCGAGCTGCGCCAGCCGGAGATGCGCGCCGGTCGCACGCCGGACGGAGGCGTCGCGCTGCTGGGCCTGGTCGTGCACCCGGAGCGTCGGCCGCCGCCGCCGGCCACCGACTCCGCTCCCGCCGCCGAGCGCGCGCCCGAGCCCGCGACCGAGCCCGCGACCGAGCCGACTGTGGCCGCCGCCGTGCCGCCGGCGAGCGGCGAGGTCCGCATCGACGAGCTCGTGATCCGCGGCATCGACGTCGAGCTGCGCGACGACGCCGCGACGCCGCCGACCGTGCTGCCGCTCGTCGACCTCGATGTGCTGGTGCAGCGCTTCACGACGCGCGCGTTCGAGGAGCCGCGCGTGATCCGCTTCGACGCGTGGCTCGGCGCGGGCGAGGCCGAGATGCCGCGCGCGGAGCACGCCTCGAACCTCCTGTCCGGCATCGCGGGCGCGGTGGGCGACGTGATCGAGGGCAAGGACGAGAAGTTCGCGCTCGAGAAGCGGCGCGTCTTCCAGGAGGCCGCGCTGACCGGCCGCATCCAGTTCGTGCCCGCGCTGACGGGTCACGCGCAGGCGACGCTGTCGGGGCTCGAACTGCTCGGTTTCACCGGCACGGCGAAGCACGAGGGCGTGGACGTCGGCGACGGGACGCTCGACGCATCGGTGCGCCTGCGCTTCCGCGGCGCGGAGGGCGTGCGGGTCGACACCGAGCTCGTGTTCAGCGACCTGTCGCTCGCGGAGCCGAAGAGCGGCCCGATCGAGACGTACCTCACGCTGCCGGTGCCGCTCGACACCGTGCTCTTCCTGCTCGAGAACGCCGACGGCGAGCACCGCATCCCGGTCGGCTTCACGCTCGACGAGGAAGGGCTGACCACGGGCAAGATCACGACGGCCGCGGCCGGCGCGGCGGCGAGCGTCATCGGCTCCGCGATCGCGGCGGCGCCGTTGCGCGTGCTGTCGACGTTCACGGACCTGTTCGGCATCACGGGCG
The DNA here is from genome assembly GCA_044221705.1 of Planctomycetota bacterium. GTDB lineage: Bacteria > Planctomycetota > UBA1135 > UBA1135 > JAEUHZ01. The sequence continues at coordinate 10,140 of JBGAOR010000046.1, forward strand.
GCGTCGAGGATCCGCCGCCCAGCGCGCAGATCGCGTTCGCGCCGGGCGCGACGGAGCTGTCCGCGGAAGCGCGCGCCGCGCTCGCGGCGCTGGTGGCGAAGATGCGCGCCGACGCGGACTTCGTGATTCAAGTGCAGCACCGGCTGGGCGCAGCGGACGTCGCGCGCGCGGAGATGCTGGCGAACCCGACGCCCGAGGACTGCCGCGAGATCGCCGCGGGCCTGCGCCGACGGCGCGCCGAGCTGACGCGCGAGCGCGCCGAGCTCGCCGCGGAACTGCGCGCGCAATGGGGTGCCGGCGAGAGCGCCATCGCCGAGAACACGACGCCGCGCCTGCGCGCGATCGACGCGGAAGCGGGCAACGTCGAGGACGCGCTCGACCGCGTGCTCGAGCTCCTGAAGCCCGGCGCCGAGCGTCAGCGCGGCAAGCGCACGCGCGCCGCCGCGCTGGCCGTCGCGCGCCAGCGCATCGAGGTCCTGCGCGCGTGGCTCGAGAGCCAGGGAGTGCCCAAGCTCGACGCGCGTTTCGAGGCCAAATCGCCGGCGTTCGAGGTCGGCGCGAGCGACGCGCCCGGTTCCGTGCTGGCTGTGCTGCGCGAACGTTAGGCCGGACGCTCCGCGACGATCGGGGCCTCGAACTCCCCCTCGCGACCGCTACCCTGTGCGCCCCCACACGGAGACCGATCATGACGCGCGAGCTCTTCCTCCTCCTGATCCTGGCGCTCGCCGCATCGTGCCATTCGCACGCGGACGACGCCGCGGCCATCGGCAATTCGGTGGACGGGCGCTGGCAGGCGACGACCGCCGAGCTCGGCGGCATGCCGTTTCCCGACGAGGTCCGCCGCAGCATCACGCTGACGGTCGAAGGCGGCCGCTACACGGTCATGGTCGGAACGCAAGCCGACAAGGGCACCGTCGCGATCGATGCGTCGAAGACGCCCAAGGCGCTCGACATCACGGGCACCGAGGGGCCGAACCAGGGCAAGACGATCCTCGCGATCTTCGAGCGGACCGGCGACAGCCTGAAGGTCTGCTACGACCTCACGGGCAAGGCGCGGCCGACGGAGTTCAAGACCGAGAAGGGCACGCAGCTCTTCCTCGTCACGTACGGACGCAAGCAGCCCTGAAGACCGCGGCGCGCGCGCTCAGCGCCGCTCGAAGACGCCGACCAGCGACAGGCCCTTCAGCCCGGGCACGTGGTCGAGCATCGCCAGCGCCGGCATCAGCGCGTTGATGAGCTTCAACTTCCCGGGCGAGATGCTCTTCGAGTAGTTCGTGCTCTCGACGCGCTTCTTCTTGTAGCCCCACGCGCCGGCCGGGTTCATCGGGCGCACGGAGAGCGTCGCGAAGCCCTCGCGCTCGAACAGTTGTCGCAACGGCGCGTCGTCGTACCGCCGGTAATGGCCCGAGGCCTTGTCCATCGGCCCGTACAGCGCGCTCTGCGCCGGGACCTTGACGATCGCGCGGCCGCCCGCGTTCAAGCGCGCCTTGACCTTGCGCACGAACGCCGCGTCGTCGTCGAAGTGCTCGAGGACGTCGAGCGCGATGACCGCGTCCGCCTTCACGTCCGCGATCTCGTGCCAGTCGCCGCGCAGGTCCACGTTGCGCGGCTCGACCTTGGCGCGCGGGTACTCGCGCCCGAGGCGCGCGAGGAGCTCGTCGTTCACGTCGACGGCGACGACGCGCTCGACCGTGTCGACGTAGTGTCGCAGGACGAAGCCCGCGCCGCAGCCGAGCTCGAGCACCGTTCCGCGCGGCAAGTACTGCGCGAAACGCGCCGCGATCCAGCCGTAGTAGTTGGGCAGGAGCGCCATGCGGTCCTGCGCCTCGTGGTAGACGAGGTTGGGCCGGTCGAGGGTCGAGTCGGAGTCGGTCACGCATCCATCCTATTCGGTCGTCGCGTGCCCGGGAGCTGACTCGGTTCGGGATGCGCGAGCGATCGCCATCCCCGCGCGCAGGGTTCCGCCGCGCACCACGCGACACACGAACCCGCTCCGTCCCAGCATCAGGTCGGGGAAGCGCCTGTCGACCTTCTTCAGCGTCCCGCACGGCTCGCGCACGTCGTGGATCGCGATCACGACCTCGTCACCGATCGCGAGCTCGTCGCCCGGCCGCAGCGCCGAGTAGTCGAGCCCTTCCGTCAGCACGTTCTCGCCGAACGTCCCTGGCGCGTCGCACGGCACTCCGTCGCGCCGCAGCGTGGCGTAGTCCTCGATCGCGAACAGGCAGACCGCGCGATTCGCGCCACCGTGCCGGTGGAAACGATGACCGTCGCCGACGAGCCCGAGCTCCTCGACGACGGCCGATTCGACGACGAACTTCGGGATCCCGCCCGTCCCGAGACAGACGGCGAGCACCTTCCCGCTCGTCACGGCTGCGGCTCGGACCCTTCCTTCAAGAAGAGGTAGTAGAGCTGGCCTTCCTGCCGCGTCGCGCCAGCGAGCTTCTCGGCTTCGTCGCCGACGCCGAGGTACACGTCGGCGCGTCCGGCGGTGCGAATGGCCCCACCGGTGTCCTGGTCGAGGAGGAAGCGGCCGAGTCGCGCGCCGAGCTCCGTCCCCGTGCGCGCTTCCGCCCACGTGATCGCGCCGCGCGGGAAGAGGCGCTTGTCCGTCGCGATCGACCGATTGCCCGTCACCGGCACGTTCAGCGATCCGTGCGGATTGCCGTCGATCGGCTGGAAGAAGACGTAGCTGTCGTTCTTGTTCAGGAACTCCGCGACCTTCGCCGGGTTCTTCTTGGCCCACTCGCGGATCGCGGCCAGGTTCACGCCGTCCTTGGGCAGTTCCTTCGCGTCGACGAGAGCCTTGCCGAGCGACGCATACTCGCGACCGTTCTTGCCGGCGTAGCCGAGCTTCAGCATGTCGCCGTCCGGCAGGCGGATGAACGCCGAACCGTTCACGTGCGCGATGTAGGCGTCCACCGGATCGGCGAGCCAGGCCAGCTCGAGGTTCTTCTTCTTCAGCATCCCGGTGGCCTCGATCACGCGGCGCACGGGGTAGGGCTGCGTGGCGTTGCCGACCTTCTGGCCGAGGATCTCGCCTTCCGGTCCCTTCACGAGGTCCGGGGGCAGGGCGTAGAGCGGATAGCGGAACTCCGCGCTCGCGACCGGCGAACCGCGCAGGATCGGCGTGCAGTAGGCGGTGAAGAGGACGCCGCCGCCCTGGCCGTTCCAGCCGGCGCTCTTGTAGACGGTGAACTCCTCGCCGACCTTCGCGTCGAACTCGGCGGCCGTCTTGGACGTCGTCAGGAGTTCGCGGAACCGCTCGAGGCTCGCGAGCGCGCGCGCGCTCGACACGCCCTCGATGGGGAACCACTTGGCCGACGACTTCTTCTTGGTCCAGGCGATCGAGTTGTCGAGCGCGGGCAGGATCTCGTCCTTCTGCGCGAAGTCGGCCTGGAAGTCGGGCCGCTTCTCGCCCGGGCCGAGCGGCAGCAAAGCCGGCGCGCCCTCGGGCAGCTCCTTCGAGTAGTCGGGCTTCGTGGAAGAGCAGGCGGCGAGGACGGCGAGGGCGCCCGCGAGGGCGAGTGTCGTGATTTGGCGCATGGTGGTCCGAGTCCGGTTGAGGGTCGGAGTCTGCCGTTCCGCGCGACCCGATTCACGCGCCGAGATGCGCCGACCCGCGCGCTCTTGCCGCTCGGCGGCTGGACGGCGAGACTCTGCGCCTCGTGCCGTGCCTACTCGGTTGCCTCGCGCTGTCCGCGCCGCGCCTCGTCGTCCTGATCCTGTTCCTGTTCAGCGACTACCTGGGCCGGGCGTACGAGACGAACATCTGGCCGGCGCTGGGCTTCCTGTTCCTGCCCTGGACGACGCTGGCCTACGCGGTCGCGATGAACCAGAACGCCGGGCAGCTCGCGGGCTGGTATCTGGCGCTGTTCGTGCTCGCCATGGCGATGGACTTCGGCATCGTCAGCTTCGGACGGCGCGGTCGCTGGGGTCGCCGACCGCCCGCCGGGCCGGGAGCGGGTCCGGGCGGCGGCGGTCCGGCGCCGGCCGCGCCGCGCTCGATCGAGGTCCACGGCGAGCGCGTCGGCTGATCGGCGCGGGATGCGACCTCCCGCGGAGCGCGCGCCCGGCATCCCGAACGAACGGGATCGCGTCGTCGCGCTGTTGCGCGCGTACGGTTGGAACTCGACCTCGTTCCAGGTGCTCGAGCCCGGCTTCCGCTACTGGTTCGACGGCCCGGACGCGTGCGTGGCGTTCGTCGACACCGGAAGCGCCTGGGTCCTGGCCGGCGCGCCCCTCGCGGAGCGGGAGCGGTTCCCCGAGGTCATGCGGCGCTTCGTCGTCGACGCGCGCGCGAACCGCCGGCGCGTGGCCTGCTTCGCGACCGAAGCGCGGTTCCACGAGACCGTCGGTTGGCCCGCGTTGCGCATCGGCGACCAGCCGTGCTGGGCGCTCGGCGACTGGGTCGAGGCCTTGCGACAGAGCCGCGGTCTGCGCGAACAACTGCGCCGCGCGACGGCGAAGGGCGTGACGGTCCGCCAGGTCGGCGCGGACGAGCTCGCCCCGGGTCATCCCACGCGCACGCAGCTCGACGCGCTGATCCGCCGCTGGCTCGCGACGCGCCCGATGGCGCCGATGGGGTTCCTGGTGCAAGTGGATCCGTTCACCCTGCCCGAGGAACGCCGGCACTTCGTGGCCGAGCGCGAGGGCCGCATCGAGGGCTTCCTGGGCGTCGTGCCGGTCTATGTGCGCCGCGGCTGGTTCTTCGAGGACCTCTTGCGCGATCCCGACGCGCCGAACGGCACGTCCGAGCTGCTCGTCGACGCGGCGATGCGCGCGGCCGAGGCCGAGGGCGTGCCGTACCTGACTCTCGGACTCGTGCCGCTCTCGGGCGACGTCGGGCCGTGGCTCGGCGTGGCGCGGCGATTCGGCCGAGCTCTGTACGACTTCGACGGGCTGCGCGCGTTCAAGGCCAAGCTCAAGCCGGGCACGTGGGACCCGATCTTCCTGGCCTACCCGCCGGGCGGCAGCTGGATCGTCGCGCTGGCGGACACGCTGACGGCTTTCGCGCGCGGTGGCCTCCTGCGCTTCGGCGTCGAGACGCTGCTGCGCGGTCCCGCGATCGTCGTGCGCGTGCTGGCGGTGCTGCTCATTCCGTGGACGATCCTGCTGGCACTGCCGTCGAGCGCGCGCTGGTTCCCGTCGCCCGCGTGGCAGTGGGTCTGGGTCGCGTTCGACGTGCTCGTGTGCGTCGCGCTGCTCTCGCTCGCGTCGCGCTGGCGCGCGTGGCTGGGCAACCTGCTCGCGCTGGTCGTCAGCGCCGACGCCGTGGTCACCGCGATCCAGGCCTTCGCGTTCGACTGGCCGCGACGGCGCGGGCCGGTCGACGCGGCCGTGCTCGCCATCGGCGTGCTCGCGCCGACGGTCGCCGCGGTCCTGCTGTGGAACGCGCGCGCGCACAGGCTCGATCTCGACTGACGTCGCCGTGGTCCGCCGCCGCGGCGCCGAGTAGGTTGACGCGATGAAGGCGCTGGTCGTCGGCGGCGGGATCGGCGGACTGTCCGCGGGAATCGCGCTGCGCCAGGCCGGATTCGCGGTCGAGCTCTACGAGCGCGCGCCGGCGATCCGCGAGGTCGGCGCGGGCATCTCGCTGTGGCCGAACGCGCTGCACGTGCTCGACGCGATCGGCGTCGGAGCGCGCGTGCGCGCGCTCGGCCACGCGCAGGGCGACGGACGGCTCTTGACGTCGGACGGCCGGACGCTGATCGAGCTGTCGATGAGCGTCATCGAGCAGGCCGGCGGGGCACCGGTGCTCATGCTGCACCGCGCCAGCCTGATCGAGGCCCTCCGCGCCGGCTTCGACGGCGCCGTGCACCTGGGTCACGAGCTCGCCGACGTCGCGACGATCGGCGATCGCGTCCGCGCGACGTTCACGAACGGCGCGACGGCCGAGGGCGACGTGCTGATCGGCGCCGACGGCTGGCGGTCCGCGGTGCGCGCGCGCATCTTCCCCGCCGCGCGCGCTCGATACGTCGGCTATTCCGGCCTGCGCGGCGTCGTCGCAGGCCCCGCGAGCGTGACGCAGACGAGCGAGAGCTGGGGCCGCGGCGCGCGCTTCGGCCTGATCCCGCTCGTCGACGGACGCCTGTACTGGTTCGCGTGCTGGAACGCGCCCGAGGGCGAGGTGTTGTCGGCGGCCGAGCGGCACGAGCGCGCGCTGCGCACCTTCCGCGGCTGGCACGCCCCGATCGAGGAGGTCCTCCGCGCCACGGATCCGGCCGCGATCCTGCACGACGACGTGCGCGAGATCGTCGACCTGCCGACCTGGGTCCACGGACGCATCGCGCTGCTCGGCGACGCCGCACACGCGATGACGCCGAACCTGGGGCAGGGCGGCTGCGCGGCGATCGAGGACGCGTACGTGCTCGCGCGGTGCCTGGCTCACTTCCCGCGAGTTGAGGACGCGCTCGACCGCTACGTGCGGCTGCGCCGTCCGCGCGTGACGAACATCGCGCGCGACAGCCGTGCGTTCGGGTTCTTCGGGCAGCTCGAGAACGGGCTCGCGCGCCGCCTGCGCGACGCGATCACGGTGGCGACGCGGGGACGGTACGGGCGCGAGATCGTGCTGCGCTACGCGCGGACGAGGCCGAGCGAGCTGCTGGAGGTGACGGAGTAAGGCGTTGCAACCCGCTGGGATGCAGCCGGTTGCGAGCGCGCCGACCGTTTTACGGCCAGTCGTAAATTGGTCGCGACCGTTTTACGATAGGTCGTAACATGGTCGGCATGCTGGATCGGAGCCTGGAACATGTCCTGCGCGAGCACCTGGCGACCCTGCGCCAGATGGCCTTCGTCGCCGGGCCGCGACAGGTCGGCAAGACGACGGTCTGTCGCGCGCTCGCCAGTCCCGGCGCCTACTTCAACTGGGACGACAGCGACCATCGACGCGCGATCTCGCTCGGCCCGGCCGAGATCGCGAAGCGCGTCGGCGCGGACCAGCTGCGGCCTGAGAAACCGGTGGTCGTGTTCGATGAGCTCCACCGCTACGGACGGTGGAAGGGCTTCCTCAAGGGCCTGTTCGACACCTGGGGCGAGTCGATGCGCATCGTCGTGACGGGCAGCTCGCGCCTCGACGTCTACAGGCGCGGCGGCGACAGCTTGATGGGGCGCTACATGCTCTATCACATGCATCCGCTGACGGTGGCCGAGCTCGTCGATGCGAGACCGGGGGATGGGCCGATCCGCAAGCCGGTGGCGATCGACGACGCGCGCTACGAGCGCTTGCGCCTGCGCGGCGGCTATCCCGAGCCGTTCGTGCAGGACGACGACCGGTTCTCCGTGCGTTGGCAAGCGCTGCGAGCGCAGCAGCTCGTGCGCGAGGACGTGCGCGACCTGACCGGCATCCGCGAGCTCGACCAGCTCGAAGTGCTCGTGCGCTTGTTGTCCGAGCGCTCCGGGACGGCGCTCTCGTACTCGAACCTCGCCGCCGAAGTGCAGGTATCCGTCGACACGATGCGCCGGTGGATCTCGACCCTGTGCACCCTGCACCACGGCTTCCTCGTGCGACCGTGGCACAAGAACGTGGGGCGATCGCTGCGCAAGGAGCCGAAGTGGTACGTCAGCGACTGGGCCGCGGTCGGCGATCCCGGCGCGCGCGCGGAGACGTTCGTCGCGGGCCACATGAAACGCGCGGTCGAGACGTGGACGGACCGCGGGCTCGGGAACTACGAACTCCACTACCTGCGCGACAAGGAGCAGCGCGAGGTGGACTTCCTCGTGACGCGCGACAAGAAGCCGTGGTTCCTCGTGGAGGCGAAGCTCGGGGACACGGCGCTCAGCCCGAGCCTCGCGCACTTCCAGAGCGCGACGAGCGCGAAGCATGCATTCCAGGCGGTGGTCGAGATGCCGCACGTGGAGGCAGACTGCTTCACGCGGACGCGACCGACAGTCGTGCCGGCGCGGACACTGTTCGGACAGCTCGCCTGAACGTACCCCAGCGGAGATTGCCGGTGCGTTGAACCATTTCGTGTCCGGCCGGTGCTCCAATCCTGACGGACCACCCGCATGGAGCCCACCTCGATCGAGACGATGCTCGCCGACGACCGCTTCGTCCGCGGGCTCGCGCGCCGGCTCGTCCGCGACGGGGCGAGCGCGGACGACGTCGCGCAAGCGGCCTACGTCGAGGCGCTCGAGAGCGGACCCGATGCGAGCTCGCCGCGCGGATGGATCGCGACGGTCGTCCGCCACGTCGCGTCGAACCTGCGGCGCGGCGAGGGCCGTCGCGTGCGGCACGAACGTGCGGCCGCGCGCTCCGAAGCCCAGCCGCCTGAATCGGCACTGATCGAGCGCGAGGAAGTGCGGCGCAAGCTCGTGGCCGCCGTTCTCCGCCTGGGGCCGCCGCGCTCGACCATCGTCGTCCTGCGCTATTTCGAGGAGATGCCGCCCCGGGCGATCGCGACGCGCCTGGACATGCCGATCGAGACAGTCCGCACGCACCTGAAGCGCGCGCACGCCGAACTGCGCGCGCGCCTCGGGTCCGATCGTCTGGATGACGGATCGTCCGTCTTCGCAGGGCTGCCCCTGCTCCTCGTCACGCCGCGTCTGGGCCCGCAGGCCGTGGGGATCGCACTGATGACCGCCAAAACGAAGATCGCTCTGTGCGTGCTCGCCGCCGTGCTCGCGACGTGGACCTGGATCGCCATCCGACCCCTGGACGTTGCCGATTCGACCGCGAGCAGGCCGCTGACCGGAGGATTGCCCGTCAGCGTCGCGACGGAGCCAGACCGCGCGGTCTTGGATGCGCCGACACCCCGTGAGGCCGAGCGTGCTCCGCTCGAGTCGCGACGCGACGCGGCAGCGTCGGCTCCGAGCGCCGTCGTCCCGAGCGGGGGAATCTTGCGTGGGATCGTGCTCGACGCGGACGGCGCTCCGGTCGGGGGCGTGCTGGTGCAAGGCGGTCGGGCGCCCGCGGCGAACGTGAACGAGGGGTCGATCCTCGAGGCCTTGATGCGCCCCGATCTCGGCGTCCCAATGGACGGGCCGCGCGCGGATGGGGGCTTCTTCGTGCGTTCGCGCCCGGACGGGACGTTCGAGCTCGACGGCTTGCCGCCGCACGACGCCTATGACCTCGCGGCCTCGAGCACCGCGCACGGGGTTGTCCTCGTCTCCGGCGTTCCCGTTCGCGCCGCCGAGCCGGCGCAGGTGACGTTGCGCTTCGAGCGGAGCATCGTGCTGTACGGCGAGGTCACGAACGAGGTCGGAAAGCCAGTCGTCGGCGCGCACGTCCAGGTGATGGGTACCAAGGACGGCGACCGCTACTCGTCGTTCCTGTGGATCGAGGTCGCCCCGGACGGATCGTGGCGTACGCCGCCGATTGCGCGCAGCGGAGCGCACCTGACCGCGGAAGGGCCCGGGTTCCTCGACCAACGTCGCCATCTGACCTGGGACTTGGAGCACGATCGTGAGATCCGCGCGGACTTCCGTCTCGCGCCGGCGGTCGAGCTGCGCGGCCGCTTCGTGCGCGCGGACGGAACGCCGGCGCGCCTCGCGAGCGGTCTCGAGCGACGCGGCATCACGCTGCACGGTCGCGAGGTCGCGCTGCTCGGCTCGTACGACGACCCGACGGGCGACCGGAACTTCCGGGCCATCGGGCACGCGGATGGAGCGATCGAATGGGACGAGGATCGCTGGCACTTGATGCCGAGCGACCCGACGCCTCTCTACATCTCGCTCTGGTGCGGATCGACGATGCTCGGCGTCGTCGGACCGGTCTCGAGCGCGGATGCCGATCTCGTCGTCGATCTCGAGCGGCTGCCGAGTGCTCCCGCGCGGCGTTCCGTCCTCGTGCGCATCGTCGACGAAGTCCGCGCACCCATCACCGGCGCCGGGGCGAGGATCCATGCCGCGTTCGAGGCACTCGGCGGCCACGAGTACTCCTTCCATGCGCTCGCCGTCGACGAACATGCCCCGGGCGTCCTGCACGCCGAGTCGGTCGCGGTCGGCGCGCACGAGCTGCGCATCACGGCGCCCGGATTCGTCGCGCGCCGCATCGCGCTGGATGTCGCGCAGGGAGAAGGTGCTGTCGAAGTCGACGTCGCGATGCTGCGCGCGGACCGACGCATCACGGTCGTGGCGAGGAAGACGAGCGGGGAAGCGGTCGAGGGCGCCCGCCTCTTCGTGCTCGACGCCGACGGCCGGCCGGTCGACAGGCAGAGTTCGATCGCGACGAACATCGAGGGTCGCGCCGAGATCGACGGTCTCGGCGCGGGGGAGTTCACGGTCGTGGCTTCGCACGAGCGAATCGGGGCCGCCGGCCGACGCGTGCGCATCACCGACAGCCTCGGCGAGGTCGCGATCACGCTCGCGGACGGGATCGAGGTCGCGATCGAGACACCGGGCGCCGACGGACCGTTCTCGTTCCGTGCGACGGATGCGGCGGGCGTCGTCGTACTCGAGGACGAGACGATCGGCGGGCGACGATTCGGATCGGGCTTCAAGTTGAAGCTCGCGCCCGGACGTCACACGGTCAGCGTGCGCTGCCCCGGCTTCCAGCCCGGCGAAGCGAGCGTCGACGTCGCACCCGGCGCCAAGGCGCGTATCGAACTGAAGCCGCTCGCGAAGTGACGCGAGCGGCCTCGCTCAGCGCTTCCCCTCGAACACGACGACCCCCTCGATCACCGTCGCCGTGCAGTGCGTCGTGTACTCGAACGGATCGCCGTCGTAGAGCGCGAGATCCCCGTCCTTCCCCGTCGCGATGCTCCCGATCCGGCCGTCGAGCCCGAGGATCCGCGCCGCGTCGATCGTGATCGCGCGCAGCGCGCCGTCCTGCCCGAGCCCGTGCGCCGCGGCCACCGCGGCCTCGTACAGGACCACGCGCGTCTTCGGGACGTAGTCCTCGAAACCGCTCTGGAACGCGAACGGAATCCCGGCATCGCGCAGCTTGACCGGCGTCTCGCGGCTCGCGTTCTCGAGGTCGCCCGAGAACCTCGCCATCGGCGCATGCGCGATGATCGGCACCTTCGCGGCGCGGATCGCGTCGAGCACCACGTACGCCTCGGCCGCACCGTCGAGGACCAGCTTGAAGCCGAACTCCTTCTGCAGGCGCAGCGCGGACTCGATGTCCTGGTGGCGTTGCGCCGTCACGAGCAGCGGCACCTTGCCGTCGAGCACGTCGACGAGCGCCTCCTTGCGCAGGTCGCGGTCGGGCTTCTTCGTGGCGTCCGTGCCCGCGGCGCCGAGCTTCTGCTTGTAGTCGGCGGCGCCGAGGAACGCCTCGCGCAGCATCGCGACCTCCTTGGCCGCGGTACCGGGCGACTTGCCCTTGCCCTGCTCCTTCGCGCCGTCGCCCAGCGTCGCGGCGATCATCGCGCGCGGCACGATCACGGACTCCGCGACCGTGTCGCCGCGCGTCTTGGCGACGAGGGTCTGGCCCGAGATCAAGGCGCTCGGGCCGTGGCCCGTGTGGATCGTCGTCACGCCGAAGCCGCGCACCCATTCGACGAGTCGCTCGCGCGCGTTGTACGCGTCGATCGCGCGCAGCTCGGGTTGGATCGGCGCGCTCGTGTCGTGCTCGTCCTGGTCCGTCGGCTGGTTCATGTAGCCGGCGAGGCCGATCACGGAGTGCGCGTCGATCAGGCCGGGCGTCACGAACGCGGCCGAGATCGTGCGGAATCCGGCGGGAATCGCGGTGGTGGCGGCCGGTCCGACCGCTGCGATCTTGCCGCCGCGCACGACGACGACGCCGTCCTGGATCGGGGCGCCCTCGGACGTGAACACGACGCGGCCCTTCACGGCCAGGTCTTGCGCGGAGAGCGACGCGGCGAGCAGCGCGAGCGCGAAGAAGGTCTTCATGTCAGCGGTCCTCCCGGTCGCCCATGCAGCAGATGTTCTCGGCGCGCGGCTGGCCGACGCCCCATCCGCCCTCGGCGTACTTGCTGTCGGCGGGGACGGAGATGTCGAAGACCTTCACGCCCTCGACCCACGTCTGCTCGACGCGCGTGTAGACGGAGAGCGGATCGCCCGAGAGCACGAGCACGTCGGCGTCCTTGCCGGCCTCGAGCGTCCCGACGCGCTTGTCGAGGTCGAGCATCGCGGCGGGGTTCTTCGTGAGTCCCGCGAGCGCCGTCTCGCGCGAGCAGCCGGCGCGTACGGCGAGCGCCGCGCTGCGCAGGAAGAGCCGGGAATCCGTGATCCAATCGTCGGTGTGGAAGGCGACGAGCTCGGGCGCGCCGCGCGCCTCGAGCTCCGCGGCCGAGCGCGCGTCGAAGTCCATCGCCTCGAGCTTGCCGCCCGGCGTGTCGATCACGATCAGCGAGCAGGGGACGTGTGCGGCGACGATCTCGTCGGCGACCTTGTACGCCTCGCTGACGTGGTGCAGCACGACGCGGAAGTCGAACTCCTGCGCCAGGCGCAAGACGGTCAGGATGTCGTCGTGCCGGTGCGTGTGGTGATGGACGACGCGCTTCTTGTCGAGGACCTCGAGCAGGCCCTCCATCGCCAGGTCGCGCGGCGGGAGCTTGTCCGCGTCGCCGTTCGCGGCCTGGACCTTGCGCCGGTATTCCTGCGCCGCGATGAACTGCTCGCGCACGAGCGCGGCCGACTTGCCGCGCGTGCCCGGGAACGGCGCCTCGCCCTGGCTGTTCGTGCCGTTCGCCATCTTCATGCCGCCCATCGGCGAGCCGTCGGGGAACTTGTACGCCAGACCCTCGATCGTGTCCGCGTCGCGGTTCTTCAGGTAGATCGTCTGCCCGCTCATCAGGTGGCCGCTGCCCGACATGACGTTGAGCGTGGTGATGCCGCCCGCCTGCGCGCGCTGCAGGCCCGAGTCGCGGCAGTTCACGGCGTCGAGCATGCGCACGCCCGGCTGGATCGGCGCGCTGTCGTCCGCGCCCCATCCGCCGCCGACGTGGCTGTGCGTGTCGACGAGGCCGGGCATCAGCACCTTGCCCTTGCAGTCGACGACCGTCGCATCGGAGGGGATCGTCACGCTGCCGCGCGCGCCGACCGCGGCGATGACGCCGCCGCGCGCGACGAGGATGCCGTCGTCGAACGGCGCGGAGCCGATGGGGAGGATACGCGCGCCGACGAAGGCGACGGGCTTGTCCTGCGCGAGCGAGCTCGCGGCGAGGACGATGGGCAGGCACGCGATCAGGGCTCTGTGGATCGTCATGTGGGTTCCGAGGGGGGCGAGCCGCACAGGCTAGAGCGGATCGGGTCTCCCCGCACCGTCCGGGCGCCGACTTCGCGCCCGTCGTCCCGAGGCTGGCGCGACGAGCAGCGAGCGGCGATCATGCTCGGCTCGAACGCGGCGGAGATTCCCCGCGAAACGCCATGGCCGCACGCCGATCCCAGCCCGAGTCCGAGCCCCAGCCGGGTCCGTCCCTGCGCCACAACCCGTTCGCGGCGTTGAAGGGTGCGAGCGCGGGCTCGAGCCTCGAGCACGCGCATAGTGCTCCCGTGCACGAGCCCGAGCGCGAGAAGCGCGCGAAGTCGGGCGGAGCGCAGCCCAAGCCGGTCGTGCACGCGGCGATCGTCGTGCGGCGCGAGAAGAAGGGCCGCGGCGGGAAGGCGGTCACGCTGGCGGAAGGGGCCGGGCTGGCCGGTCACGACCTCGACGCGCTCGCGCGCGAGCTGGCGAAGTCGCTCGGCGCCGGCGCGCGCGTCGAGGACGGCGCCATCGTCGTGCAGGGCGAGCAGACGGATCGGCTCGTGGCCCAACTCGAACAACGCGGCTTCAGCGGTATCGTGCGCGGGAACTGAAGGACACATGGCCTCGCTCACGACCGAGATCGCGCGCCGGCGCACGCTGGCGATCATCAGCCACCCCGACGCCGGCAAGACCACGCTGACGGAGAAGCTGCTCCTGTACGGCGGCGCGCTGCAGATGGCGGGCTCCGTGCGCGCGCGCAAGGGACAGCGCACGACCACGTCGGACTGGATGGAGCTCGAGAAGCAGCGCGGCATCTCGATCAGCTCGACCGTGCTGCAGTTCGACTACGACGGATACCGCGTGAACCTGCTCGACACGCCGGGCCACAAGGACTTCAGCGAGGACACGTACCGCGTCCTGACCGCGGTCGACGCGGCGGTGATGGTCATCGACGGCGGCAAGGGCATCGAGAGCCAGACGCGCAAGCTGTTCGAGGTGTGCGCGCGCCGCGGCATCCCGATCTTCACCTTCATGAACAAGTTCGACCGGCCGGCGAAGGACCCGCTCGAGCTGCTCGACGAGCTCGAGCGCGTGCTGGGCATCGGCGCGTGCGCGATGAACTGGCCGCTCGGCGACGGCGTCGACTTCAAGGGCGTGTACGACCGCCAGACGCGCTTGATGCACCTGTTCGAGCGCGTGCCGAGCGGCAAGTACGTCACGCCGACGGAGACGACGGGCCTCGACGACCCGCAGGTGCGCGCGAAGCTGGGCGACAAGCTGTTCGAGCGCGTGAAGGGTGAGATCGAGATGCTCGAGGGCGCGGGCCACGCGTTCGATCCCGAGGCGGTGCTGGCCGGCAAGCTGACGCCCGTCTACTTCGGTTCGGGCGTGAACAACTTCGGCGTGCAGCTCCTGCTCGACAACTTCCTGCGCTACAGCTCGCCGCCGACCGCGCGGAAGAGCGTCGATCGCGTCGTCGAGCCCGACGAGGACACGTTCTCGGCCTTCGTGTTCAAGATCCAGGCGAACATGGATCCGATGCACCGCGACCGCATCGCGTTCGCGCGCATCGTGTCGGGCCGCTTCGAGCGCGACATGCCCGTCATCCACGCGCAATCGAAGAAGAAGGTGCGGCTGTCGAGCGCGCACAAGCTGTTCGGCCGCGACCGCGAGACGATCGACGAGGCCGTGGCCGGCGACGTCATCGGCATCGTCGGCGGCATGGAGTACGGCATCGGCGACACGCTGACGCAGGACCCGAAGATCACGTACGCCGAGATCCCGCGCTTCGCGCCCGAGCGTTTCGCGCTGTTGCACAACCCGCAGACGTCGAAGTTCAAGCAGTTCCGCGAGGGGCTGAGGCAGCTGCTGCAGGAAGGCGTCGTGCAGGCCTACGAGCTCGAGAACTCGGCCGCGAAGGTGCCGCTGCTCGCGGCGGTCGGCGAGCTGCAGTTCGAGGTGCTCCAGTACCGGCTGCAGAGCGAATACAACGCCGAATCACGGCTGGAATCGAAGCCCTGGACGCTGGCGCGCTGGTGGCGCGTGAAGGCGGGAGCGGAGGACAAGCCGATCACGTGGCCGACGGGTTCCGCGCTGGCGGTCGACCCCGAGGGCGGGCGCATCGTGCTGATCGAGGAGGCCTGGCAGCTCGCGTACTTCGTCGAGCGCCATCCGCACGTCGAGCTGTCGACCGAGCCGTTCCGCGCGCCCGCCGCCGTCGCCGCGCGGTGAACCGCGGAGCGGCCGCCGTCGATCCCAGTGCTTGAATCGGGCCGATCCGGTCCGCGTCGGCACGTCCTCGCCGCGCTTCAGCGCAGCGCGCCGACCTGCGCGGCGCCGGGTTGCGGCGCGCGCTCGGCCAGGTCGCGCAGTTGGGCCTGCCACTTCGAACGGAAGTGGCCCTGCAGCACGAACACGTTGTCCATCTCGAGCGTGTCGCTCTTGATGTCGTACATCTCGAAGCGGTCCTCGCCGGCGGTGTAGACGAGCTTGTAGCGCTCGTCGCGCAACGCGAGCACCGAGGACGGTGCTTGCGGCGGGTGCACCTCGGCCAGCAGCGAACGGTCGCCGTCGTGCAGGAGCGACAGCCCCTCGACGCCCGGCAAGGGGTCCTCGCCCAGCATCTCGAGCAGCGTGGGGGCGAGGTCGATCACGCGCACGACGTCCAGTCGGCGCTGGGCCAGCCACGCGCGCGACTCGTCGTTCAGCGACGGCTTGATCACGAGGGGCACGCGCAGCACGGTGTCCGCCAGCGTCGCTCCATGACCCAGTTGCCCGTGTTCGCCCAGCGATTCGCCGTGCGGCGCGACGAGCACGATGCAGGTGCGGTCGTACTGGCCGTTGCGCTCGAGCGCGGCCATGAGCTCGCCGATGGCCGTGTCGACGGCCTCCACTTCGAGCCTGTACCGGTTGCGGATCTCGGCGAGCTCCGGGACGTCGTGGACGAACGCCCCGAGCTCGATCTCGGCCTCGACGGGCCCGTAGACCTCGAACGTCGCGGTCAAGCTGTTGCCGGCCTTGCCCGTGGCGCCGCGCGCGATCTTCAAGTCCACGGGCTCGCTCCCGCGCGTCGCTTCCAGCCGGCTCACGACGAAGTCCTCGTCGCCGCGGATCTCGATCGCGTGCTTGCCCGGCGCGGCGTGGATCGTGCGGGTCCAGGCGCCGGGGTCCGACGTTCCGATGCGATCGACCTGCTTGCCGTCGACGAGCACGCGCGCGGCGCGGTCGGCGGTTCCGTGCGATGCGTAGGGCGCGGTCGGATCCGTGTACTCGACGTAGGCGAACCAGGGCGTGTCCTGGTTGGCGCGTTCGAGCATCGGCACGATCTCGGCGTTGACCTCCGCGGCGCGCGCCGGGTCCTGCGCGTGCGTGCGCGCGAGATGGAAGCCGCGGTCGAGCCCGCTGCCCGCGCTCGCGGCGTGGACGTCGGGCGACGCGAAGTCGCCGAAGGTCTGCCAGCCGGCGCCGCGCAGGTGCTCCTGCAGGAGCACCACGTCGCCGTCGATGGACTGGCCGTCGACGCGGACGCGGCTCGAGGACGGGTTGCGCCCGGTGAGCAGCGCCGCGTTGGCCGGGAGCGTCGCCGAGCTGTGGCCGAAGCACCACGCGAACTCGACTCCCGCGCCCGAGAGCCGCTGGATGTTCGGCGTCCGTGGAGCGCCGAGCGACGCCCGCAAGGCGTCGAGGCGGAGCCCGTCCACGGCGATCACGAGCAGGTTCCGGGGCGGATCCGGGGAGAAGACACTGCAACTCGGCGCGACCGCGACCGCGGCCGTGGCGACTGCGGCGAGGACGATCCAGGGACTGACGCGCACGATCGGAACCCCCTGCGAACCGGAACGGACTTCTCGGTCGGCGAGGACTGCCACCCCGCCGCTTTTTACCTTGTCGCAATTGGCTCGAGGGGTTCTTGAGCCGGCCCCCGGAGTTCCGGGCGACGGCCCCTGGGAGCCGCGCGCGGGCCTCGTCAGACTCTCCGCCCTCCGATGACCACGAAACGACCGCATCCCCACTTCGACGACCGGGGCACGCTGGACTGGCACACCCGCTACGCCGACGCCCTGGCGCAGGCCCGGCGGGAGAAGAAGCACGTGTTCGTCGAGCTCGGGCGCGAGGCCTGCGGCCAGTGCCGCACGCTCGTGCAGTCGATCGTGCCGCGCCCCGACGTGGCGCCGCTGCTCCAGCAGCACTTCGTCGCCGTGGCGTCCGACGCGGACGACACCGAGCGCGCGGTCGAGGAGGTCGCGATGGAGCTCGAGGACGCGACCATGCTGCCCTTCGTCCTGTTCGTCGACGCCGACGGGAAGTTCCTCGACGGGTTCTCGGGCGCCGTGAACCCGGCGCTGTTCGCGGCGACCTTGAAGCGCATCTCCGGCGCGACCTGAAAGACGAGGACTCCATGAGCCACCGCATCCAGCGCGCGCTGATCAGCGTCTCCGACAAGTCCGGCATCGAGAACTTCGCGCGCCAGCTCGCGCAGATGGGCGTCGAGATCCTCTCGACCGGCGGGACCTACGCCGCGCTGAAGAAGGGCGGGGTGCCCGTGCGCGAGGTCAGCGACCACACCGGCTTCCCCGAGATGATGGACGGGCGCGTGAAGACGCTGCACCCGAAGGTCCACGGCGGGATCCTCGCGCTGCGCGACAATCCGGCGCACACGGGCGCGATGGCCGAGCACGGCATCGCGCCGGTCGACCTGGTCGTCGTGAACCTCTACCCGTTCGAGGCGACGATCGCGAAGAGCGGCGTCACGCGCGCGGAGGCGATCGAGAACATCGACATCGGCGGGCCCTCGATGGTGCGTTCGGCGGCGAAGAACCACCGCTTCGTCGGGATCGTGACGGATCCGGCGGACTACGGGCGCGTGATCGACGAGATGCAGCGCGGCGCGGGCTCGCTGACCGACGAATTCCGGCGCGAGCTGGCGGCCAAGGCGTACGCGCTGACCGCGCGCTACGACGCGGCGATCTCGGCCTGGATGTTCCAGCAGGAGCTCGCGGCCGGCGCGACCTCGTCGCGTTTCCCCGAGACGTTCGCGCTGGCCGGCACCAAGGTCGCCGACCTGCGCTACGGCGAGAACCCGCACCAGCTGGCGGCGTTCTATGCGATCGGCGGCACGCGCGAAGCGTCGCTGGCCGGTGCCGAGATCCGGAACGGGAAGCAGCTCTCCTACAACAACCTCGTCGACCTGGACGCGGCGCTGGCGCTGGCGCGCGAGTTCGACGAGCCGTTCGTGGCCGTGTGCAAGCACAACAACCCGTGCGGCGCGGCCTCGGCCGCGACGATCGCGGCGGCGCTCGAACAGGCCTGGGAAGGCGACTCCGTGTCCGCGTTCGGCTCCGTGCTGTCGTTCACGCGGCCGGTCGACATCGCGAGCGCCGAGTTCCTCGTCTCCGGCAACCGGTTCGTCGAGGCGATCGTGGCACCCGACTTCGACGAGGCAGCCTTCCGCCTGCTCGTCGACAAGCCGAAGTGGGGCAAGAACGTGCGCCTGCTCGCGATCGGCGACCTCGCACGTCCGCGCGACGCGCGCGAGCTCGAGGTGAAGAAGCTCGTCGGCGGATTCCTGCTGCAAGAGCGCGACCTCGCCGCCGCCGGCGAGGGCGATTGCAAGGTGGCGACGCGCCGCAAGCCGACGGCCGACGAGCTGGCCGGGCTGCTCTTCGCCGAGCGCGTCGCCAAGCACGTCAAATCGAACGCGATCGTGATCGCCCAGGGCACGCGCGTGCTGGGCGTCGGCGCCGGCCAGATGTCGCGCGTCGATTCCGTGCACATGGCCGTACGCAAGAGCGGCGAGCGCGTCGCCGGCGCCGTGCTCGCCTCCGACGCCTTCTTCCCGTTCGCCGACGGTCCCGAGCTCGCGATCGCCGCCGGCGTGACCGCCTTCCTGCAACCCGGCGGCTCGGTGCGCGACGCCGAGGTCGTCGCCGCCTGCGACCGCCACGAAGCCGCGATGGTGATGACGGGCACGCGGCACTTCCGCCACTGAGCGAACTCGTGCGCGCGGTGCCTGGCTCACTTGCCGCGAGTTCGCCGCGTGAACTCGCGGCATGGCTCACTTGCCGCGAGTTCGCCGCGTGAACTCGCGGCAAGTGAGCCAGGCACCGCCCGGAGGAGTTCGCGCGGCGGGTAGAGTGGTCCGCGGAGGCCCCCACCATGCTCAGGAAGTTCCTGATCGCGCTCGCCGTGTTCATCCTCGTCTTCGTGTTGCTCGGCGCGATGCTCTCGCGCGAGTTCCGCGTCGCGCGCACCGTCGTCGTGAAGGCCGACATGGCCAAGGTGCACGCGCTCTGCGGCGACCTGAAGCGGTGGGACGAGTGGGCGCCGTGGAAGGAGGCCGATCCGACCGTGGTCACGAAGCTCGGCGACGCGACCACCGGCGTCGGCGCGAACCAGACGTGGACCGGCAAGGAGGGCTCGGGCCGGCTGCGCTTCACGAAGTGCGACCCGACCGCGGGCATCGCCTACGACCTCGTGTTCAACGACGGCGGCGCGGACATGCCCGCGAAGAGCTGGATGAACTACGCGACGGTCCCCGGTGGCACGCAGGTCGAGTGGGGGATCAGCGGCTCGATGGACGTCCCCGTGATCGGCGGCTACCTGGCGAAGATGTCCGACTGGATGATGGGCGGGATGTTCCAGTCGGGGCTCGACAAGCTGAAGGCGCGCGCGGAAGGGTCGTGACGCCGGACCGTGCGCGCCTCGCGCGCACGTGAGTGGAAGCGCACGCCGGACTCCGTCTCGCGGCGCGCGGAGCGGCGGCAGCTCGCGCCGGACCGCCGCGATCGTGCGCGCCGGATCGGTACGTGCCTTGCATGGGCACGCCGTCATCCCCGGTCCCGACGACTTCCCGAGTCCGTCCATGCGTCTCCCCATCCCCGCGCTCGCCGCCCTGGCGACGCTCGCGCTGCCCGCATCGGCCCAGTTCCACCGCTACGACTTCGACCGGCGCGTCGAGCTGGCCTGCGACACCACGCGCATCGCCGTCTTCGACGAAGCGCGCAGCGCGCTCGAGCTGCGCGGCGCCGTCGCCGATCCCGGACTCGACGCGGATGCGCTCGAGGCCTGGTCGATCCCCGGCTGGTGGCTCGTCCCCACGCGCGCGGCGGCGCGCACGCCGTCGGGCGTGCGCGATCTCGTGCGACGCATCTCGACCGATCGCGGCGCGCCGTTCGCGTCGCCCGTCCTGATCGCCGAGGACGGCCAGGTCATGATCCCGGGCCGCGACCTGTTCGTCGGCCTCGCGGATCCGGACGACGGCGAGTACGTGACGCGGACGCTCGCCCGCGAAGGCGCCGTCGAGCGCGACCACGCCGGGTTCCGCGGCCTCGTGCGCGTGCGCACCTCCGCGCGGAACGGATTCGACGTGCTCGAGCGCGCGAACGAGCTCGTCCTGTCGCCCGAGCTCGCCTTCGCGGACGTCGACTTCGCCTACACCGGCATCGGCGACCACTTCCCGAACGACCTCGGGTTCCCCGATACCTGGGGCCTCCACGCCAACGGCCTGAACGCCACGTTCGACGTCGACGTCGACGGGCCCGAGGCCTGGGACCTGACGATCGGTTCGCCGTCGATCCGCATCGCGATCCTCGACGTCGGCGTCGACACGGCCCACGCCGACCTGCGCGTCGCGCCGGGCGCCGACGTGACGAGCGCGGGTCCGGGCGCGGGCGGTCCGGTCGGCGTGTGCGACAACCACGGCACCATCGTCGCGGGAGCGGCCGCGGCGCGCTCGGACAACTACTTCGGCCAGGCGGTCGGCGCCGCGCCGGGCTGCACCGTCGTGCCGATCCGCATGCTGGTCGGATCGCAGCTGTGCGACACCACGTTCACGACGACGACCGCGTGGGTCGTCGCCGGCCTCGGCGCCGCGCAAAGCCTCGGCTGCCGCGTCACGAACTGCAGCAACGGCCTGCAGAGTCAGCCGACCGTGTCCGCGGCCTACGCGCAGATGCACGCGGCCGGGATCGTCCACTGCGCTTCGAGCGGGAACTCGTCGGCGACGACGATCCACTACCCGGCGAGCCTCGACGTCGTGAACGGCGTGGGTGCCCTGGCGCCGAGCGGGACGCTGGCGACGTTCAGCAACACGGGCGCGAGCCTCGACATGGTCGCCCCCGGCGTGAACATCTTCACCACGGACCGCACGGGCGCCGCCGGGTTCACGCCGAACACATACGACTTCTTCTCGGGCACTTCGCTGGCTTCGCCGTACGCGGCGGGCGTCGCGGCGCTCGTCCTGTCGCGCAATCCGTCGCTGAGCGCGACGCAAGTCGACACGATCCTGCGCAGCACGTGCCGCGACTACGGACCGGCCGGATACGACACGTCGTTCGGGTACGGACTCGTGCGAGCGCGCGCGGCGCTCGACGCGGCCGGCTCGTCATGCATCGCTCCCTGGACGGAATGCAGCACGTCGCCAAACACCGTCGGGACCGGGGCCCTGCTCGCGACGAGCGGGACGTCCAGCGTCGCGGCGAACGACTTCGTGCTGTCCGTCAGCGGCTGCCCACCGAACACGTCGGGCCGCTTCTTCTTCCAGGCCGACACGTACGTCGCTCCGTCGCTCTACGGCAACGGGATCCGCTGCGTCAGCGCGCCGTCGACGCGCTTCCCGAACCTCGTGACCAGCTCGAGCGGCACCGCGACGCAGGTCGTCGACTGGGCGCACTTGCCCGGGGGCCTCGCGACGACGGCGGGTCAGACGTGGCACTTCCAGTTCGTCTACCGGAATCCGCACGCGGGCGGAGCGGGCTTCAACATCAGCGACGCGGTGGGTGTCACGCTCTGCCCCTGACGCCCGCCTCGGAAGCTGACCCTCTTCGCTGCACCTCGCTCGGCCGAATCGCGGCCGGCGGGCATGGAGCACGGCACTCGAGCACGGCACTGAAGTGCTTCAAGCCGCCCGGGGGATCGCACCCCTCCACTCGAGGAGCTCGCGCGCAGCCAGCCGTCGGTGCGCGACGCCGGCGACCTGCGCCGACGAGGCCCGCTTGTGGAACACGCTCCGCTCGCGCACGTAGTTCCGATACAGCATCCACACGGCCAGGTGCCAGCGCAGGTTCCGCTCGAGCTTCGAATGGCCCCAGTTCCTGCGGACCAACCGGCTCAGGTTGTCCCGCGACTGCGCCAGCACGTTGTTGATCGGGAAGAGCAGGTTCGTGCGATCACGCTTGGCCTT
>JBGAOR010000047.1:0-32684 GCA_044221705.1 Planctomycetota bacterium
GGTCGAGCACGGGCCCGCGGACCCGGACGGTCCGCCGCGGCGCGTGCTCGTCCCGGTGCCGCTGCACGTCGCGCGGCGCGTCGAGCGCGGCTACGACCAGGCCTGGCTGCTCGCGCGCGCGTGCGCGCAGGCGTCGGGGCTGCCCGCGCTGCGCGTGCTGCGCCGCGAGCGCGCGACGCCCGTGCAGGGCGCGCTCGGGACCGCGAGCCGCGCCGCGAACGTGCGCGGCGCGTTCGCGCCGTCCCTCCACGCGCGCTGGACCCGGCGGCGGATCGTCGGGGCAGAGGCGTGGCTCGTCGACGACGTGCTCACCTCCGGATCGACCGCGGCCGAGTGCGCGCGGATCCTGCGGCGGCTCGGCGCGCGCCGAGTGTCCGTCCTGTGCGTCGCGCGTCCGTGATACCGTCTCGCGCGTGAACGAATCCGTCCTCTACGTCGAACCCTTCGCCGGCATGGCGGGGGACATGTTCCTCGCGGCGCTGCTCGACCTGCGCGATCCGCGCTTCACGCTCGACGACCTGCGCGCGCTCGCCCGCCGCCTCGTCCCCGGCGAAGCGCGCATCGAGACCGAGACCGCCTGGCGCGGCAACCTGTCGGGCCAGAAACTGACGGTCGAGACGCCCGAGTCCGCGCACCCGCCGCACCGCGGCTATCGCGACATCGAGACGATCGTGCGCGGCGTGGACCTGCCCGAGCGCGTCGTCGAGCGCGCGCTGGCCGTGTTCCGCCGCATCGCCGTCGCCGAGGGCCACGTGCACGGCTGCTCGCCCGACGAGGTCCACTTCCACGAGGTCGGCGCCGTGGACACGATCGTCGACGTGGTGGGCGCCGCGTTCGCGCTCGAGCGGCTTGAGGTGTCGCGCGTGCACGCGTCCGTGCCGCTGACGGGCACCGGCACCGTGCGCTGCGCCCACGGCGAGATGCCCGTGCCGACGCCCGCGGTGGCCGAGATCCTGCGCGGCCGCGCGATGCTCGTCGCGGGCGGGAACGGCGAGCGGCTGACGCCGACGGGCGCCGCGATCCTGGCCGAGATCGCGCCCGAGTTCGGGTCCTTGCGCGAGTTCACGCCGGCCCGCATCGGCTACGGCGCGGGACATCGCGACCCGAAGGAAGGCCCGCCGAACATCCTGCGCGTGCAGCTCGGATCCGTGCCGCGCGTCGAGACGCAGCGCGCGCTGGTGTGGCTCGCCGAGGTGAACCTCGACGACATGACCGGCGAGGAGATCGCGTTCGCGTGCGAGCAAGTGTTCCGCGCCGGCGCGCTCGACGTGTGGACGGTCCCGATCGGGATGAAGAAGGGCCGGCCGGGCGTCGTGCTGTCGGCGCTCGTGCGCGCGGAGCAGCGCGCTGCGCTTGATTCCGCACTGTTCATGAGCACGAGCACGCTGGGCGTCCGCTGGCGCGAGATGGAGCGCACGGAGTGCGCGCGCCGCGTGATCGAAGTCGCCGTCGAAGGCCGCACGGTGCGCGTAAAGGTTCGGACGCGGCCCGGATCGCCCGTGACCGAACGCGACCTCTCGCCCGAGCACGACGACCTCGCAGCCTGGGCGCGCGAAAGCGGCCGCTCGTTGCGCGAGCTCGAGCGCGCGGTGGTGCTCGCCGCCTTGCGGTCGCTCGCGCCCTGAGCCGCACGGGGCCAGGAACCACCGCGACACTCCGTCGATCACGTTCCTGGCAACGCACCATGATCGCCCGCCGCCCGCCCACCGTTCTCGTTCTCCCAGCGACCATCGACCCGAAGAGAGGAGTCCTCATGCAGCTCGAGCGCGTCTTCGCCATGTCCTTCGCGAGCATCTACCCGCACTACGTGGCCAAGGTCGAGGGCAAGGGCCGGACCCGGGCCGAGCTCGACGAAGTCGTCTGCTGGCTGACCGGCTACGACGCGAAGCAGCTCGCCAAGCAGATCCAGCGCGAGGTCGACTTGCGGACCTTCTTCAAGGAGGCGCCGAAGATCCATCCGAAGGCCAAGCTGATCACCGGGACGATCTGCGGCGTGAAGATCGCTGAGATCGAGGACCCGCTGATGAAGAAGATCCGCTGGATGGACAAGCTCGTCGACGAGCTGGCGAAGGGGCGGCCGATGGAGAAGGTGCTGCGCACCTGATCCGCGCTGCGCAGGATTCGGGGAGACCTCATGACGGTTCAGCGCATGGACAACGTCGGCATCGTCGTCGCCGACCTCGACGCCGCGATCGACTTCTTCGTGGAGCTCGGGCTCCAGCTCGAAGGTCGCGCTCCGATCGAGGGGCGCTGGGCGGACGGCGTCACCGGCCTGCGCGACATGCGCGTCGAGATCGCGATGCTGCGCACACCCGACGGACACGGCCGGCTCGAGCTGTCACGCTTCCTCGCGCCGCCGGTGATCGCCGATCACCGCCGCGCGCCGGTCAACGCGCTCGGGTACTTGCGCGTCATGTTCGCCGTCGCGGATATCGACGACACGGTGGCGCGCCTGAGCAAGCGCGGCGCCGAGCTCGTCGGCGAGCTCGTTCGCTACGAGAACGCGTACCGGTTGTGCTACATCCGCGGGCCCGAGGGGATCCTGATCGGGCTCGCCGAGCAGCTCCGCAAGAAGGCGGAGCGCCCGGACCCGCTCCGGCGCGAGTGACGGTACGGTGCCAGGAACGACCTCGACACTTTGTCGAAGTCGTTCCAGGCACCGTACGAACGATGAGCGCGACCGAGTACTTCTTCTGGATGGCCGAACAAGCAGCGTCGTTCGGCGCGGCCTTCTGGTACGTGTCGATCACAGCGGCTCTCGTCGGCTTGTACGCCGCATTTCGGATGTTCCGCGATCGTCCGCTGACGTCGGGAGCCGTCGCGGTGCTCGTCCTCGGAGTGCTCAACCCGTTCGTCGCGCTTCTCGTCGGCATACTGTTCCGAGGAGAGGGGATCTCCGCGCACGCAGCGTCCGACGTGCTCGGCCTCGCCCTCTTTGCCCTCCCGATCGTCACCGGCATTGCCTGCGTCGTGCGCGCGCCGAGGCAACGGAGGGCGACAGCCCTGTTCGCCGGCGCGGCGTCGTGGCCGTTCTTCCTCGCGTATGTGATCGCGGGGATGTCGATAGCCAACGACTCGTTCTGAACGATCGACCGCGTCGGTACGGTGCCTGGAACGACCTCGACACTCTGTCGAGGTCGTTCCAGGCACCGTACCGACTACTTCGCCGCCGGGGACGCCGCGAGCTTCTCCCGCCACGCGGCGAGCCGCTGCTCGTGCTCGGCCGTCGCCTCAACCGCGATCCACGCCGCATAGAGGTCGACGAGCCCCTGCACCGCCTTGCGCTGGATGTCCGGCGGCGCTGCCGGATCGGCTTCGATCGCGCGCTGCGCCGCGACGAGCAGCGGCTCGGCCTCGGCGAACCGCCCGAGCTTCGTCAGGCACACGCCGAGCGACCGCCGCGTGTCGTCGAGCAGCCCGCGCTTCGCGCCCGGCGCGGCCTCGAAGCGCGACAGCGCCTCCTGCAGCGGCTCGAGCGCGCCCGCCGCGTCGCCGCGCGCGAGCCGCAGCACGCCGAGCCCGCCGAGCCCCATCGCGATCTGCGGATCCGCGTCGGGGAGCGTCTCCCGCCAGTACGCGAGCGACGCGACGTACATCGGCTCGGCCTCGTCGTAGCGTCCCGCGTCGCGCAAGAGCCCCGCGGCGGCGAAGCGCGCGCGCGAGGTGTCGGGATGTCGCGGGCCGAACACGCGCTCGAAGCGCGCCGCGACCTCCGGCGCGAGCGCGACCGCCTCGGCCCTGCGACCGAGCGCCCGGTACGCGCTCATAAGGTTGTGCTGCGTGATCGCGACGTCGCGGTCGTCGGCCGGATAGGCGGCGAGCAGGACGTCGAGCGAGCGCTGCGTCATCGCGAGCCCCTCCTCGTGGCGCCGCGCGCCGGCGAGCATCTGGCCGTAGGAGTTGAGCAGGATGCCCGCCTCGCGCGGCTGGACGTCCGGGGAGTTCGGCAGCGCGTCGACCAGGGCGCGGAACTCGGCCTCGGCCTCGTCGAGCTCGCCGGCGGTCACGAGCGCGTTCGCGAGCGATCTCCGCGCCGCGAACGTGTGCGCGTGGCCCGGCCCGAGGACCTCCGTGAGGACTTCGACGACGTGTCGCCACGCGCGCAGCGAACCCGCCGTGTCGCCGAGGCGCGCCTGGATCCGCGCGACGTCGCTCTCGTAGTCGGCGACGTTCCGCGTGCGTTCGCCCTGGACGGCGACGAGGACGCGCAGCGCCTCCTCGGCGAGCGGCAGCGCCTCGCGCCAGCGACCGCGCCGGTCCTGCACCCGCGCGAGCTCGTTGAGCACGGTCGCGGTCTTCGTGTGCGCGTCGCCGAAGACGCGGCGGAAGCGCGGCACGAGCGCCTCCATCTCGGCCGCGGCCTCGTCGGCGCGCCCGAGGTCGAGCAGCACGCCCGCGAGGTTGAACGCCGCCGTCAGCGTGTAATCGGCGTCCGGTCCCCACAGGCGCTCGCCGATCTCGACCGCCTCGCGGTAGAGCGGCTCGGCCTCGGCGACGCGGTTCGTGTCGTGCAGCAGGACGGCCAGGCTGTTCAGCGCGATCTGCGTCCCCTGGCTGTCCGTCCCGTGCTGCTCGCGGTTCGCGCGCAGGACGTCGCGGTACAGGGCCTCCGCTTCCTCGATGCGGCCGAGATGACGCAGCTCGTTGGCGAGCTCGCCCGAGAGCTCGAGCGTCGCCGTCGCTCCCGCGCCGTTCTCGGCGGCGGATCGGTCGCGCGCCGCGCGGTAGATGCGCTCGGACCCGACGTGGTCGCCGCGCTCGGACTTCACGCGTCCGAGGATGCGCGCGCCAGCCTCGACCTGGAGCGGCTTGAGGCCCGGCAGCCGCTCGCGCAGCTCGATCCAGCGTAGCGCGTGCGGCTCGGCCTCGTCGTACATGCCGAGCGAGACGTAGGTCCGCGCCAGGACGTCGCGGACGCCGAACTCGACCTCGGGCCTGCCCGCGAACGACGCCTCGACCTTGTGGGCGGCGGCGTCCAGCGCCTGCGACACCTTGGCCTCGCGGCCGAGCTTCTGCAGCCCGGGCGCGGCGAGCACCTCGAGCAGGAAATCGTTGATCGCCAGCGCGCGACCCTCGTTCGTCACGGCCTCCTTGCGCCGGTCCTCGGCCAGGTCGCGCGCGTCCGCGGCGTCGACGTACATCCGGGCGCTGACCAGGAGTCCGACCGCGAGCGCCACGAACGTCGCCGCGACGCCACCGACGAGCACGCGGTTGCGCCGCGCGAACTTCGCGACCTGGTACCACGTGCTCGCGGGCCGCGCGAGGATCGCCTCGTCGCGCAGGAAGCGCTGGATGTCGGTGCCCAGCTCGCCGGCCGAGGTGTAGCGGCGCTCCTTGTCCTTCTCGAGCGCCTTGCCGACGATCGTCTCGACGTCGCCGCGCAGCGACCGGTCGATCGACGAGAGCCGCGAGGGCTCGTCCTCGCGGATGATGCGCAGCGCCTCGTGCACGACCTGCTTCTTCAGGTCGTGCGGCAGTCGCCGCGCGAGCAGCTCGTAGCACAGCACACCGAGCGCGTAGACGTCGCTGCGCGTGTCGAGCTCCTCCGGCCGGCCCGAGGCCTGCTCCGGGCTCATGTACGGCAACGTGCCGATGATCTGGCCGACGTCGGTGTGCATCGTCGTGGTCTGCACGTCCGAGTCGGTGAGCCGCGCCACGCCGAAGTCGAGGATCTTCGGCTGGCCGCTGTCGTCGACGAGGATGTTCGCCGGCTTCAGGTCGCGGTGGATGATCCCGCGCTGGTGCGCGTGCTGGACCGCGTCGCAGACCTTGACCATGAGCGCGAGGCGCGCTCGCGTGTCGAGCTCGCGCTCGTCCGCGTAGCGCGTGAGCGACGGTCCGCGCACGAGCTCCATCGCGAAGTAGGGCTGCTTGCCGCCGCCCGCGACGTCGAACGTGTCCGCCTCGTGGACTTGCGCGATCCCCGGGTGCTGCAGGCGCGCGAGCAGCGCAGCCTCGTGCTCGAAACGGCGCAGCATCTCGCCCGAGGCGAGTCCCGGGCGGATGACCTTGAGCGCGACGTGGCGCCGCGGTCGCTGCTGCTCGGCCTCGTAGACCGCGCCCATGCCGCCCTCGTCGAGCAGCGCGAGGACGCGGTACTCGTCGAAGCGATCGGGGAGGGACGGTGACGCGGGAACGTCGTCCGGGTGGGGCATCGGGGGGGGCGCCGCGCTCGGGCCGGGCGCCGGGCGCGCGGACCCACGGCTGCGAGCTCGTGCGGCGGCCGCCAGACTAGCCCGGATCTCTCACCAGCATTGAGTCAACACGCCGCGGTCTCGCTCGTAAGTGGGGATGACTAAACGCCCTACAACCCACGAGCAAAGACCGACGGCGATGACAGAGTGTAACGCGCTCGAGTTCCGGTTCGAAGCCCCCGGGCGTCGCGAGATCGTCGCCCGCTTCGACGGCGGCACGATCAGCTCCGATGGCGGCGCGCTGCTCCTCGCGCAGACCGAGAAGCGAACGCGGATCGTCGAACGCTTCGCCGCCTGCTTCCGCGACCACCGTGACCCGTCGCGAGTCGAGCACAGCGCTGCGGAGCTGGTGAGGCAGCGCGTGCTCGGGCTGTGCCTCGGCTACGAGGACCTCTCGGATCACGAGACGCTGCGAGACGACCCGCTCCTGTGCACCCTGGCGGGGAAGTCGCGTTCGAGCACGCGACTCGCGGGCAAGAGCACGCTCAGCCGCCTCGAACTCTCGACCACGGCGGACGCCGCGAGCGATCGCTACAAGCGCATCGCGATCGACGGCCCCGCTGTCGACCGGCTGCTCACCGACGCTTTCCTCGAGAGCTACGGCGAGGCCCCCGAGCGGATCGTCCTCGACCTCGACGCGACCGATTTCCCGATCCACGGCCGGCAAGAGGGCCGCTTCTTCCACGGCTACTACGACAGCTACTGCTACCTGCCGCTCTACATCTTCTGTGGCGAGCATCTCTTGTGCGCCCGCCTGCGCAAGGCCGACATCGACGCCAGCGCCGGCTCCGTCGAGGAGCTTGCACCCATCGTCGAGCGCATCCGCGCGCGCTGGCCGAAGACGCGCATCGTGATCCGCGCGGATTCGGGCTTCTGCCGCGACGCGATCCTCTCGTGGTGCGAGGGGAACGGCGTGGACTACGTGATCGGTCTCGCCCGCAACGAGCGGCTGATCGCGATGTCGCAGTACCACCTCGGCCTCGCGCAGTGCGCGTACGCCGCATCGCTGAAGAGCGAGCGACGCTACGGGGAGCTCCGCTACGAGACGATCGACACGTGGTCGCGCTCGCGGCGCGTCGTCCTGCGCGCCGAGCACTCGCGCCTTGGTGACAACCCGCGCTACGTCGTCACCTCCTTCTCCGAGGTGGAACTCGACGCGAAGAAGCTCTACGAAGAGCTCTACTGCGCCCGCGGCGACATGGAGAACCGCATCAAGGAGCAGCAACTTGGGCTCTTCGCCGACCGCGTCAGCGCGCAGACGATGGCGGCGAACCAGGTGCGGCTCTACTGCGCGTCGATCGCGTACACGCTGATGGTGGCCTTGCGTCGGATCGCCCTCGAGGGCACCGACCTCGCCCGCGCGCAATGCGACACGATCCGCCTTCGCCTCTTCAAGGTGGACGCGCAGATCCGAACGAGCGTTCGGCGGGTTTGGGTGTCGCTCAGCCAGGCCTTCCCGCTGCAGGAGCTCTTCGCCGAGGCGCTCGCCCGGCTGCGTGATCCGGTCGCGGCGTCGACCTGATCAGACCTTCGACCTCTCGATCGGCGACGATCCAGGGGCCTCCGTGCCCGTTGAAGAATCGCGAGGTCATCGCGGGGGCCGTCGAGGCTCCGTCGGCGTCGACCTCACGCGGATCGAGGCCGTCGGACGACGACTTGGCGAGCTCAACCGCGAAGATGTCCGGGGATGCCGTTACCGGCCGCGCGGATCGGTCGGGACGCGAGACCTCGTGAGAGATCCGGGCTAGCGGAACCCCGAGCTAGGGCGCGAACTCGCCCGCGCGCCGCCGCAACGCGCGCCGCGCCGCGAAGCCGATCCACAGGAAGAGCACGAGCGTCGCCACGATCGCCAGGCCGAGCTTCAGCGCGCCCTCCGGCCCCGCCTCGGGATCGAACGCCGCGAGCTCCGACCCCGCGTACGCCACGAGCGCCGTGCGCGGCACGACGCCGAGCGCCGTGCCGAAGAGGAAGGCACTCGCCCGGACGCGCGCCGCCGCGAGGACGACGCCGATGAGGACGAACGGCACGACGGGGGAGAGCCGCAGCAGCGCCGTCGTCGTGAACGCCCCGCGCGGATCGCGCACGAGCGCCGCGTGGATCGCCGCCGCGCGCGGCGAGGATTCGACCGACGCGAGGAACGCCGGTCCGGTGATGCGGCGCGCGATGGCGAACGAGAGGACCGCCGCGCCGAGGATGCCGACGTAGACCGCCGCGAGCCCGGTCGAGAGTCCGAGCACGTAGCCCGCGAAGAGCGCGACGACCTGCGTGTTCATGAGCGCCAGACCGCAGAGCACGGCGGTCGCGAGCGCGAACACGGCGAGGTCGGCGAAGTCGGCCGCGCGCAGGTGCGGCTCGACCTCGGGCGTGTGGGCGAGGAGGATGGCGCTGCCGGCGAGGGGCAGCGCCGTCGCCGCGACGAGGAGGAGCCCGAACGGGCCGAGGCGGCGGAGGTCGGCGAGGGACGTGAGCATGGCGTCGCCGACAGATCCTGCCTCGCCCGCGCGCGCGGCACGAGGCCTGCACCGCGGAGATCGACACCCGCGGACCTTGACTCGATTCGCGCGGGGGCGGATCGTGGGCGTCCGCGATGGTGCCGGCGCTCGCAACGCTGCCGATCCCGCGCCGCGCCTCGCGGCGTTCGACGCCGGCGAGTTCGCGCCCGGCGGTCCGTGCCACGCGGATCCCGACGCGCCCCGAGAGGGGCCCGCCCGATTCCCGCCGCGCGCGGCCCCGCGCGACCTCGATCCCCGCGCGCACCCACGCGCCGCTTCCCGGCCCGCCGGCTGGGCCGCCCTCCTCGACATGAACCTCCTGCGCATCGTCGTCGTTGCGATCCTCACCTCGCTGCCGGGCCGCGCGACCCCGCGCTTCGCGCAGGATGCGTCCGTCCCGCGCGAGGGCTTCTCGCTGCACTACCGCAGCGAGGGCGCGGGCACGCCCATCGTCTTCCTCAGCGGCGGCCCCGGCCTGGAGGTCGACTACTTCGCTCCGGCCGCGAAGCTGTTCCCCGACGGCTACCAGCGCATCCTGCTCGAGCAGCGCGGCACGGGCCGGTCCCTGCCGCCGCAGCTCACGCCGCAGACCATGACCATCGCGGAGATGGTGGGCGATCTCGAGGCGCTGCGGACCCATCTGAAGCTCGAACGGATCCTGCTCGCCGGCCACTCGTGGGGCGGCATGCTGGCGATGGCGTACGCCGCAGCCCATCCGGACCGCGTCGACCGTCTGGTCCTGATCGGGTCCGGCGGCCCGGACACGCAGTTCTTCGAGTGGTTCGGCACGAACATCGAAGCGCGGCTGTGGCCGGCGGACCGCGAAGCGCGCGACACCTGGAACGCGGCCGGCAAGAACGGCGCGCCCGCCGACAAGGCCCGTCTGGAATCGCTGCGGGCGATCATCCCGGGCTACTTCTTCCGCCGCGAGTCGGGCCTGGCCTTCGCCAAGGACATGCCCGACGGCCTCTACCACGCGGAGGCGAGCACGGTCCTCTCGCGGGACATCGGCGCGAACTACGACGTGCGGGAGCCGATCCGGAAGCTCGCTCGCCCGGTCTTGATCCTGCACGGTCACCAGGACCCGATCGGGGACAAGGTGGCGGAGGACCTGCACGCTCTCATCGCCGGGTCCACGTTGAAGTACCTCAACGAGTGCGGGCACTTCCCGTGGATCGAGCAGCCGGAGAAGACGAAGGCGATCCTGGCCGAGTTCCTCCGAGCGGGTTCGGGACGCTGAGCCGATTCGCCTGCGAGTCGCGGGACTGCGCGCCGCGACAGCGAGCGCGAGCTCGGCTGCGCACGCAGCCGATGTGTGTCCGATCGACATTGGGCATCGCGCCCGCGGGACTGCACACTCTCGCCCGGTCGCCCGAGGCGCAGGAGTCGCGGGCTGCACTGAAATCGAAGGTCGAGAAGGGAGTCGGATCGGTGATGCGTTGGAACATGCTCTGCGCCCTGGCGGCGGTGCCCGCGCTGTTCGCTTCGTGCGGCACGCTGACGAAGGAGGACGTGGCGAAGGCCGACGACAAGGCCGCGGCCGAGCTCGGGATGGGCGCCACGGCCGCCGCGAAGACGGCGAACGGCGCGATCCAGGAGGCCGACGCGCTGGCGATCGCGATCGACGCCTACGTGTACGCCTACCCGCTGGTCACGATGGAGTACACGCGGCGCGTGCTCACGAACTGCGAGCAGCCCGTGGGGACGCGCGCTCCGATGGGGCACCTCGCGAAGCTGCGCCACTACCCCGACGCGTCCTTCACGGCGGTCACGGCGCCGAACGCGGACACGCTCTACACGACGACGTGGCTGGACGTCTCGAAGGAGCCCTGGGTCCTCTCCATCCCGGACATGGGCGACCGGTTCTTCCTGTTCCCGATGCTCGACGGCTGGACCAACGTGTTCCAGGTCCCGGGCAAGCGCACGACCGGTACGAAGGCGCAGAAGTACGCGATCACCGGCCCCGGTTGGTCCGGTTCGCTGCCGGCCGGCGTGACCGAGTACAAGTCGCCGACCGGGATGGTGTGGATCCTGGGCCGCATCTACTGCACCGGCACGCCCGAGGACTACGCCGCGGTGCACGCGCTGCAGGACCAGGTGTCGGTGATGCCGCTGTCGGCGTACGGCAAGGCCTACACGCCCGCGCCGGGCAAGGTCGACGCGTCGATCGACACGAAGACCGCGGTGCGCGAGCAGGTCCACGCGCTCGACGCGACCGCGTACTTCCAACTGTTCGCGAAGCTCTTGCGCACGAACCCGCCGTCGGCCGCGGACGCGCCGATGGTGGCGAAGATGGCGCAGATCGGCCTCGTGCCCGGGCAGGACTTCGACGCGACGAAGCTCGCGCCCGCCGCCGCGAAGGGGATCGCCGCCGCGCCCAAGCCGGCGCAAGAGCGGATCATGGGCTGGTTCCAGGCCGGGATCGCCGCCGGCGACATGAAGTACGAGAACGGCTGGGGCTTCACGACCAAGGCGGGCGTTTACGGCACGAACTACGTGCAGCGCGCGCTCGTCACCGCGATCGGCCTGGGCGCGAACCGCCCGCAGGACGCGGTGTACCCGACGTCCGAGGGACCGGGGGTCGGCCAGAAGTACAGCGGCGCGAAGAAGTACGTGATGCGCTTCGCGAAGGGCCAGATGCCGCCGGTGCAGGGGTTCTGGTCGCTGACGATGTACAACGCGCAGTACTTCTTCGTGGACAACGCGCTGAACCGATACACGCTCAGCCAGCGCAACGAGCTGAAGGCCAACGCGGACGGGTCGATCGATCTGTACATCCAGAGCGAGAACCCGGGGCCGGAGAAGGAGTCGAACTGGCTGCCGGCGCCGAGGGGGGATTTCGTCCTGATGATGAGGCTGTACTGGCCGAAGGAGAGTCCGCCGTCGCTCTTGGATGGGAGTTGGAAGATCCCCGAGGTCAAGGAGGCGCAGTAGCGCGAGGGATCCCGACGGCGCGCGTCCCGCGAGCACCGCGGGCGCGCGTCGGTGGGGAGACGGTTGCGGGGGAAATGCAGCCGGCCTCGCCTGGCGTCCGCAGCTCAGGGTCAAGAATCGCGCAGCCTGACCGTTCGATGAATCACGCCCGCGCCGGACATCCAGTGGAAGCAGAGAGCCTTGAGTGAAGCCGTCATCGGTGTCGCGATCGGTGTCCTCACGATCGTCGTCGCACGGTTCATTCGTGGGCAGCGTTGGTTGTACTCGTTGGGTCTGCTCGCTCTGCCGGGCTTGTACGCGTCCTTCGCCCTGCACTCCGGAGAGCCGGCGATCGCCGTCAAGGAGTTGGTCTACGGCGCTCCGTTCCTCGCAGCTGGACTGGCGTGCGCGGTGCTGAGCCTTCGTCACTCAGCGGTCGTGGTCGGTGCCTTCTGGATGCTCCACGGCCTGTACGACCTGACGCACGGCCAGTTCTTCACGAACGTGGGTGTTCCCGGTTGGTATCCCGTGTTCTGTTTCTCGGTCGATGTCGTCGTCGGTGCCTACCTGATCTGGCTTTCGCGTCGAATTCCCGAAGCGAATCTCCGCCACGCGTAGGTCGTGGACGTGCCATCCCTGGAAGTCGGTTGGAGCAGTCCGGGCCCTTGAAGACGGCGCCGAAGGATCGGGGCAGCCGGGCGGCTACGATGCCGAGCATCGTGGCCGGGGGCCATGTCCACCGTCAGGCATCCGAGAATCTCTCGTGCACCGACTCGAGCTACGCATCCCGCCCTTGGCCCTGGTCGGAGCGTTCGCGGCCGCGATTCTGCTGGCCACGGCATACGTTCCTCTGCTTCGCATCCCGATCCCAGGGCACAGGTACGCCGGAGCCGCCCTCGTGTTCGTCGGGCTCGCGGTCGCAGCGGCAGGTGTCGTGCAGTTCCGACAGGCTCGGACTACCGTGAATCCGATGTCCCCGCACAAGGCCTCGGCTCTGGTCTCCTCGGGAATCTACCGTTGGAGCCGGAACCCCATGTACTTGGGGATGGCGCTAGCCCTCCTTGGGCTCGCTGCCTGGCACTCCGAGTTGACTGGCTACCTGTTGGTGTTGGGATTCTGCTGGTATCTGACGACGTTCCAGATCGTCCCCGAGGAGAGGGCCCTTCTGGCCGCTTTCGGTCCCGAGTTCGCGCAGTACATGGCCAAGGTGAGGCGTTGGGGCTGAGGGCTGCCGCGGTTCGGCGTTCAGCCGGACGCGCCACGGTCGGCTCCCGCGGCCTTCGCGTTCCGGTCCACCGGAGCGCAGGTCATCCCCCAAACAACGCCTACGGAATCACGCTCGATCATGGCGACACCGATGGCCAACAGACGACCGCGAGGACTACCGCATCATGTGGCGGTCCTCGGCGCCGCAGGCGGTCTGGGCCAGGGGATACTCGGCGTGTGCCGAGCAGCAGGAGTGAGGTTCACCGCCATCGTCCGCTCTCGCCCGGAGCGCATTGCCGACGTACCGGGCGGATCCCGCGTCGCTGTCGTCCGGTCTCTCGACGATCG
This sequence comes from Planctomycetota bacterium, assembly GCA_044221705.1. Taxonomy (GTDB): domain Bacteria; phylum Planctomycetota; class UBA1135; order UBA1135; genus JAEUHZ01. The sequence goes on from JBGAOR010000047.1 coordinate 13,154, forward strand.
CCCAGCCCTCATGGCGGCATTCGCCGGCACGGATGCGGTTCTCACCGCGCTCGGAGTCACGTCGACGTCCCATGAGCCCGCGGCCCTGCTCTCGGCGAACATGGCCGCGGTCGAGGCTTCCATGCTGGCTGCGGGCGTCGATCGCATCGTGATGATCAACACGTTGCTCGCTTCACCGCCGGGGCGACCTGCGAGCCGCCTCATGCGCTTCTTCATGTGGATGCCCGGGACGATCGGCCGCGGGGCTCGTGAGCAGCAGGCGGTGGCCGATGCGCTCGGTGGAGGTGCGTTCTCGTCGCTGCGCTGGACTCTCGTCCGCGGCGGCCTGAACTCTCGCGGCAAGAACGAGCGCCCCGTGGCTTCGGCGGACTGGAACGGCGCGGCGAACTCCTGGTCACCCGTTTCCTACGAGGCCATGGGGCGATGGATGCTCGAGGAGGCTGCAGCGAACGAGTTCGTCCGCGCAGCACCGCTCGTGTCACGCGGTCGCACGTGACCGCTGTCGACGAGCGGCCTGACAGCGTCGTGCGCACCCGTGGCGGTCCGGGCTGGCGCTGATGCCGAGCGTTCGCGGCCGCTGCCCCCGACCTGATGATGCGGCGTCAACCGTCGAACAGGTCGGTGTAGAGTTCCGCGAAGCGCAGCATCCGTCGTGCGAAGGAGAACTCGCGCTCGACGCGCTCGCGGGCGGCTCGCGAGATGCGGGTGCGCAGTGCGGAATCGCCGGCGAGGCGCACCAGGCCGTCTTCGAGGGCCTTCGACGAGCTGACGGACACGAGCAGTGCTTCCGCGTCGTCGCGCACGACGGCTTCGACACCGCCGCAGCGTGTCGCGAGCAGCGGCACCTCGCAGGCCATCGCTTCGAGCACCACGTTCGGCAGGCCTTCGCGCAGGGACGACAGCGCGAAGATGTCGAACGCTTCCATCAGGTCGCGCACGTCGGAGCGGAAGCCGAGCATGCGCACGCGGCTGCGGCTCGCGGCGGCGAGGGTGTCGAGCTTGGCCTTCTCGGGGCCTTCGCCCGCGATCCAGAGCTCCACATCGGCGCCGCGCGCGACCGCGCCGTTCACGGCCTCGATCAGGAGGTCGAAGCCCTTTTCGTCGGACAGGCGGCCGACGGCGCCGACCACGAGGCGCGTCGGGGGAACACCGGCGCGCAGTGGTGAAGCGGCGGCGGGACCGCGACGCTTCCAGGCATCGACGTCGATGCCGTTCTCGATCCGAGAGAGCCGCGACGGCTCGACGCCCAGCTTGGCGCATTCGTCGTAGAGGTCCTGCGACACCGCGACCACGCGCTCGTAGCGGCGCAGGCTCCAGCGGTCGACGGCCCAGTAGAGCGGCGTCTTGTCCGTCTTCTGCACCCATCCGTGCACCGTCGTCACGAGGCGGAAGTTGCACAGCGGGCGCAGCAGCAGGCCGTAGAGGTTCGACTTGTAGTCGTGGCCGTGCCAGATCCGCACGTTCTCGCGCGCGCAGAGGTCGACGATCTGTTGCAGCACGCGCACGTCGATGGGCAGTCGCTCGGGGATCGCGAAGAAGGGGCAGTCGAGCTTCCTCGCCTGCGCGGCGAGCTCCTCGATCCCGGGATCGCCGGGGGCGTGCAGGTAGAGCGCCATCTCGCGCCAGCGTGTTCCGGCGAGGAACCGGGGCGAGTTCAGGATCGTCTTCTCGGGCCCGCCGCCGCGGCCGCTCACGATGCGGCCGTGCATCACGGTGATGCGCTCGCCGGAGCTCATCGCGCCCTCGCGGAGCAAGGGGATGTGTGCCGAATCATGCGCATCGCGCTCGTGCTCGTCGCGACCTCGCACAGGGAGCGAAAAGGTGCGGAATCAAGTGTCGGCTGCGCGCTCTTCACGTGCGCTCCGATCGGCGGATGAAGCGCTCGAAGGCGAGCGCTTTCGCGGACCACGTCTCGTCGCGCAGGCGTTCGCGCGCTTTCGCCTGCGAAGCGGGCAGCGCGGCGGCGGCGCGCTCCAGCACGCGGCGGGCGAACGCCAGCGGCTCGTCCACGAGGTCGAGCGCTTCGGCCCACTCGACGTTCGCGGGCAAGGACGTCGCGACCACGGGCAGGCCGGTCGCGAGGTACTCCTTCAGCTTGAGCGGCTGCATCGCGCGCGTCACGGGCAGGTCGGCGTAGGGCATCACGAGCACGTCGGCTTCGCTCGCGATGCGCGGCAGGTCGGAGTAGGGCACCGGGCCGGGGCGCTGCACGCGCCGGTTCGACAGCACGCGCGGATCGGGATCCTGCTCGGGGCCGACGAGCCGCAGGTCGCACAGCTCGGCGACCTTCAGGACGATGTCCACGTCCAGGCGGCGGTCGATCGCGCCCCAGAAGACGGCGACGGGGTGCTCGCTGTGCTCGGGCGCGACGCGGCGCTTCACCGAGCTCCAGTGCGTCGGGTCGAAGCCGTGCGTCAAGAGCTCGCTCTCGCGGCCCATCGCCTTCAAGCGCGCGCGCAGGTGCTCGGACACGGCGATGATCTTCTTCGCGCGCGGCACGAAGTCCGTCTCGAGCGCGCGCAACGCCTCGGCGTCGAGCCCGGGCCACTCCGACAGGTCGTCGACGCAGTAGTAGATCCAGTTCGCCTCGGGCATCCGCGCGGCGAGGTCGGCCACGATCGGCGCGGTCGTCACGACGGCTTCTGCGCGCTCGATCAGGGGCCGCAGCGCGCGGTCGAAGAGACGCGCATTCAGTCCGCGCTCCCAGCCGGCACCGAAACCCGGCCAGTGCAGCGGCGAGTGCACCGTGAGGTTCGCAGGGATGGCGACGGATTCGCTCGTCGCGCCCTCGGCCGGCTTCACCCAACTCGCGAGCTTCGCCGCGACCTTCTTCGCGTCGGCGACGGTCAACGACGGCCGCCGCGTCCCGACCGTGTTGATCCAGTCGACGCGCCAGCGCGGCAAGAGCTCGCGCACCAGGTGCTGCGCGCTCGACGGATGCCGTCCCCAGTCGTCCGCGAACACGACCAGGCGGGGGAGTTCGCCGCCCATCGCGCGTTCAGAGGTCCCGCACGTAGCGGTTCTTCGGGTCGACCAGGATCTGGCGCGGCTTCGTCGGGCGGTCCGTCGTCTGGAACGTCATCACGATGACCTCGTCGCCGGTGCGGATCAGGTGCGCGGCGGCGCCGTTCATCTGGATCGTGCCGCTGCCGCGCTCGCCGGGGATCACGTAGGTCTCGAGGCGGTTCCCGTTCGTGTTGTCGACGACGAGCACCTTCTCCCACTCGGCCATGTCGGCCTTCTCCATCAGCTCGACGTCGATCGTGATCGAGCCGATGTAGTTCAGGTCGGCCGCGGTCACGCGCGCCTTGTGGATCTTCGAGCGGAGGTACGTGCGCATCGAGGGGTGCGGGAAGCTATCTCACGCGCGCCGCGCACGCCACGCGGCGATGCCGGCGGTGAGCCGCGCGAGCGCTTCCTCCATCTGTGCCGCGGGCAATCCGCAGCCGACGCGGATGTGGCCGGGCATCCCGAAGAACTCGCCCGGGACCACGCCGACGTCGTGCTCGCGCACCAGGAAATCGGCCAGCGCGAACGTGTCGCTCGCGCCCTCGATGCGCGGGAAGGCGATGATCCCGTGCTCGGGCGTCAGCGCGCGCACGCCGTCCGTGCTCGCCAGCCAGCGCGCCCACGCGGGCCGGGCGGTGCGCACGAGCTCGCGGTAGGGCTCCAGCAGCTGCGGCAGCTGTCCGAGCGCGCGCAGCCCGAGCCGCAAGGACGCGATCGGCGCGTCGACCCAGGCGAGGTACGTCGCGTCGCGCAGCGCGTGCACGTCGGCGGCGACGCCCTCGCCGAGGACGACCCAGCCGATCCGCAGGGACCCGAGGCCGTAGGCCTTCGTCAGCGAGCCGATCGACACGGCGTTCGGCGCGCAGCGGAACGCGTCGACGCGCTCAGGTTGGGGCTCGTACTCGGCGTAGATGTCGCACGAGACGAGGAGCCCCCCGGCGCGCTCGGCCTCGCGCGCGATCGCGGCCAGCCGCTCCTTCCCGAGCTGCGCGCCGGTCGGGTTGTGCACGTTGGCCAGGAACACGTGCCCGCGGCCGGATCCCTGGCCGAGGAGCGCGCGCACGTCGGCGGGGTCGACCTGCCAGCCGTCCTCGAGCCGGCGCTCGAGCACGCGCAGGTCGGCGCCCAGCCGCTGGGGCAGCGCGCGGAACGGCTCGTACGAGGGTGCGTCGGCGACCACGCGCGATCCCGGTCCGAACCAGGTCCAGGCGCAGGCTTGCAGGCCGCCCGAGGCGCCGATCGTCGCCACGACGCGGCTCGCGGGCACGCCGAAGGCGGCGCGCGATCGCGGCCTCGACCTCGGAGAAGACCGGCGCGGCGTGGCCAGGCTCGATCTCGGGCGGCGCGGGTCCGAGCCGCTGCCGGATCCGCCAGCGGCATGCCCGACTGCGTCGGCGGGAACCGCGCCGCGCCGCGCGCGTGCGGGCCCAGATCATCGCGAGGAAGCCGAGGCAGAGGCCGGCGCTTCCGCACGCGGCGGAGGCGGACGAGGGGACGCGCGCATGGGCGCGGATCGTGACGGATCGGGCGAGGTCGCGCCACGCCGCGGGTACGGTACGGTGCCTGGAACGACCCGACGACGTTCGCCTGCGCGCCGACCGCGGCGAGCGGCCGAAGTGTCGGGGTCGTTCCCGCCGTACGACCTGATCCGGGTTTCGCGGATGGCTGGGAGTCCGGACGATCGGTCGCACGGGCACGTGCCGGGTCGCGCGCGCGCGCCGTCGCGCGTGCCGCGGTCGATCGACGGTCCTCGTTCAATCACGCTGGCTCCACGAGTTCGCGCCTCGAACTCGCCTCAACGCCGAAACGCCCTCGCATCGCATCTCGCTGGTCCTCGGCCTCCTCGCGCTCGCGCCCGTCGCGAACGTGCACGCCGCCGTCGTCGCGGCGCCCGGTTTCCTCGCGCAGGAAGCCCAGCCCGAGCGCTACGTGCGCACGACCGCGGCGACGAAGCTCTACAACCTCGCCGACAAGCAGGGCGTCGCCGTCGCCTCGCTGCCCGCGGGCACGCTGCTCGCCGTCTACGGCGACAAGGCCGGCTGGATGTCCGTCGAGGCGCCGCAGGGCCTGAACGTCTGGGTGTTCGGCCAGTACCTGCGCGCGACATCGCAGCCGGGCATCGCCGAGGTCACCGGCGACGGCGTGCTCATGCGTCCGAAGCCGGCCTCGTCGAAGGACAGCTTCCCGCTCGAGCAGCGCCTGCACGAAGGCGATCGCCTGCGCGTGCTCGGCCGCAACGAGCCGACCAGGGCGTTGGGCGAGGACTGGGTCAAGGTCGTCTCGCCCCCGGGCGTGCGCGCGTGGATCGCTTCCGCCGACACGAGCACGGTCGAGGCGGGTGTCGACGTGCGCGCGGCCTGGATGGACGCGGTGAAGAAGTCGACGGCCGGCGTCGCGCTCTTCGACCTGAAGGAAGGCAAGCCCGTCTCCGCCGGCGAAGCGGCGAAGGCCGACGCGGGCAAGTCGGGCGCCGCCGGCGGGTCGGTCGCGGGCGCCGCGGCCGCGAAGTCCGACGCCACGCCCGCGCAAGGCTCGTGGGAAGCGGCCGAGCGCGCCTACGAGGCCGCGAAGGTCGCCGACAAGCCGAACTGGTCCGCGGTGCGCGCGGGCGGCAGAAGCTACCTGGCCAAGAACCCGAACGGCGCGTCGGCCGGCACGGCGAAGCTGCGCCTCGAGCAGATCGGCTACCACGAGGAGATCGCGCGCCTGAAGAGCGACGCCGCGCTCCAGGAAGTGCAGCGTCAGAAGCTCCTCGCGGAGGCGCAGGCGCAACTCGAGGAGGCCGCGCTGTCGCAGGATCCCTTGTGGGGCCGCTTCCAGGCGCGCGGCTGGCTGCGCCGCGACGTGAACGACCCGAACCGCTTCCTCGTGATGTGGGGCGGCCGCACCGGCGCCGAGGTCACGTGCGGCAGCGGTCGCTACGACCTGGCGCTCTTCGAGGGCTCGGAGATCGGCGTGATGGGCGCGACCACGCGCAACCAGAGCTCGGCCGACCGCCCGATGCGCGTCGACGTGACGCGCATCGAGATCCTCTCCGCGCCTCCAGGGCTGCTGGAACCCGCGGACGCTCCGGCCCGCGCGTCGGGCCGGATGCGTCTCCAGACGGATGGCCAAGGACCGGACCCGCGACGTCCCGTTCACGCGCCGCCTCGTCGAGGCGCTGCGCCGGCTCTTCGCGCTGAAGAGCGAGCGCTACCTGTGCGACTCGTGCAAGTGGGACTACGGCACGGCCTGCGTCCGGCCCGAGCGCCCGAACGCGGTGCGCTGTCCCGACTACAAGAAGAAGTAACGGGACGCGAGAGGGTGGTACCCTCCGCCAGCAATGCAGATCCGGGCGCTACGACTTCGCAACTGGCGGAACTTCCGCGCCGTTGACGTCCCGCTCACCCGGCGCGTGTTCGTTCTCGGCCCGAGCTTCAGGAAAGTCGAACCTCCTGGAGTCGCCGGTTCAGCAATGACGTATGCAAGGGCAGAGAACTTCAATCTCACGGTTCGCGAAGCGGCAAGGGTATCTGGCGTCCGCTCGCTCCTGTGCGGGCAGCGCGTAGGTCGAGGCCAGCTTGGTGTCGACGTCGAGATCGACGGCGCCACCTGGACCTACGACCTCGAGTTCACTCAGGATGCCCAACGCCGTGCAGTTCTCCGGCGGGAGCGGGTCACGCTCAATAACGAGGTTCTGCTCGACCGCCCCGACGACGCCGACGAAGACGATCCGAGTCGGCTCTCACAGACCCACCTCGAGCAGGTCAACGCCAACCGGAAGTTCCGCGTACTGGCAGAGGGCTTTGCATCAATTCGTTATCTGCACCTCGTTCCTCAGTTCCTGCGAGATGTTCGCAACGGCTCCGAGCACGCGGGAGACCCACATGGTCGTGACTTCCTCGAGCGGCTCGCAGCGATGGAGCGTCAGAACAAGCGTGTTTTCACGGCAAGAATGCGCCGGCTGAACGAGGCGTTGCAAGTCGCGGTTCCGCAACTAAGCGATCTCCGCGTCATCCGGGACACTCGCGGCGTTCCGCACCTGGAAGCCGTGTTTCAGCACTGGCGCCCCAACGCCGGTCAGCAGACCGAGGAACAGTTCTCGGACGGGACTCTGCGCCTGATCGGACTGCTGTGGTCGATCTTGGATGGTGACGAACCGCTCCTGCTCGAGGAGCCCGAGCTTTCGCTCCATCCTGCGCTCGTCCGTAGGCTGCCGGCACTACTTTCGGGCGTCGCTGCGCGCGCGGGAAGGCAACTCCTGATCAGCACGCATTCCGCCGACCTACTCTCCGATCCAAGCATCGCCCCCGGTGACGTGCTGCTTCTCCAGCCAACGAAAGACGGGACCGTCGTCCAACCGGCAAGCACACGCATTGAGATTACGGCCCTGGTCGACGCGGGAATTCCCCTGGCCGACGCAGTGTTGCCGCTTGTGGCGCCGCCCAAGCTCGAACAACTCTTCCTGTTCGATCGTTGAGCATGAAGACCCTGCTCGCTGCCTGCGAGGGCATCCTCGACGAGGCGGTCCTCGTTCGCCTGGCCCGAGAGGCGACCCTCGACCTCAGCTGGGTCGACAACGCAGGCGGCAAAGTCGCGCTCGACGCGCGGCTCGCGAGTTACGCGGGTGTCGGGCGCAAGATGCAGTTCTTGGCGCTTCGCGACTTGGACCGCGATGCAGACTGTGCTCCCGCGCTGGTCAAGCGGCTCGTACCGCGGAGTTCACCCGGCTTCCGGTTACACCTCGCGGTGCGCTCGGTTGAAGCTTGGCTCCTTGCGGACGCCCAGGGACTTGCAGCTAGTCTCGGAGTGCCTGTCGGGCGCTTGCCGCTGCTGCCGGACGAACTGGACGATCCACGCGGAGAGATTCTCGCGCTCGCGCGACGGAGTAAGCGCACTCGCCTCGCACTCGAACTGCTTCCCTCGACGCCAGGTGCGCGGGTAGGGCCGGGGTACACGGCGCATTTCGTGAGATTCGTGTCTGGCGATTGGAGCCCCGACCGCGCGCGACTGCGGAGTCGGAGCCTAGAGTCGTTGCTCCTCTATCTCGAACGCCTTGCCTGACGTCGGGCAACATGTGTTCGCGTACAACCGCTCGCCAACTCGTGGTGAGTGGCAGCGAGCCGAAGCGCGTAAATCGTGCGCGAGGCTGCTATCGAGGTTCAGCTCTCCGAGGCCATCGCCCCGAGCACCTCGGCGCGCAGCGCGGCCAGTGCGTCGGCCTCGATCGCGGCGCGGATCTTCGCCATCAGGTCGAAGAAGTACGCCAGGTTGTGCAGCGAGATGAGCATGCCGCCCAGCATCTCGTCGCTCGCGCACAGGTGGCGCAGCGTGCCGCGCGAGTAGTCGCGGCAGCACGGACACGCGCACGCCGGATCGAGCGGCGCGACGTCGGTCCGGTACTTCGCGTTGCGCAGGTTGACCTCGCCGCGGCTCGTGAACGCGCGGTGATTGCGCGCGTGGCGCGTCGGCGTCACGCAGTCGAAGAGGTCGATGCCGCGCTCGATGGCGTCGAAGAAGTCGGCCGGCGTGCCCACGCCCATCAGGTAGCGCGGCTTCGCCTCGGGCAGGAGCGGCGCGCTCATCTCGACGGCCGTGCGCGCGTGCTCGCGCGATTCGCCGACGCTGACGCCGCCGACGGCGTGGCCGACGCAATCGTGCTCGAGCGCGCTCTCGACGGAGCGGCGACGCAGGTCCTCGAACACGCCGCCCTGCACGATCGGGAAGAGCGCCTGGCCCGTCTCCTCCGCGCCATGCTCGCGGTGGCGGCGCACGCAGCGTCCGAGCCACGCGTGCGTGCGCTCGACGGCGGCCGCGACCTGCGCGCGATCCGTCGGATCGCTCGGGCAGTGGTCGAAGGCCATCGCCACGTCCGCGCCGAGCTTGCGCTCGATGTCGATCACGCGCTCGGGCGTGAAGCGCACGGGCGAGCCGTCGACCACGCTCTTCAACGACACGCCGTCGGCGTCGATCTTCGCCAGGTGACCGAGCGAGAAGACCTGGTAGCCGCCCGAGTCGGTGAGGATCGGACCGTCCCAGGCCATCACGCGGTGCAGGCCTCCGAGCGCGGCGATCACGTCCTCGCCCGGCCGCAGGTGCAGGTGGTACGTGTTCGCCAGGATCATCGTGGCGCCCAGCTCGCGCAGGTCGCGCGGCAAGACGCCCTTCACGGTCGCCTTCGTGCCGACCGGCATGAACGCCGGCGTCGCGACGTCGCCGTGCGGCGTCGTGAAGACGCCGACCCGCGCACCGCTCGCGCGGGCTCGCGCGAGCAGACGGAATCCGAAACCGGCACGGGTCGAACTCGCGATGGACATCGGCGCGGCGGAAGCGGCTCTGGGCTGGACGGTCAGGGGAACAGTCCCGGCTCGCCCTGGATCGCCGCCGGGTCCACGCCGATCGCACCGCAGCCGGCGCGCGTGACGACGCGGCCGCGGCCGGTCTTGTGGAGGAAGCCCTGGCGCAGGAGGTGCGGTTCGAACACGTCCTCGATCGTGTCCTCGCTCTCGCCGACGGCGGCGGCGATGGTCTTGATGCCGACGGGTTGTCCGCCGCTCGCCACGAGCACGGCGAGGATGCGGCGGTCCAGCTCCTCGAGCCCGTTGTCGTCGACACCGAGCGCGGCCAGCGCCTCGCGCGCCAGCGCGCCGCCGATGCGCTTCTCGCCGCGCACCTGGGCCAGGTCGCGCACGCGCCGCAGGAAGCGGTTCGCGATGCGCGGCGTCCCGCGCGCGCGCTCTGCGATCGTGCGCGCCGCGTCGAGCGCCAGCGCGATCCCGAGGATGTCGGCCGAGCGCACGAGGATCCGCTCGAGCTCGTCGACGGGGTAGGGCGACAGGCGCTCCGCGATCCCGAAGCGCGAACGGAACGGCGCGGACAGGAGGCCTTCGCGCGTGGTCGCGCCGACCAGCGTGAACGGCTGCAGCGGCAGAGGCAGCACGCGCGCGTGCGGTCCCTGGTCGAGCGTGAAATCGACCGAGAAATCCTCCATCGCCGAGTAGAGGTATTCCTCGACGGCGGCCGGGACGCGGTGGACCTCGTCCACGAAGAGCACGTCGCCGCGCCCGAGCTGCGTGAGGATGCCCACGAGGTCGCGCGGACGTTCGAGCGCCGGACCGCTGGTCGCGTGCAGGTGCGAGCCGAGCTCGCGCGCGAGGATGCGCGCGAGGCTCGTCTTGCCCAGGCCCGGCGGCCCCGAGAAGAGCACGTGGTCGAGCGGCTCGGACCGTCCGCGCGCGGCGGCGACGGCGATGCGCAGGTTGGCCAGGACGCGCTCCTGGCCGACGAACTCCTCGAGGGAGCGCGGACGCAGGCTGGACTCGACCTCCAGCTCGGGGCTCGCGCCGGGTGCGTCGGCCTCGAGCGCCTGCGGATCGAACACGTGCTCGGACCGGGCCATTCCGGGAGCCTAGCAGCCCGTCGAAAAAGCCCCTACAGCGGGTTCGCGCGCACGCGCGCCGCGGAGGCGTCCGCGCGGGAGGAAGGCTGCACTTCCGCGCCTCGGGCGCGCTCCGCCGACCTGCCTCGCGCTCCGCGCCGTCCAGCCCCGCGCTCCGCGCCCTCCAGCTCCTTGCCGTGCGGCCGCGCACGGCATGTGCGCGGTGTCGCGAGGCGCGCCCGCGTCCCGCCGCGCGGAGCGGGTGGGAAACCCCGGCCCTCCGCCCGGGTAAGGGGGGCCGGACGGGCACCGGCGCGGGCACGGATCTTGACGCCCGCATCCGAGCCGCCGAGCACACCGCGTTCCGAACCTGTTCGGCACGGCCGGCGGTGGCCGGTTCGCGACGCGCTTGGCAATCTATCCACCCCCGAGTGCGCCGCGTGCGCCGCTCGGTGGCCTCACGCTCCGACCCGAGCCGCGCGCCGCTCCCGCGCTCGTTGCATTCTTCCCACGGTCAGCAGAGTTCCGGATCGATCCTGACAATGACGAACACACTCACGATTGGACGCTCGCTCGCGGTCGCGTGCCTGACGGGCACGGGCCTCCTCCTGGGCGGATGTGGCGGGGGCAGCAGCGGCGGTAGCAGCCAGGCCGGCTCGATGGACCTGGTGCAGGTGTCGAACGGCTTCGGACAGATCCTGCCGCACAAGGTCTACCGGCTGAACGCGAACGGGACGGCGAGCTCGACCCTGCTGTCGGTGCGGACGCTGTCGGACCTGGTGGCGAACCTGAACTCGACGAACGGCGTGCAGCCGCCGCCGCAGTTCCCGACGACGGCGGTGCTGCCCAGCAACGCGGCGGGCAACCAGTTCCTGTTCGCGGAGTTCACGCGTCCGGTGGACGTGAGCACGGTGCTCGATCCCTCTCCGTCGGCGCAGGCGGTGAACGGCCTGCGCGGCTCGATCCAGCTGGTGCAGATCGACCCGGCCAGCGGCGGGTCCTCGATCGTGCCGGCGCGCGTGTTCGTCGGGATCCAGGACGGCAACGACGTGGTGGCGGCGACGTACGCGGGGACGCCGGGCACGGACGGCCTGTTGCCGCTGCAGTCGTGGGTGCGGCGCTCGAGCACGACGGGTGCCTTCACGGTGCTGTCGGTGGACGGCGCGACGCCGGGGCTGGGCTTCCCCGGGACGCAGACGCTGTTCACGGGCTACGAGGACCTGATCCAGCCGGGCACGGTGGTGTTCGTGGCGGACACGGACGGCGACCTCTCGACGCACGAGACGTTCCCGGCGGGCCGCCAGCTGCGCATGTCGGTGTCGACGGAGGTGAAGAGCACGAGCGGCGTGCGGCTGATCCGCACGGCGCTGGCTGCGACGACGGTGGGCGAAGACACGCTGCGGCCCGAGGTGGCGACGACTCCGCCGCCGGACCAGCGCGCGGACGTGACGCCGGGCGGCGGGGACGTGGACGTGGACCCGATGACGACGGTCCGCATCGCGTTCACGGAGCCGGTGCAGCCGACGAGCATCGGCAGCCTGCCGAACGGGTTCGCGCCGGTGGTGAGCCCGTCGATCTTCGTGGAGTTCGGTCCGCCCGCGTCGCGCGTGCGGGTGCCGTTCACGGCGGCGCCGCTGTCGGTGTTCGACCTGACGCGCTACGAGCTGACGCCGGCGTTCAACTTCCCCGGTGAAGGCCCGTCGACGATCCAGTGCGGGGTCTACAACGCGGTCGACGTGATCGTGAACGCGAACCAGATCAAGGACCTGGCTCCGGTCCAGAACCTGAACCTGTTGGCTTCGACGAGCTCGTTCACGACGGGCGAGGGCCCGGGCCTGGTGAACGCTCCGGTGACGCCGGACGCGATCTACGTGGGCCGCGTGGGCGCGATCCCGGGCATCTCGGTGGTGGACCTGAACGGTTTCGGGCAGTCGACGGGCGACCCGACGTTCGACCCGAGCTACCAGACGTTCGCCGAGGGCCGCTCGAACTTCCCGAACAACCCGAACGTCCGCCTGCAGGGCGGTCTCTTGCGTCCGCAGCTGACGCCGGGCACGTGCACGGTGAACGGGGGCTCGGCGGGCGTGTTCACGCTGACGCGCGACAGCTCGCTGAACAACCTGCTGATCCGCGCGCCGCTCCTGACGAACGTCAGCGACATGATGTTGGGCCACGCGCTCGACAGCGCATTCAACAACGGGCCGCAGCCGTTCGGTTGCCAGTCGGGTGGCGGCAACCTGTGCGCGCAGGACGGCAAGAAGCTGGTGGCGCCCTCGACGAACGGCTCCGGCAACACGATGGCGCCGACGCAGGCCGGCCAGTTCGGGCCGCTAGGCGCTGGCGCGGAGAACCTGATGGGCTGGGCGCCGCACCCGAACCCTCCGCCGCTCGTGTTCCCGCCGCTGTGCATCTCGCCCTACATCGGCGGGCAGGAGCCGACGTCGATCGACACGCAGACGACGGCGCTGCTCACCAACCTGCTCGTGCCCGGTGACGCGTTCGGCGCGCCGACCTTCGGCGTCCCGCCGTCGGGCCTCTTGACGCCCGAGCAGAACGCGTACTTCGAAGGGCCCTCGCTGGAACAGGCGACGGTCGGCGCGTGCCTGCAGTTCCAGATCCGCCAACAGGTCGGCCACTACCTCTACGTGATCGACCGCGCGCGGCGCGAGATCGTGGTGCTGAACAGCAACCGGATGACGGTGATCGACCGCATCCCGACGTTCGACCCGACGTCGCTGGCGATGTCGCCGAACCTGAACTTCCTGGCGGTCGTGAACCAGCTCAGCGACCTGGTGTCGTTCCTGGACATCGACCCGAACTCGCCGACCTTCCACCAGGTCGTGCAGGAGACGGCCGTGGGCTTGCGTCCGCGCGGCATCTCGTGGGACCCGGGCAACGAGGACATCCTGGTCACGAACGAGGGCGAGAACACGGTCTCCATCCTCTCGGCCTCGTCGCTGACGGTGCGCAAGGTCGTCAGCTCGCAGCTGAACGCGCCGTTCGAGGTGGCGATCACGCCGCGCCAGCAGTGCTGGGGCTTCTCGCGCAACGTCTACTTCGGCTACATCCTGAACCGCAACGGCAAGGTGGCGATCTTCGAGTCGGGCCCGAACACGGTGAACGGCTGGGGCTACGACGACATGATCGGCGTGTCGACCGAGACGTTCCTGAGCCCGAAGACGATGCAGGCCGACCCGCTCGACCTGCGCTCGGCGATCTGGATCGCGCACGAAGGCCCGATCAACGCGCAGGGTCAGTCCGGTCCCATCGGGACTCCGGCGCTGTCGAAGTTCGTGGCGATCAGCGGCATCACGGGCCAGCTGCCGCTGAACTTCACGTCGCTGCTCACGCCGCAGTTCCGCGACATCGCGTACGGCGTGCAGGTCTCGCTGGACCAGCAGAAGCTCTCGGGGCTGCCGGTCGACCTGGCGTTCGACGACCTGCGCGTGCTCTCCGGCCTGCCCAACTTCCAGACGACGTTCAGCGCCGGCCCGCCGGCGCAGTCGAACGGCAAGCACCTCGTCCGCGGCGGATGCCCCGGCCCGGTCAACGCCAGCGAGACGAAGTACCTGTTCGTCGCGGTGCCGAACCCGATCGGCGGGACGGGAGTCGTGGACGTGATCCTGCTCGACGGGACGTTCGGTCGCGTCGACACGAACCCGTTCCAGTCGGGAACGCAGTCGATCCCGGCGCCGGACGTGCAGGTCGTGTCGAGCTTCTTCCGGCAGTGATCCACGCGAGCGACTGAGCATGTCCGGGCCCCCGGGGGCCGGATGCGCTCGAAGCGCGGCGCCCGCCCTCGTGCGGGCGCCGTGCGTCGTACGGCGGCGCGGAGGCAGGCCTGAAACCGAGGCAGGCCTGAAACCGAGGCAGGCCGGACAGGGCGGCATGCCGAAAACGGCGTCGCGCCGTGCAGATTGCGCGGGCGAGGCGCGCTCGCACGCCGTGCAGGTCGCGCATGGGGTCCGCGGCGCGCCGTGCAGGTCGCGCAGGACCGGCTGCGCCCTCGCGCGCAGGTCGAGCAGGCTCCGCCGAGCCCCGAACCCTGCTGCTGCTGCTGCAGTCGTGACCTGGACGCGTCGCTCGACGTGCTCGCGGCCCGCGAAGGCCCGCTCGCGACCGCCCGCCCGCCAGCTCTTGCCCGGGATGTGCTGCCCGCCGCCACCCGGGCGCGCGCCGACACGCCGAACCGGGAATCCCGCCGCGGGGATCGGACGGACCCACTCGAGGCGCGCGATCCACGCGGCCGTCGCGCGCGGACTCGCGCGGACTTCGTCCTCGCACTCCCGCGCCGGTGTCCGCGGCCCTATCCTGCCCGGTTCCTCGATGGCCGAACCCGCCCAGGTCCGCTCGATGTTCGCCCGGATCGCGCGCGTCTACGACCCGCTGAACCGGATCCTCTCGCTGGGCATCGACCAGCGTTGGCGTCGCGCGCTCCTGGCCAGCGCGGGAGACGTGCGCGGCGCACGCGTGGTCGACGCCTGCTGCGGGACGGGCGACGTCGCGCTCGTGTTCGCGCAAGCCGGCGCCAGCGTGGTCGGCGTCGACTTCACGCCCGAGATGCTGACGCACGCCGAGCGCAAGAAGCGCGCGATCACGGCGCGCTCCATCCCGGCCTTCGCGCACGGGGACGCGCTCCACCTGCCGGTACGCGCCGCCGCGGCCGACGTCTGCACGGTCGCCTTCGGGATCCGCAACGTCGCCGACCGGCGCGCGGCGCTGCGCGAGATGGCGCGCGTGACGCGGCCGGGCGGGCGCGTGCTGGTCCTCGAGTTCACCATGCCGCCGGGCCGGATCCTCGGACCAGCGTACCGCTTCTACTTCACGCGCCTCCTGCCCGGCGTCGGCCGGCTCGTGTCGCGCGACTCCGACGCGTACAGCTACCTGCCGCGCACGGTGATGGCCTGGCCGAGCCCGGACGCGTTCCAGCGCGAGATGGAGGAGGAAGGGCTCGTCGACTGTGGGCACCGCCTGCTCACGCGCGGGATCGCCTGCCTGCACTGGGGTCGCGTGCCCGGAGGTCGGGAGTGACCGCGGTCGAAGCCTCGGGCGGGCGGACGGCGGCGCGCGCGGGTCGATCGAAGCCGGCCGATCGCGCGGAACCCGCGGCGGCCGAGGCGGGCCTCGAGCGCACGCTGGCGTTGGGCTGGATGGCCGTGCTGCCACTCGTGGCGGCGTACGAGATCGC
Organism: Planctomycetota bacterium; assembly: GCA_044221705.1. Classification (GTDB taxonomy): domain Bacteria; phylum Planctomycetota; class UBA1135; order UBA1135; genus JAEUHZ01. Next base: position 28,708 of record JBGAOR010000047.1, read on the forward strand.
GCTGGCGTCGAATCCAGGCGCGGCGCGCAACACGGCCGAGTACCTGGTCACGCTGCCGTTCCAGGCCGTGTTCGCGCGGCCCGACCTGGGTCGCTACGGGCTCGAGGTCCTGGCCACGGCGCTGGCGGGCTGGGCCGTCTTCCACGGCGAGCTCGGGCTCGTGCGGCGCACCGCGCGCATCGCGCTGGAGGGCTTCGCAGCGGCGATCCTGCTCGGTCCGATCCTGCTCGTGCTGCTGCACTTTCTCGAGGTCGCGCCGCCGGGGTTCGGACGACCGGCGCAGATGACCTCGCCGACCGCGGCCGCGCTGCTCGTGGGAGGCGCCGCGTTCGAGGAGGTCGTCTTCCGCGTCGGCGTTCTGGCGTCGCTCGCGCTCGCGGCGCGCGTCACGTTCGAGTGGTTCCTGGGGCTGCCGCGCACGTCGCGCGCGCTGGCGGAGGTCGCGGCGCTCCTCGGATCCGCGGTCGTGTTCGCGGCGGCGCACCTCGCGCCCGTCGTCGGTCTCGTCTCGCCCGGCGGCGAACCGTTCGACGGAGCGCGCTTCGCATGGCGCGCGACGGCCGGGTTCGCGCTGGCGCTGCTCTACCGCTGGCGCGGCATGGGCGTCGCGGCCTGGTGCCACGCGTTCTTCAACCTCGCGCTCGCGCTCGGCGCCGGCCCGGAGGTCTTCCTGTGACGCGCTACTTCCTCGGCATCACCGGCGCGAGCGGTCATCCGTACGCCGAGGCCCTGCTGAAGGCGCTCGTGGCCTGCGGTCACGACGTGGACGTCGCGATCACCGAGGCGGCGGCGAAGGTCATGCGCCACGAACTCGGCATCGATCCGGGCGAGCGCGGCGAGAAGCTCGCGTCCGTCCTGCCGACGTGGCTGGGCGAAGGTCCCGCGAAACGCGTGCGCCTGTTCGCGACCGACGCGGTCGAGGCCCCGCCCTCGTCGGGCACGTCGCTGACCGGAGGCGTCATCCTGTGCCCGTGCAGCATGGGCACGATGGCACGCGTGTCGGTCGGCTTCAGCTCGAACCTCGTCGAGCGCGCGGCCGACGTCGCGCTCAAGGAAGGGAAGAAGCTGCTCATCGTGCCGCGCGAGACGCCGCTCTCGGTCGTGCACCTCGAGAACATGCTGCGGCTCGCGCGGCTCGGTGCGATCGTGCTGCCGGCGATGCCGGGCTTCTACCACCGGCCCCGGACGAAGGAGGACCTCGTCCACCACGTCGTGGGCAAGATCCTGGACCGCCTCGGCGTCGAGAACTCGGTCGGCGCGCGCTGGAAGGGGCTCGTCGCGCCGCCGGAGGACGAGGGGATCGGCCGCCGGATGCCGCCGGAGGAGCCCGCGTGAGCAGCGTGCGCGACTGGTTCTCGCTCGTGCGCTTCAGCCACTCGGTGTTCGCGCTGCCGTTCGCGCTGTGCGGCGCGTGGCTGGCGGCCGGCGGTCCGCCCGGATGGCGCACGGCGATCCTGGTCGTCCTGTGCGCGGTCGCGGCGCGCACCGCGGCGATGGGGTTCAACCGGCTCGTGGACCGCGCGATCGACGCGGCGAATCCGCGCACGGCGCAGCGCGAGATCCCGGCCGGAAAGCTCGGTCCCGGCGCCGTGCGCGCGCTCGTCGCGTTCGCGAGCGCGGCGTTCGTCGCGCTGGCGTTCGCGCTGAACCCGCTGGCCGGGTGGCTCGCGGCGCCGGTGCTCGCCGTGTTGCTCGGGTACAGCTACGCGAAGCGCGTCACGAGCGGCGCGCACCTCGTGCTCGGACTCGCGCTGGCGCTGGCGCCGCTCGGCGCGTGGGTCGCCGTGCGCGGCGCGATCGAGCCCGACGTGACGCCGGTGTTGTGGCTCGCGGGCGCGGTCCTGACCTGGGTCGCGGGCTTCGACCTCATCTACGCCTGCCAGGACGCCGACTTCGACCGCCGCAATGGGCTGCACTCGATCCCGGCGCGGTTCGGCGTCGCGAACGCGCTCCGGATCTCGAGCGCGCTGCACGTCGCGACCGTGATCGCGCTCGTGCTCGTGGGCACGACGGCCGGGCTGGGCCTCGCGTGGTGGGTCGCGCTCGCCGTGTGCGCGGTGCTCCTCGTGTGGCAGCACCGGCTCGTGGCGCCCGACGACCTCTCGCGCGTCGATCTGGCGTTCTTCACGTTGAACGGCTGGGTCGGCGTCGGGCTTTTCGCCGGGCTCGCGCTCGACCGCGCTCTTACCAACGGGGGTGCGTGATGGCCGCGCCGAAGGTCACGCCGGGAGACCAGATGCGTGCGCTCGCGGCGACGCTGCAGCAGCCGGGCCTGCCGCGCGGCGTGATCCTGCGCGGCGACGAGCGCTGGTTCCGCGAGAGCGCGATCCGCATGGCGACCGAGGCCGCGACGAAGCACGGCCTGGAGGTCGTGCGCCACGACGCGAAGGACCCCGACTTCGACTTGCGCGCGGCGGTCGGCGACCTGACGGAGGCGCCGATGTTCTCGTCGGCGCGCTGCGTCGTCGTGCGCAACGCGGCGTCGCTCCTGAAGAAGGAGGGCGACGCGCCCAGCCCGCTGCTCGACGCGGCGAGCCGCTTCCTGGGCGGGAAATCGCCGGACGGGATGCTCGTGCTCGATGCCGAGGGCCTGCGCGCCGACAACGCGGTCGTGAAGAAGGCGGTCGCGGCCGGCGCGCCCGTGCTCGAGCTGCGGCGCCTGTACGACGCGCCGCCGCCGTGGGAACGCAACGGCGACCTGCGCAAGACCGAGCTCGTGCAGTGGTTCACGGCCCGCGCGCGCGAGCGCAACGTGCCGCTCACGTCCGACGAGGCGCTGTACGTGTGCGCGGCGACGGGCAACGACCTGGTGGCGCTCGACAACGCGCTCTCGCGGCTCGTCGGCCGCGGCAAGGAGAGTGTGCGCAGCCTCGTCGCGTGGGAAGCCGGCGCCGCTCCGTGGGACGTGGCCGAGCAGATCGCGCGCGGCGACGCGGCGCGCGCGGTGGCCGGCATCGAGACCTTGTTCCGCGGCGGCTTCGCCAAGGGCGGCGAGCGCGAGCTCGATCCGTCGGCGCTGTTCGCCATGCTCCTCGGGTCCCTGCGCAACAAGGCGCGCGAGGCTTTGGCCGGAGCGCGCGCGGTCGAGCGCGGCGGCGACCCGTTCGACGCGATCGAATACAAGGGCCACCCCAGCGGCCGCGACGAGATCGTGGCTCGACTCCAGTGCCGGCCGGCGGCGAAGTGGGAGGCGCTGCTCGAGGACCTGGTCGCGCTCGAGCGCAAGGGCCGATCCGGCAGGGAGCAGGGCGGCGAGGTGGACGCGAGCGACCTCGTCGCGTTCGCGCTGCGCTGGCGCGTCGAGAAGCGCGGCGTGGCGCGCTGATCGGGCTCTCCTCCCGCTACTGCGCCGTGTGTTCGATCCGCGTTCGGAGCGTCGCACGCCGGCCCCCGCTGCCGGTGGCGGCGCTACTTTGAGGGCCCGCGCCGGCGGGCCGCGGCGCCGAACTCCCGAAACCACACCACCGGAGCAACCCCCGATGAGCGAACAATCCGCACCCCCGATGCCGCAACCGACCGCCGAGCACAAGCTCCTCGAGGAGCACGCCGGCACCTGGAAGGTCTCCTGCAAGTTCTACATGGAGCCGGGCAAGCCGCCCATGGAGACCGAGGCCCGCGAGACGACCGAGATGGTCGGCCCGTTCTGGACCGTCAGCAAGTTCGAGTCCTCGATGATGGGCGCGCCGTTCGTGGGCCGCGCGACGGTGGGCTACGAGCCGCACGCGAAGCGCTGGGTCTCGACGTGGATCGACTCGTTCACGCCTTCGCTCTTCACGTTCACCGGCAAGCAGACCGGCGACACGATCACGATGACGGGCGAGGGCTGGAGCTGCATGACGAACTCGATCTTGAAGCACCGCACGACGGAGAAGCGCATCAGCAAGAACGAACGCGTCTTCGAGATGTACTGCACGATGCCCGACGGCATCGAGGTCAAGATGATGACGAACCACTACCGTCGCGCCTGACCGTTTCCG
>JBGAOR010000048.1:0-33597 GCA_044221705.1 Planctomycetota bacterium
GACGAGCTGCGAACGACGAGCTGCGAACGACGAGCTGCGAACGACGAGCTGCGAACGACGAGCTGCGAACGACGAGCTGCGAACGACGAGCTGCGAACGACGAGCTGCGAACGACGAGCTGCGAACGACGAGCTTGGATCTATGCCGAATCAATCGGCCACCGCCAGAACGTGGCGATTCGTACGACGAAATCCGAGAAAGTCCGCGACCCGCACTCGCGCCGATCGTCCCTGGGATGGAGACAGTAGATGACGCGAACGAAGGCTAAGTCCGTCCGTCAGCTCACGATCTTTCCGCGCGGCGGCGAGCGGAAGGGCGCGGGGCGCAAGCCCAAGGGCCGGCTCGCGCTCGTGACTCACGCGCGCAGGCCGAAGCTGACTCCACGCGATCCCGTGCTCGTCACGACGCATCTCCTGCCGGACCTGCCCAACCTGCGGCGCGAGAGGACGCTCGCGATCCTCCGCGACGCGCTCGCCGCCGGCTCGGATCGATTCGGATTCCGACTCGTCGAGTACTCCATCCAGAGCAACCATCTGCACTTCATCGCCGAGGCCGAGGACGCGCGCGCGATCGCGCGCGGCATGCAGGGACTGCTCGTGCGCGTCGCGAAGGCGCTGAACCGCGCCTGGGAGCGCCGCGGCAAGGTCCTGTCCGACCGCTACCACGCGCGCATCCTGCGCTCACCACGGGACGTGCGGCACGCACTCGTTTACGTGCTCCAGAACGCGCGCAAGCACGGGGCGCAGATCACCGGCATCGACGCGTTCTCTTCGGGCCCGTGGTTCCACGGTTGGCTGGATCGCGTCGCGCGGAATGCGCGCCCGATCGCGACCGCGCGCTCGTGGCTGCTCACGACGGGATGGAGGCTGTGGGGCTTGATCCGCACGCACGAGACTCCAGCCGCCGATGCGCCGCGAAAGGGCTCCTGGGCCGGCGAACCGGCGTGACCCCGCGCGCAGCCCGGCGGGGTCGGACGCGCCGGCCGCGGAACACGATCCGCGCGCGGCGCATGTCGCTCCTCGCGAGCCTTCGACCGGGACTCGCGCACGACACGGAGATCCGCGGAGCCGCGGTCGCTTCCATCGAAGCGCGTGCTGCACCCGATCCGCCTGCGGCCCACTCGACCGCAGCTCGCACGTGGACTCCGCCCGCTCGCCGCGCCCCTTTCCTCAGGGCTTCCGCAACTTCTCCGGCGGCTGGTCCAGCACCGCGATCTCCGTGATCTCGCGCTTCGGACCGCGCTCGCCGCACAGGAGGATCCCGCCGTACTCCTTCCAGCCCGCCCACGGCGAGCTCAACTTCGGCTCCGCGTCGTCGCGGTCCTCGAAGTACGCCCACTCGGCCACGCGCCGCGTATCCTGCGTAACGAAAACCTCGTACGCGTTCCGCGGCGTGTCGCCGACGCCCTCGAACGTCAGGCGCAGCACGTCCGCCGGCGCGCCCGTGCCCAGCTTCTTCTGCCCCGCGTCGGCGAGCTTCACGCCCGGATCGAGCAGCTTGTACGGCATCACGAGCCAGTAGCTGTCGTTGATCCACACCGACTTCGCGCGCGTAAGCTCCTTCGCGCGCTGCGCGTCGTCCGCGACCTCGACGCCGTCCTCGAACACGCGGCCCGCGCCCGTGTTCAGGTTCATCAGCACGACCTTCTTCCCGTCGTCCAGTCGATAATCGCCGGTCCACTTGTCCCACACGTGGCTGCGGCGGCCGAAGAAGTTCCACTCGAGCACGCGCGCGCGTTCCCACGCCGCGCAGCCGCCCAGCGCCTCGACGACCTCCTCGGCGATGGCGACCGCGCGCGGATCCGAACCCCGCGCGATCGAGGCCGCCGCCAGCTCGGACCCCGGCTCCGCCGCCGACTCCGTGCTCGCCTTCGAGTTCGCGCACGCGCCGAGCGCCAGTACGGGGAGGAGGACAAGTCCGACGATCGCGGCGTGCTTCGGCATGCCGCGCAGGATCGCCGACCCGCGCCGCGCGCGCAATCGCGCTTGCGCCGGCGCGGATCTGGCCGGAGAGTGCGCGGCCGCCATGGATCCCCGGAACCAGAATCTCTACGCCCACGTCGGCGGCCGGCTCGTGCCGCGCGCCGAAGCCAAGGTCTCCGTCTTTGACAGCTCCGTGCAGGGCGGCGACGCCGTGTGGGAGGGCTTGCGGGTGTACCAGGGCCGCGTGTTCCAGCTCGACGCGCACCTCGAGCGCCTCGAACACAGCGCGAAGGCGATGGCGTTCGCGTCCGTGCCGACGCGCGACGCGATTCGCGCGGCACTGTTCGAGACGCTCGCGAAGAACGGCATGCGCGACGGCGCGCACGTGCGGCTCACGCTGACGCGCGGCGAGAAGGTCACGTCGGGCATGGATCCGCGCAACAACCGCTCGGGCCCGTGCCTGATCGTGCTCGCGGAGTGGAAGGACCCCGTGTACGGATCGGGCGGGCTGAAGCTCGTGACGTCGACGGTGCGCCGCGCACCGCCCGCGGTGATGGACTCGAAGATCCACCACAACAACCTCGTGCACAACATCCTGGCCAAGATCCAGGCCAACGTCGCCGGCGCGGACGACGCGGTCATGCTGGACGTCGAGGGCTACGTCGCGGAGACGAATGCGACGAACCTCTTCCTCGTGCAGCGCGGCGAGCTGCACACGCCGACGGGAGATCACTGCCTGCCGGGGATCACGCGCGGCGTCGTGCTGCGCATCGCGCGCGAGGCGGGGATCGTCGCCGTCGAGCGGCGGATCTCGCTGATGGAGTTCCACACGGCCGACGAAGTGTTCACGACGGGGACGATGGGCGAGCTCGCGTGGGTGAAGGAGATCGACGGCCGGAAGATCGGCGACGCGCGCGGACCGGTGACGTCCAGGTTGTGCGCGCTCTTCGCCGAAGTGGTGAATCGCGAGGGGACGCCGATTCCGGCGTGAAGGTCGACACGCGACAGCGCGCGATCCTCCAGGGTCTGGCCGTGATCTGCGGGCTCGTCGCGGTGAGGACCGGGTGGATCGCGATCGACCTCGGCACGACTTCCTCCTGGGAAGATCGGTGCAGTCCTGCGTTCGACTTGCGGCACGACACACAGGGCGAGTGGGAGCCGCGCTGGGAGCTGACCGTCCGCCGCGATCGCGAGCGCCCGCTCGTCCTGAGGTACGAGACGGACGGCGAACTCCCGCGTGGGCTCGACCTCGTCGTCCGCGTCGAGCCGCGCGAGGCGCTCGGCGAATGGTCGCGCGAACACGCCGAGTTCGACGGCTGGGTGCGGCATGCGATCCACTTGCCCGCGGTGCTGAGCATTGCCGAGCCGGCACTCGTGCGCCGCATCGAGTGGAAGATCGGGAACGTGCAGCCTGAGTCGCCGGTCGCACGCTGCTCGTTCTTCGTGCCCGGCGACCCGGACTCCGAATACCCCGGCGCCTGGCCCTTCTTCGCCGCGCTGGCCATGGCCTGCGCGGTGGCGGCGGGAGCGTTCGCGTGGTTCGCGCGCGCGGGGCGGCCGCGCACGGCGACGTTCGACCCGATCGGGTGAACTGTCCGTGACCGGCTGCTCGAGAACCGCTCGTCGGGAGCCACGCGAGGACGAAGCCGCTAGGATCCGCGCCCTCGTTCGCCGACCAGATCATGGACTCGACATCTCTCTACCTCGCGCTCGACCAGGGCGGCTCCACGAGCCGCGCCATCGTCTTCGACCACGCTGGTCGCGTCGTCGCCAAGTCTTCGGTCGAGGTCGCGACCTCCCGCCCCGCCGAGGACCGCGTCGAGCAGGATGCCGAGGACCTCGTGCGCTCGCTGCGCCGCGCCATCCGCGAGGCGGTGAAGCAGCTCGGGCGTCGCGTCGAACACCTCGCCGTCGCCGGACTCGCGACGCAGCGTTCGAGCGTGGCCGCGTGGGACAAGACGAGCGGCGGCGCACTCGCGCCGATCCTCTCGTGGCAGGACCGGCGCGCGGCGTCGCGGCTCGAGGGGCTCGAGGAGCACGCCGACGAGGTGCGGGCGCTCACGGGGCTGCGCCTCTCGCCGCACTACGGGGCGACGAAGCTCGCGTGGTTGCTGGACAACGTGCCGGCCGTGCGCGCGGCACATCAGGACGGACGGCTCGCGTTCGGGCCGCTGGCGTCGTTCCTCGCGCACCGTCTGCTCGACGAGCGCCCGCTCGTCGTCGATGCGGCGAACGCGTCGCGCACGCTGCTGCTCGACGTCGCGAGCGCCGCGTGGTCGCCCAAGCTCCTCGACCTCTTCGCCGTGCCGGGCACGGCGCTGCCACGCGTCGCGCCCACGGTCGACGAGTTCGGCACGCTCGACGTGGGCCCGCGCAAGGTCCCGCTGCGCGTGCTGACCGGCGACCAGTCCGCGGCGTTCTTCGCCAGCGGCGCGCCGCGCGCGGACGTCGCGTCGATCACGTTCGGGACCGGTGCGTTCGTCCTGCGCCCGAGCGCGGGACCGGTGCCACACGTGCCGGGGCTCCTCACGACGCTCGTGCACCGCGAGCGAGGCGTCTCCACGTTCGCGCTCGAAGGCACGGTCAACGGCGCGGGCTCCGCGCTGGCGTGGGTCGCGAGCGAACTCCGGCTCGCGGACCTCGACGTCGAGCCGTGGCTCGAGGACGTACGCGAGCCGCCGCTTTTCCTGAACGGCGTCGGCGGGCTCGGCGCGCCGTGGTGGCGCGCGGACTTCGCGTCGCGCTTCGTGGGCGATGGCGAGGCGGGCGCGAAGGTCGTCGCGGTGCTCGAGAGCGTCGTGTTCCTCGTCGTCGAGATCCTGGCCGCGATGGATGCGTCGCAGGGCCGGTCGCGCGTGCTGCGCGTCGGCGGGGGGCTCGCGCAGCTCGACGGCCTGTGCGCGCGGCTCGCGGCGCTCGGCGGCCTGCCCGTCGAGCGGCATGCGGAGACGGAGACGACCGCGCTGGGCCTGGCGCGGCTGCTGGGCGCCGAGCCCGAGGCTCCGATCGTGGAGACGTTCGTGGCCGAGGATTCCGCAGCGCTGCGCGAGCGATTCGTGCGCTGGCGCGCGGAGATGTCGGCCGCGGTGCGGTCCGGTGACTGACCGAACGAGTCCGATCGAGGGTTCGCGGCGGCGGCCGCCCATCCTCGTTTCGATTCGGCACAGATCGTCCGTCCGCAGTCCTGGTCCGTGACGGGAGGCTGGCGAGGGGTTCGCGCGAACCTGTTCGGGAGAACGTGCGCGCGACCATCCGCGCGACAGGCACAGGGCTCAACCGTCGAGCGAGAACCCCGGCTCCGGCTCCAGCGGCAGCTCGTCGGTCCGCGCCACGCGCGCGCGCTTCGGCAGGTGCGGCAGCAGGCGATCGACCACGCGCTCCGACGTCGCGCGGTAGCCCGTCAGCTTCCCGCCGTAGATCGCGACCAGGCTCGGCCGCGCCTCGTCGTCCACGACGAGCGTCGTCTCGCGCGGCCGGTCGAACGCGCGGCCTTCGCCCTTCGGCAAGACGCGCAGTCCGGCCCACGACGCCAGCACCTGCGTCGATCGGCGCGGGAAGTAGTGCGCGTACGTCTCGAGCAGGTACTCGACCTCGGAATCGAGCGGCACGACGCGCGCCGGATCGCCGGCGTAAGGCGTCTCCGTCGTGCCGACCATCGTGCGGCCCTTCCACGGGATCGCGAACACGGCGCGGTGGTCGCGCGGGGCCTCGACGTAGTAGATGCCGCGCTCGAGCGCGCCGGCGAGCTCGATGTGCGTGCCGGCCACGAAATCGACGGCGAAACCCGGCGGTTTCGGGGCGAGGCGCGCGCGCACGGTCTCGACCCACGGGCCGGCGGCGTTGACGAGCGCGCGCGCGCCGCAGCGGTGCGCGACGTCGCCCTCGCGCCAGCGCACGCGCCAGCCGTCGACGTCGCGATCGGCGCCGACGAAGGCGGCCGGGATGCGCGCGACGGCGCCCATCGCGGTCGCGCTGCGCAGCACGGCGCGCGCCAGCGCGGCGTCGTCGGTCTGGCCGTCGAAGTAGCGGAAGACGGCTTCGAGGTCGCGCGTGTCGAGCCCGTCGAGGTCGTCCCACTGCTCGCGCGGGATGCGCGCGAACAGCGCCTCGCGGCGGAGGTTGCCGAGCAGCGCGTACAGCCCGAGGCCGGCTCGGATCGTCCGCGGGCGCCGCGTGGTCGCGGGATAGATCGGGATGAGGAACGGCACCACGCGCACGAGCCTCGGCGCGATCCGCAACAGGGTCGTGCGCTCGCGCAGCGACTCGCGCACGAGCGCGAGCTGCGCGCTCTCGAGGTAGCGCAAACCGCCGTGGATCAGCTTGCTCGAACGGCTCGACGTGCCGGCCGCGACCGCGCGTTCCTCGAGAAGGATCGCCGACAACCCAGCGGCGGCTGCGGCCTGCAACACGCCGACGCCGTGGATCCCGCCGCCGACCACCGCGAGGTCGTAGCGCTCGACGTCGGCGCGCGGAATCGCCGGCGCGTTCACGCGTCGTCGCGCCGCAGCGCGGCCAGCATCTCGGCGATCTGGAACGTCTCGACCATGTCCACGCCGCGGCTGCCCAGCGCGCGCGCGACGGCGGGGTCGGCGACCTCGTACACGACGACGCGCGCGCCGGGCACGCGCAGTTCGCCGGTCGCGGGCAGTCCGTCGAGGTCCACGAACACGTACTCGGGCGCGATCTCCGGCACGAGCTGGTGCAGGCGCTGATCCCACCGGTCGAACACGGCGCCCAGCGGGATCGGGTGCCCGCGGCGCGCGGCGGCCAGGAACTCCAGGCTGAAGCTGATCAGCGTGCACTGGTGGATCGCGGCGTCGATCGCGGGCAGCACGCGCTCGAGGATCCGCTCGCGGCCGAAGTGCTCGATCGCGATGCGCTTGATCTCGACGAACGCGCGCACGTCGGGGTGTCGACGCAGGAGCTGGACGAACCCGGCCAGGCTCAGCAGTCCCTCGCGCTGGAAGGCGTCGCCGAACTTGCCGCGTTCGCCGCACGGCAGCGCGCGCAGGTCGGACAGCGACTTCTCGTGGATCGCGCCGGGGACGCCGCACATGCGCTCGAGCGTTCGGTCGTGGAAGAGGACCGGGAACCCGTCCGCGCTGAGCTGCACGTCGACTTCGACGTGGCGCGCCCCGGCCGCGATCGCCGCTTCGAGGGCGGCGAGCGTGTTCTCGGGGTAGCGGGCGGCGTATCCGCGGTGCGCGACGAGCTCAGGATGGCTCATGCGAAGTCGTTCTCTCCGGCTCGGTTATGCCGGTCCATCCGCGCGAACGCAACGCGGACGTTCGCAACGCGGCCGCGGAACCGGGAGCATCCCGCGCCCTCGTGGAGCCCGCGATCCGAGCCCGAAGTCCGCGCCGCGCGCCGCAGGTCGCGCTGGACCTGCGGGCCATCTGGATCGACGGGCTGGCGTGGGCGGTGATAATCGGGATGGGGGAGCAGGCGATCCCCGCGTTCGCCGTGGCGCTCGGGTTGCCGGGCGCGTGGGCCGGCCTCGTCGCGACCGTGCCGATGGTCGTCGGTGCGCTGCTCCAACTCGCCTCGCCCACCATGATCCGGCGCCTCGGCTCGCACCGGCGCTGGGTCGTGTGGACCGCCGGCATCCAGGCCTTGTCCTTCGTCCCGCTCTCGATCGCGGCCTTCGCCGGCGCGCTGCCGGGATGGGCGCTGTACGTCGTGGCCTCGGTGTACTGGGGCGCGGGCATCGCCACGAACCCGGCGTGGAGCACGTGGGTCGGCACGCTCGTGCCTGGCGCCGTGCGCTTGCGCTACTTCGCGCGGCGCACGGGCTGGCTGCACGTGTTCCAGATCACGGCGCTGCTCTCCGCGGGCTGGATCCTCTTCGTCGGCGAAGGCTGGGAGCAGCCGATCGCGGCGTTCGGCGTGGTGTTCGCTTTCGCGTTCCTGGCGCGCGCTCTCTCGACCGCGTGCCTCGCGCGGCACAGCGAGCCCGATCCGATGCCGGGCGGCATGCAGCGCGTCGGGTTCCGCGACCTCGCTGCGCGCCTGCGCCACGGCTCCGACGGACGCCTGCTCGCGTACATGCTGTCGGTGCAGTTCGCGACGAACGTCGCGGCGCCGTTCTACATGCCGTACATGCTGCGCGAGCTGGGGTTCAGCTACGCGCAGGCGATGGGGCTCGTCGCCGCGGCGGTGCTGGCCAAGGCGATCTCGCTGCCGCTGCACGGCCGCATCGCCGGACGACACGGCGTGCGCACGCTGCTGTGGATCGGCGGACTCGGGCTCGCCCCGTCGGTCGGGCTGTGGCTGCTCACGCACCAGTTCGGGCTGCTGCTCCTGGCGCAGCTCTTCACCGGCTTCGTGTGGTCGGCCTACGAGCTGGCGACGTTCCTCTTGTTCTTCGACGCGATCCGGCCGGGCGAGCGCACGAGCATCCTGACCAAGTACCACCTCGCCAACGCGCTCTCGATCGCGGGCGGTTCGATCCTGGGCGGCGCCTTGCTGGCCGGCGTCGGCGGCGCGGCCGCGGCGTTCACCACGGTGCTGGCCGCCTCGACCGTGCTGCGGCTCGCGACGCTCGTCCTGCTGCGGCGGTTCCTGGCGGCGTCGTCGGCCGCCGCCTGACACCGAATCCGCGACGGAGTTCAAGTCCGACGCCGATCCGGTCGAGGACCGCTCGGATCGGAGGTCTCTGCAACGTGAAAACCGTCCTCACCTGGCTCGTCGTCTTCGCGGTCCTCCTGGGCCTCTTCGGGGCGTACTCGACCCTCTTCCCCGGCGCCAACATGCCGGTGAAGGGGCCCGTGCCCGACAGCGCCGACCTGACGGGCCGTCTCAAGGACCACGTCGAGGCCATCGCCCAGGGGACGGCGCCGCGCGACAAGCAGGGGGCGATCCAAGACGCGGGCGACTACCTGGAGCGCCAGCTGCGCCGCGCCGGCCACGACGTGAAGGCGATCGACGGCGGTTCGGCGGCCGAGGGCTGCAAGACGCTCGTCGCCGAGGTGCGCGGCACGAAGTACGCGAACGAGATCGTCATCGTCGCGTCGCACTACGACGGTCCGCGCGCGTCGCCGGGCGCGGACTCGGGCGCTTCGGGCGCCGCCGTGCTCGTCGAGGTCGCGCGCTCCCTCGCCGGATCCGCGCACGAGCGCACGCTGCGCTTCGTGCTCTTCCCGGACGGGTTCCGCCGTCACGACCAGCCCGACGGCAGCGCCGCGACCTACGCCAAGAACTGCAAGAAGGCCGGCGAGAAGATCGCCGCGGTCCTCTACCTCGATTCGGTCGGGCTGTTCGACGACAAGGACACGCAGACCTACCCGTTCCCGCTGATGCTGGCGTTCCCGTCGCGCGCGGACTTCCTGGCGGTCGTGGGCGGCTACCAGTGCCGAGACCTCGTCTCGAAGACGACCGAGCTCCTGCGCACAGGCACCGGACTCCCGATCGAGGGCGCGATCCTGCCCGAGTTCGCGCCCGGGACCAGCTTCTCGCCGCATGCCGCGTTCTGGGATGCGGGCTTCCCGGCGGTCGCGATCACCGACACCGGCGAGTGGCGCAGCAGCCGCTTCGCCTCGCCGAGCGACACGCACGACCGGCTCGACTACGAGCGCATGACGCGGGTCGTGCTGGCGCTGACGCGCACGGTGGGCTTGCTCGTCAAGAAGGCGACGCTGTCGATCTGATCGGATCGACAGCGCCGCGTCGGATCCCGCAGGATCCCGAGATCAGGCGTTCACAGGTTCTTGGCCGCGAACTCCCAGTTCGCGAGCTTCTCCAGGAACGTCGTGACGTAGTCGGGACGCCGGTTCTGGTAGTCGAGGTAGTACGCGTGCTCCCACACGTCGCAGGTCAGGAGCGGCTTCGCCGAACCCGTCAGCGGCGTCTCGGCATTGGGCGTCTTCACGACCTTGAGCTTGCCGGCGTCGAGGACGAGCCAGGCCCAGCCACTGCCGAACTGCGTTTTCGCCGCGTCCGCGAACTGGGTCTTGAACGCGTCGAACGAGCCGAAATCCGCCGTGATCTTCTCGAGCAGCTTGCCCGTCGGCGATCCGCCGCCGTTCGGCCGCATGGAGTGCCAGAAGAACGTGTGGTTCCAGATCTGCGCCGAGTTGTTGAAGACGCCCTGCGCGGTCGCGTCCTTGGCCGAGGCCTTCACGACCTCTTCCAGCGTCATCTTCTCCCAAGGCTTGCCCTTGGCGAGGTTGTTCAGGTTGTCCACGTAGGCCTTGTGGTGCTTGCCGTAGTGGAACGAGATCGTCTGCGCGCTGACGAACGGTTGCAGCGCGTCGTCCTTCCAGGGGAGGGGCGGCAGGACGAAGGGGCCGGTCGCGGCGGCCGTGGCCGGTGTGGTCGGGGTCTGGCTCATGATGTCCTCAGCGGAGGCGGTCGTGGGACGCGGGAACGGGGTTCCCTACTATGTGCGACAGCCCGACCGCGGGTCCATGGCGCCACGCGCGAAAAGTTCCCCGGACTCCGCCCCAGATCCCGACTTGGACACCACGCATCCCGATCCGACCGCCTCGTCCGGCGGCGAGCGCCGTTCCGCGCTCGTCGTCGAGGACCTCTCCAAGGAGTACGAGAGCCACCGCGCGGTCGAGAGGCTGTCGTTCCGCGTCGCCGCGGGCGAGATCCTCGGCCTCGTCGGTCCGAATGGCGCCGGCAAGACCACGACGTTGCGCTCCATCGTCGGCGTGCTGCCGATCCAGAAGGGCCGCGTCGTCGTGTGCGGGCACGACCTCGCGACGCAGGAGGTCGCGGCCAAGTCGGTCCTGGCGTGGATCCCCGACGACCCGCAGCCGTTCGACACGCTGACGGTGCTCGAGCACCTGCGCTTTTCCGCGGCGCTGTACGGGATCCGCGACTGGAAGGACCGCGCCGAGCGCCTGCTCGAGCGCTTCGAGCTCACCGAGAAGCGGGACGCGCTCGGCGGCGAGCTCTCGCGCGGCATGCGGCAGAAGCTCGCGTTCTGCATGGCCTGGATCCACGAACCGGGGCTCGTGCTGATGGACGAGCCGCTGTCGGGGCTCGATCCGCGCGCGATCCGTTCGGCGAAGGACGAGATCCGTCGCCTGGCGCAGACCGGCACGGCGGTCGTGCTGTCGTCGCACCAGCTCGAGCTGATCCAGGAACTCGCCGACCGCATCTTGATCATCGACCGCGGGACGAAGCGCTTCGAAGGCACGCTGGCCGAGGCGCGCGCGACGCTCTCCTTGGGCGAGGAGAAGAGCCTCGAGGACATCTTCCTGTCGGCGACCGACCCCGGCCCGTTCGCCGAGCGCGCACCCGCCCGCACCCAGGGTTCGTGAGACCGTGCTCGGGCATCCCGCACTGCGCCTGTTGTTCTGGCTGAAGCTGCGCGGAGGTCTGCGCCTCCAGGTGCGCAAGCTGCGCCGGCCGTCGAGCTGGATCTTCCTGATCGTCGGCGCCCTGCTCGTGTTCGGCTGGTTCGGGGTGATGGCCTTCAACCGCGGCGGCTCCGCGCAGTTGAACGCCTCGGGCGAGGTCCTCCGTTTCGGCGTCGACGTCGGGCTGGTGGTCCTCGTCGTGCTGACGCTCGTCGGCGCGTTCCAGTACAGGGGCCTGTACCTGCCGCGCGAGGAGATCGAGCTCGCGTTCAGCGCCCCGCTCGAGCGCGCGCAGCTCGTGCGCTACCGGCTGGGCACGAACCTGTTCCGCTCGCTGTTCGCCGCGCTGCTCTTCGGCTTCCTGACCGCGCGGCGCATGCCGCAGTCGGGCTTCGCGTTCCTGGGCACGTTCCTCGTCATGATGACCGTCCCGATCCTCGGGCAGATGGTCGCGCTGTTCCTGGGCGAGGGCGAGAACCGCCTGGGCAAGCTCGCGCGCAAGGCGCCGCTGAAGCTCGTCTCGGTCGTGCTGGGCGCGTGCGTGGGGTTCGGGGTGCTCGGCCTCATGGTCTCCGACGGGGGCGAGGTGTCGGAGATGATCGGCTCCGAGCACGGGCCCATCGCGCGGCTCGCGAACCAGCCTTGGCTCCGCGCGGTCCTCATGCCCGTTGCTCCGTGGGGCAACGCGATCACGGCCGGGGGATGGGCCGAGTTCCTGCCCTGGTTCGCGCTGTGCGTCGGGATCTGGATCCTCCTGTACGAGGTCACCGTCCGCACGAAGATCGACTACCGCGAGCTCTCGCTGGCGACGTCGGCCGAGGTCGCGAAGCGCCTTTCCACGGCGCGGCGCGGCGGCTGGGCCGCGAACAAGTCGCGCATGATGGAGGCCTCGAGGACCGGCGGCGCGCCGTGGTTCTTCGGCCGTGGCGGCTTCGGCGCCATCGCGTGGCTCGAAACGACGTCCATGCTGCGGCGCGCGCGCGGCACGCTGCTCCTGTCCGGCCTGCTGTTGACGCTGCTCGTCTTCCTGACGCGGAACATGGGCGAGATCGGCGAGAAGGACCCCGAGTTGGCGGCGAAGCAGAGCGTCCTCGCCGGCACGATCGTGATCTCCCTCCTCGGGACCGCATACCTGTGCGCCGGCTTGAAGTTCGACTTCCGCGGACGGCTCGAGCAGATGGACCTGGTCAAGGCCTGGCCGGTCGCGCCCTGGCGCATCTTCCTGGCGACGATCCTGCCCGAGGTCCTGCTCGTGTCGGGATTCCTCGTGCTGGCCATCCTCGGACGCGCCGCCTGGAAGGGCGTCTTCCATCCCGTGCTCGTCGCCGCGGTGCTGTTCCAGCCGCTCGTCGTGCTGACGTGGGTCGCGCTCGACAACGCGGTGTTCCTCCACTCGCCGGTGCGCTACGTCCCCGGGCAGGAGAGCGCGCTGCAGAACATGGGGCGCTCGATCCTGCTCATGCTGTTGCGCGGCGTGGTGCTCCTCGTCGCGACGGCGGTGGCGCTGGCGCCGGCGGTGGGCGTCGGGTTCCTGATGCACCTCGCGCTCGACGCGTCGCAGGAGACCGCGATCGCGGTCGCGGCGGGGGTCGGATGGCTCGGCCTCCTGGCCGTCGACACGGGGCTCGTGTTGCTCGGCGGCCGCATCCTGGGCCGGTTCGACGTGGCGCGCGACCGCGGCCTGTGAGGCTCAGGAACCGCGCGCGTCCGCGAGCAGCGCGGCGCGCAGGTGCGGCTCGAGCCGCGCGCGCGTCGCAGCGTTGTGCCAGCCGACGAAACCGATCGGCGTCGTCACGTCGAGCGGGAAGTCCAGCTCCGAACCGTCGCCCGACGTCACGACGCAGCCCGCCTCGCGCGCCACGAGCACGGCGCCGCTGATGTCGTAGGGCTTGCTGGTCAGCGTCGGACTCCCGCGCACGAGAGCGAGGTGCGCCCGCAGGTCCGCGATCATCCGGTACTTGCCCAGGGCGAGCAGCGCCAGCTGGCCGCCGTTGCTGATGTACTGGTCGTCGTAGCAGTTGCGCACCTCGGCGCCCTCCGCGCGCTCGAGCCGCGCGAAGAAGTCGGCCTCGATGCGCGCGATCGCCGGGCGCAGGTCGGCCATGTAGCGGAAGAAGGGGAAGTAGCCGTGGTCCGCGCGGTCGCTCGCGTCGCAGCGCAGGGCGCCCTCGCGCACGGTCGCGCCGTCCGCGAGGCGCACCGAGCGCGAGCGCGCGCCGCGACCGGACGCGGCCCACATCTCGCGCGCGATCGCGCCGCGCGAGTCGGGGATCTCCGTCAGGACGCCCAGCGCCACGTCGCGCTGCCGCGGCGGCGCGTCGCCGGCCGGACACGCGCCGATCACCGTCCAGGCCGAGCGCACGTCGGCCATCAGGTTGCGCGTGCCGTCGATCGGATCCACGACGACGCGCGGCCCGCCGTGGGCGAACCCGTCGAGCCGCCGCACTCCGCCGCGTCCGTCGGGGCCGGCGTGACGCCAGCCCGCGTCTTCCGTGAGCAGCGAGACCGCCGCGACCCGCGCCGTCTCCGTCAGCCAATCGGTCAGGACGGTCTCCGTCGGCACGTCGATGCCGTACGTCACGTCGCCGGCGCCCTGCTCGTGAGGCCGCATCAGGTCGTCGAGCCGGCCGGACTCGACCGCCGTCGTCAGGGCGTCGCGCGCAGCGGTCCGGATGCGCCCGGCGAGCCGCAGGAGGCGCGGCGTCCAGGCGGAGTCGAATTCCTCGGTGGAGGGAATCGTGGGGGGGCTCATGCCGGTCGCGCGCGGTGGATTCCCGCGGTCGCGAGCCTACACTCCCGGCCCGCATCCCCCGAGGCCGAGGTCCGAGAGCACCATGAGCGCAGTCCGCGAAGTCGTCATCATCGGGTCCGGGCCGGCCGGCTACACCGCCGCGATCTACGCCGCGCGCGCGAACCTCGCGCCGCTGCTCTTCCAGGGGATGCAGCCCGGCGGTCAGCTCACGATCACCTCCGACGTCGAGAACTACCCGGGCTACGCCGACGGCGTGATGGGCCCGAAGATGATGGAGGACTTCCAGAAGCAGGCCGAGCGCTTCGGGACCGAGATCCGCTTCGAGCAGATCGTCGACATCGACCTGTCGAAGCGGCCGTTCACGCTGAAGACCGACTTCGACACGGTCCAGGCGCGCGCCGTGATCATCGCCACGGGCGCGAGCGCGAAGTTGCTGGGGCTGCCGGCCGAGACGGAGCTGATGGGCCACGGGCTGTCGGCGTGCGCCACGTGCGACGGCGCGTTCTTCAAGCAGAAGCACGTGCTGGTCGTCGGCGGCGGAGACACCGCGATGGAGGAGGCGAACTTCCTCACGCGCCACGCCGCGAAGGTCACCGTCGTGCACCGCCGCGAGGACTTCCGCGCCAGCAAGATCATGGTCGACCGCGCCAAGGCCAACCCGAAGGTGGAGTGGCTCCTGAACAAGGCCGTGGTCGACGTGCTCTCGCACCCGGACAAGAAGAAGGTGCGCGCGGTTCTCCTGGAGGACACGCGCACGAAGGAGCGCATGGAGCAGGTCTGCGACGGCATCTTCATCGCGATCGGGCACCAGCCGAACTCGTCGATCTTCGCCGGAAAGCTCGCGATGGACGAGACGGGCTACATCACCGTCCGCCCCGGCAGCACGTACACGAGCGTCGAGGGCGTGTTCGCCTGCGGCGACGTGCAGGACAAGACCTACCGCCAGGCCGTGACGGCCGCGGGCTCGGGCTGCATGGCCGCGATCGACGCCGAGCGCTGGCTCGAGGCGCAGGGCGGGCACTGACCACCACGATCGGGCGAGGTGGTGGACGGGCGCGCGGAGCAGTCACTCCGCGCACGCACCTCTGGACCCGCGCTGTCGCCGTTCAGCGTCCGCGCAGCGCCGCCAGCACGCGCTCGTGCACGAGGCCGTTGGTCCCGATCGCGTTGCCCGTCTCGATCGAACGCGTGCCGTCCCAGCACGTGAACTTGCCGCCGGCTTCCTCGAGCAGCACCGCGAACGGCGCGAGGTCCCACGTCTTCACGCCGGCCTCGAGCCAGCACTCGGCTCGCCCGTCGAGCACCATCGCCGGCGCCGCCGGATCGCCGAAGCTCCGCGTCGAGGCGGACGACGTGATCAGCTCGGCGACGGCGCGTCCCTCCGGCATGGCCAGCATCCGCCGCAGCTCGCCCAAGGACAGCGTCGCGTCCTTCCACGTCGCGACGCGCGACACGGCGAGCCGCGTGCCGTCGCGATAGGCGCCCAGCCCGCGCGCGCCCCAGTAGTGCTTGCCGAGCGCCGGCATCGCGCACGCGCCCACGACAACCTCGCCTTCGTGCTCGAGCGCGAGCAGCGGCCCCCAGAACGTCCCGCCGCGCGCGAACCCGCGCGTGCCGTCGAGCGGATCGACGATCCAACGCGTGCGCGCGGAGCCGGCGTGCGCGCCGGTCTCCTCGGCCAGGATCGCGTGGCCGGGGAACTCGGCGCGGATCACGGAGAGGATCGCGTCCTCGGCCGCGCGATCCGCCGCGGTGACCGGCGTGTCGTCGGACTTCGTCTCGACCGCGACGCCGCGCTCGAAGAAGGGCAGCGAGACGCGCGCGGCGGACTCGACCGCTCGGCGCGCGACGTCGAGGGCGTGGGGGAGGTCGAGCTTCGTCATGGGCGCGGAGGATAGGCCGCTCGCGCGCGCCGCGCACCCATCAGCGCTCGCGCTCGAACAGCACGCGGTGCACGGGCAGCTCCGCGCGCCGCCGCCCGTTCGCGAAACCCTCCCAGGCCGCCGTGCGCCAACCCTCGAGCTCGAGCGCGAGCTGGCCGGGATCGTAGGGCAGCTCGAGCACGATGCGTCCGTCGGCGAGGCTCCGCCCGAGCTCGCGTCCGCGGATCGTCGCGAGCCGCGCGCCCTCGATGGGTCGCACGACGCCGCGCGCGTCGGGCCCGGCGCACCAGAGCTCCGCGCGCCAGGCCGGCGCGAGCAGGACGTCGATCTCGACGTGGCCTTCGACGCGCCGTGCGTCGCGAGCGGCACCGTAGCTCGATGCGCGACCGTCGGCCTCGACGAGCCAGTGGAAGTCCTGGTCGGCGAGCACGGCCGCGGGCAGGAGTCCGTCGCGGTCGAGCTCCACCGCGACGATGCGCGGATCGGCGGCGAACGCCGCGCGCTTCCCGAGCGCGTAGCGGTCGACGAGCAGCGCGACGCGCACGCGCTCGATGCGCCGGCCGCGCTCGTCCCGCGCGCGCACCAGGACGTCGAGCGGCTCCTCCGCGTCCTGGCGCACGAAGCGCGGAGCGGGTCCGGGCACGGCGAACTCCGCGCGCGGCGGATCGAACGGCCACGGTCCGTCGCCGCGCGGCACGGCGGTCCACGTTCCGGCCGGCAGGTGCGCGACGACCGACGTGCCCTGCGGAATGCGCAGCGTGCACGCGTCGAGCGGGTCCCCGGCGCGGCGCAGTTCGATCTCGCCGGTCTGACCAGGGCGGGATCCCGTGCTCGCGAACTCGACGGCGAACTCCGCGCGCGCTTCGAGCGCGATGTCGCGTCGCGTGGTGCCGGCGGGGAGCTCCAGCTCGATCCGCCGAGGCGCGTGGCCGCGCGCCGCGACGACGAGCGCGTGCACGCCGGGAGCGAGCCCCGCGAAGGTGAAGTCCGGCGTCGAGGCCGGATCGCCGGAGCCCGGACTCTCGCCCGCGCGCGGATCGAGCGCGACGTGCACGTCCCGGAGCTCCGCGCGCCCGGCGTGCCCGCGAGCTCGAGTCGCGCCGCCTCCGCGAACTCGAGGCGCGCGGGCTCGGTCGCCAGGCCGCGCACGGCGTGCACGCGTCGGTCGGCGCCGCGTCGCGTCGGCGCCGAAGGCCAGCACCCACGTCAGACCGCCGTCGCGCTCGAGCAGCGTGCGCGCGGGCGCGCGCGAAGCACCTGGCTGAACAGCCGCGCGCCGGTGCGCGCGCGACTCGGCGGCGACCGCCGCCGTCATCTCAGACGCAGCGTCGCGCCGGCGAGGTCCGCAAGTCCGTCGAAGCTCGAATTCGGCGAGGACGTCGAGCACGAGGTCGACGGCGCCCTCCGCGTCGATCGAGCGCGCCAGGACGGCGAATTCCGCGCCGCTCGCGCCGTCGAACGCACGCCGTTCCGTGCTGCTCGCGCTCGTCCAGCCGGATTCGTCGGTGGGCTCGGAATCGCCGACGCGCACGCCCGCGAGCGCGCGACCTCCGGCGTCCGCGACGCGCACCGCGACGGATCCGGGCGGCACTCCGGCCGGATCCGCGAAGTCGCGGCGGCGCGAGCGTCGCGTCCGCGGCGGCGGACGTGCGGTTGGCTCGGCCCGGCGGTGTGTCGAGAGCGCGCGCCGCGATCCACGGCGCCACGCGCGGCAGCGCCGCCATGCGCGCACCGTCCGAGCCGCGCGCGGAGTCGAGGAGGAATGGCGCGAGCGCCGCCGCGACGAGGAGGGCCGTGGCCACCATCCAGGCCGCCGCCGGGATCGCGATCGCCGATCCGGTGCGCCCGCGCGAGGCGATCGGCAAGAGCAGCGCCGACCACGCGCCGCGGTCGCCGAACTCGTGGTCGAGATCGCGGCGCAGGAGCTCGAGGCCGCGCTGCACGCGGCTGCGCACCGTCTCGACGTTCGAGTCCGTGCGGCGCGCGATCTCGCGCGGGGAGAGCCCCTCGGCGTAGCGCAGGAACACGGCGGCGGCGTGCGGTACGCTCGCGCAGCGCTCGAGCACGCGGCGCTGCGCGCGCAGCCGCTCGAGCGCGTCGTCCTCGACCGATTCGGCGCGCGCGACGACGCGTTCGCGGTCCGCGCGCCGCGCGTCGCCGCGCAGCAGATTGCGCGCGTGGTTCCTCACGACGACCGCGAGCCGAGCGCGCGCTCGCCGCCGTCGGCGAGGCGCGGCGGACTCTCGAGCGCCGCGGCGTAGGCCTCCTGCACCGCGTCGTCCGCCCGCGCCGGGTCGCCGAGCAGCCCGCGCGCCAGCGCGCGCAGGAAGTCCTGGTGCTCGAGCAGCACGTCGGCGGGGAGGCTGGGATCGCGCGCGGACATCGGTGCCCCCAGGAAACACCGCGCGGCGCGGAAGCGGGGCCGACTTCCCCGGATTTCGCCGCGCCCGGGATTCCCGGCACCAGATCCGCGGCCGGCGGTGTTCCGCAGCGCGATGGACCTCACGTACCTCGACGCACTGCTGCGCCGGAACGCCGGCCCGCTCGACACGGGCGCGCGCCGCATCTCCTCGAGGCGGCTCCTGCTGGCCGTCCTCGGGTTGGGCGCCGTCACGGGGTTCGCGATGTCCTTGTACGGACTGCGCTGGGGGACGCAGTACGGCGCGTTCCACGTCGCGGCCGTGATGGTCAAGGTGCCGGCGCTCCTGCTCCTGACGCTCGTCGTCACGTGCCCGTCGTTGTACGTGTTCTCGGCGCTGGCGCGGACCGAGCTGTCGTTTCGCGAGACCATGCGCCTCCTGCTCGCGGCCAGCGCCCTGTGCTGTCTCGTGCTGGCGAGCCTCGCGCCCATCACCGCGTTCTTCACGTTCGGCACGCGCAGCCACACGTTCCTCCAGCTCCTGAACGCCGTGTTCTTCGCGGTCGCGGGCGGCATCGCGCTCCGCTACGTCGTGAAGGAACTGGCCGACTGCGCGCCCGCGGACGAGCCCGGACCGTCCAGGCGCAAGCTCGTCCCGGGCCGCTCGAGCGACCGCGTCGTCGTGGCGTGGACGATGCTCTACGCGCTGGTCGGCGCGCAGATGGGCTGGATGCTCCGGCCCTTCGTCGGATCGCCGAACCTGCCTCAGACGCTCGTCCGCGACGTGCAGTCGAACGTGTTCGCGGGCCTGGCCGAAGCGCTGAAGTACCTGGACTAGCGCGGTGCTGCGCGTGCGCGAAGTCCTCGCCGGCCTGGGCGAGTTCGGCCCCGAGTCCGAGCGCGTGCCGTGGCGCCGCACCCTGCTCCTCGTCGTGCTGGCCGGCGTCGTGCACGGCGCCGCGATGGGTTCGCTCGGATTCCGGCCGCGCGCGATGGCCTACGGCGCGGTCAAGCTCCCGATCCTGCTGCTCGGCGCGACGATCCTGTGCTTGCCGAACCTGTGGGTCGTGTGCGCGCTGCTCGGCCTGCGCGCGGAGTTCGGCCCGACCGTACGCGGCATCCTGTGCGCGCAGGGATCGCTGGCCATCACAGCCGCGAGCCTGGCGCCGGTCGTCGTTTTCACGAGCCTCGCCGGCGCGACCTACCCGTTCGCGCTGTTCGCGAACGCCGCTGTGCTCGCGCTGGCCGCCGCGGCCGCGCAGCGCGCGCTGCGCCGCCACGCTTCGTCGCTCGTCGCGCGCGCGCCGCGCGTGCGCATCGCGCTCGTCGCGTGGTTCGTCCTGCACGCGTTCACGTCGACGAAGCTGGGCTGGATCCTGCGGCCCTTCGTGGGGGATCCGGCGCTGAGTCCCGAGTTCCTGCGCGCCGGCCGCTGGGCCGACGACCCGTTCACGAACCTGTTCTGGACGGCGGCGGGGCTCGTGGCGTCGATCGTGCGGCGTCTCGCGGGCTGATCGCGATCCGAATCGGCGCGGAGTCCGTGCGTTCGCGGTCGATTCAGTCCGGCTCGCCGGTCAGCACCCATGCGGCCCAGTCGCGCAGCGCGTAGCGCGGATTCCCGGCTTCGTCGCGCGCGTCGCGCAGGTGCATCTTCGCGTCCCAGAGCGCTCGGTACTTCGGCTGCCCGTCGACCCAGATGCGCCGGTAGAAGTCGGCCATCAGCTCCCGCGTGGCCTCGTCCGGCACCTTCCACAGAGACGTGACGACGCTGCGCGCGCCGGCCATCTGCAGCGCCATCTGCAGCGAGAAGACGCCTTGCCCCGCGCGGCGCTCGCCGACGTTCGTGTCGCAGGCGGAGAGCACGGCCATCTCGCAGCGCGTGAGGTCGAGCGTCGCGACCTCCTCGGCCGTGAGGAGCCCGTCCACGCGCCCCTCGGCGTCGGGCGGGCGGTTCGCGCCGGCGAGCGCGAGTCCAGAGAGGAGCAGGGGGCTCAGGCCGCGGACCTGCTCGAGCGCGTCCTCTCGGGGAACGGGTCCGGCACGCGCATCCAGCGGTTCGGGGTCCTCCCAGGAGCGGATCGACTCGTGCGAGAACCAGCCGTGTGTCGCGACGTGCAGCCAGCGTGCGTGCGGCGCGAGCTGCACGAGCGCGGCGCGCGAGGCCTCGCGCCCCTCCAGCGTCGCGCATCCCGGCGTCGCGCCCTGGGATCGCGCGTGGAGCGCGGCGATCTCGCGCGCTTCACGGCCCGTCGCCGGCAGCGGCACGAAGCCGGAGGCCCACGATCCGCCGCGCAGGACGGCGGCGCGTGTCGGGTCCTCGCGAGAGATCGGTTCCCCGTCCGCGGCTTCCGCCGGCGCCGGGACAGCGTCCGCGGCGTCGGTCGGTCCGGCGTCGAACGCGGCGCCGCCCAGCGCGACCAGGCCGCCGTCGGCACCGCGCGGGGAGACGGGTGCGAGGAGCTCCGCGAGCGTGCAGCGCGTCTCGATGCGCCAGCGCTCGCCGAGCGGCTGTCGCGCGGCCGCGGGGCGCGCGGGGTCGCCCGGAGCCGGCAGGGCGTCCAGCGGCACGAGCAGCGCGACATCGTCGAGGGCGATCACGACGCGCGACGCCCCGCCGAGCGCCGGCACCAGCGGATCGAAGAGGAGCTGACGCAGGTGGTCGCCGCACGCATCGGCACCCAGGTCGGCGGTCGCCTCCTGCGTCGCCATCAACCCGCGCGGGTCGTGCGCGACGCCGAGGCTCGCGCGCCAGCTCCGCACCGCGGCCTCGATCGGGGCGATCGGGCCGAGGTCGACGCGCACGAGGCGTGCGGCGGCTCCCGACTCCGGCAGCGCGGAAGCCGCGCCCGAGCGCGCGATCACCAGCGCGCACAGGCTCTCCGTGGCACGCGGTTTCGAACCGCCCCCGGCCCGGGGCTCGATGCGCCACAGCTTCGTGCGCCGCAGTCCCACGATCGCTTCGTCGGGAGCGAGGATCGCCGCCAGCCGATCCGTCTCGAAGTCCAGGAACGGCGATGCCGGACCGGGAATTCGTCGCGCGAGGTCCGCGAGCTCCCGCTCGGTCTCGTCCCGCCGCGCCAGCGCCGCCCGGAACTCCTGGCTCGTGGTGCCGACCTGCGCCAACTCGGCGATGGCGTCGGCCTCCCGGGCGCGCTTCGCGCAGAGTTCCTCGTACCGCGGCGCGCCGCCCGCGCGACGCCGCAGCGCGGCCGCCGCCAACATCGCTCCGCGCGTCGTCTCGGAGATCTCGAAGGCCGCTCGATCGAGTTCGGGTGCGGGTCCGAAGACACCCAGCCCCGCCGAGCCGGAGAGCGCCAGCTCGAGACCTTCCGCAGCCGATGCGCAGCGCGCCTGGGCTTCGCGCGACGACCCTTCGAGCAGCGCCTGCCGCGCCGAGCGAACCTGGGCGCGGGCCGCCGCGAGCAAGAGCTCCACGCAGCGTTCGTGGGCCGCGGCCGGACTCTCGCCGCCCGTCGCGGCCTGCCGCGCGATCGTCACGGCGAGGTCCGCTCGGATCCGCGCCGCATCGGGGTGGTCCTCGGGCAGCGTGCGCAGCGAGGACGCGAGGACGTCCTCCTGGATCGATCGCGCCGCGGAGAGGTCGCCGAGCTCCTGCAGCGCCAGCGCTAGGTTCGCGCGGATGAACTGGAGCGTGGGGTGACCTGGCGGCAGCGTGCGCGACCCCGACGCCAACGCCCGTTCGTAGAGGACGCGCGCGCCTTCGTAATCGCCCAGCCGGTGCGCCGTCGAGGCCAGGTTCACGCGCGCGTCGCGGAGTTCGGGATGGTCCTCCGGCAGCGTGCGCACGAACGACGCGAGCACTTGCTCCTGGAGCGCGCGAGCGCCCTCGAGATCGCCGAGGTCCCGGATCGCGAGCGCCAGGTTCGCGCGCGCGGTGACGAGGTCGGGGTGGTCCTCGGGCAGAGTCCGCGCCCGGACCGCGAGCACGTCCTCGAACAGCGCGCGCGCTCCTTCGGGATCGCCGAGCAGGTAGAGCGTTCCGGCCAGGTTCTGCCGCGCGGATTGCAGCTCGGGGTGATCCTCGGGCAGCGTGCGCGAGCGCACCTCGAGCACCTGCAGCTCGAGCGTGCGCGCGCCGTCGAGGTCGCCCAGTTCCTTCAACGTTGCGGCGAGTCCGAGTCGCGCGTTCTGGAGCCATGGGTGGTCTCGCGGCAGCGTGGCGAGGCGCACCGCCAGCACGGCTTCCTGGAGTTCGCGTGCGCCTTCGGCGTCGCCCAGCGACCGCCGCATCGAGGCCAGATTGGTGCAGGCCTTCTGCAGGTCCGGATCGTCCGCGGGCAGCGTCCTGCGGAACGCCTCCACGACGCGCTCCATCTCGGCGCGCGCCTCGGCGAGCCTGCCGGAACGCGCGAGCGTGATGGCGAGGTTGGCGCGCACGCGCTGCAGATCCGGGTCGTCGGGCGGCATCGTCCGCTCGGCATGGGCCAGCACCTCCGCCTGGAGTGCGCGAGCGGCTTCGAGGTCGCCCAGCATCGCCATCGCGGTGGCGAGGTTGCCGCGGGTCGTCTGGATGTCCTCGTGGTCGGCGTCGAGCGTGCGCGTGCGGAACGCCAAGACGCCCTCGAAGGCCTGCTTCGCGGTCTGGGTGTCTTGCGCGCGCATCGCGGCGTCGGCGGCGCGGCCGAGGACGTCGGCCCACGCCGGGCCCTGCTCGGCCTCCGGACGGGCGATCAGGCGTCCCACGACCTCCGCGGTTTGCGCGCGCGCGGCCTCGTAGTCGGAGTTCGCGAGCGCGCTCTCGGCCTCGGCGAGCAGCGCGAGCTCGCCGCCGAAGTCGGGCTCCCTCGCGCTGGTCAGCGCGGGTTCCGCGCCGCTCGCCGTCGCGTCGGCCTGCGGAGCGGCGGTGGAGGCTCCCGACGGCGGGTTGCCCGCGGCGCACGCCGAGGCACCGAACAGCAGGAGCGCGCGGAAGAACCCGTGGACGCTCTGGCAGGATCGATCCGAGGTCGCGCGAGAAGGGGACGGGCCCATCGCCGCGCGAGGATAGCGCGGTGCGCGGCAGGCCGCTCGCGAGCGCGTGCTATCGTTCCGCGCGTGACCGGCGCTCCGGACGAACTCCCCCGCGAGCTCCTCGTCGTGCGCCTGGGCGCGATCGGCGACGTCGTGAACGCGCTCGTCGTCGCCAGCGCGCTGCGCGCGTGGCAGCCCGAGCTGCGCATCGGATGGGCCGTGCACGAACTGGCCGCGCCGCTGGTCGTCGGGCATCCCGACGTCGCGCGCGTGCACGTGTGGCGGCGCAAGCGCGGTCTCGCCGGCCTGCGCGAGGTCGTGCGCGAGGTGCGCGCGTGCCGCTACGAGCTGGCGCTCGACCTGCAGCGGCTGCAGAAGAGCGCGCTGCTCGCGCGGCTCTCGGGCGCGCGCCGCGTCGTCGGGTTCGACCGCGCGCGCTGCAAGGAGTGGAGCTTCCTGTGGACCACCGAGCGCATCGCGCCCGGTCCGCGGTCCGAGCACATGGTCGACCAGTACCTGTCGTTCGCGCGCCACCGCGGCGCGCCGGCGCCGCGCGCGCTGCACCGGCTGCCCGCGACGCCCGAGGCCGACGCGCGCGCCGAACGCATCGTCGCCGACCTCGGCGCGGCGCCGGTCGTGATCGGCCTGGGCGCGAGCAAGCCCGAGAAGCGCTGGCCCGTCGAGCGCTACGGCGAGCTCGCGCGCGCGCTGCTCGAGGAGGACCGCGTGCCGGTCTGCTTCGTCGGCGGCCCGGGCGACCGCGAGGACGCGCGCCGCGCCGGCGCGATCGCGGGGTCGCGCGTGCTCGATCTCGTCGGCGCGACGAGCCTGGTCGAGCTGGCCGCGATCTGCCGGCGCGGGCGGATCTTCGTGGGCGGCGACACCGGGCCGATGCACATCGCGGTCGCGAGCGGCCTGCGCGCGGTCGTCCTGTTCGGGCCGGGCGATCCGCGCCGCACGGGACCGTACGGCGCGGGTCACCGCATCGTGCGTGCCCGCGGGCTGCGACGACCCGCTCGCGATCGTGCCGGCGCGGATCGAGGACGTGCCGGTCGCGCTGGCGCTCGCGGAGACGCGCGCGGCGCTCTCCACGAACGCGCGAGGCTGACCGTCGCCGGCCAGCCTCGCTCGATCAGGGACGGATCGCGTCACCCGCGAGGCGACGTCCTGCCGGTCACGGTTGCCGGCGGAGTTGCAGACCGTTCGGACAGGTTGAAGGTCGAGATCGTGCAGAACGCCGCCGCGTTGCGTACCAGACCTGGTACGTGCGATTGCCCGGCGCCGTCACGACGCCGCGGACCGACACGGAGAGATCGCCCAGGCCCGGGTACTGCGAGGCGCCGCCCGAGTTGCTCAACGTCTTGAGGCGGATCACCGCGCCGCCGGCGCAGCGCAATCCGTCGCCGAAGACCACGCCGAGCCCGCCGCTCTGCTGCGTCGTGCCCTGGAAGTAGAGGGCCGAGCTGTTCGGCATCCCCGATCCCTGGAGAAGGATCGTGTCGGCCGAGATCGAGGGGATGCCGACCGCGGCCAGGTTGGCACCGGCGGCCACGAGGCTGTTGCGGCAGCCGTTGCCCGGCGCGCCGAGGTTGCCGCACGGACACGCGGTGGCCGTGCCGTCGCCGAAGCAGAACGGCGTCCCCGCCGACGGCGGGCACGAGGGCGTGATCGTGAAGGTGCCGGTGCCGGGGACCTCGCCCGGCCACATGCCGACCTGGATCACGTAGTCCTGGCCGGAGACGGCGTTGAACGTGACCTCGGACGGGCCCGCGCCGGTGCAGCCGTCGTCGTTGCACGCGAGCGACGCGCCGGTCGGACACGCCGAGCCGGAGTAGACCGCGACCTTCGTGTCCGACGCAGTCTGGCTGCACAGCGACACGGTCACCGCGCCGGTGCACGTCGACGTCCAGCGGTACCAGAGGTCGTACGTGACCATCTCGAACGCGCACTGCACTTCGCTCTGTCCGGCGAAACCGGTCGTGCCGGACGTGTTGTCCCACGCGAAGGGGCCGGCACCCGTGACCACGACGGGCGCGGCGCAGTCGTCGCCCGCGGCCGGCGTGAACGGGTCGATGGTGAAGAAGCCCGAAGCGCCGGGCACCGTCCCGTAGCTGCCGATCTGGATCATGTACTGCTGACCCGAGACCGCGAGGAACGCCGCGCGCGCGCTCGCGGAGACCGTGCCGCAACCGTCGTCGTCGCACGAGAGCGGTTCGCCCGTCGGGCAAACGCCGCCCTGGTAGACCGCGACGCGCAAGTCGTGGATCCCGCCGTTGCACGTGTTGACCGCGACCCAGCCGGTCGCGCTCGCGGTCCAGCGGTACCACAGGTCGGACGAGATCGTCGACGTGTTGAAGATGTAGCAGCGCGAGTTGGCCTGGCCCGTGACGCCCGTCGTGGCGTTCGTCGTGTCGTAGCCGTGCGGGCCGGCGCCGAAGATCGGAAGCGCGCCGGTGCACTCGTCGTTCGGCAGGCCGACGAACGGCTGGATCGAGAACGAGCCGGATCCCGGCACCGCGGGCGGGTTGCCGCCCGGGTAGCAGCCGACCTGGATCATGTAGACCTGGCCGTTCGTGGCCGGGAAGACCAGCGTGCTCTCGAAGGACGGGCAGGCGTCGTCGCTGCAGGCCAAGGCCGGCGTGACCGGACATCCGGCGCCGTTGTACACCGCGATCTTCGTGTCGATTCCCGCGCCGGAGCCGCACGTCTCGATCTTCGCCGTGCCCGTGAACGTCGAGGTCCAGCGGTACCAGACGTCCGCGCGGACCGCCGTGTTGTTGAAGAAATTGCACAGCGCTTCGGCCTGCCCCTGCGGACCCGTCGTGGCCGTCGTGTTGTTGTAGGAGAACGTGCCCGGGCCGGCGATCACGACGGGCGCCGCGCAGCTGTCCTCGGGCGGCGGCGTGATCGGGTTGATCGAGATCTGACCGACGCCCGGCACGGCCGGCGGGTTGTTGCCCGGGTAGAGGCCGAGCTGGATCGTGTACGACTGGCCGAGGACGACCGGCACGTCGACCGTGCTCTCGAAGCTCGCGCAGTTGTCGTCGTTGCAGCCGATGGCCGGGCCGGACGGACAGCCCGCGCCGTTGTAGACGGCGAGCTTCGTGTCGACGCCGCTGCCGACGCCGCACGTGCTGATGCGCGCGGTGCCGTTGAACGTCGCCGTCCAGCGGAACCACACGTCGCTCAGGATCGCGGTGTTGCCGAACAGGAGGCAGACCGGTTCGGTCTGGCCCTGCGTGCCGGTCGTGGCCGCCGAGTTGTCGAAGGGGAACGATCCGGTGCCCACGAGGACGTCCGGCGTCGAGCAGTTGTCCGAACCACCGACCAGGCTCGAGGAGAGCGGGATCGGGTTCACGCCGCCGCCCGTCGATCCGCCGCCGCCGTGTCCGAGGCCGGCGCGCGGGGAACTCGGCTTCACCCAATCCGACTTGGTGCCGGACTGCTGGGCGAACGTGGCGGGGGCGAGGGTGGCGAGTCCGATCGCAACCAGGAAGGTCGAGTGGTTCATGAGTCGTCGTTCTGGGGGAGGGACGGGCTGCGCGCGGACGCCTCGCGGCGGGAGCATGGCCGGAGTACCGCGCGTACCGTCTGAGACTACCCCCCGCCGCGGGTCCGCGGGCGGACGAGTTGGGCGGCGCGCGCGAACTTCCGCGCGGATCCGCGACGCGGCTCGGCCGCGACCGATCCGGGGCGCGGCGCGCGGTCGCACGGACCACGCCCGGCCGAGCGGTCGCCGGATCCCGATCCGCACGCGGTCGCCGCGCACGGATGGGCGCCGAATTCGTCGTTCCCCGCGCGGCGCGCGTGGACCCGTCCGCTCCGGACCGCCAGAATGCGCGCATGCAACCGGGATCCAGCGCGCGCCGTTTCGAGGGTCGCCACGTCGCCGTCACCGGCGCGGGCACCGGGATCGGGCGCGCGATCGCGCTGCGGCTCGCGGAGGAGGGCGCCGTGCAGTCGTTCTTCGCGCGCGGCGCGCAGCGCATCGAGGCGGTCGCGAGCGAGATCCGCGCGCGCGGCGGGCGTGCGCGCGCGTTCGCCTGCGACGTGCGCCAGCGCGCGGCCGTCGACCGGGCGTTCGACGCGGCGCGCGAGGCGCAGGGCCCGTTCACCGCGCTCGTCGCGAACTCCGGCATCGGCGGCGCGAACGAGCCGGGCGCAGCGGACCGCTTCGACGACCTCGTCGCGACGAACCTCGTGGGCACGTACAGCACGATCCGCGCGGCCGAGCGGCACCTCGCTCCCGGCCCCGATCCGCGCCACGTCGTCGTGATCGCGTCGATCCTGGCGCGCATCGGCGTCGCGGGCTACACGGGGTACTGCGCCAGCAAGGCCGGACTCCTCGGGCTCGTGCGCGCGTTGGCCGTCGAGCTCGCGCCGCAGAACGTGCAGGTCAACGCGGTCTGTCCCGGCTGGGTCGAGACCGACATGGCGCTCGAGGGTCTCCAGGGCATGGCGCGCGGCATGAACGTCCCCGTCGCGGAGGCGCGCCGCATCGCGCTCTCGGCCGTCCCGCTCGGACGGATGAGCCAGCCCGACGAGATCGCCGGCGTCGTGGCCTGGCTGCTCTCCCCCGACGCGCGCGGCGCGACCGGCCAGGCGTTCGACGTCAACGGCGGCGCGTACATGAGCTGACCGACGTGGCCCACGAAACAGGGATCGTTCCCGAGCACGACGTCGCGCGCGTGGAGCCGCACGCGAAGCCGCTCGCGGACCGCGCGAGGAAGCTCGAGGCGCTGCCGCTCGGCGACCTGGCGCAGCGCGTGGCGGACGGACTGGCGCGTTTGCGCGCCGGATTCGGCCTCGAACCGCGCGCGGGGGATCCGCTCGGCGCGCTGTTCGCCGCGCTGCCGGGCACGGAGATCGCGCGGCGCGGCGCCGACCTGGAGCGCGACGTCGCCGCGGCGCGGGCCGCCGCGCTCGAGCACGAGCGCGCGGCGGCCGACGTCGAGCGCCGGTCGGAGTCGCTGAAGGACGCGCTGCGCGAGCGCAGCTCGGACCTCGCGCAGGCGCTCGCGCGCGCCGACGAGGCCACGGCCGCGAAGCGCGAGCTCGAACTCGCGCGCGCGCGGATCGTCGAGATCGAGGCGGAACGCGAGCGTGCCGCGGGCGAGCTCGCGCGCGCGCTGGACGAGAACCGGCGGATCGCCCAGGCGCTGGCGGACGTCGCCGCGGATCGCGCGGACGCGCTGACGGCGCGTTCCGACGCGGACGCCGAGCGCGAGGCTGCGCGGCGCGCTCTCGAGGCCGTGCAGCACGAAATCCGGGCCGCCGCGGCTGCGCAAGAGCCGCGCGTCGAGTTCCTGCGGGCCGCGCTGGATGCCGCCGAGGCGCGCGCCCTCTCCGCGCGCGAGGTCGACGCGCTCGACAAGGCCGCGCACGTCCGGCTCCTCGGCGAGAAGGAAGCCGAGCTGGCGCTCGTGCGCCGCGAGTGCGCCGAACTCTCGGCCGAGATCGCGCGCGTGCGCGCCGAGATGCTGCGCGACCAGTCCGCGCGCGACCGGTCCCTCGCCGACCTGCGCCGCCAGCTCGCCGAGCGCGACGAGACGCTCACCGCGCTGCAGCGCGACCTCTCCTGGCGCCGGCGCGAGATGGACGCCGTGCGCGCGGAATCCTCCGGCCTGCGCTGGAAACTCCTGGGCGGCGAGCTGGGCGAGCGCGTCGGGCGCTGGTCCGATCCCGCGGAAGGGGAGGCGCGCCCGTGAATCCGGTCTCGGTCGTGATCCCGGTCTTCGAGGCGCGCGCGCAACTCGCCGCGAACCTGCCCGCGCTCCTCGCCGAGCTCGAGCTGCGCGCGCTGGGCGACGAGGTCATCGTCGTCGACGACGGCGGCGCGGACGGGCTCGATTCCTGGATGGCCGAGAGCTTCCCGCCGCCGGCGACGTTCGATTCGGCGCGCGCCGACGTGCGCGTGCTGCGGCGCAAGACGAACGCCGGCTACGAGCGCGCGGCGCTGGACGGCGCGCGCGCCGCGGGCCACGCGCACGTGCTGTTGCTCGCGCCCGACGTGCGCGTGCGCGCGGGGTTCCTGGCGCCGCTGTGCGCCGCGCTCGCGGACCCGATCGTGGCCGCGGCGTCGCCGCGCATCCTCGGCGCGGACGGACGCGGGCTGCCGCGGCCTCGTCTGGCGCGGCGGGCTGCTCGAGATCGAACCGGGCGACGCCGACGGCACGGACGGCGAGCCCGTCGACGCGGCCTACGCGTCGTCGTCCGCGATGCTCGTGCGCCGCGACGAACTGCTGGCCGCCGGATTCGACGCGCGCTTCGCGCCGGGAGAGCTGGCCGACGTCGACCTGTCGTGGACGTGGAAGAAGTCGGGTCGGCGCGTCGTGTCGGTGCCGCGCTCGGTCGTGGAGCGCGCCGCGGGGACCGACGCCGCGCCGTCGGCGGATCTCGCGGGGACGCTCGCGACGCGCAACCGCCTGCTGCTGACGTGGAAACACCTCGACGCGCCGGATCGCCGGTGCGAGCACGTGGAAGCGCTCGAGGCGCGCGCGCTCGACGCGCTGCTCGCCGGCCGCCGCCAGGAACTCGCGGCGCTGGCGCTCGCGCTCGACTCGGTGCCGGGTTCCTGACGACCGCCGCGCGCGAACCGCTCAGCCGATCGACAGCAGGAACTGCCCGTTCACCTGCGTCTTCTTGATCTTCGAGACGAGCATCTCCATCGCCTCGACCGGGTCCATCTCGTTCAGGACCTTGCGCAGCATCCACACGCGCTTGATCTCCTCGGGCGTGAAGAGCAGCTCTTCCTTGCGCGTGCCGGAGCGGTTGATGTCGATCGCGGGGAAGATGCGGCGGTCCGAGAGGCGGCGGTCGAGCACGAGCTCCATGTTCCCCGTGCCCTTGAACTCCTCGAAGATCAGGTCGTCCATCTTCGAGCCGGTCTCGATCAGCGCGGTGCCGAGGATCGTCAGCGAGCCGCCGCCCTCGATGTTGCGCGCGGCGCCGAAGAACTTCTTCGGGAACTGGAGCGCCGAAGCTTCCATGCCGCCCGAGAGGAGCTTGCCGTTGCTGGGCGCCTCGACGTTCGCCGCGCGCGCGAGGCGCGTGATCGAGTCGAGCAGGATGACCACGTCCTCGCCGGCCTCGACGAGCATCTTGGCCTTGTGCATGCACATCTCGGCCACCGCGAGGTGACGCGAGGCGGGCTCGTCGAACGTCGAGCTGATGATCTCGCGCTTGCCCTCGGGCAGCATGCGCTCGAAGTCGGTGACCTCCTCGGGACGCTCGTCGACGAGCAGCACGATGAGGTGCGCGTCGGGCGCGTTCTGCACGATCGACTTCGCCAGCATCTGCAGCAGGATCGTCTTGCCCGTGCGCGGCGGCGCGACGATCAGCCCGCGCTGTCCGCGGCCGACCGGCGTGATCAGGTCGACGATGCGCATCTCGAGCGGGTTCTCCTTGGTGCCCTCGAGCACGATGCGCTTCTCGGGGTAGAGGGGGACGAGCTCCTTGAACGGGGCGCGCGTGCGCGCCTCCTCGGGATCGTGGAAGTCGATCGACTCGACCTCGCTCAGCGCGAAGTAGCGCTCGCCCTCGCGCGGCAGCCGCACCTTGCCGCGCACCGTCATGCCCGGCTGCAGCGCCAGCGATTGCACCAGGGACGGCGGCACGAACACGTCGTCGGCGGACGGCAGGTAGTCGTAGGCCGACGAGCGCAGGAACCCGTGGCCCTCGAACGTCGCGAACACGCCGTCGACGACGACCGGGACGCGCGCGCGCAGGCGCGCCGAGGTGATCGAGAAGATCAGGTCGCGGCGGTTGCGCGCGTTCTCCGAGCCCTCGACGCCCTCGTTCTCGGCGATCTCGTGCAGGTCGGCCAGGTTCAGCGCGAGCAGCTCCGACAGCGCGGTCGGCTCGGGCTTCTTCTTGCGGCCGAGCGCGGGCAGCGTCTCCTCGAGCGCCGCCAGGTCCTCCGCGTTCAGGTCGGCCGGCAATCCGGCGTGGTCGAGCGGCGGCAGCTCGAGCGTCGCCGTCCCTCCGCCCTGGTAGCGCGGACGGAATCCGCCGCCGCCTCCGCCTCCTCCGCCGCCCTGGAAGCCGCCCCCCTGTCCGCCTTGTTGGGGTCCGCGGTTGTGCCACTGCTTCTTGAAACGCTTCTTCACGGTTGAGGGGGGAACTCGGCGCCGTGTCGCGGCGCATCTGGGTTGCGACCCGCGTCCGCGCGGGTCAGGGATTCGATCGCGCGCCCTGCAGGCGCTCGAGAAGGCGCGCGACGTCGCGCTCCAGGTCGCCGAGGTCCCCGCGGTTCACGAGGACGTGGTCGGCCCGGGCGCGCTTCGCCTCGAGCGGCATCTGCGCCGCTTCGCGACGCGCGACCTCGCCCGGAGCCCAGCCTCGCGTGCCGCGCGCCCGCGCCTCGCGGGCGTCGGGATCGGCATCGACGAAAACCAGGGCGTCGCACTCCCGGACCAGCGCGTGCTGGGCGTCGTTCTCCAGGAGGAGGGGGACGTCGAGCACGATCCGCGGCACGCCCGAGGAGCGCGCCTGATCCAGGAGTGCGCGTACCCTGGCACGGACGCGCGGATGGGTCAAGCTCTCCAGGTCGCGCCGCGCGGCCGGGTCGGCGAAGACGAGGGCTCCGAGCCGCTCGCGGTCGACGGGCCGGCCTTCGACCGCGAGCTCCTGACCGAAGCGTGTGCGCAACTCCGCGCGGACGGCGGCGTCCTCCAGCACCTCGCGCGCCAGGCGATCGGCGTCGATCACGACGCCGTCGGGGCCGGCCAGGAGGCGTGCGACCGCCGACTTCTGAGGCGATCCCACCCAGGACGCCCAGGACGAGGCTCCGCGGCGGTGGTTGGGTCGTCATGCGCGGGTGGAAACCGGGGGGGAGGCGCGGGGTAGGGGCGCTGTCGAGCGAGGCTACGCGCTGGCCGGCCGGGGCGGAAGCTCGCGCGTCGGGCGCGCACGGAGCTCGAACTGAGCTCGAACGGACCCTTGCCGGTCCGACCCGCGTTCGGTTATCAACCTACCCCCTCGACGGACGGCGACCCCTGGTCCCGCCCTTGCGAGCCCCCCCACTCGAGGCCGCCCACTCGCGGCCGCCTGCGACGATTCCCCCGAGGAGCACGACGGATGAAGAGTTCGGTCCGTGGCATGGCCAAGGTCAGCGTTGTCTGGAGCATCGTGTTCCTGGTCGCCGCGATCGTCGGCGGCGTGGCATTCTTCCTCGCCAGCGGCGAGATGGAGAACCAGAAAGTCCGCGCCGACGCGCTGGCGAAGCAGGTCACCGAGCTGGAGGCCCGGGTCACCAAGAAGTCCGAGGAGTTCGTCGCGCTGTCGGAGGTCGTCGGCTACAGCGACCCCTCGAAGGGCAACAACACCGATGTGGACACGCTCAAGAAGGGCCTCTCCGGCCTGAAGGAAGCGTTCCCCGACATCACCGGCAGCGTCAAGACGTTCGCCGAGGCGATGCCGCTGCTCGCGAACACGATGAACGACCGCAAGGCGCGGATCACGGACCTCGAGTCCCAGGTCAACGCCAAGTCGGCGCAGATCGAGGAGCTCCAGAAGGGCATGCGCGAGGCCGGCACGGCCGCGTCGGCCGAGGCGTCCGACCTGCGCAGCAAGCTGGGCGACGCTCAGCAGCAGGTCGAGGACACGAAGAGCGAGTACGAGCGCCAGATCGCCGAGCTGCGCGAGCAGGTCCGCGCGAAGACGACCGAGGTCGGCACCGTCCAGACCGCGAAGTCCGAGGCCGAGAAGCAGTTCGCCCAGGAAGCCGAGGCGCTGCGCACGCGCATGAACGAGATGGGGCGCAAGCTCCAGCCGTTCCTGAAGGAGCCCGAAGCGGCCGACGGCAAGATCCTCTCGGTCTCGAAGCTCCTCGCCGCGGGCTGGATCGACCTGGGCGCCGTGAACCGCCTGCCGGTCGGCACGCGCTTCACCGTCGCCTCCGCCTCCGACAAGCGCGTCAAGGCGATCGCCGAGGTGACGAAGATCGAGAACACGATGGCGGAGGTGAAGTTCTCCGACCAGCGCGATCCGTTCGACCCGGTCACGCCGGGGGACGTCGTGTGGAACCCGCTGTACGATCCGCGCGGCGAGCGCTACGCGCTCCTCGTCGGCGGTTTCAGCGGCGAGTACGCCGAGACGCAGCTCAAGGGCCTCATGGGCAGCATGGGCGTCACGGTCCAGAACAAGCTCGACAAGGCGACGGACTTCCTGATCGTCGGCAACGAGCAGTACGTCGACCAGGACGGCCAGCCGGTCGAGACGCCGATCCAGCCCACGGACCTGCCGGTCTACAAGGAAGCGGTCGCGCAGGGCGTGCAGGTCGTCCTGCTCAAGGATCTGCGCAACTACTTCCGCTTCTAGTCGGACGGTTCGCGGGTACGGTGCCAGGCACGACCCCGACACATTCACGGCCCCCCGCGACGACTCGCGGGGGGCCGTGAAT
>JBGAOR010000171.1:0-4177 GCA_044221705.1 Planctomycetota bacterium
GTCGCCGCCCGGGATCCGATCCGCACCGTCCGCCATCGAAGTACCTCGTTGTCCGGTTCGATCCGCGCGCCCAGCGACGCGGCGCGATCCTACCGCTCGACGCCCGCGGCACCAGCCCGCAGCGGGATGCAGCTCGCGCTCCCCGCCGCCGGATCGAGGCGTGCCCAGTCTGGCCGCGGCGTGCGTTCCGTGCCGCGGGGAGTCTCGACGGCTATCATCCGCCGCGCATTCGTGACCCACCACCCACACTCGAGCGCCGCACACCGCCTCCTGTTCGGGCGGCCGGCCGACGAAAGGAATGCCGTGATCCGTTTCCTGACCCGACGTTCGCTCCTGGCCGGCGTGTCCGCGCTGGCCCTCCTGACCCTCCTCGCTCCCGAGGCGCGCGCGCAAGCCAAGCCGCCGCTGAAGTTCACCGGGATCCCGAACCAGAGCACGACCGAGCTGGCCGAGAAGTACGCGCCGCTGGCGAAGTACCTGACCGAGAAGCTCGGCGTCCCGGTCGAGTACGTGCCCTCGGCCGACTACAACGCCTCGGTCGACGCGTTCAAGAACGGCGACGTCCAGCTGGCCTGGTTCGGCGGATACACCGGCTGCCAGGCGCGCGCCGCGGTCCCCGGAGCGCGCGCGATCGCGTGCGGGAAGCTGGACCTGAAGTTCAAGAGCTACTTCATCGCCAACAAGGCCTCGGGCATCGCCAAGTCGGCCGACTTCCCGATGGCGCTCGCGGGCAAGAAGTTCACGTTCGGCTCGGCCAGCTCGACCTCGGGCCGCCTGATGCCGGAGTACTTCATCCGCAAGAACACGAAGAAGAGCCCCAAGGAG
The DNA here is from genome assembly GCA_044221705.1 of Planctomycetota bacterium. Classification (GTDB taxonomy): domain Bacteria; phylum Planctomycetota; class UBA1135; order UBA1135; genus JAEUHZ01. The sequence goes on from JBGAOR010000171.1 coordinate 826, forward strand.
TTCTTCGGCGCGGAGGCCAGCTTCTCCGGCGCGCACGACAAGACCGTCGCGCTCGTGACCGCGGGCACGTTCGACGCCGGCTGCGTCGACTTCGCGGTGTTCGACCAGCTCGTGAAGGACAAGAAGGTCGACTTCGACAAGATCGAGATCGTGTGGACCTCGCCGGAATTCGCCGACTACAACTTCACGGCCCACCCGAAGCTCGAGGACACCTACGGCAAGGGCTTCACGGACAAGCTGCAGTCCGTGCTGATCGGCATCCAGGGCGACGACAAGCAGGTTCTCGCCGCGATGAACCGCACCGCCGACGGGCTCGTCGCGTGCTCGAACGAGACCTTTGAAACCCTCCGCAAGACCGCCGTCGAAATCGGTCTCCTGCGCTGACCCCGACGCCTGGCAGCGGGCGGTCCCCGGCTCCGCGGCTTTCGAGCTGCACGGAGCCGGGGTCGTCTACTCCGGGCGTCCGGCGCTGACCGATGCGAGCCTCGTCGTCGACCCCGGCGAGGCTCTGGCGCTCGTGGGGCCGAGCGGCGCGGGCAAGACGACGCTGCTGCGCCTCCTCAACGCGTCGCAGGCGCCGACCGCGGGCTCGGTGTGCGTCGACTACCGGCGACTGGCCCAGCTGTCGCCCGCGGACCTGCGCGCCGTCCGCGCGCGCATCGGGTTCGTGCACCAGGACCTGGCGTTGATCCCGAACTACCGCGTGCTCACGAACGTGATCGCGGGCAGCCTGGGCCGCATGAGCTTCGCCGCGAGCGTGCGCGCGATGCTCTTCCCGCGCCGCGCCGACGTCGAGCGCGCGGCCGCGATCCTGCAGCGCGTCGGCATCGGCGAGAAGCTCTACCAGCGCACGGATTCGCTGTCGGGCGGCCAGCGGCAGCGCGTCGCGCTGGCGCGCGCGCTGTACCAGGAGCCGAGCGCCCTGCTGCTCGACGAGCCCGTCTCCTCCGTCGATCCGGCCCGCGCGCGCGACCTGGTCGAGCTCGTGGCCGACATCTCGCGCGAGCGCGGGATCACGCTGGTCGTGTCCATCCACGACATCGAGCTGGCGCGCGAGTTCTTCCCGCGCCTCGTCGGCCTGCGCGACGGACGCATCGTGTTCGACGGACCGACCGCGTCGATCGGGCCGCGCGAGCTGGCCGCGCTGTACACACTCGAAGGCCTCGACCGTGTCGAACCCGCGCGCGCGAGCTGAGGCGCTCCCGCGCCCGTTCCCGGTCACGCCGCGCATCGCGGTCGCCCTCTCGATCGTCGTCGCCGGGCTCGTCGCCTGGCTGGCGCTGGACGCGCCGCTCGCGAAGCTCGTGCCGCAGGAGGGCGGCCTGCGCATCGTCCGCGCCTTCTTCGCGCGCGCGCTGGCGCCGGCCCTCGAGTACGAGTCGCCCGTCCCCGACGGGACGCCGCACATCCTGGTGCAGGCGCTGGCGGGCGCGCGCCGCACGCTCGTGTTCGCGGCGGCGGGCATGAGCGTCGCGCTCGTGCTGGGCGTCGTGCTGGGCTTCCTCTCGACCACCGCGTGGTGGGCCGGCGACCTGGCCGGCGGAGCGAGCCCCTTGCGCCGCGTGCTGTCGCGCACGGTCGGGCCGGCCGTGTGGGGCGCGTCGCGCGCGCTGATCGTCGTCATGCGCTCCGTGCACGAGCTCCTGTGGGCCGTGCTCTTCCTGGCGGCGTTCGGGCTCAACACCGGCGGCGCCGTGGCCGCGATCGCGATCCCCTACGGCGGCACGCTGGCCAAGATCTTCTCGGAGATGGTCGAGGAGGCGCCGCGCGACGCCGCGCACGCCCTGCGCGCCGCCGGCGCCGGGCCGCTGCAGGTGTTCTTCTTCGGCCTCGTCCCGCGCGCAGCGCCGGACCTCGCGGCGTACTCGTTCTACCGCTTCGAGTGCGCCGTCCGCAGCGCGGCCGTGCTGGGCTTCTTCGGCTTCCCCACGCTGGGCTACGCGATCGCGCAGTCGTTCGAGAACCTGCACTACGGCGAGGTCTGGACGTACCTGTACGCGCTCGTTCTCATGGTGATCGCGATCGAGACGTGGAGCGGAGCTCTGCGTCGGAGGTTCGTCGCGTGAGCACGCGCGAGATCCGCCCGCCGATCGACGTCGACGCGCTGCGCCGCGCGCGGCCGCGCAGCCGGCTCCTGCGCGCGTCGATCGTCCTGCTCGCGGCCCTCGTGGCGTACGCGTGGCTCGGCGGGGACATCGCGGTCGACGACCTGTTCAGCGCGCGGCGGCGCGACAACCTGGTGCGATTCGCGACGACCGACGTCGTGCCGTTCGCGTTGCGCGGCACGGACTGGACCGCCGGCCAGTACCTCGAGTTCGCGCGCGGGCTGGCGCTCGACCGCGGCTTCGCCGGGCTCGGCGCGACGCTCTCGATCTCGGTGCTGGCGATCGTCCTGGCGGCGCTGGGCGGGCTGGCCCTGACCTTCCTCGCGGCCCGGAACGTCGCGACCGCGACCCCGTTCGGCGACCGCGTGCTGCGCGGGCGCGGCGCCGGCGCGGCGCGAGCCTGGTTCGTCGTGTCGACGGTCGTCCGGGGCGCCCTCATCCTCTTGCGCGCGATCCCCGAGTACGTCTGGGCGTTCCTGCTCCTGGCGATGCTCGGGACCAGTGCCTGGCCGGCCGTCTTGGCGCTCGCGATCCACAACTCCGGGATCCTGGGCAAGCTCGGCGCGGAGACGGTCGAGAACCTCGACCCGCGGCCCCTCGCGGCGCTGCGCACGGCCGGCGGCACGCGCGCGCAGATCGCCTGGCTCGGCGCGCTGCCCCTCGCGGCCAACCGCTTCCTCCTCTACTTCTTCTATCGCTTCGAGACGTGCGTGCGCGAGGCCACCGTACTCGGCATGCTGGGGGTCGTGTCGCTCGGCTATTGGATCCAGGACTCGCGCGCGAAGCAGTACTACGACGAGATGGTCGTGTTCGTGGCGCTCGGCGCGGCGCTCGTCCTGACGGCGGACCTCGCGTCCGCGATCGTGCGGCGCGCGCTGCGGCGGGCGCGGTGAGGGACGAGGAGCTCGTGACGCGAACGGACGAGAACGCGCCGATCCTGCAGCTCGACGCGCTGGTCAAGACCTACGGGAAGGTCCGCGCGCTGGACGGTCTCACTCTCTCGCTGCCGCCGGGACCGACGGGGCTGCTCGGCCCGAACGGCGCGGGCAAGACGACGCTGCTCAAGCTGTGCCTCGGGCTCATCGGCCCGGACTCGGGTACGGCGCGGATCGCCGGCTGCGATCCGACGACGGCGGCCGGACGCGCACGACTCCGCCGCGCGATCGGGTACATGCCCGAGGGCGACTGCCTCGTGCCCGGGCTGAGTGGCGTCGAGACCGTCGGCATGCTCGGCCGCCTCTCCGGCC
>JBGAOR010000049.1:0-30824 GCA_044221705.1 Planctomycetota bacterium
GCGCGCTCGCGAGCCGGTGCAGCACGTCCGGATCCGCGGGTGCGGACTCCGCCGCGGCCCGCGCGGCGTCCACGTCGGTGCCGCCGCCGGCCATGGTCTCGAGCCACCGCAGCAGCGGCTCCGCGGCGTGGAAGCCCACGAGCCGGCCCAGCTCGTGTCCGTCGCGCCGCGCGACGACGCACGGGATCGCCTCGACGCCGATCCGCCGCGCGAGCACCGCGTCCGCGTCGAGGTCGCGCACCGTCACGCGCGCGCCGGCCGCGAGCCAGCGCTTCACCGCGGGATCGCCCCACGCTTCGCGCTCCATCCGGTGGCAGGGCTCGCACCAGGACGCGGACCAGCGCTCGAGCTCGAGCACGGGCGCGTGCTCGTGCGAGTCGCGCGGCGCGGAGCACGCCGACAGCGCCAGGATCGAGCCGAGCGCGAGCGCCAGCCCGCGCGCGATCCGGCCCGCTCCCGGCCGCGTCCCGGCGCTCGCCGCCATGTGGCCGGCCAGCCTAGCCGCGAGCGGGACTTTCGTCCTTGCTGGGGTCCAGGACCTGGACGGCGGCGGAGCCCGAGGGTTGGATGCCGCGACCTCGACCCCGCTCCTCGCGGCCGGAGGATCCCACGCAAGTCCGCGCGCTCCGAGTAGGCTGCACGTGTGGCGGGGTTCGCCCCGCGCGTTCCGCTCCCTCGTCCGCACCAGCTCCACGTCGCCAGCATGAAGAACGATCGCAACCTCGCGGGCGCGCTCCTCGCGCTCTTCGCGTGCGCGTCGCAGGCCGGCGCGCAGACCGTGTTCGTTTCGTCCGCCGGGACGAACACCGGCCGCCTCGTGGTTCTCTCCACGAGCGGCGCCGCGCCGTGGACTCCGCCGTGGGCCGAGTCGATCGAGCTGCTCGCGTTCGACTCCAGCGCGCGGACTCCGCTCGACGACCTCTCGCCGGCGCGCCCGCGCCTGCGGCGCGACGTGTCCGGCGCGACGCGTCTCGAACTGCCCGGCGGCCGCGGGTCGCTGTTCCACCACAAGCGCGCGCTCGCCGACGGCACGAGCGTGTACGGCTGGTTCGTCGTCGATCCCGCCGGCGTCCCGCACCTCCAGGTCGAGCTGCCGCCGCCCGCCGAGACGCCGATCGACCCGTTCCTCGAGCGCGTCGCCGCGGCGCGCGACGGATCCCTCGTGCTCGTCGCGACGCGCCTCGAAGCCGGCGGCGACGTGTACGAGCTGCCCCTCGACGGCGGCGCGCCGCGGTCGCGCAGCGCGGGGATCGGGCTGCTCGACGTCCTGCCGAACGGCCTCGGCTGCGGCGACGGGTTCGCGCTGGCCGTATGCCGCGACCGCGTGCTGCGCTGGACGCCCGGTGTCGCGGGCGACGCGCAAGTCGTGGAGTCGCCCGAGCCCGCGGGCTGGTTCGGCGACGGGCTCGCGTTCAGCGCGAACGGGCGCTTCGCGACGTACGTCGGCGCCGCCGGCGGACCGGAGCAGTCGCGCCCGTTCGTCGTCGGCGCGAACGGTCCGGCGCTCCCCGCGGGCTCGACCACGACGCGCTACTCGGGCAGCGGCGCGGCGCCCGAGACGCTCGACGGCCCCTGGCTCGCGGTCAGCGACGAGGGCGATCGCGCGGCCTGGCGCGCGCACTCGAGCGGAACGTACCGCAGCGAGCTCTTCGTCGCGCGGGCCGTGGTCCAGCCCGCGCCGGCCGAGCACGTCACGCGCACCGAGATCTTCGAGCCCTACCTGGACGAGGTCGCCGTGTTCGCGTTCATCCCCGGCGGGCGGCTGCTGTTCGCCGCGGGCGACGGCTCGAACGCGACCGGTGCGGGCATCCAGCTCGCCGACGTCTTCCTCTTCGACCCGGCGGCGGGCGCGGCGGGAACAGTCAACCTCACGCACTCGTCGGGCGATCTCGCGCCGCCGTTCCTGCAACTTCCCACGCTCTCGCCGACGCGCATCCTGTGGGCGCCCGAGGCGCAGTCGTACCTGGTGGATCTGCCGGCGACCGCGCAGCAACACGGACGCCTGCTGCGCGTCGGGGCGAGCGGCGTCGAGGTCCTGCAGGACGATGCGGGCGCGCTGCCGCTCGCGGAGCGCGCCGGCGGCGACTTCGTCCTGGCGACGTCGGACGAGCATTTCGACGAGCACGATTTCCGGCGCTGGCCGGCCAGCCTGCTGGGCGGCGATCACGATGTCGCCGAGGCCGTCGACGAGCGCGCGCTCGACTGCGTGGTCGGGCCGGGCGGACGCGCGGCGCTCTTGACGGAACGCGGCGGCGTGGAGTCCCTGTGGCGCGTCACGCTCGCGAGCGGCGCGGCCGTGCGGTTGCGGTCCTGGGCGGGTGGTTTCGGCCCGGCGGTCTCGTTCCTGCCCGACGGGACGCTCGTCGCGTCGCTCGACGTCGGCGCGGGGTCCGTGGTCGCGGCCTGGCCGCCGACGAGCCGCATGCTGCGACTCCTGACGAGCCCGACGCGCGTGAGCGTGCTGCCCGGCGGCGCGCGCTGAGCGCGCGGTTCAGCGCCGATCCGGCGGCGTCTTCGCCGCGGGCGCGGGCGGGCCGAACAGCGCGTCCTCGACCGCCTTGTGCGCGAACATCTTCTCGTGGTCGTGCTCGATGCCCTCGGCCTCGACCTTGCGCCACGCGAACGTCCAGCCCTTCTCCGCCGCGAGCGCCTGGCCGGCCGCGAACGCGGCGCGGTTGCGCTGCAGCCGTCCGGGCCCTTGCGCCATGGCCGGCGCGCTCTTGTCGAGCCAGTCGTCCTCGTGGTCGTCGGCCGTGCCGAGGTACAGGGTCAGCGGCGCGGCGAGATAGCGCTTCAGCACGTCGTCGCTGGCGAGCTCGGCCGGCAGCTTCCCGAAGCCGTAACCGAAGTCCTGGTCGCGCGTCGGGAAGAGCGCCGACCCGGCATTGGCGGCGACGATGCGCTCGGCGCCCGTGTCCTGGAACGCGGCCATGCGCACGCAGAACTGTCCGCCGGCGCTGTGGCCGATCAGCCAGTGCTTGAGCGCCGGCTTCGCCTCGCGCTCGCGGACCGCGCGCGCGATCTTGGGCACGAACGCGTAGGTCCACTCCTCGGGCCGCGCGGCCGAGCCGTCCTCCGCGAGGATCCCGCCGCGCTGGTACTTGCGCGACGGGAAGCGCTCGGCGTCGAACCGCGGCGCGACGACGAGCATGTGGAAGCGCTCGCCCATCCCGATCGCGTGGTCGCGGTACTCGTCGGCGTTGCGGTTCACGCCGTGGAAGACCATGAGCATGCGCTCGCCGTCCCACCCCTCGGGCTTGTGCACGTAGACGTCGAGCTTCACGCCCTCGATGTCGAACTCGACCTTCGACGATCCGACGGCCATGGGATCGAGGACGGCGCCGGCGAGGAACAGGAGTGTGGCGAGCATGTTGGTGGCGAGGACGTCGGTGCGTCTCTCTCGTTGGGACGGGCGCGGATCACTGCTTCGTCGGCTTGCCCGCGCGGCGGACGCCCTTGGCCTGCTTGCGCAGGCGGTCGAGCGCGGCCGTGAGCAGTCCGTCGGTGTCGGACGTGAACGACGTCGGCGTGGGCGCGAACGGGACCTTGGGCGGCAGACCGACGTCCTCGATCGGCTTGCCCGCCGCGTCGAGGTCGTTCCAGCGCGGGACGTTCACCACGATGCCGTTCCCGGCGTCGAGCTGCTCGGGGTTGCCGCTCGCGCCGGCGGTCGAGTCCCCCATCGTCGTCACGTTCGTGCACGTGGAGAGCATCGCCGCGAACGACTCGGCCGAGCTCATCGTGCGCCGGCCCTGCAGCACGGCGACCGGCTGGCTCCAGCGCCACGGCCCGCGCGGCTCCAGGACCCGCGGAGTCGGCGACGCCAGCGCGGTGCGCTTCGCCGGATCGGCGCGGACCTGCGACTGCGCGTAGACGCGCTTCTTGTCCGCGAACCGGCCGGCCATCTGCTGCGCCAGCTTCTCGTCGCCGCCGCCGTTCATGCGCAGGTCGAGCACGAGCGCCCAGCAGTCGCCGACCTCCTCGAGCGCCGCGTCGAACGCGTCGACGACGCCCGCGTCGGACAGCCCGAACGTGCCGATGTAGGCGATGCCGTCCTTCGTGCGGCCGACCGCGATCTGCTTCGAAGGATCGCCCAGCGTGCCGATCACGGCCTGCGTGCCCGACCACGAGGCGTTCAGCGAGCGCGCGCGCTGGTACGGCGCGCACAGCTCGCCCTCGGCCTTCACGTAGGCGTGCAGGTCGCGCAGGTACTCGATGCACAAGGCGATCGCCGTGCCCGCCTCCCACGTCGTCTTCGACGCCTCGGCCAGCGGCCGATAGGTGGTGCGCAGCGCGTCCCAGTCGACCTCCGGCCGCAGGGTGAACTTGGCGTAGACCTCGTCGAAGCGCTTCCACGCCGCGTCGAACGCGGCGACCGCGGCTGTCGGATCGAGCGCCGTGTCGGGCGGGAACGTGCGCTTCTCGAACGCGGCCAGGTACTGCACCGAGCTCTTCGCGTCGTCGATCGAGAGGAAGCGCCGCGGGCCCTGCGTCGTGTCGCAGTCGAGGATCAAGGCACCCGGATCGGGCACCGCGGGGAAGCCGTCGACCTGGAAGCTGCCGCCCATCTTGTGCTGCGCGATGCGGCGCGCGGCGAGCATCGCGGTCGCCGGCCCGGGACCCGTGACGCGCGTGACCGGGAAGAGCTCGGGGAACTTCGACGGGTGGAAGCGCACCCAGGCCGACGTGACCATGCTGCCCGAGGCCGAGATGCGGCCCGTGATCGACGTCGGCTTGTCGGGCAGGATCACGGCCCACACCGGGTTCTTCTGGTGCACGCCGAAGACGACCGTCGACTCGCCGAAGACGACCGACATCTCGCCGCCGCGCACGATCTCGAGCCCGCTGACGCGCCACACGTCTCCCGGACCCGAGGTCCAGTCGAGAGCCGTCATCGGCCCCTTGCGCACGAGGCCGTGCTCGTAGCGCGCGTCGAACGTCGGATCGCCCGCGCGAGCCGTCGGGGCCAGCGTCGCGAGCGCGAGGAGACACGTGGAGAGCCCGAGTGCGAGGTGCGTCCTGCCCATGCCGCCAGCGTAGAGCACGGCCGGGCGTCGATGCGACGGTCTGCTAGTCGGGCTCGCCCGTGAGCACCCACGCCGCCCAGTCGCGCGTGGAGTAGCGCGGCGCACCGGCCTCGTCGCGCGCGTCGCGCAGCCGCCGCTTCGCTTCCCACAGCGCCTGGTACTTGGGCTTCTCCTGGATCCACAGCCGCCGGTAGAAGTCGGTCATCAACTCCTTCGTGGCCTCGTCGGGCACCTTCCACAGGCTCGTGACGACGCTGCGCGCGCCGGCCATGTGCAGCGCGCGCTGGAGGCTCGCGACGCCCTGGCCGGCGCGGCGCACGCCGACGTTCGTGTCGCAGGCCGAAAGCACGGCCAGCTCGCACCGCGAGAGGTCGAGGGCCGCGATCTCCTGCGCCGTGACGAGCCCCGGGATCCGGCCCAGCCCGTCGGCGGGGAGGTTCGCGCCGGCGAGGGCGAGACCCGAGAGCAGCAGCGGGCTCGACCCGCGCACGCGCTCGTCGTCGTCGCCGATCCCGCCTCGCGCGGCGCGATCGGCGTCGTCGCCGCGGTCCTCCGAGGAACGCGCCGACTCGGGCGCGAACCAGCCGTGCGTGGCGACGTGCAGCCAGCGCGCTTCGGACGCGAGTTCGACCAGGCTCTCGCGCGACGCGCTGCGGCGCGTGAGCACGCGCGCCGGCGCCGCGCCGCCGTACGCATCCTCGAAGTACTGGCCGATCGCGGCGACCTCGTCGCGCGTGGCGGGCAGCGTCGCGAACCCGCGCTCCCACGCGCCGCCGCGCAGGATCCCGGCCGCCGCACCGGCGCGCGCCGCGGAAGCCAGCACCGGCGCGCCGGCTTCCTCGGGCTCGGAGTCGAAGGCCGGATGCCCCAGCGCGAGCAGGGCGTCGGGAGCCGGCGACGGAGTGTGCGCAGCGAGCAGTTCGAGCAGCGACGCGCGCACTTCGACGCGCAACACGTCGCCGAGCAGCGCGGTGCGCGCCCGCTCTCCGCCCCACGGATCCCCGGCCGGCAGCGCATCGAGGGGAACGGTGTGCAACACGTCGTCGAGGGCCACGACCAGGCGCTCGACGCCTTCCAGCGCGGGCCTCAGCGGATCGATCACGAGCGCGCGCAGGTCCGCGCCGCGCTGCGCTGTCTCTCCGGCGGCGTCGCTCGCGACGGCGAGCCCGCGCTCGGAGGAACCCAGCACGGCGCGGCGCCAGGCCTCGACGGCGCGCGCGACGGGCTCGATGCGACCGAGGTCGTGCCGCGTCAAGACGGGCGCACCTCCGTTCGCGCGGCACAGCACGAAGGCGCAGAGAGCATCCGTGTTGACGGCCGCGACCGGAGCCGCCGTCGCGACGGCCTGCGCCTGGTAGCGGATCCAGGACACCAGCGCGTCGCGCGGGCCCAGCGACGCAGCCAGGGAAGCGAGGTCGGGATCGAGCGCCTTCGATCCGCCGGAGTGCGTCGCCCCGCGCAGCACGAGCTCGCGCTGCGCCGCGTCGAGCTCGGCGCGCGCGGCGTCGAGTTCCTCCCGGGTGCCGCCTGCCTGCGCCCGACGCGTGAGCTCCGAGCTCGCGTTCCGCGCGCGGCGCCGCAACCCGTCGAACGCCGGATCGGAGACCGCGCCGGTGCCGATGCGCGCCGAGGCCAGCGCCGTCGCACGGGACTGCTCGGCCAGCAGGAACGCGTCGCGCTCCAGGCCTGCGTCCGCGCGGAACGCCGCGGCGCCCGCGGCGAAGGAGAGCGCGAGCGCCAGCTGGTCGCGCTGCGAACCCACGCGTTCCTCGGCCTCGCGCGGCGAGGACTCGAGCAGCGCCAGCACGACGCGACGCCGTGCACTGGCGATGTAGGCGCGGACGTCCTCGTCGTAGGCGGCGCGCAGGTCGGGGCGCTCGGCGGCGGGATCGGCGTCGCGCGCCATGCGCATGCGGACCGAGAGGAGCCAGGCGAGGGACTCGCGCGCCCGCGATTCGAGGAGCGAGTCGGGCGGCAGACTCCGGGCTCCGAGCCGGAGCACGTCCTCGAGCCGCGCCTCGGCCGCGTCGAGGTCGCCGGAGAGGACCAGCGATCGGGCGAGGTTCGTCTGCGCCTCGAGCAGGAGCGGGTGCGACTCGGGCAGGGACGACGCGTACGATTCGAGCACCTGGGTCCGCAGCGCGCGCGCGCGTTCCTCGTCCCCCAGCCGGAAGAGCGTGTTCGCGAGGTTCATCCGCGCGGTGTCGACGTCGGGGTGCCCCGCGGGACGCGCGCGCTGCCAGGCCTCGAGGACCTCGGTCTGGATCTCCGCGGCCCGCCGGTCCGCGTGCATCAGGTACAGGGTGTGCGCCAGGTTCGAATGCGCGCCGATGCGCGTCGGGTGCTCGGCCGGCAGCACGCGGTCGAAGACCTCGACGACGCGCTCCTCCAGCTCCAGTGCGGCGGGCAGGTCTCCTTGAGACTGCAGCACGGCCGCCAGGTTCAACCGGACGCGCGCCAGGTCTGGGTGGTGCGGCGGCAGGTTGCGCTCGCGCACCGCGATCACGCGCTCCAGCAGGACGCGCGCCGCGGCGAACTCGCCGAGCTGCGCCAGCGTGGCCGCCAGGTTGGCGCGCGCGCGCACGGTGTCGTCGTGGTCTTCGGGCAGCGTGCGCTCGTACGTGGCCAACACGGCCTCCTCGAGCCGGCGCGCGCGCGCCAGATCGCCCTGCGTCGCCAGCGTGTTGGCCAACCCGCGCCGCGCGTGGGCGAGGTCGGGGTGATCGTCGGGGAGCTCGCGCTCGCAGGCCGCCAGCACGATCTCCTGCAGAGCGCGCGCCCGTTCCAGATCTCCCAGCTCGTACAGCGTGATCGCCAGGTTGCCGCGCGCGCTACGCAACAGCGCGTCCTCCTCGCCGAACGCCGCCTCGCAGTCCGCGACGGCGCGTTCCTGGAGCGCGCGCGCGCCGGCGAAATCGCTCTGCAGGTAGAGCGTGCTGGCCATGCCGAGACGGGCTCGTGCCAGATCGCGGGCGGGCACGGAAGGCATGCCTTCGAGCCCCGCGAGCGCCTCCTCTTGCAGCGCTCGCGCGGCGTCGATCGCGCGGAGCCGCCTCAGACTCTCGGCCAGGCTCAGCATGGACCGGAACAAGCGCAGGTCGTCCGCGGGCAGGGTTCGGCGGCGCGCTTCCAGCACGCGCTCGAACAGCACGCGCGCCGCGGCGTGGTCCCCCTGGCGTCCGAGCGTCCCGCCCAGATCGGAGAGGGCTTGCAGGAGATCGGGGTCGTCGGGCGGGCGCGTCTTCTCGCGCCGCGCGACGAGATGCTCGAGTGCGGCACGCGACGCGGCGAGTTCGCCGACGTCCACCCCCAGGGCACCCAGATCGGACAGCGCGGCGTCGGACGCGTCGTCGCACGCGGCATCCGGAAGTGCCACGAGGATCGCGACCGCCTCGGCCGCACGCGTGCGCGCGCCCGCGGAGTCCTTGGCCTTCCAGGCCGCGCGCGCGCCGCTCTCCAACTCGCGCGCGCGCCGCGTCGCCTCGGCGGCGTCCTGAGCCCGCGGGACGGACACCGGCGCGGCCTGCGTCGTCCGTGGGCTCGCGACGGCGCAGCGCGCAGGCGGGGCGGCGAGAAGGATGCAGGCGAGGAAAGGCAACATCGCGAACTCCAGGGGCAGGTCCCGGGCTTCGTGGGAACGGGCACTCGAGTATGCCGTTCGCGCGCGCCGGTCGCGCGCGGGCCCGCGCCGGTCGGCAAGTCGCCGGTTCTCCGGCGATCGGCGCATTGGTAGGGTCCCCGATCGCATGCGCGCGGACGTGAACAGCTCGAAGCGGGCACGGAGCCGCAGGAGTCCGTGATCCGGCTCGCGCTGTTCATGCTGGCGTTCCTGGCCGCGCCGCCGCTGGCGCACGGCGCGGACCTGGCGACGACCGCGCGGGCCACGGCGTTCTTCGCGGTGCAGGTGGTCGGCCCCGGTTGGATCCTGGCGAGCCTGCTGGCGCCCGCGCGCGCGGACCGGATCGAGCGCGTCGCGCTGACGTTGACGCTCGGGATCGCGGCGCAGGCGCTGGCGTACGTCGCCGCGAAGGCAGCGCACGCGGAAGGAGCGTTCGCCGCGTATCCACTCGTCTTCCTGCCGTTCCTGCCCGCCTGCGTGCGGTCAGCTCGCGCGCAGGTCGACGCGAGCGCGCCCCTTGGACGCGCGGTCGGCGTCGCACTCATCCTCGTGCTCGTCGTGAGCGTGCTGCGCACGCCGGTCTTGCGACCGGAGGCGTGGTGCTTCCGCCAGGACGCGGACCTCCTGTTCCACCTGGGAAACGCGGCCGAGTTCGCGCGGCACTGGCCGGTCGAGGACCCGCGCATCGCGGGCACTCCTCTCGTCTACCATCTTCTCTCCTACGCGCTGCCGGCCGGAGCCCAGGCCGTGATCGGCGCTCCCGTCGCAGAGCTCGCGGCGCGCCAATACGCCGGCGTCGGCCCGCTCGTGCTCGTGCTCTCGACCTTCGCGGCCGCGCGCGCGCTGGGCGAGAGCGCGTGGGCCGGCGTGATCGCCGCGGCGCTCGTCGTGCTGCACACGGACTTCATGCAGGCGCTGCGCGACGCCTTCGGCGTCTCGGCTCCCGGGCTGCTCTTCCAGAGCCACTTCGACACCGGCGTATTCCACAGCCCGACCACGCGCGCCGGTCTGGCGGCATTCGCGACGTTGGTGCTGCTCGGGATCGCGTGGTTCCGCGCCGAGAGCGCGCGCTGGAAGCTCGCGATCGCCGTCGCGCTCGTCGCGGCGTACGCCTCGGGCGCGAAGGGTTCGGTCCTGCCCATCGTCGTGGCCGGACTGGGATTCGCGATCGCTGTCGAAGCGCTGCGCTCGCGACGCATTCCGATCCCAGCACTCGCACTCCTCGCCGTCGTGGTCGCGAGCGGCGCGCCGTTCACGCTATGGCTCGTCGGCGGCGAGAGCAGCTATGCCGGCGCGATGTTTCGGATCGCGCCGATGACTCCGATGCGCAGCGCGGGACCGTTCGTCGCGCTGGCGAACTCTCTGGGCCACGAAGCACTGCTCGCGCCATGGTGGCTCGTCGCGATGTGCGCGCCGCTGTGGTGGACCTTCCATTCGTGCGCCGCCCTCGTCGGCGCGTGCACCGCGCTCTCGCCTCGCGCGTCGGCGCTCGACACGATCTCCGTGTGGCTCTTCGGCACCGCGATCGCCGGAGTTGCGGCCGCGTCGATCGTCGCAGCCGCGGGCTACTCGGAGCTGTTCTTCGCCTACAACGGACAGCTCGCGCTCGCGATCCTCGCCGGAGCCTCCGTCGTGCGTGCCGCACAGGGTCGACGTCGTGTCGCGCTCGCCGGATTCCTGTTGTTCGCGGCGCCGCTCGCCGCGGCAGGTCTCGCGCGGACGGGGGCGTCCGTGCGCGAGGCCGCGTCGGCTCCGCCCGAGCCCGCGCTCGCGCGGAGCTATCGCGCTGGGCTCGACTGGATCCGTGACGAGTCGCCGTTGGACTCCGTGTTCGTCACCGCGGACACGTGGACGAACGTGTCGGCCTTCGGCGAGCGGCGAGCGTTCGGGGAGAGCGAACGGTTCACGCCGGCGTGGCACGCGGCGCGGTGGCAGCAAGTCGCCGGCCGCTGGGTCCGCCTGCGCACAGCCGATCGCGAACCGTCGGCGCGCATGACGGCGCGCGAATCCTTGCGCCTCGACGCCAGCGCCCCGAATGTGGCGCGCGCGCGCCAGTGGGTGCCCGACGCGCCGCTGTACCTCGTCTCGGACCACCTCGTACCGACCGCGGACCATGGTCGCGGCTGCGCGGTCCGTCCCGTGCCCGACCAGACGCCCCTACGCGCGAACGCGTTGCTCGAGCCCGTCTTCGCCAACGAGGCCGTCGCGATCTACCGCGTGCGCTGAAGCGCCCGGGCTTCACGCCCGCGCGCGCCGCCGGTATCCTGTTCGCCCTCCCATGGCCGACAAGATCATCTACCAGCTCCAGGACCTCCAGAAGCACTACGGCCTCAAGGTCGTCCTGAAGGGCATCACGCTCTCGTTCCTCGAGGGTGCCAAGATCGGCATCATCGGAAACAACGGGGCGGGCAAGTCCACGCTCCTGCGCATCATCGCCGGCGAGGACAGGCAGTTCGAAGGCACCGCGAAGTCCGTGGGCGAGCTGTCGATCGGCTACCTGTCCCAGGAGCCGCCGCTGAACGACGCGCTCGACGTGCTGGGCAACCTGCGCGAGGCGATGGCGCCCCTGCTCGCGATCGAGAAGCGCTTCAACGAGCTGACCGAGTCGGGCGACATGGGCGAGGAGTACGAGAAGCTCCTCGAGGAGATGAACCACAAGGAGATCTGGGAGCTCGACAGCCGCCTCGAGCAGGCGGCCGACGCGCTCGGCCTCCCGGCCTTCGACGCCGACGTCACGAAGCTCTCGGGCGGCGAGCGGCGCCGCGTCGCGCTGTGCAAGCTCCTCTTGCAGCGGCCGGACATGCTGCTGCTCGACGAACCGACCAACCACCTCGACACCGACGCCGTCGAGTGGCTCGAGGAGCACCTGAAGGCCTACGCCGGCGCGGTGATCCTGATCACCCACGACCGCTACTTCCTCGACAACGTCGTCGGCTGGATGCTCGAGATCGAGCGCGGGTACGCGCGCCCCTACAAGGGCAACTACTCGGAGTACCTCGAGCAGAAGCAGAAGGAGAACGAGACCAAGCGCGGCCAGAACGAAGCGCGCGAAAAGGTCATCGCGCGCGAGCTCGAGTGGAAGCGTTCGACGCCCAAGGCGCGCACCGGGCGCAGCAAGGCGCGCCTGGCGCGCTTCGCGGAGCTCGTGCAGCAAAAGGCCGAGGACGCGCTCGAGGCGATCGAGCTGCGCATCCCTCCCGGCCCGCGCCTCGGCGACAAGGTCATCGAGCTCTCGCACGTCACGAAGGGCTTCGGCTCGCGCGTCCTCATCAAGGACCTCTCGTTCGAGGTGCCGCCGGGCGGCGTGCTCGGCATCATCGGGCCGAATGGCCGCGGCAAGACGACGCTGCTCAAGATGATCACCGGCCGCGAGAAGCCCGACGCGGGCAGCGTGACCATCGGCTCGACGGTCAAGATGGTCTGGCTCGACCAGTCGCGCACCGTGTTGCACGACGACAAGTCGGTCTACGACAACATCTGCGAGGGCAATCCGCAGATCCCGTTCGGCAACAAGATCCTCGACGGCCGCGCCTACGTCGCGCGCTTCAACTTCAAGGGCGAGGACCAGCAGAAGCTCCTGGGCGAATGCTCGGGCGGCATGCGCAACCGCGTGCTGCTCGCCAAGATGCTCAAGGAGCCGGCCAACGTGCTCCTGCTCGACGAACCGACGAACGACCTCGACCTCGAGACGCTGCGCGTGCTCGAGGAGGCGATCCAGGAGTACACGGGCTCCGCCATCGTCGTGACCCACGACCGGTACTTCCTGAACCGCGTCGCGACGCACATCCTGTGCTTCGACGACCACGAGGACCGCATCGTGTTCTTCGCCGGCGACTACGAGGAGTTCCACGAGTGGCTCCTCAAGGACCGCCAGAACCGCAAGGTCGGCGCGAAGTCGAAGGCCGGCCGGTATCGACAACTGCTCCGCGCGTGAACGAGCGCGGCGACCCGCGGCTCCGGCCCGGGTCGCGCGCGCGGACCGCGTGGATCCCGGGATCGTCCCGGCGCGTGACCGCGACGATCGCGCCTCCGGCCCCGGGCCCTCTCCGCGATGACCGCTCACTTCCTGGCGCTCGAACGGCTCCGCGCCGAACCGTCCACCGCCAGCGCGCGCACCCTCCTCGCGCGCTGGTCCCCGCCGACGTCGGCCCAGTCCGCCGAGCGCGACCGCATCGTCGCCTGGATCGATCGCTACCCCGCCGACGCGCACCAGCGCACGCGCCTCGAGGGTCACCTCACAGCCAGCGCCTTGGTGGTCGACCCCTCGCGCGGCGCGGCGCTGCTCACGCACCACAGGAAGCTCGGACGCTGGCTCCAGCTCGGCGGGCACTGCGACGGCGACGCGAACCTCGCGCGCGCCGCGCTGCGCGAGGCGATCGAGGAGAGCGGCATCGCGGACCTGCGCGTCGACCCCGATCCCCTCGACGTCGACGTCCACGCGATCCCGGCGCGCGCCACCGAGCCCGAGCACCTCCACCTCGACACGCGCTTCCTCGTGCTCGCACCGGCGGGTTCCGTCGAGACCCTGAGCGACGAGTCCCTGGCCTTGCGCTGGTTCCGCCCCGAGGAGTTGTCGCGTATCCCGACGGACGACTCGGTACGCCGGCTGTTCGAGCGCGTGTTCGGCGCTGGGAACCGCCCCGGTCGGCTGCGGGCTGGATCCGCCCTGGACCGGCCGCTATAACGCTCGGCTCATTCCCAGGGGGTCACCCTGGGCGGCTGGGAGACAGGCGCGGCTCGTCGCCGCGCTGGCTTCCGCCGATGACACCCCCACGCTCGATCCCTCCTAGGGAGAAGTACCGAACATGAAGAAGACGCTCCTCGGCTGCGCCCTGGCGCTCGGCCTCACCACCACGAGCTGCCTCGGCCCGGACAACGCCTGGGAAAACCTGCACGACTGGAACCGGACCGTCACGGACAACAAGTGGGCCAACGAAGGCATCTTCCTCGGCCTGACGATCATCCCGGTCTACGCGCTGTTCCAGCTGGGCGACATCCTCATCTTCAACTCGATCGAGTTCTGGGGCGGTACGAACCCCATCGAGCGCAACAAGAAGATGTGATCCGTGCCGGTCTCCGCGAGACCGGCGCGAGCACGAACGGAGCCTCGCGGCGCACGGCGCCGCGGGGCTCCGTTCTTTCCGCTCCACTCCGAGCTCGCCGCCGCGCCCGCCGTCGCGCTGGAACCGCTCCACCGCGCGATGCATCCTGGCGCACGCTGTGAGGAACGGCCGCCCCACCCTGCCGCGCGCGCTGCCCGGGACCTGCGCTGCGGTGCTGGCGCTCACGGTCACGTCCTGCCGGGTCGCCGAGAGCGTCGTCCAGGCTCCGGGCGCGCTCGTCGGCGCGGCGCGCGGCTCGGACGCGAAGCCCGAAGTCGATCTCGAGCGCGCCCGCCAGGAGGTGTCGGCCCTCGCGGACGAGATCGTGTTGCAGATCGACCTCGCGGCGTTCGTGTTCGCGCAGCGCGAGGGCTCGCCGGCGGGCGCGGAGCAGGCGCTGAGCTTCCGCATCTCGGCCGCGGAGCGTGCGCTGGCCGCGGCCACCGATCCGCGGCCGCTCTCCGCGCTCGTGAACCTCGTCGCGCTGGCGGCCTACGAGTCGCGCCTCCACGAGTCCTACTGGAGCACGCGCTACGGCGAGGCCGACCGGCCGCTCCTCGACGCGTGGCGTCAGCTCGAGGCCGACGGTCTCGCCGCGACCGAGAAGTGCCTGCCCCAGGAGCAGGTCGCGGCCATCCGCTCCGTCCTCGCCGCGTGGCGCGCGCAGTCGGGCGACGCCGAGGCGCTCGCGAGTTCCGGCGCGCCGCGCTTCGCGGAGCTCCTGGAGCAGGGATCCGAGAAGGCCGAGCGCGGCAGCCTGCTCGGGACGATCGGACTCGACCCGCTCGACTCGATCGAGCCCGCCGCGCGCGAGGTGGCGCGCACGCGCGAGCTGGCCGAGCGCGGGCTCTTCCTGGCGCAGCGCACGCCGCGGACGCTCGCCTGGCGACTCGAGCTCCTGACGCTGCGGCTCACGAAGCAGCCCGACGTCCAGTCCGTGCTGCAGGACCTCCAGCGCACGTCGAAGGCCGCGGAGAGCGTCGCCGCGACGGCGGAGGGGTTGCCCGCGAAGCTCGGGGCCGAGGGCGACGCGCTCTTGCAGCGCGTCTCCACCGAACTCGCCGCGCAGCGCGCCGGGGTCGTCGCCGACCTCGAGCGCACGTCCGCTCCCACGCAGGCGCTCCTGACGCAGGCCGAGGGGACGCTGGACGCCGCCACGCGCCTCGCGCAAGCGCTCGACACCACCACGCGCTCGGTCGACGCGTTCGTCGCACGCGTGTCGCCGCCCGAGCCGGCGAGCGACGGGACGGCGACGCACGCGAGCGCCGGGCCTCCGGGCAAGCCGTTCGATCCGGTCGAGTACACCGCGCTCGCGACCCAGGCGACCGCGGCGATCCACGAGTTGAACGCCGCGGTCGCGAACCTCGACCGTACGCTGCCGACCGTCCAGCGCGGTCTCGACGACGCGGCGGCGCGCGTGGACCGGTCCGTCGAGACCGCGTACGAGCTCGCGCTGCGACTCGTGCTGATCGCGATCGGAGCGGCGACCGCGGCCGTGCTGCTCGTGCGCGCCATCGGCCGGCCGCGCGCGCGAGACACGGCGCGCTGAAGCTCGACCTCCCGGTGCTCGCCGGCTGCGCGCCCGCCCCCCCGAAGTGCGTAGGACGTCGCCGCAGTGAGCCCGGGGCGGCGCGGCTCGCTTGACACGACCAGTTGGCAGCTTCACGCTGCCGAAGACACGCCCCCCGACGTTTTCGGACGGAGTCCCCCCATGCGAAGTGCACTGTCCTCCTGGTTCCTGGCCGCCTGCGCCCTCGGCGCCCTGTCCACGGGCGCGGCCGCGAGCGACACGGCCACGGAGAGCGAGCTCCCGTGGAAGCGCGGCGGCGTGTACCTGGGCGGATTCCTGAACCGCTACGACAGCACGGTGCGCCTCGGCTCGGAGGCCGCGGGTCTCGGTGTCGAGGTCAACCTCGAGGACGCGTTCGGCCTGGACACCTCGACCCAGGACCTGCGGTTCGGCGCCTACTGGCGCTTCGGCGAGACTTCGCGGCACAAGGTCACGCTCGACTACTACAAGTCGTCGCGCAGCGCCTCGAAGGTCCTGCAGCAGGACGTCACGGTCGGTGACACCACGTACCCCGAGGGCACGGAGGTCTCGCTCGACTCGTCGATGAGCATCATCAAGGCCTCGTACGCCTACTCGTTCATCATGGACGAGCGGCTCGACCTCTCGGCCTCGTTCGGCATCTACACGATGCCGTTCAGCTTCGACTTCCAGGGCGTCTCGAACAACGAGAACTCGGACTTCACCGCGCCGCTGCCGGTCGTTGGCCTGCACGCCGACATCGCCATCTCGCCCGACTTCTTCCTGAAGCAGAGCATCGACCTCTTCTACCTCGAGTACGGCAACTTCCAGGGCAGCCTGGCCGACATCTACCTGGGGGTCGAGTGGTACCCCTGGAAGCAGTTCGGCATCGGCCTGGGCTTCGAGAGCTTCCGCATCGCCATCGAGGCCGAGGGCCAGGAGATCGACCTGACCGGCGACGTGAAGTACGCCCAGAACGGCCTGTTCGGATACATCACGTACGCGTTCTGAGCCGCGCCATGCGCGCGCCGCTCGTGCACGCGCGTGGACGCTCGGCATCCATCCCCCACGACTTCGAAGCCACGCAACCCGTGCGCACTCCCGCCATGAACCGCATCCTCCTCGCCACCGTCCTGCTGGCCGTCTCGACCCTGCCGGCCGCCTGCAAGTCCACCGAAGGCCACGACCGCGCCAAGGACACGGCCGACCAGGTCGTCGAGGTCGGCGGAGCCGCGGGCCAGACGCAGCTGCGCCTCGACAACACGCTCGCGGCGCTGGAACAGGTCGTCGCCACGGCCCAACAGAATCCGAAGCCGGCGTTCGACACCTTCGTGAAGGAATACGGCGCGTTCAGCGACGAGCTGGCCGACCTGACGAAGCAGCGCGAGGCGCTCAAGACGAAGGCCGAGAGCTGGTTCACCGAGTTCGAGAAGCAGAATGAGGCGATCCAGGACCCCGACCTGCGCAAGGCCGGCGCGAAGCGGTTGGCGGAATTTCGCGAGGAAGTGAAGGGCGTCTCCAAGCAGGTCGACGAGCTGATGAGCGGCACGACGGCGCTGCACGGCCGCCTCAAGGACGTGCGCACGTTCCTGGGCAACGACCTGACGGCCAAGGGCATCGAGACCGTGTCCGGTCGCATCGCCGACGCCGCGAAGGAAGGGCGCAAGTTCGCCGCAGGCCTGGGCAAGCTGTCCAAGTCGTCCGAGGAGCTAGCCAGCAAGATGCGCGCGGCCCAGAAGCCGGCGCAGTAGGACTCCCGCGGCGAACGCGCCGCGCGGAACAGCGGAGGCCGCGCGCGCACGGCGCCGCGGGGCCTCGCTGCTTCGCGCGGCGCGGATCGGCCGCTCGCGCGTCACTTCCTGGGCGGCGGCACCACGATCCCGCGCGGGTCGCTGGGGTCGAGCGTCGAGCGCGAGAGCCCGCCCTGCACCTCGCCCGGCTGCGACGAGTGCGTCGGCGGGATCCCACGCGCGTTGCGCGGCTTCGCCGCGGGCTTGTCGCTGAACTCGATGACCGCGAGATCCCACACGTCGCGCGCTTCGTCGTGCAGGCCCGGCACGACCAGGCGGAAGGGCCCGCCGAGCTCGGGCGCCAGCGCCCGTCCGTCGCGCGCGTAGGCCACGATCGCGAGCGGCTCGATCTCGCGGCGCCACAGGGTCCCGACGAAGCCGCTGCGGCTCCTCACGTTCACGAGGATCGCCTCGGGATGCGCGCCGACGTGCTTCAGGAGCGCCGCGAGCCGCAGGCCGCGGATCGGCGCGGTGCCGAGCTTCGCCTGCGACGCGTACGCGCCGACGTTCGGCACCTGGAACTCCGCCGGGAACGAGGCGAGGTCGTCGTACGTGAGGCCGAACGACGGCAAGTCGACGATGCCGCCGACGCCGAGGAGGCCGGGACGCGCTTCGACGTAGCGGAAGGGCTTCGAGATCCAGAACATGTCAGTGCTTGTTCTTCCTGTGCAGGGCGGCGTGTTCCGCGTCGTCCTTCGGACGGGTGTCGCGGCCGGGAACGGGACTGAGCTCGAGTCGCGCGAGCTCCTTGACGTTGAGGCACTCGTCGGGGTGTCCGCAGACGAGCAGGCGGAAGGGCCCGCCCTTCGCCGGCGGGAGCGGGGCGCCGTCGAGTTCGTAGACGACGACGGCGGTCGCGCGCACCTCGTCGAGCGGAACGGAGACCGCGAAGGCCGGATCGCGCGACGCGATGTTCAGCCAACGCGCCTCGGCGGTCGGGCGCGCGCGCTCGAGCAGCGCCGAGAGCCGCACGCCGCGGCCCTTGCGGCCGGGGACGAGCGCGCCGACGTCGGGCACCTGCGCGCTGAGCGGTAGCGCCGCGAGCTCGGCGGCGCCGAAGCTCGCGGGGCCGCCGTGCAGCGATCCGGTCAGGGGGAGGCGGGGCGTCTCGTCCACGGGGGTTCGGAGTGCGCGAACCGACCGACGGGGTCTGGATCGGCGGGCGCGGCCCAGTAGGGTATCCGCGCGCCCACCCGCCCTCCATGCTCCGCCTCCTGCGCTTCGCACTCCTCGGCGTCGGTCTCCTGGTGATCGGCGTGGTCGTCCTGGGGGCCTTCATGCCCGGGACCTGGTCCGTGGAGCGCTCGCGCGTCGTGCGCGCGGCGCCGGAGCGCGTGCAGGAGGTCGTCGAGGACCTGCACACCTGGGGCGCGTGGACCCCCTGGTCCACGTCGGTGGACAAGGACCTCAAGCTCACGTTCGACGGCCCGCCGCGCGGCGCTGGCGCGCGGATGAGCTGGGAGGGCCAGATGCACGGCTTCGGGTCGCTGACCCTCGTGAAGGCGACCCCCGCCGCAGGCATCGAGTACGAGATCCAGTTTCGCGGCGTCGACCAGGTCACACACGGCTCCGTCGCGCTGGCCCCCGATCCGGCCGGGACGCGCATCACCTGGAAGGACGGCGGCGAGCTGGGTTGGAACCCGATCATGCGCCTCTTCTCCGGGTTGCTGGAGGCCAAGCTCGGCTCCGACTTTGACGCCGGTCTCTCGCGCCTGGCGCTCCTGGTCGAAGCGCCGCGCTGATCCGGAGCGCCGCGGAGCAGCCGGGGAGGAAGCAAATTCCCTGCGCGAAAGGTCGTCCGCGAATCGGCGCCCGATTCGATCCCGGACCCCGCGCCATCCGATGGGTGGACGAGGCCGCCCGCCGCGGAGTACCTTCCGCCGCTTCGAAGGCCGGCCGCGCGCGCCGCGGACGGCCGGGAACCCCGACGCGGGGCGACCCCAGCACTCCCGATTGACCGGCCCCGCGCGGGCCAGAGCCCGACCGAACCCCCGTGCAAGTCAACGTCGAACGACTCGGCCCCTGCCAGGCCCGCATCCAGTTCACCGTCCCGAGCGCCGAGTTCCAGGCGACCTACAAGCGGGGTCTCCAGAACCTGGCGTCGAACGCGAACATGAAGGGCTTCCGGCCGGGCAAGGTGCCCGTGCAGGTCGTCGAGAAGCAGTACGGGCCCCAGCTCAAGAACGACGCGGTCGAGCACTTCGTCCGGCAGGCGTACGAGCAGGCGGTCAAGGAGGGTGACCTCAAGATCGTCGGCTTCCAGCGCGTCAACATGGACGACGTCAAGATCCAGGACGGCGTCGATTGGGACTGCGGCTTCGAGGTCAGCCTGCGGCCCGAGATCGCCCTCAAGGACTACAAGGGCCTCGCGATCGAGAGCGAGCTCGAGCCCGTGATGGACGCCGAGATCGCGAGCGCCATCGAGAACCTGAAGGCCCAGCAGAGCCGCCCCGAACCGGCCGGCGACGCCGGACTGCCGGCCGACGGCATGGCGGTCTGCAAGGTCACGTGGATGGAAGGCGACCGCACGATCCTCGAGCGCGACAACCTGCGCCTCTCGCCCAAGACGCCGACGCCGGGCATCGAGGCCGCCGCCTTCGAGGCCGGTCTCTCGGGCGCCAAGGACGGGGAGACGCGCTCGATCGCGATGACGTTCCCGCCGGATTTCCCCGAGGAAAACCTGCGCGGCAAGCCCGGCACGACGCGGGTCGAGGTCAAGCAGGCCTTCCGCCTGATCCCGCCGACCGACGAGGAGATCCGCAAGATGCTCAACGTCGCCGACGACGCGGCGCTGAAGGTCTTCGTGCGCGAGCGCCTGACCGAGGCCAAGCAGCAGCAGGAGGACGCGCGCATCGAGAGCAAGCTGCTCGAGGACCTGCTCGCCCAGCACACGGTCGACCTGCCGAAGATGATGCTCGACGAGCAGACGCGCGTGCGCCTCGAGAGCGCCGGCCGCGAGATGCAGCAGCAGGGCGTGCCCGACGCGAAGATCCGCGAGACGCTCGAGAGCCAGCGCCCGCAGGCCGAGGAAGCCGCGGCGAAGGGCCTGCGCGCGCTGTTCCTCGTGCAGACGATCGGCGAGGCCGAGAAGCTCCTCGTCACGCGCGAGGACATGGAAGCGGAACTCGGCACGATCGCCGCGCGCAACCGCGCGCCGCTCGAGGAAGTCCGCGAGTACTACACGAAGAACAAGCTCTTCGACCAGATGGCGGTCGAGATCCTCGAGCGCAAGGTGCGCCAGTTCCTGCGCCAGAACGCGAAGATCACGACGCCGTCCTGAACACCCGATGAGCAGCGAGCACCCGAGCTTGAGATCCGCGCGCGGACGGTCGATGGACCTCCCCCACGGGCCTCGAGGCGTCGCTCCTGGTCAACACCCCAAGCCACCCCCCACGCAAGAACGCTCATGACGGAGACCTCCGCCTACTACCCGATCCCGACCGTCATCGAGAAGACCGGTCGCGGCGAGCGCGTCTACGACATCTACTCGCGCCTGCTCGAGGACCGCATCGTCTTCATCGGCACGCAGATCGACGACCAGGTCGCGAACGCGGTGATGGCGCAGCTCCTGTTCCTGGACAAGACGGGCCGGAACCAGGACATCAAGATGTACATCAACTCGCCCGGCGGCAGCGTCACGGCGGGGCTCGCGATCTACGACACGATGCAGCTCATCGAGCCGCAGATCCAGACGTACTGCCTCGGCCAGGCGGCGTCGATGGGCGCCGTGCTCCTGGCCGGCGGCGCCGCGGGCAAGCGCTTCGCGCTGCCGCACAGCCGCGTGATGATCCACCAGCCCTGGGGCGGTGCGCAGGGCACGGCGATGGACATGGAGATCCAGGTCAAGGAGATCCTGAAGCTGCGCCAGGCCCTCGAGGAGATCATGGCGCGCCACGCTGGCCGCTCCGTGAAGGAGATGTCGAAGGCCTGCGAGCGCGACAACTTCATGTCGCCCACCGAGGCCAAGGCCTTCGGCCTGATCGACCAGATCATCGCCAAGGAGCCCAAGGAGCCCGAGGCGCCGAAGAGCTGATTCCGCTTGTCCGAGGCCGAGAATCCCTCGCGTGCAGACGGCCGGGCCGCGTTCCCTGGAACGCGGCCCGTGTCGTGTCCTGCGGTGACGGCCGCCTTCCACTAGAATCGGAACACCATGACCTCCTCCACCGGCCGGGGCCGCCACGTCGAGCGCTGCACGTTCTGCGAGAAGCGCCGCCACCACGTCGCGAGCCTGATCGCCGGGCCGCCGGGCGTCTACATCTGCAACGAGTGCATCGAGATCTGCAACTCGATCCTGCAGGAGGAGCAGCGCCGCGCGCCGGAGGGCGGCAAGACTCCCGCGGCCGCCGGCTCGTCGACGACGGGCGCGCGCCGCGCGCCGGGCACGGCCGACGCGACCGGTCGCCGCCTGCCGACGCCGATCGAGATCGCGCGCAAGCTCGACGAGTACGTGATCGGCCAGCAGCGCGCCAAGAAGATCCTCAGCGTCGCGGTCTACAACCACTACAACCGCCTGCGCCACCAGGCCCGCAACCCGAGCGCGCACGGCGAAGTCGAGATCGAGAAGAGCAACGTGCTGCTCGTCGGCCCGACGGGCTCGGGCAAGACGCTGCTGGCGCGCACGCTCGCGAAGCTGCTCGACGTCCCGTTCGCGATGGCGGACGCCACGACGCTCACGGAGGCCGGCTACGTCGGCGAGGACGTCGAGAACATCCTCCTGAAGCTCCTGCAGGGCTGCGACTTCGACGTCGAGCGCGCGCAGCAGGGCATCATCTACATCGACGAGATCGACAAGATCGCGCGCACGACCGGCAACGTCTCGATCACGCGCGACGTGTCGGGCGAGGGCGTGCAGCAGGCGCTCTTGAAGATCCTCGAGGGCACCGTCGCGAACGTGCCGCCGCAGGGCGGGCGCAAGCACCCCGAGCAGAGCTACATCCAGCTCGACACGTCGAACATCCTGTTCATCGTCGGCGGCACGTTCAGCGCGATCGAGGAGATCATCTCGCGCCGCGTCGGCCGCGACGTGATCGGCTTCGGCCGCCAGACGGCGTCGAAGGAGCTGGTCGACCGCGCGGCGAAGAAGTCCGACGCGCCGCTCGAGCCGGCCCGCATCGCTGCGCCGGGGCAACCGGGCGCGCGCGACGAGCTCGTGCGCTTCCTCACGCCCAAGGACCTGATCGAATTCGGGATGATCCCCGAGTTCGTCGGACGCCTGCCGATCATCGCGACGCTCGACACGCTCGACCGCGCGGCGCTCGTGCGCATCCTCACCGAGCCGCGGAACGCCTTGACGCGCCAGTTCCAGATGCTGTTCGAGATGAACGGCAAGGAGCTCGTGTTCGAGCCCGAGGCGCTCGAGGCGATCGCCGAGCTGGCGCTGGAGCGCGAGACCGGCGTGCGCGCGCTGCGCGCGATCGTCGAGGACATGCTGCTCGACATCCTGTACGAGCTGCCGTCGCGCCGCGACGAGACGCGCTTCGTCGTGGACGCCGCGATCGTGCGCAAGACGAAGAGCCTCGCGCGCGGCCTGACCGCCGAGTCCGAGGACGCCGAGGACGCGGACGCCGCCCTCGACGCGGACGCCGGCGAGACGCTGCGCATCCCGCGGGCAGAGGAGAAGCGCGAGAGCGCCTGACGGCGCCGAAGCCGGGATCGCCGCGGGCGATGGCGCGCTCGTCCGCGCATGCGACTTTCGGGAGCGGGCACGGGAGACCGGGCCCGCTGGCCTAGACTGACGGTCGATCGCGCGCGTCCCGACCGGACGCGCACGCGACCGCATGACGAACCGCCGCACCTTCCTCGCCCTGCTCGCGCTCTACGCGCTAGGCCTGGCGTCGCTCGCGGTCGCGCCCTGGGACCGGCAGGCCTGGGCGATCCAGAACTCGGCGCTGCTCGCCGGCGTCGCCGCCCTCGTCGTCGCGCGCCGCTGGATCGCGTTCTCGCGCGTGTCGTACGTGCTGATCTTCGCGTTCCTCGCGCTCGCCGCCGTCGGCGCCCACTACACCTACGCGCGCACGCCGTACGACGCGTGGTTCGCGGCGGTCACGGGCCGCTCGCTCGACGCGCTCGTCGGCTGGGAGCGCAACAACTTCGACCGGATCGTCCACTTCGCCTACGGGTTCCTGATCGCGTACCCGGTGCGCGAGCTGTTCCTGCGCGTCGCCGACGTGCGCGGGTTCTGGGGCTACGCGCTGCCGCTCGACGTCGTGATGTCGACGTCGATGCTGTGGGAGCTCGCCGAATGGGCGACGGCGACCGCGTTCGCGCACGGCGACCAGCTGTTCATCGGGACGCAGGGCGACGTGTGGGACACGCACAAGGACATGGCGCTCGCGACGCTGGGCGCGCTGCTCGCGATGCTCGTCACCGCCGCCGTCAACCGCGCCTACCAGCGCGATTTCGGCCGGGAATGGGCCGAAAGCCTGCGCGTGAAGTCGCGCGAGCCGCTCGAGCCCGACGGCATCGCCTGGATCGCGCGCCGGCCCCGCTGAACGCGACCGGCTGCTAGGATCGGCGCCACGGAGGAATCGAGATGGCGAAGAAGATCCTGATGCTGTGCGGCGACTACGGCGAGGACTACGAGACGATGGTGCCCTTCCAGGCGCTCGCGATGGTCGGGCACACCGTCCACGCCGTGTGCCCGAACAAGAAGAAGGGCGACAAGGTGCGCACCTCGATCCACGACTTCGAGGGCGACCAGACGTACTCGGAGAAGCGCGGGCACGACTTCGCGCTGAACGCGAACTTCGCCGACGTCGACCCGGCGCAGTACGACGCCCTGCTCGTCGTCGGTGGTCGCGCACCCGAGTACATCCGCCTCGACCGCCGGGTGATCGAGATCACGCGCCACTTCGCCGACGCGAAGAAGCCCATCGCGGCCGTGTGCCACGGCGCGCAGGTGCTGACGGCGGCCGACGTCGTGCGCGGCCGGAAGATCTCGGCCTACCCGGCCTGCGCGCCGGAGGTGCGCCTGGCTGGCGGAGAGTACGTGGACGTCCCGATGGACCGGGCTCAAGTCGACGGCAACTTCGTGACGGCGCCGGCCTGGCCGGCACATCCGGACTGGCTGGCGAAGTTCCTGGCGGTGCTCGGGACCCGGATCACGACCTGAAGTCCCGCGTTCGCGCGCGAGATCCGCGGCTCCGATCCGTCGCATCGTGGCGGTCCCCGCCGTCAGCGCGCCGCCGCGAGCTCCGGGAACCGTTCGCGGTAGCGGCGGATCGCGTCCTTGCCGTCCTTCGCGTCGCTCGCCAGCCGAGTCAGCGCTTCGGCGCGTTCGACGAGCCACGGATCGGCCTTCACGTCCCCCGCGGCGGCGAGGCTCGCCTGCAGCGCGGTCAGGCTCGCACGCGCGTCGTCGAACTTCGCGATCTCGACGCTGCGCTCGGCGGCGGCGAGCTTGTTCTCGAGAGGGCGCATCTTCTTGTAGGCCTTCGAGCCCTTGCGCTTCTCGATGGCCGCGCGCGCGATGCCGGCCGCATCGAGGCCCTCGTACGTCGCGAGCACGGACTCGGCCAGCTTGAGCGCCTGCAGGATCCGACCGTCCTTCTCGAGCGCGTCGCCGCGCGCGAGCTCGGCCGCGCCGCGCGCCTCGAGCGACTCGAGCGCCTTCTTGGCCGCGTCGACGACGGGGTGTGCGGCGTCGATCGTGGCGATCGCGCGGTAGTCCTTGGCCGCCGCCGCGAGTTCGCCGCGCGCTTCCGCCGCGCGCGCCTGTTCGAGCGTCGTCGCCGCCACCTTGAGCTCGGCGAGGCGCGAGCGCTTCGCGAGTTCCGCGACGGGCTCGTCGAGGTAGCTGCCGAACTCCTCCTTCCAGTCGGGGTTGCCTTCCCACACGACGCGGCCGTCGAGACCGAGCAGCTTCGCGTGCGGGAGCTGCACCTTCTCGATCGCGTAGGCCTGGAAGAGCGCGTTCGAGTTGTCGTAGCCGATCGGGAACGGCACGGGGTGGTCGGCGAGCCAGGCCTCGATGGCCTCGCGCTTCTCGTTCGTGAGCAGCACGATCGGGATGTCGAGCCCGGCGTTCGCCGCGGCGAGCTTCACGAGCCCCGGCACGATCGGCACGGCCTTCTCCTGGTACGTCGACCAGAACGCCAGGACGCACGGCCAGCCGCGCAGCTTCTCGAGGTCGCCACCCGCGGGCGGCGTGCCGATCCAGCCCTGCAGCGCGAGCAGCGGCGGCGCCTGGTTCAGGTAGCTCGGCTGTCCGCCCGGAGAACGCGCGAGCGGCTGACCGGCCTCGTCGGGCTGCACCTCGCGACGTCGGCCGATCGCGGTGCGGCGCGGCAGGCTCGCGTCGAACTCGAGCAGGCGGATCTCCTTGAAGCGCGACTTGCCCACGCCCGCGAGGAGGCCGAAGTCGCCCTGGAGCGCGGCGCGCGAATCGAAGAGCCACTCGAGCACCTGCGCGCCGTCGAGCTGCACGACGAGGCGCGTGCCGGCCACCTCGATGCGCAGCGTGTGCCAGCCCTCGGCCACCTTGGCGTTCGTGCGCAAGAGCGTCTTGCCGTCCGTGCCGAACGAGGCCAGGTCGCAGTAGCCCTGCGGCAGGAGCGCCACGCCGTGGAAGAGCCCGTCGCCCTTCTTGCCGAAGCACAGGCCGCCCAGCGTCCCGCCCTTCGCCACCTCGACGTCGGCTTGCAGCGACCAGTCGCCGGCCGGCTCGACGTCGACGAACAGGCGCCGGAACGCGAACGTGTCGGCCTTCCTCGGGCGCTCGGTCGGCGCCTCGCCCGTCGAAGGCCCCTTCGCGACGTCGCCGTCGACGGTGATCGTGGCCTCGATCACGCCGTCGGCGACGGCGAAGTCGCTCTCGCCGCCGCCGTAGAAGCCCTTGAGCGTGCGCTCGTCGAACAGGAGGCGCCACGTCTCGAGGCTGACACCGCTCTCGTCGGAGATCGCGAAGTACAGGTCGCGCGCCTCGGCGCTGGGCGGTTGCGCCGTCGCCGGTCCGCGCAGCGTGCGCAGCGCGAGCCGCGGGAAGCCCTTCGCGCGGTAGTCCTTGGCCAGCGCCAGCGCGTCGGCGTGGAACTTCGTGCGCATCTCCGCCAGGCGCTTCGCGCTCGTGTCGAGCTTCGCGATGCGCGCCAGCGCGTCCGCGCGGCGGTCGGCCTGCGGGTCCGGCTCGCCGGGACGCGCGGCGGTGATCGACATCCAGCGGCGCAGCGTGCCCGCCGCGCGGTCGCCCTGTTTCGCGGCCTCGAGCGCGAGGCCGAGCTTCCACGTCGTCTCGGGGTGATCCGGCTCGCGCCGCAGCGAGCGCTCGTAGAGCTCGATCGCGCGCGGCACGTTGCCCTGCTTCATCTGGCGGTCGCCGCGCTCCTCGTCGCGCCGCGCGGCGTCGGCCAGGCCCTTGTCCTCGGCCTCGAGCGCGAAGATCCAGTCCTTCCAGCGCTTCTCGAAGTCCGCGAGCGTGGCGACGCCCGGGAGCTTGGGCCGCGTGACGAAGAACTCGGTGAAGCGGCCGACGTGGTCCTCGGAGTTGTACTCCTGGAAGTACTCGCGCATCCCCGAGCGGTACAGCAGCCGGCCGTCGTCGTCCTCGGCGTTGTAGAGGTAGTAGACGATGCCCCAGCCGTAGGGATAGTTGACGCGGTAGTCGTCGACCTCGCCGGTCATCACCTTGGCGATGCCGTTCGGCTTGGGGCCGCGCAGATCCTCGACCAGCGGGTAGAGGCGCCCCGGAACGGGCAGGTTCCAGGCCAGCTTCCCGTTGCTCAGGAGCTTGGTGCCCTCGAAGAAGCTGGCCATGCCCTCGTTGAGCCAGGCCGGTACCGCGCCGCCGCCGGCGAGCGTCGTGAACTGGTGGCTGGCCTCGTGGAAGAGCGTGTCGAGCATCCCCGTGAGCCCGCCCTCGCCGCCGTTGCGCGCGTCGTAGGTGACGACGTTCGTCCCGTCCCAGTGCCCCGCGGCCCACTCGACCGGCTGGTTGCCGAGCGTCTTGTACTCCTCGGCGCTCTTGAAGATCAGGACGTTCGCGACCGGGATCGACTCGCCCTTCGTCTTGTACTGGTGGAACTCGCGGTAGAAGAACTGCACCTGCTCCATCGCGGTCGCGACGGTCTTCAGCACGCGGTAGCCGGCGTTCGTCTTGACCTTGTAGTGCGGCGTCTCCTGCTCCCAGGCCTTGTCCCACTCGACGTGCAGCGGATCGTTCTCCGCGATCCACTCGGCCGTGACGCCGGAGAGCGGATCGACGCCGCCCGTCTCGTCCTCGACGGCCAGTTCGTTGCCGCCCTCCTTCTTGATGCGCGCGAGCCCGGCGGCGAGCTCGGGGTGCTCGGGGTCCGTGGCCTGCGCTTCGATCAGCATCGCGCGGGCCGAGTGCCACGCCAGGTGGTCCATCTGCTCGTTCGCGAGCACGAGCAGGCGGCCGACGTAGTCGCGGCGCAGCCCGTCGTTGCGCTTGCGCAGCGGATCGGCCTCGGCCGCGTACGACGCGAGCTCGCGCTGCGTCGCCATCAAGCCTTGCGGCCGCTCCTTGAGGTGACGCCAGATGCCGAGGAAGCGGCCGGCGTCGTCGAGCGCTTCGTCGTGGCGCCCCAGGCTCTTTTCGAGCGCGCTGCGCCGCGCGAGCGTGGGCAGGTGCTTCGCGTCGCGCTCGAGCGCGCGCGCGTAGGCCGCGAGCGCGTCGTCGGTCTTGCCGGCCTTCTCCGCCGCCGCACCCTGCGCGTGGAGGCGCTCGACGAACTCGTCCTTGTCCGCGGGCGGCGCGGAGACGAGGCCCAACGCGAGGAGGAAAGGCAGCGCGAGCGATGCGTTCATGACGGGACGTTCACCATGGGGCTCCGCGCAGTCTCCGCGCCCGGGAGCGCGCGCGCAATCGCTTCGCCGAAGGCGCGGCGTGAACTGCCAATCCCGCGCGGCTATGCTCTGCCGCCATGTCGCAAGGTCCGCTCACGATCCATTACCACCGCGACTTCGACGGGATGGTGTCGGCGGCGGTCCTGGCGCACGTCCTGCGCGAGAAGACCGGCGAGACCGCGCTCTGGCGCAGCGTGAACTACGACCAGCGCGAGGACTGGGACTCGTTCGAGTCCGGTAAGCGCATCGCGATCGTCGACTTCCACTTCCACCCCCGGGCCGAGTGGTGGTTCGACCACCACCCGACCACGTTCCTGCGCGAGGACCTGCGGCAGATCTACAGGCCGTCCGACCGCTGGATGTGGGACGAGACCTCGCCCTCCTGCCCCCCGCTGATCCTGCGGCACGCCGAGAAGCACCTGTCGTACGTCCCTTCGCCGCGCTTCGTCGAGATGGCGAAGTGGTCCGACGTGATCGACGCCGCGCGCTACAAGTCGGTCGACCAGGCGATCTTCGGCGACGAGCCGGCGCTGCGCATCGCGCGCGCGCTGACGACGGCGCCGGCCCCGGACTGGACGGACGTTCTCGTGGGCGCGCTGGTCGACCAGGACCTGTCCGCGGTCGCGAACCGCGAAGACGTCGAGAAGGCGCACCAGCGCGCGAGCCGCAACCGCGACAAGGCGCTGTCGCAGTTCCCGCCGACCGTGCAGTGGAAGAAGGACGGCGTGCTCTTGTACGACGCCAGCTCGAACCAGATCCGCCGCGAGCGCTTCGCGGCCTTCTACCACCATCCCGACATCGGCTACTCCGTCGGCGTGATCCCCACGCGCGCGGGCTTCCACGTGTCGGCCGGCGAGAACCCCTGGAACCCGCCGCGCCCCGGCGCGCACATCGGCGAGATCATGGAGACGTACGGTGGCGGCGGACACCGCGCCGTCGGCGGAGCCAATCCGCCGTCGCTGGCCGAAGCGCGACGCGTCGCGGCCGAAGTCGCGGAGAAGCTGCGCGCCGCGCTCCTCGCGGTGCGCTGATGCCCGGATGAGCGCGCCGACCGAACCGAACGGATCCGCGGCGCCCGGCGACGCGTCCGCGCGGGACGCGCAGGCGGCCGCGTCCCCCGCCGCGCCGCGCACGCTGCTCGCGCTCGCGCCCGACGAGCTCGCGCGCGTTTTCGTGGAGTTGGGCGCGAAGCCGTTCCACGCGCGCATCGCGCGCGAGAACGTGCTCGGGAAGGGCCTCCTCGACTACGCGTCGATGACGTCGCTGCCGGCCGGCCTGCGCGCGGTGCTCGAGCGCGAGCTGCCGATCTTCGCCGGCCGCGAGGTCGGCTGTTCCTCCGCGCCCGACCGCACGACGAAGCTCCTGATCGAGTTCCCGCGCGCCAAGGAGCGCGACGCGTCGGTCGAGGTCGTGCACATGCCCTCGCTCGCGCTCGCCGCCGACGAGGACGAGAACGAGCGCAACGGCGCGACGCTGTGCGTGTCGACCCAGGCCGGCTGTCCCATCGGGTGTCCGTTCTGCGCGTCGGGCCAGCTCGGCCTGGCGCGCAACCTGGGTAGCCACGAGATCCTGGAGCAGTACGTGCGCGGCCAGTCGCTCGGCCGCCTCGCTCGCAGCGTCGTGATGGGCATGGGCGAGCCGCTCCTGAACTTCACGAACCTCTCGACCGCGCTCGATGCCGTGCACGACGAAATGGGGCTCGGTTCGCGGCGCGTGACCGTCTCGACCGTCGGCTTCCCCGAGCGCCTGCGCAAGATCGCGCCGACGCGGCCGCGGTTCCAGCTGGCGATCTCGCTGCACACGCCCGACCAGGAGCAGCGCGACGAGCTCGTCCCGGCCATGAAGGGCGTGCCGATCGACGAGGTGCTCGCGGCCGGCGACGACTGGTTCGAGAAGACGGGGCGCGAGATCACCTACGAGTACGTGCTGCTCTCCGCGGTGAACGACACCGCGGGGCACGCGCGTCGACTCGCGGCGCGCCTGCGCGGCCGGCGCTGCACCGTGAACCTGATCCCCTACAACGCGGTCGAGGAGAGCCCGTTCCGCCGGCCCGAGGGTTCGGCGGTCGAGGACTTCCGCCGCGCGCTGCTCGACGAGCGCATCGTGGCGACGGTCCGCTGGTCGCGCGGGGCGGACAGCGACGCCGCCTGCGGACAGCTGCGGCTGCGCAGGGCTCGCGCGCGCTAGGCAGCGCGCCCCACGGTGCTAGCATCCAGGCCATGAGGCGCATCCAGATCGGTCTTTTCGCGAGCGCGCTGCTCGCCCTCGCCGCGACCGCGCAGGACGGCGCCAAGGAGAAGGGTGCACCGGCGGCGAAGGACGGCCAGCAGCCCCCGGTTGTCCAGGGCACCGCGCCGACCGGGAAGGGCGCCGCACCGGCGCGCGTCCAGCTGGGCGAGACGGTGCAACCGACGCAACTGCAGACGCGCGACGGCGGCCGCATCGATGCCGATCCCCGCGCCAAGTACCGCACGCTCGTGCGGATGATGGTCAACATCGACCGCGCGCACCGCGACCGCGTCGCGCGCCTCGAGCGATTGCGCGTGCTGTTCCAGGCGGCGGGCGCGAGCGACAAGCTCTCCACCGTGCAGCGCCTGCGCGAGCTCGAGCAGAGCCGGTACGAGGCCGCGCTCCAGGGATACGCGCGCGGCCTGGGCCCCGACCTCTACCCGCAGGTGCGGGCCGTGATCGACGGCAACGGAGGCCAGGCGCCGGCGAGTGCGGTCGCCGCGCCCGACGCCGGTTCCACGCCGGCCGAGGCTCCTGCGCAGGGCGGCGCGGCGCGCGGCGCGCGCAAGCGGAACCGATGAGGGCCGGCCCGAGGTTTCGCGCGGCGCTCGCAGCCCTGCTGCTCGGAGCGTGCGCGCCCGAGCCGCCGCCCGCGCCCGTCGGCGTCGGGCCGGCCTCGAACCCGGCGCCGAGCGCGGCCGGCCGCGCCAAGCTCGAGCTCGCGCG
>JBGAOR010000050.1:0-30693 GCA_044221705.1 Planctomycetota bacterium
CGGCGCTCGGCCTGGCCGTTCAGGTTCACGGTCTTCGTCGTCGTCTTCCCCGACTCCGACGTGACGCGCACCTTGTACTTGCCGGGCGGGAACGGGCCGAACTTCTGCTCCAGCGGGTCGAAACCGCCGCCCTGGAAGCGTTCCATGACCTCGGACAGTCCGATCTGCCCGGACACGTCGCGGCCGTGCTCGTCGAGCACCTCGACCGAGGTCACGAGCGGCTTCTTCTCGCCGTCGACGACCTTCACGAGGACCATCGAGCTCTTCTCGAGCGCGAGCTGCACTTCGCCCTGACCGCCCTCCTCGAGGCGCACCGCGCCTGAGTCCGCGGTGGACGCGTCCTTCGTGCGCGCGCGGAACGTGTAGCGACCGGCCGAGAGCCCGCCGTACTTCGCGATCCCCGACGAGTCGGTCGTGACGAACGAGAACACGTCGACCGCGCGCCCCGACTCGTCGCGCGCGAAGATCACGGCGCCCGAGACCGGATGGCCGGCGTCGTCCACGACGGTCACGCGCACGGTGGCAGGGGACTTGAGGCGGAAGTCGACGCCCTGGCGCCAGTCCCGCTCCCCGACCTCGATGCCGGCTCGGATCTCGCGGCTGCCCGTGGCCGAGCCGTCGCCGAGCATGCCGCCCAGCTCGCTGCCGCCGGCCTTCACGGTGTACGTGCCGGCCGGGATGCCCGTGGCGTCGTACTCGCCGTCCACGTTCGTGCGCAGCTCGTTGAACTGGCCGCCCCACATCGTGCCGGGTTTGCCCGCGCCTTCGCGCACGATCGAGATGCGCGTGTTGCCGGCGGGCTTGCCGTCGGTCCCGGTCACGCGGCCGCTGATGCGGCCTTCGGGCAGCGTGACGTCCACCGTGTACTCGGGGACCTTCGGGATCAGGCGGCGTTCCTCGTGCACGCTCTGCGAGTCCATCTGCGCGCTCATGCGCTGCACGGACACGCTGTAGCCGCCCGGGCCGTCGAGCGTGACCTTGTACGTGCCGTCCTTGTTCGTGCGCGTGGCCTTCAACGCGGCCAGGCCCTTCTTGCCGCCCTCGGGCATGAACATGACCGTCGTGGAGGCGACCGGCGCGCCGGCCATCATGACCTTGCCGGTGACCTGCACGGGGTCCTCGGGCGGCGCGCCGAGCACGAGGTGCACGTCCGATCCCTCGGCGATCTCGGCCGTCGCCATCTTCATCTTCGACATCATCGCCATCGGGTCGAAGTCGCCCTCCTCGCCGGTGAACGCCTCGCCGCGCATCGGCATCGCGATGACCTGGTAGTTGCCGGGGTCCACGTGCGCGACCTCGAAGGTGCCCTTCGAGTCGGTCGTGGTCATGCGCTGCGAGAACTTCTTCGTCTCCTGCACCTGGACCATGAGGCCGGGAGCGGGCTTGCCCTCGTGGAAGACCTCGCCGGTGATGCGGCCGCCGCGCGTGAGGTCGAGCACGACGCCTTCGACGACCTGGCCGGCGCCGAGCTCGAGCACGAGCGGGGCCGAGCGCGCATGGTCCTCGTGGTGCGCCAGGATCGCCGTCGATCCGGGCTTCAGGCCGGCGAGCTCGAAATGCCCGTCCTCGCCGCTCTTCGCCTCGGGCGGCTTCACGCGCGCGATCGCGCGCATCCACTCCGGATTGCCGTCGTCGATCGAGATCGTCGCGCCGGCGATCAGTGTGCCGTCGGGCGTGCGCACGATGCCGCGCACGGTCGCGGCGCGTTCGAGGTGGACGACGAACTCGGGCGCGTCGGTCGCGAGCGGCGTCTGGAACTCGATCGCGGTCGAGGTGGAGTACCCCGCGGCTTCGACCACGAGCTTCCACTTGCCGGCGTGCAGGCCGGCGAGCAGGAACGAGCCGTCTTCGCTGTCGAAGATCTCCGTCCGCTCCTCCTGGCCGATCTCGGCCAGCAGGCCTTCGCCGACGCCGTTCGCGTGGACCGTGAACGACTTCACCGGCGCCTCCGCCAGGTCGAGCACGCGCCCGCGCACGCCGGTCGGCGGCAGCAGCACGAGCTCGAGCCCCTGGGTGTCGGGCTTCACGAGCTGGGCGCGCGCGCGGTGCTCGCGCTCGCGCAGCTTGCTCGACGACGCGCCCGCCGCGGCCTTCTCGCCTTCCGGCAGCGCTCGCGCCTCGACGACGAACGGCCCGGGCCCGAGGCCCGTGACCGCGAAGTGCCCCGCGGCGTCGGTCTTCGCCTCGCCGCGCGCGCCCTTGAGCGCGTTGAAGGCGCCCATGCCCGCCATCTGCGAGCGATCGAACTCGACGCTGACCTCGAGGTCGGGCGCGGGCTTGCCGTCGGGCCAGCGCACGCTGCCGGAGATCGTCGCGCCGCGACCGAGGACGATCGCGATGCCGTCGACGACCGCGCCGTCCACGACGTCGACCTTCAGCGGCTTCTCGAGCAGCCAGCCCTCGGCCGTGGCCTTCATGTCGAGCTTGCCCGGCGCGACGCCCGCCAGCTCGAAGCTGCCGTCGGCGGCGCTCTTCGACTTGCGCACGGCGGAGTCGTCGAAGCCGAACCACTGGCCCTTCTTGTTCGCGCTGACCTCGGCGCCGACGACCGCGGCGCCGTCGACGCCGCGCACGGTTCCGCGCAGGATCCCGCCCTGGCGGAACGACAGGGCGAGCGGCGTCTCGTGGCCCGCGACGAGCTCGCGCACCGTGGCCGACTCGGCGGCGAGGCGCTCCGGCGTGGCCGAGACCTCGTACGTCGCCGCCGCGGGCAGCGCGCGGAACTCGAAGGTGCCGGCGTGCACGACGGTGCTGCGTCGCGACCGCTGCGTCGTGCGGATGTCGTTGGTCATGCCCTCGAGCGAGGTCTCCAGCTTCACGGCCAGCCCCTCGATCTCGCCGGTCTCGTGGCCGGCGGGCACCGTCGCCGTGCCCGCGATCCAACCGCCGCAATTCGTCACGAGGTCGAGCCGCCGCGCGTTGGCGCCCAGCTCGAGCTGTTCCGTCGCGCGGCCGTACCAGGAGCGGCCGATCGCGATCAGGTGCACGGTCTTGCGGCTCGCGGGAACCTCGACCGCGTAGCGGCCGTCCGCCTCCATCCGGGCGCGACCCAGGACGCGCTCGACGCGGGTTCCGCCGGCCGGCAGGGCGATCTCGCCGTCGGCGTCGTCGCCGCCGGATCGCGCGGGCGCGAGCGCGCGCAGCACGTCGTCCACGTCCATCTCG
Organism: Planctomycetota bacterium; assembly: GCA_044221705.1. Lineage (GTDB taxonomy): Bacteria > Planctomycetota > UBA1135 > UBA1135 > JAEUHZ01. Next base: position 3,166 of record JBGAOR010000050.1, read on the forward strand.
TCGTCGAGCGCGTAGACCACGACCTCCGGGTCGGGTCCGCAGCCCGACGGCGACATCACGCGGCCTTCGATCGCGACCTTGGGACCTGAGTCCGCGGCGGCGACGGCGGGTGCCGCCGCGCGCTCGGCCGCGTCGGTGCCCGGGGCGACGAGGTCGGCGTGCTGGCTCGCGTCCGCGCCCTTCTCGAGCGCCGGCCCTGCGGCGGCCGGACCGGCGGCGACCGCGGGTCCCGTGGCCTCGGCTCCGGCCTCCGGCGACCGGGAGATCCGCATCACGAGCAGGGTCAGGAGCGTCGCGAACGTCGCGACGACGAGGAGCAGCAGGAGGGGGCGCTTCATGGGGACCGCGGCTTCGGACGCGGATCAGGGACCTGAGAACGGACGGCGATGCTACGCCGATCCGGGCGCCGGCCTTCGCGCTTCTCGCCGCGAAGGTCCGGAAAAGCCCGCGCGCGGCGCGATCGGTAGACTGTCCCGGATCGCGCGCCGCCCCCGCGCGCAACATCTCCCATGGCGCACGACTCCCGGCCGCCGACGCGCGGTTCCCGCACCGCCGACGAGGCCTCGACCTCGCGACCCGACGCCGCCGACGTCGTCCGCCGCTGGCGCGAGGAGATCCACGCCCGGGCCGTGGCCCGCTCGCCCGAGCGCCGCGCGCGCTTCGCGACCAGCTCGGGGATCACGGTCGACCCGGTCTACGGCGGGGCCGCGGACGGCGGGATGCCCGGCGTCTACCCCTACACGCGCGGCATCCGGCCGAGCATGTTCCGCGGGCAGCTCTGGACCATGCGCCAGTACGCCGGGTTCACGAGCGCGCGCGAGACGAACACGCGCTTCCAGGTGCTGCTCCAGAGCGGGCAGACGGGACTCTCGACCGCCTTCGACCTGCCGACGCAGATCGGCTACGACTCGGACCACGCGCTGGCCAAGGCGGAGTGCGGGCGCGTCGGCGTGCCCATCAACTCGCTGCTCGACGTCGAGCTGCTCTTCCAGGGCATCCCGCTCGAGAGCGTGTCGACGTCGATGACGATCAACGCGACGGCGACGGTCCTGCTGGCCCTGTACTGCGCGCTGGCGAAGAAGCGCGGAGTCCCGCTGGCCAAGCTGCGCGGCACCGTCCAGAACGACATCCTCAAGGAGTACGCGGCGCGCGGGAACTACCGCTTCCCGGCCGGGCCGTCCATGCGCCTCACGACGGACCTCATGGCGTTCTGCGCGGCGGAGGTGCCGCAGTGGAACACGATCTCGATCAGCGGCTACCACATCCGCGAGGCGGGCTCGACCGCGGCGCAGGAGCTGGCCTTCACGCTGGGCAACGGCCGCGCCTACGTGCGCGCGGCGCTCGCGGCCGGGATCCCGATCGACGAGTTCGCGCCGCGGCTGTCCTTCTTCTTCAACGCGCACAACCACCTGTTCGAGGAGGTCGCGAAGTTCCGCGCCGCGCGCCGCATGTGGGCGCGCATGATGCGCGAGGAGTTCGGGGCGAAGGACGAGCGCTCGTGGATGCTGCGCTTCCACACGCAGACGGCCGGCTCGATGCTCACGAGCCAGCAGCCCGAGAACAACGTCGTGCGCGTGACGATGCAGGCGCTGGCCGCGGTGCTCGGCGGCACGCAGTCGCTGCACACGAACGGGATGGACGAGGCGCTCTCCTTGCCGACCGAGAAGACGGCGCGGCTCGCGCTGCGCACGCAGCAGATCCTCGGGTTCGAGACGGGCGTCGCCGACGTGGTCGATCCGCTGGGCGGATCGCCGTTCGTCGAATCGCTCACCGACGAGCTGGAGGAGCGCGCGCGGGAGATCCTGCTCGAGCTCGACCGCCGCGGCGGGCCCGTCGCGGCCATCGAATCGGGCTGGGTCCAGCGCGAGATCCAGAAGAGCGCGATGACGTGGCTGCGCGCCGTCGAGAGCGGCGACGAGGTCGTCGTCGGCGTGAACCGCTACCAGATCGAGGAAGGCGAGCCCGAGCTGTTCGTGCCCAGCGAGGAGGCGCGCCGGCAGGTCCTCGTCGACCTGGCCGAAGTGCGCAAGCGCCGCGATCCGGCGCGTGTCGAGGCCGCGCTCCAGGCGCTCGAGCACGACGCGCGCGGGACGAAGAACCTGATGCACCCGATCCTCGCCGCCGTCGAGGTCGACACGACGATCGGCGAGATCTGCGCCGTGCTCGAGCGCGTGTTCGGCAAGTACCGTCCGCCGGAGGTCCTCTAGATGTCCACGATCCACGTCCCGCACGCGATCCAGGGCGTCGCGCAGGGCCTGCACCACGTCGCGATCGCCGTGAGGAGCCTGGCCGAGGCGCGGCCGGCGTACGAGCTGGCGCTCGGACTCGTCGCGACGGAGCCGGAGTTCGTGCCCGACCAGCGGGTCAACGTGCTCGTGCTCTTCGCCGGGACGCAGCGCATCGAGCTCGTCGAGCCCGCGTCGCCCGATTCGCCGATCACGAAGTTCCTCGAGAAGACCGGCGGCGGCATCCACCACCTGGCCTGGAAGGTCGGGGACGTCGCGCAGGCGATCGCGCACCTGAAGAGCCACGGCGTGCGCATGATCGACGAGGCGCCGCGGCCGGGCGCGCACGGCACGACGATCGCGTTCGTGCACCCCAAGTCGACGGGCGGCGTGCTGATGGAGCTCGTGCAGGAGTCGCGCGGAGGCGGCCACGGATGAGTCCGAGTCGACCGAACTGCCGCAACTGCCGCACGGCGATGGACGAGGGCTGGATCGCCGACCGCGGCCACGGCGGCTCGGTCACGGAGCCGAAGTGGATCGAAGGCGAACCGCGCCACCAGCGCTGGCTGGGGATCGACTGGGGCATCACCACGAAGGGCGCCAAGCAGCACGACGTCTCGGTGTGGCGCTGCCCGCGCTGCGGCCTCCTCGAGAGCTACGCGCTCTGATCCAGGCCCTTTTCCGGCCCGATTGCGACACTTCCGCGCGGCCTCGCTACGATCCACGCCCCGTCCGCTCACCCTGATTCGAACACGAGGTCTCGTGAAGGAAACGCCCAAGGTCCAGCCCGCGCCGCCCGCGGCCGCGCCCGTCGAAACCGCCACCGAACGCCTGCAGCGCATGCGCGAGCAGACGCTGCTCGGCGGCGGTCCCGAGCGCATCGCCGCGCAGCACAAGAAGGGCAAGCTGACGGCGCGCGAGCGCATCGACTTCCTCGTCGACGAGGGCAGCTTCGTCGAGCTCGACCGCTTCGTCACGACGCGCACGACCGACTTCGGGATGCAGGAGCAGGCCGTGCTCGGCGACGGCGTCGTCACCGGTCACGCGCTGATCGACGGCCGGCCGGTCTACCTGTTCAGCCAGGACTTCACCGTCCTGGGCGGATCGCTGGGCGAGATGCACGCCGCGAAGATCTGCAAGGTCATGGACATGGCGCTCAAGGTCGGCGTGCCCGTGATCGGGCTCAACGACTCCGGCGGCGCGCGCATCCAGGAAGGCGTCGACTCGCTGGGCGGCTACGCCGAGATCTTCTGGCGCAACGTGCAGAGCTCGGGCGTCATCCCGCAGATCAGCGCGATCATGGGACCCTGCGCGGGCGGTGCCGTGTACAGCCCGGCCATCACGGACTTCATCCTGATGGTCGAGGGCACGAGCTACATGCACATCACCGGCCCCGACGTCGTGAAGGCCGTGACGCACGAGGACGTGACCAGCGAGGAGCTCGGCGGTGCCGGCGTGCACGCGGCCAAGTCGGGCGTCGCTCACTTCACGTCGCCGACGGACAAGAGCCAGATGATGCTCTTGCGGCGGCTGCTCTCGTTCCTGCCGCTGAACAACGCCGAGGATCCGCCGTTCGTGCCGACGGACGACCCGCACGACCGCGAGGACGCCGAGCTCGACTCGATCATCCCGAGCGACCCCTCGAAGCCCTACGACGCCAAGCGCGTGATCGAGCGCATCGTGGACCGCGGCTCGTGGCTCGAGGTCCAGCCCGACTGGGCGCTGAACATGATCGTCGGCTTCGCGCGGCTCGGCGGACGTGTCGTCGGGATCGTGGCGAACCAGCCGTCGGTGCTGGCCGGCTGCGTGGACATCGACGCCTCGATCAAGGGCGCGCGCTTCATCCGCTTCTGCGACGCGTTCAACATCCCGGTCGTGACGTTCGAGGACGTGCCCGGCTTCCTGCCCGGAACGGTGCAGGAGTTCGGCGGGATCATCCGCCACGGCGCGAAGCTCATGTACGCCTACGCCGAGGCGACGGTTCCGAAGCTGACGGTGATCACGCGCAAGGGCTACGGCGGCGCCTACGACGTCATGGCCAGCAAGCACCTGCGGGCGGACGTGAACCTGGCCTGGCCCAGCGCCACGATCGCCGTGATGGGCGCCGCGGGCGCCGCGAAGATCATCTACCGCCGCGAGATCGAGAAGTCGGCCGACAAGGCCGCGACCGAGGCGGCGAAGACGGCGGAGTACGAGCGGCTCTTCAACAACCCGTACCGCGCGGCGGCGCGCGGCGTCATCGACGACGTGATCGAGGCGCGCCGGACGCGACCGCTGCTGATCCGCTCGCTCGAGCTCCTGAAGACGAAGCACGAGACCCGGCCGGTGCGCAAGCACGGGAACATCCCGCTCTGAGTCACGAGCGGGGGCAACTCCCCGGCGCGGCGCGACTCGGTTAGGCTCACGCGGAGACTGCCTCCCCGGGTGGTCGTGGCTTCCATTCCGTTTCGTTCGCGCGGGTAGTCCCATGCCTCTCCCGTCGACGCTCGCCTGGTTCCTCTTCCTTTCGTTGGTGCGCACCGATCCGGTGCCGCGGACGTCCACATCGGGCTCCATCGCTGAGCTCGAGTTGCGCGTGTCCACCGCGGAGGCTCGCAGCGACTCCAGGGAGATCGTCGCGCTGTCGGACGCGCTGGGGCGGCTGCATGCGGCGCGGGGAAGTCTCGATGTTTCGCGGTCCTGGTTCGACTCCATGGAGTCCGCCGCGTGGGCTTGCGCCGACCTGCGATCGATCGCACGCAGCCGCCTGGCTCGCGCAGAGCTCTGTGCTCGTTCGAAGGACGAAGCGAACCGCGGGGCAGAGTTGGACGAGTTGTCCGAGGGCTGGCTCGGGCTCGCATCCCCTGAGGTCCGGTTCGAGGGTCGCCTGTTGCGCGCGCGTGTGGCGCTGGCCGCCGGGGACCCCGCCAAGGCCTCGGACGAACGGCGACTGGCATTCGCGGAGGCCAGGTGCCGCGACGCCGGCGCGACTGTGGATCACTGCGTGGAACTGGCCGACGTCGCGCTGGCAGCGGGTGACATGGACCTGCACGAAGAGGTGCTCCAGACGGCCATCAGGACCCTGAGGGGAACGGGCGACCGAAATCGCCTCGCCCGTGTCCTCGCGCAGCGCGGGCTCGCGCTGCAGCTGGCTTCGGACTACCGCGAGGCGCTGCGGACGTATCAGGAGGCGTTCGATCTGCAGCCCGATCAGGACGAGATCGCGTCCATCCTGGGTGCGCTGTCGGCGCTGAAGGAGACCTTGGGGGATCTCGAGGGTGCGCTCGCCGACCTGGGAGCGGCCCAGGCGCACGCGAAAGCACTCGGCAAGACCGAGAACACAGGGCGCTTCGCCACGCTGGAGTCCAATCTCCTCTTCAAGTCGGGCGACGTCGCCGGTGGCCTAGCTGCCGCGCGCCGCGCCGTCGACTGGAACGAGCGGAGTGGCGAGCGTCGAGAGCTCGCGGAGTCTCTGACAGCGCTGGCCAACTGTCTGGATTCACTCGGCCGCTACGAGGAATTGCGTTCGATCTCGGCACGGCTCATCACTCTGGCCAAAGACCTGGGCAGCGACGCACTGGGTTCGACCGCTTACTACTACTCGGCCATGTGCGCACCCATCGCGGAGCGGATGGAACTTGTGGAGAAGAGCATCGACCTCGCCCGTCGGGCTGGTCACGGGGAGTCGGTTGCGACTGCGCTGGGGCTGCGGGCATGGTTCCTGTGCGAGGACAAGCGGTTCGGAGAGGCGATCGAGGACGCCCAACGCTCCGCGGAGTTGCTGGACGACCTGAGGTTGGAGTCCAACGCGCTCCGGGTGCTGGATACTGCGGTCGTTGCCGCCTTGGATTCGGGAGACTGGCATCGCGCGGACCGGTTGATATCCGTCGTCACGCGGCGGCTGGAGGAAAGCACCCTCGGGATGGGCGCGCGACCCGCGACCACGGACCTGGCCGTGGCATTCGGGTTCTTCGAGCTCACGTCCCAGGACCTCGTTGCGTTGCGCGTCCGCGCGAATGCGGACCCTGAGGCCGCAATCCGCGATGGGTTCCGGAGAGTCGGCCTGTTTCGCTCGCGCTCGCTCCTGGCTGCGATGCTCGGGCGGAGGGCCGACTCCGATCCAGAGGCAGAGGCCCGCACCGAGTCGGAGCTTCAGGCTGCTCAGCAACGCTGGAACGCTGCGATCACGGCTCTCGCCGCGGCTCGCGGCCAGCCCGATGCCGAGCTCGAGGCACGATTCCTGGAGGTCCGGACTGCGCGCAGGCAGCACGAGCTGGCGCTGTCCCGGAGGATGGACGAGGTGCGCGCGAACTTGCGCGCCTACGACCCGTTCCGAACCTCCGTGGAGGACGCGCGCAGCCTTCTGCCGGGTCCGAATTCCTCACTGATCGTCTTCGCCGAAGGTCGCGAGAACCTCTACGCCTACGGCCAGCGCGAGGGGCGATTGGTCTTCGTCGATCTGGGTGCCAAGGCTCCACTGACAGCCGTCGTGACGCGCGTGCGCGCGACCCTCGCGCCGACGGCTGCGGGAGAGGACACCCAGCAGATCTTCGCGACGCGCGGCGACCTCGACCGAGCCTGCGAGGAACTGCACGAGCGCCTGACGCGACCGGTCCTGGCGAAGCTCGGAGAGGGCGTCGATCGGCTCACGATCGTCCCGAGCCCCATGTTGCAGGGCTTCTCCTTCGACGCGCTCGTGGTCGGACGCGAGCCCCCGGAGCCGCAAGCCAGCGTGCAGCCGGCCGGAGCCTCGAGCCTCGCCGTGGCAGGCCGGGCCGTGTATTTCCTGGAGCGCTACTCGACCAGCTACCTGCCGTCGGTGCCGACGGGCATCGAGCTCGCGCGGACGTCGCATGAGGCCAAGAGTGTGCACCCCGCGCTGGTGCTGGGCGATCCGGCGTTCACCTTCGCCGTTCCAGCGTCGTCCGCGCGCGGAGCGGAGCGTCACTACGAGCGCCTGCCGAAAGCGCGCGAGGAGGCGGTCGACGTCGCGAGTCGGCTCGAGGATGGTCAGGGGAATGAGCGCGACGCGCGTGCCGCAGATCGTCTGGATCGGATCCGCCGCGGAAAGGGGGCCGATCCCGACGGTCCCTGGAAATCGGAGCGCGTCGAACTGCGCGTGGGCGAGAAGGCGACGCGATCCGCCTTCCTCGAGCTCGCGCCGGCCGCGCGATTGTTGCACGTCGCGACGCACGGCGTGTTCGTCGCCGACGACTGGAACTCCACCGGGCTGGTGTTCGCACCGGATACCGAGGGGCGCGCGCTCCTGACCCTGAACGACATCCTCGACATGCGACTGGAAGCCCAGATCGCCGTGCTCGCGGCCTGCGACACCGGGATCGGCGATCCGATCCTCACGGAGGGGCCGATCTCGATGGCGTGGGCGTTCTTGCACGCTGGCGCGCACGGCGTCGTCGCCTCGCTCTGGAAGGCGGACGATGCCGCCGCGCACGACGCGATGGTCGCCTTCTACGAGGGCCTGCTGGAGCGGGGAGAGAGCACTTCGGTCGCGCTGCGCAATGCGAAGCTCGGGATCCTTCGATCGAAGGATCGCGGGTTGGGGACGCCGAGTCGCGAGGTGCTGAATGGCGAGAGCCCACAGTCGCATCCGCGGCTGTGGGCTCCGTTCGCCTACTTCGGCTCGGGCAATTAGGAGCCTGCGCTACAGGTCGAGTGCGCAGATCCTGGAAAGCCCCATCTCGCATCGGCTCACCGGACTCGTGATGCGAACCACGGCCGTGCGTGTCCCCACATCATGATCTGTGATCCAGGCTCGTGGGCCTCGGCTACTGCTTGAAGTAGTAGGGGACGGGTGTCGCCGCCTTCTTCGTGGAGATGTCGTATCGGACCAACTTGCCGGCCAAGGAGTTGACTCCGGGATCTGCCCCCATGTCGGTGGTCCAGACTTCGGTGACGCAGAGGTACCAGAAGTGCGTCATGCCCGCGACCAAGTCGACCTGCTGGCCCTCGACGTCGATGCTGAAGAGGCTGTCGTCGCTCTTGTCTGCGATGCTGTTGGTCACGTTCGTCTTCAGGCTCACCAGGGATGTTGGCTTACTGTCCGCCGAATTGGAGAAACCGTAGTAGACAGCCATGTGCAAAGCGCCTGGTGCCGGGGTTTCCTGGGGATCGACCGACAGGACCCCGCGGAACGTGGCTTTGCCTGCCACATCGAAACTCACCGAGGGCAGGCGATCAGGCCGGGCGGGCGGCACGGTGGCCGCAAGGAGCCTGCCGCTTGGCGCGAACGAGGGACCAAACTCGTAGGCGAAGTGGGCCACCACCACCCCGTTCTGCATGGTCGTATTGAAGATGCGGAGATCGAAGCTGCGCACGAACGTCTCACCCCAGTAGCTCTCGTACAGCTCCGCGATGACCACATGGTGCGGCTTCACGATGGCCCACGTTTGGGTGTCCGTGATGTCCCAAGTGGCCCCCTGCTTCGAGATCATGTCATCGACCTCGATCTCGCCGGACTGAAACGCGTCACCAGGAGCGAGGCTCAGGAGGTCGATCGCGTTCACAGTATCGGCGACCGGGAACTCGTACAGGCGATATCCGACGACCAGCCCTTCTGCGACTCCCTTCTCGAACCCGAGCTTGTCGGCGAACTTGATGGTCCCCGGCTGCCCACCCGCGCTCGGCGCGAAGGTCACGGACGGGACCTTCGTGGGCTTCGCGAGCTCACCGAGCTTGTCCTGACTGTGGAACGTGGGGGACGGCCTGGCGCTATTCGTCGCGTCCGACGCGCAGGCGACAAGGACGACGGGGGCGAGGATCGAGAGCAGCGTGAGGCTGGCTTTCATTGCGAGGCGGTACTCCATCGGGTCCGAGGTTCGGTCCGAGGCTTGCGATGCGCCTAGCGAACCGGACACCTTCCATTCCTCCTACGCCGTCTGGTCGCGTGCGCTAGCGAGAATTCTGTGACGAAACGCATTGTCGATCGACTGCGATCACCGCGAGGACAACGAGCATTCCAGTCCGAGCTAGGAACGTGCGTCCGAGCTCGGGGCCCGCTTGGCGACCTCATGTCCGAGCGCGCTTGCGTGCCAGGACTGGGGATGTCAACTCGGATGGTGGCGTCATCTTCCGACCCACACGCCGCTCCGCGACGGGCGGATCGGGCGGGCGAGTCGAGACCGGCTGCGTGGGGTTGCAGTCGTCATCGGGCGCGATTCTCACGGCTCGCGGACCCGCCGCGCAAGTCGAGGGGGGATGGCAATGCGCATGCCGGATGCAGGGTCGCCGCGGTGCGAGGACCAGCGACCAGCCAGATGCCCGAGCCGTGCCGTGCGCCGGTGCTCCAGGCGAACGGCCTCCGCGATGTGACAGAGGCGCATCCGCGACGAAGAACCCGGCGCGCGATGCGAGTACTCTTGCGCGCCCCATGAACTCCAGGACCGCCCTCGTCACCGGCGGCAACCGCGGCATCGGGCTGGCGGTGTGCCGTGGGCTCGCGCGGGCCGGATTGCGCGTCGTCCTCACGGCGCGTCGCATGGAGGACGCCGCCGCGGCGGCGCGCGAGCTGCGGAAGGACGGGCTCGACGTCGTCGCCGAGGAACTCGACCTCGCCCGCGAACAGTCCGTCCAGGCCTGCGCGGCGCGTCTCGAGGAGTCCGGCCGTGCGATCGACGTGCTCGTGAACAACGGCGCCGTCCTCTTCGACGGCGACGTCCTTTCGACACCTGCGGAACAGTTCCGGGCGGCGGTCGATGTCAACCTGCTCGGCGCGCTGTGGTGCTGCCGCGCGCTCGTGCCGGGCATGATCGCCCGCAAGTACGGGCGCGTCGTCAACGTGTCGTCCGGCTGGGGATCGTTCGCCGAGGGGCTCGACGGGCCGGCCAGCTACTCGATCACGAAGGCGGCGTTGAACGCGCTGACGGTCAGCCTCGCGCGCACCACGAGCGGCGACGTGAAGGTCAACGCGTGTTCGCCCGGATGGGTGCGCACGCGCATGGGTGGCGCGGGTGCGGACCGTTCGCCGGAGGAGGGCGCGGAGGGGATCGTCTGGCTCGCGACGCTGCCGCGCGAGGGGCCGGACGGCGGCTTCTTCCGCGATCGGGAGGCCGTCGCTTGGTGACGCGGAGTTCGTCGTTCGAGATCAAGGCATGAGCTGGAACACGCACATCTACGTGGCCGTGCTCGGCGGACGAGCGGACGTCTGGCGTCCGGTCCTGGCGGAGCGCGTGGGCGAGACGACGTACGCGATCCTCGAGCAGCCGTACGACCCCGACTCGGAGCGCTGGAGTTTCGAGCCGGGCGACGCGGTCGAGTGCGAGCTGATCCAGGCCGGGGGGCGGAAGATCCTCGCGGCGACGCGCAAGGCGGACGGGATGGACGTGTAGTCCGCTCGACGAGGTCGGATCGAGCCCCTCGTCGCTCCGTGTGCGTCCAGTAGTCTCTAGCGCCCCATGGGTCCGCCCCGCCCGCGACCGATCCGCTCCGCGTCCGTCCTCATGCCCACGTGGCAGGGCCTCGAGTTCCTCGCGCGCCTGCTCGACGCGCTCGCGGCGCAGCGCGCGGACTTCCCGTGGGACGTGCACGTGATCGATTCGGGCTCGACGGACGGCACGGTCGAGCTGCTCGAGGCGCGGCGCGCGACGTTCCCCGTCCCGTTCCACGTCGCGCGCATCCCGTCCGTCGAGTTCGACCACGGCGACACGCGCAACCAGCTCGCGCAGCGCTCGGCGGGCGACCTGCTCGTCTACCTGACGCAGGACGCGATCCCGTCGGACGACCGGTGGCTCGCGCGGCTCGCGCGCAACTTCGAGGACCCCGCGGTCGGCGCGGCCTACTGCCGCAACGTGCCGCGCGCGGACGCGAAGGTCTTGACGAAGGTCATGTCGCGCAACGACCCGGGCTACGCGACCGAGCGCGCCGAGGTGCGTCTGCCCGACGCGGCCACGCTGGCGGCGATGGATCCGGACGAGCGGCGCCGGCTGTACAACTTCAACGACGTCGCCTCGGCGATCCGGCGCGAGCTGTGGGAGCTGCATCCGTTCCCGCGCACGACGATGGGCGAGGACGTGCTCATCGGGCGCGCGATCCTCGAGGCCGGGTACACGGTCGTGTACGACGCGGAAGCGACGGTCGACCACAGCCACGACTACGGCCCGGAAAAGATGCGCTGGCGCGGCCAGGTCGACGGCCGCTTCAACGCCGAGTGGATGGAGCGCGTGTGCGTCGGCGGCGAGAGCGACATCGCGGTCCTGACGGATCATCTGGTCGGCGACGACGTGCGTGTGCTGCGCGAGCTGGGCACCGCGCCCGACGATCTGGCGCGGCTCGAGTCCGAATCGCGCCTGCTGCGCGGCGCGATCGTGCGCGGCCTGTACGAGGGCGGCCTGTCGCCTCGGCGTTATCCGCGCAGCACGATGCGGGACCGGCGCGACGTGCGCGTGCTCCTCGTCGCGCACGATGCGCCGCCGGCGACGACGGGCGGCGCGGAGGAGCGCGCGGCGAACCTGGAGCTCGCGCACTCCTTGCACAGCCGCGGTCACCGCGTGACGGTGCTCTCCTTCGCGCACGCCGAGCCGTCGGCCGGCGACCGCGGGAAGCTGCGACTGCGGCGCGAGGACCAGCGCGGCGTCGCGGTGCTGCGCGCCACGGATCCGCTGCAGCCGGCGGCGCTCGAGGCGGCGTTCCGCGGCGTGCTGGCGTGCGAACAGCCGGATCTCGTCCACTTCCTGACGCTGCGCGCGGCGTCGCTCGAGATGGTGCGCGCGGCCTGCGAGCTCGAGCTCGCGACCGTCGCCAACCTCGATCGCGGCGGGTTGCACGAAGGGCGCGCGGCGATGATCGCGGCAGCGCTCGTCGACCTGCGCCTGTGCGCCGACGCGGACGTGCGCAAGGCATGGCTCGCGGCGGGGGAGTTCGATCCGATGCTGCTCGCGTTCACCGAGCGCGGCGGGCTCGCGGGTTCGGCCAAGACGGTCGCGGAGGAAGCGGCGGAGCTCGAGTACCGCTACCGCGCTCTGTGCAGCATCGTGCGCGCGAACGACGCGGATCGCCCGTTCCTCGCCGCGGCCGGTTCGGCGGCGCGCACGAGCGGCCCGGCCGTGCGCCAGGGACCCGATTGGATCCTGCTGCGGCCCGGTTCGTCGGCGGAGTTCGACCTCGCGGGGATGAAGGGCGGCACGGCGATCCTCGAGCTGGAGCAGTACGTCCTGGCCGCCGAGACCGAGGTCGTGCTGGCCGGCCGCGCGCTCGTCGACGGCGCGTCGGTCGGGCGCTTCGCGCCGGTGCGTTCGTCGGGCCGCGACGAGGTCGTGCGGCAGACGCTCGAGTGCCGCCTGGCGGAAGGCGCGCGCGTGCTGCGCCTCGAGACGGGGTTCGAGGACCGCGAGGGACGCGCGTTCCCGTCCGACCTGCGCGTGTGTCGCGTCTCGCTGACGCGGCCGCGCGCGGCGGAGCCGGCGGATCGCACGCGCGGCGCGCCGCCGCCGGCGGACCTCGCGCGGCTCTTCGAGGAACTGCGCGTCGTCCCCGGACCGCCCGTCGAGCGCGCACGGCTGCCGCGCGTCGCGATCGTGATCCCGAACCTCGACGGGCGCGAGGTCCTGGAGGACTGTCTCGCGAGCGTCGCGGCGCTCGATTACGAGCGCGAGCGGATCGAGGTGCTGCTCGTCGACAACGGCTCGACCGACGGCTCGCTCGAGCTCGTGCGCGAGCGCTTCCCGTCCGTGCGCGTCGTCCGCCACGAGCGGAACCTGGGTTTCGCCGCCGCCTGCAACGCCGGCGCGCGCGCGGCCCGCGACGCGCAGGTCGTCGCCTTCCTGAACAACGACATGCGCTTCGAGCGCGACTTCCTGCGCGAGCTCGTCGCGCCGCTCGTGCGCCGCGAGTGCGCCGCGACGACGGCCAAGATCCTGGGCTGGGACGGCCGGACGATCGACACGTCGGGCACGGGGACGACGTTCCTCGGGATCGCCGTGCAGCCGGGCTACGGCGCGGCGCCGCGGCCCGAGCACGACGTGCCGCGCCGCACGCTCTTCGCCTGCGGCGGTGCGATGGCGATCGACGCGGCCGTGCTGCGCGACGTCGGCGGCTTCGACGAGGAGTACTTCGCCTACTACGAGGACCTCGACCTGGGCTGGCGGATGTGGGTGCAGGGCCACGAGATCCGCTACGTGCCGACGGCGCTGTGCCGCCACCGCCATTCGCACACGAGCAACCGCTTCCCGCCCGAGGTCGTGCGGCTCGTCATGATCCGCAACTCGCTCTACACTTGCGTCAAGAACTACGACGACGCGAACCTCGCGCGCGTGCTGCCGGCCATGCTGGCGCTGGCGATCCGGCGCGCTCACCTGAAGTCGGGACTGGACGAGGCTCCGTTCCGCATCGAGACGGCGCGGGTCGACGCTCCGCGCACGACGGTCGCCACCGACACGGTCCCGATCGGGAAGACCGGCGCGGCCGACCTGATCGCCATCGACGACCTCCTCGCCGACTGGGACCACTGGATGCGGCGGCGGCGCGAGGTCCAGTCGCGCCGCAAGCGCGGCGACGACGAGATCCAGCGGCTGTTCCTCGAGCCCCTGGCCTGCGTCGAGGGCGACGCGGCGTACGCGCGGCTCCAGGCCGGGCTGGTCGCGCTGTTCGGACTGGGCGACACGTTCCGGCGCGCGTGAACGCCGGATCCGCCGCCGGTCAGGCCTCGCCGTACTTCGCGAACGAAAGGAAGGCCTCGATGCGCCGGCGATCCTCGTCGTCCGCCAGCACCATGTCCTCGTTGACGAAGTAGAGGTGCACGCCCCTGGCGCGCGCGGCGGCGAAGATCCGGTCGCGGTCGGCCTTCGATTCCGGCAGCGCGTAGATGCTGTACAGGATCACGTTGCAGCCGAGGTCGTCGATGATGTGCATCAGCGTCGGCAGGTGGTCCATCGACTCTAGCTCGAACAGCTCGAACTCGAAGTTCAGGCCGTTCTTCCGGCAGTACTCCATCACCATGCCGCGCTGCAGGTGCACCGGAGCCCCGACCGTGCTCGGCGTGTTGTTGTTCAGGTAGATCGTGTTCGAACGGCCGTTCGCCAGCGCCGCGTGGTCCGGCCGCCGCGGGAGCCCGCCGTCGTCGGGGAGGATCTCGAAGTACCCGCCCAGGATCTTGCGCGCGAGCTGGTCGCCGAAGCGGTCCTCGGCCAGGCGGAAGTCGATGCTGACGCGCGTCTTGCCGGTGACGTTCACGAAGTTGCCGTGGATGTTCTCCTGCGTGAAGAACAGCACCTGCCCCGGTCCGGCCTTCACGCCGAAGCTCTCGCGCCCGAAGAGCTCGGTCATCTGCGGGATGCTCAGACGCTGCGCCACCGCGTGACGGATCAGCTCGCGCGAGCGCTCGAGCCCGATGATCTGCAGCGAAGCCGATCGGTCCTCGTCGCGCGTGACGTCCGTCAGCGGCATCCACAGGCTGCGCGATCCGGGCCCGTGGCCGTACAGGAGCCCCGTGTGGAACGGGAACACGCCCTGCGGCTTGTCGGGGACCATGATGCGCACGTTCAGGTAGCGCTGCACCGCGATCGGCGTCGCGAGCCGGCCCTTGGGCACGATCTCCTCGCGCGAGAACCGGTTCACGAGCCGCCGGAACTCGGGCCTGTGCGTGGCCTCGCACAGCTGCTTCGAGAGCACGTACACCTTCTCGCGCGGCACCACGGTGTGCAGCGTCTGCAGCGAGTCGATCGGGTACCCGAGCCGCCGGACTTCGTCGCGGATCAGCTCGGCGAAGGGGAACCGCGCGGCGTCGTAGTCGACGACGCGCGCGTTCCAGGTCGTGCTCAGGCTCTCCTCCATCGCGGAGGCCAGTTCGGCGCGGGAAGCGGGGGGCATGGGTGCGTCGGGGTGGGCGAGTGGTCCGGGTCCGTGCTGCTCAGCCGTCGTAGAAGCGTTCGGGGTGCAGGCCGAGCAGGAGCCGCTCGCGCTCCGTCGTCGCGCGCGCGCGCGATTCGGCGCTGGTGTGATTCACCTGCGAGGTCGGCAGCACGCGCTGCGCGATGTCGCGTCGCGCGTAGTTCGTCTGCAGGAAGAACCGCCCGGTCGAACGCGCGGTCGGCGGCAGCCGGCGGTGCCACACGTCGGAAACGAAGAGCGTCGCGTCGCCCGCCTTCGCGAGGCAGGGAAAGCTCGCGCGGCCGGCGTACTCCAGCGCGGGATCCCACTCGCGCTCGATCGGCGGCGGCAGGCCCGAGCGGTGGCTGCCCGGCACGACGGCCGTCGGTCCGTCGTCGGGTCCGCAGTCGTCGAGGAAGACGTGCGTGGCGATCGCGAACACCGGATAGGGGATCGCGTCGGGCCACTCGACTCCCGCCGCGCGCGGCACGTGCGGCCCGGCGTCGCTGTGCCACTCCTGTCCGCGCGGCGCGTGCGCTGGGTCGGGCGGATTGCGCCAGGCCGTGCTGGATATCACGTGGCAGTCGGGGCCGAGCAGCGGCTCGACGATCGCCAGGATGCGCGGATGACCGGTGACCTTCTGGCACAGCGAGCCGCGGTTCATCATCTGGTAGCGGAACATCGACGCGCGCTCGGGCGTCGGGCTGCCGGCGCGGACGTCGGGCGGGACGCGCTCGTACACGTCGACGATCTCGGCGCGCAGCGCGGCCAGCTCGTCCGGCTCCAGCAGTCCCTGCACGTGCGCGTACCCGTCGAGCTCGAGCTGACTGCTCTCCACGGGGACCGGGCCGTCGAAGACGCGGAAGCGGTGGTGGACCTTGTGCAGCACGGGCTCGGGGATTCCTGTCGTGATGCGCCGCGCGGCTCGCGCATGGTAGCACCGCGAAGGGCCTCCGGAGATCCGCCCGGAAGGGCCCGATCGACGGCCTCGACCGCCGCGACGAGGGCTCCTCCGCGTCGAAGCCGCGCGGCCGGCCGGAGGCCCGATCTCCGCGCCGCGAACCCGATCATCCGCCGCGCGCGCCGAGTACCATGTGCGGCCCCGCGCGCCGAAGATGCGCCGGCATGGCCTCCCCCGCATGTTCCAACGCATCCTCATCGCCAACCGCGGCGAGATCGCCCTGCGCGTCATCCGCACCGCGCGCGAAATGGGCCTCGAAACCGTCGCGGTCTACTCCGACTGGGACACCAAGGCGCTGCACACGCGCATGGCGCACGTCGCCGTGCCGCTCGGCGGCACCACGCCGCGCGAGACGTACCTGCGCGTCGACAAGGTGCTCGCCGCGGCCAAGGCGACCGGCGCCCAGGCGATCCACCCCGGCTACGGCTTCCTGTCCGAGAACGCCGCCTTCGCGCGCGCCGTGCGCGACGCGGGTCTCGTGTGGATCGGTCCGCCGGCCGAGGCGATCGAGGCGATGGGGGACAAGATCCGCTCGCGCCGCCGCATGAAGGACGCGGACGTTCCCGTCGTGCCCGGGCTCGTCGATCCGGTCGACGACGCGGCGGCGGTGAAGAAGGCGGCGGCCGAGATCGGCTATCCGGTCATGATCAAGGCGTCGGCCGGCGGCGGCGGCAAGGGCCTGCGCATCTGCCGCGACGCGGCCCAGATCGAGGGCGCGTTCCGCACCGCGTCGGGCGAGGCGCTCGCGAGCTTCGGCGACGGGCGCGTGTACCTCGAGCGCTACCTCGAGGAGCCGCGGCACATCGAGGTCCAGGTGCTGTTCGACGCGCACGGCAACGGCGTGCACTACGGCGTGCGCGAGTGCTCGATCCAGCGCCGCCACCAGAAGCTCGTCGAGGAGTGCCCGTCCGTCGTCATCGACGCGAAGACGCGCGACGCGATGGGCGAGGTCGCGCTGCGCGCCGGACGCGCGGTCGGCTACCAGAACGCCGGCACGGTCGAGTTCCTGTGGTCCAAGGGCCAGTTCTACTTCCTGGAGATGAACACGCGCCTCCAGGTCGAGCACCCGGTCACGGAGATGGTCACGGGCACCGACCTCGTGCGCGAGCAGATCCGCGTCGCGGCCGGCGAGAAGCTCGGCTACGGCCAGGATTCGGTGCGCTGGAACGGCTGGGCGATCGAGGTGCGCATCAACGCCGAGGATCCGAAGAACAAGTTCCTGCCGTCGACGGGCACGATCCGGAACCTGCGCATGCCGGGCGGGCCGTTCGTGAGGCTCGATCTGGGCATGTACCGGGGCATGGAGGTCGGCGTCGACTACGACCCGATGCTGGGCAAGCTGATCGTGTGGGGCGCGACGCGCGAGATCGCGATCGACCGGATGCGCCGCGCGCTGCAGGAGATCAACGTCGGCGGCGTGCGCACGAGCCTGCCCGCCGCGCTGGCCGTCATCGAAGAGCCGCGCTTCCGCGCGGGCAACTTCGACACGCACTTCCTCGAGAGCCTCGACCTCGCGACGGGCACGCGCGACCACGTCGACCTGGTCGCGGCGGCGGCGGCCGTGTTCCGCCACCACCAGGCGCGGAGGCGCGCGCTCGCGACCGATTCGCAGGGCCGCGGCGCGTGGCTCGCGCGCAGCCGACACGACGTGGCGCACCACACGTCGCGCGGGGTCCGCGCGCAGGATGGATCGGCCGGCGCCCGCGCGGGAGGTGGCGCGTGAAGTACTTCGTCACCGTGAACGGCCTCGTGCGCGAGGTCGAGGTCGTCGAACGCCTCGGGCGGCTCGAGATCGCCGTGGACGGCAAGCCCTTCGACCTCTCCTACAACGAGGTCGACGACCTGGGCCAGGTCGTCGTGCTGCACGGCGGGCGCAGCTACGGGCTGTCGCTCGAGGGCACCGAGAACGACGTGACCGCGACGCTCGCCGGTCACCGCTACGACGTGAACCTCGAGGACGAGCGCGAGCGCGCCGCCCACGCCGCCGAGCGCGCGGCCGGCAAGTCGGGCGGCGTCTTGAACGCGATCATGCCCGGCGTCGTGGTCGAGATCCTGGCCAAGAAGGGCGACGTCGTCGCGAAGGGCGCGCCGCTCCTGATCCTGTCGGCGATGAAGATGCAGAACGAGATCGGCGCGCCGGCCGACGGCCGCATCCAAGAGATCCACGTGTCCGCGGGACAGGCCGTTTCCGCCGGCGCGAAGCTGATCACGCTGGCGCCGCCGGAATCGACCTGACGTTACGGGGGTACGGTGCCAGGCACGACCCCGACGGATTCGACGGACGAACTCGCGGCACGCCGTGGTCTTCCCTCGAATCCGTCGGGGTCGTGCCTGGCACCGTAACGCGCGCGGCGAGGTAGGCTCGAAGGGGCCCCCAGGGAATCCCCGCCATGAAGAAGCGCCTCCTCGCCCTCGCGTTCGCCGTCCTCGTGCTCGCGGACGTCGCGCGCGCCACGTGGTCGATCGTCGTGGTGAATCACCGCACGGGCGAGGTCTGCGTCGCCTCGGCGACGTGCATCGGCGGCTTCGACCTGAAGCCCGCGCTGTGCGTGATCCGCGTGGGCGAAGGCGGCGCGGCAGCGCAGTCGGTGATCGATCCGACCGGTGCGAACCGCGTCACGATCTGGAACGAGCTCGCGGCGGGCACGCCGCCGAACGACATCCTGTCGATCCTCGCGGCGCAGGACTCGCAGCACCAGCGTCGTCAGTACGGCATCGTCTCGCTGCGCGGCGGGCCGGCCACGTTCACCGGCACGCAGTGCGGTCAGGCGCGCATCGGCGTGTCGGGCACGACCGGCGACCTGTCGTACGCGATCCAGGGCAACATCCTCGCCGGCCCGATCGTCGTGACCAACGCGGAGGCGGCGTTCCTCGCCTCGAGCGGCGACCTGCCGACGCGCGTCATGGCCGCGATGGTCGCGGCGCGCGACATGGGCGGCGACGGACGCTGCTCGTGCTCGACGCTGCAGCCGACGTCGTGCGGCGCGCCGCCGCCGGGCTTCACGTACTCCGCGGCGACGACGTTCCTCGTCTCGACGCGTCTGGGCGACACGGACGGCGTGTGCAACCAGGGTCAAGGTTGCGCGAACGGGGACTACTGGTGCGACCTGCGCGTGATCGAGGGCCCGCCGAGCGGCATGGACCCGGTCCTGCGGATGGCGAACAACGCGTTGCCCTTCTGGCGCGCGTCGCTCGGCGGCCGCGCCGACCACTTCCTGACGCGCGTGACGAAGAGCGCCGAGCGCCTCCCGGCCGACGGCTCGACGTCGGTGACGGTCGACGTCGAGCTGCGCAACATCGACGACCAGCCCGTCGATCCGTTCGCGCCGCAGGTCCTGGTCGAATCGCTCGACGCGACGAGCGTGGCGATCCCGAGCACGTCGACCGATCTCGGCCAGGGCCGGCTGCGCTTCACGCTCACCTCGACCGGCGCTGTCGGCCGCGGGCACTACCGCCTCACAGTGACTCAGGGCGACGGATCGCGCGTGCAGCTGTGGCCCGGGCTGGAGATCGAGGCCGTGCCGGCCGCGCCGCTCGTGTGCGGTTACGACGTCGTGAGCGCGAGCGCGGGCGGCTCCGTCCCGTTGTGGCTCGACGTCGGTCCGGCCAGCGCGGGCGCGGACTACCTGATGTTCGGATCCTCGAGCGGCACCGTCCCGGGCTTCACGTTCCTGGGCCTGCACATGCCGCTGAACCGCGACCGATTCCTGAACGCGAGCTTCCTGCACACGGGCGGCGGCACGTTCCAGCACACGGTCGGCGCGCTCGACGCGAACGGCCGCGCGCTGGCGACGTTCGCGCCGCCGCCGGGCTGGCTCGCGCCGCTGATCGGGCGTCGGATCGACTGGGCGGCGCACGTCGGCGGCTCGCCGGCTTCGGTCACGAACGTGGCCGGATTCGACGTCGCGCCCTGAGCAGGGTCGCGGCGCGCTCACGTCGGAAATCAGCGGGCCCCGCCGCGCCGATCGGCGCGAGCGGGGCCCGGCTTCGCACGATGAAGCCTCAGTCGCGGTACTTCGTGTGGCACTTCTTGCACGAGTCCGCGACGGCCTTCATGCGCGCGGCGAGTTCGTCGGTCGTCACCTTGTTCACGACGCCGTCCTCGAGCTTCTGCGCCGCGTCCGCGGATGCCTTGAGCAGGTCGCGGAACTCCTCCGGCTTCGACAGCGACTCGTGGTCGCTCGTCAGCGCGCGCAGCAGGTTCTCCAGGTTGCCCGCGACCGCGCCCGGCACGAGGTCGGGGTGGTCCTTCGGCACGGTCCAGCCGGCCTTCTCGAGCGCCTTGAGCTGATCGTTGGCCTCGTCGATCGCGACCATGGAATCGACCATGCCGCTCGTCTTCCAGCGGCTCGGGAAGTCGTTCGATGCCCGGGAGATCTCCGCGTCGCTCAGGCGGCGCGTCTCGGTCGCGCACAGGTAGAGGCCCGTGTAGCTCGGAGCCGTGCCCGAGACCTTCATGCGCGCCAGCGCGGCGTCGTTGTCCAGCAAGCCGAGTTCGACCGAAGCCGCCGCGGCCGCGGCCGCGCTGCGGTGCTTGCCGTGGTGGCAGTGGATGTAGACCGGGCCGGGCAGGTCGCGCACCGCGCGCGCGATCTCGAGCCGGCGCTCGGCGTCGATGCCACCGTACGTCACGGGCAGGTGGACGTAGCGCAGGCCGCGCTCCTCGGCTTCCTCGGCCTCGGGCGCCGCTCCGTCGACGGAGAGGATCGTGCGGATGCCCATGTTCGCCAGCGTTTCGAAGCCCGCATCGCCCTCGGGTACGGAGCCGCTGTACACGCCCGGCGCGTAGGCGACGACGTTGTGGAGCCCGGGCAGGTCGACCGGTTTCTCGGCCGTGAGGTCCGGCGGCGGCACGGTCACGGGCCGAGGCGGCAGGGACGGCGTCGAGGTCGAGCAGGCGGCGGTCAACCACAGGACGGCGAACAGCGCGGCGAACGAAACGTCGAGGGGTCGGATTGTCATGTGGGGCGTCTGGGTCGGTGAGGGTGCCCGCGCTAGCCGGCACGCCGGGGCGAGTCACACGCACGAGACGCCGAAAAACGGAGCGAAACGCGGCTCCGCTCCGTCACTTCGCGCCGAGCTTCTCCGCCACGAGCTTCTCGAGCGCGCGCTGGCCGTCCGCGTCGCCCAGCTCCTTCGCGAGCGCGATCGCGGCCTGGGCCGCCGCCCGCGCGCGTTCCGTGCGGCCGAGCTCCGCCGACAGTTCTGCGACCTTGCTCGTGGCCTCGTACTCGTCGCCCACGAGCGAGATCGTCGTCGCGACCATGCGCACGCGCGACCACGCCGCCAGCGCCTCCTCCGGACTGCCCGCGGCTTCGAGAGCGCGCGCTTCGGCTTCCCAGCCCATCTGCGCGCCCCACCAGTCGCCCAGCGGCGCGGCCAGCTCGCGGCAGCGCTTCGCGGAGACGAGCGCGGCGGCGTGGTCGCCCTTCTTCAACGCGCCGCGCGCTTCCGAGTACGCCCGCTGGCCGGCGCGGAAGCTCGAGCGCTGCTCCTCGTCCCAGCCGACGAAGCTCGCCGCGTAGTCGAGCACGAACGGATGTCCCGCGGCCGACGCCTGCGCCGCGCCCCACAGGGCGCGCGCGTGCATGTCGGCGATCTTCTTCTCCTCGTCCGCCGTCAGCGCGCGCCCGGCGGCGTCCTCGCGGACCTTGAGGCTGCCTTCGAGGTCCGCGTCGATGACGGGCAGGATCGACCCGCGCTCCTTGCGCCACAGATCCAGGCAGCCGGCGGCGTCCTTCTTGGACGCGAGCTCGACGTAGCGCGCGCGGGCGTCGGCGACGGGGGCGGCCGTGGTCGTGGGGACGAGGAGGGGGACGAGGAGCGCGAGGGTCGTGAGCATCGTGTGTGTGGGGCCGGAGTGAAGCGCGCAGGGTAGCGCACGCCCCGCTATCCTGCGCGCCTCCGCTCATGAGCCGCCTCGTCCAGAACGTCGTCGACTGGGTCGCGATCCCGTCCGTCACCGGGTCGGAAGCCGACTACGGCGACGCGTTGGCGCGCGAGTGCGCGCGGATCGGGCTCGCGGTCGAGCGGCAGGTCGTGCAGCCGGGCCGCGCGAACGTGCTGGCGCGCGGACCGCGGCCGCGCGTCGTCCTGTGCACGCACATCGACACGGTGCCCGGCGACTTCGGCGTTCGCGAGGACCGCGAGCACGTCCACGGGCGCGGGTCGTGCGACGCGAAGGGGCCGGCGGCGGCGATGCTCCTCGCCGTCGAGCGCCTCCTGCGATCGGGCGAGGACCGCGTCGGCGTGCTCTTCACCGTCGGCGAGGAGACGGACAGCGCCGGCGCCGCGTTCGCGGACGCACGCCTCGCGGAACCGTGGGAGCCGGCGTTCACGGTGATCGGCGAGCCGACGGACAACCGCTTCGTCGCGGCCGGCAAGGGCATCTGGAAGGCGCGCCTCATCGCGACCGGCAGCGCGGGCCACAGCAGCCAGGCGGGCGGACCGTCGGCCGTGCACGAGCTCGTGCGCTGCGTGCACGGGCTGCTCTCCGAATCGTGGGGCACGCACGCGTTGCTCGGGCCGGGCACGCTGAACGTCGGCACGATCCGCGGCGGTGTCGCGCCGAACGTCGTGGCCGAGCACGCCGAATGCGAGGTGCTCGTGCGCGCCGTCGACGACCCGGCCGCGATCGCCGAACGCGTGCAGCGCCACCTCGGCCCGCACGTGAAGGTCGAGAAGACGCACAAGGGCTACGGCCCGATCGAATTCGACGTGCCCGCCGGCGAGACCGGCATCCCGGTCGCGTTCGGGACCGACGCGCCGCACATGCGCCGCTGGGGCCGGCCGCTGCTCTACGGCCCGGGCTCGATCCTGGACGCGCACACGGAGCACGAGAAGGTGTCGAAGCGCGCGCTGGAGGAAGCCGCCGCGCGCTACGAATCGCTGGCCCGTGACCTGCTGCGCCGTGCGACCGGCGGCTGATCGACCCGTGCGAGCCAGCTGAGCGCGCGTCCGACGCCGGGAGGGCGTCACAACGACTTCTGGAGGGTGGCGCCGACCGCGCGCTCGATCCCCGAGACGCGCCGCTCCAGCACACGAACGCCACCGCCGCGAACTCCTCTGCACGGTGCCTGGCTCACTTCACGCGAGTTCGCGGCGGACGAACTCGCGTGAAGTGAGCCAGGCACCGTGCAGAGGAGTTCGCGGTAGATTCTCGCCATGACGAAGGATGACACGCTGGCCGGTGGGGCTCTGCTCGACGCGCTCGAACGGGGCGAGGTCCGTGCGGCCGAGCGCGGGGCGGACGGCGCGTGGCGCGCGAACGCGTGGGTGAAGGAGGGCATCCTGGCCGTCTTCCGCGGCAGCGGCGTCGCGCTGGCGCAGCTCGAGAGCGCGCCGTCGGGTGCCTCCGCGCCGTTTCTCGACAAGGCCGCGTTGCCGATTCGACGCTTCGCCGTCGAGTCGGGCGTGCGCATCGTGCCCGGCGGCAGCTCGGTGCGGCGCGGCGCGCACCTCGCGAGCGGCGTGATCGTGATGCCGCCGGCGTACGTGAACGTCGGGGCGTTCGTCGGCGCGGGCACGATGATCGACAGCCACGCTCTCGTCGGATCGTGCGCGCAGGTCGGCGCGCGCTGTCACGTCTCGGCCGCGGCGCAGATCGGCGGCGTGCTCGAGCCGGCCGGCGCCCGGCCCGTGATCCTCGAAGACGACGTGTTCGTCGGCGGCAACTGCGGCGTGTACGAGGGCGTGCTCGTGCGCGAACGCGCCGTGCTTGCGGCCGGCGTCGTGCTGGCCTCGGGGACGCTCGTCTTCGACTGCGTGAACGAGCGCGAGCTGCGCGGCACGCGCGAAGCGCCGCTCGAGATCCCCGCCGGCGCGGTGGTCGTGCCCGGCACGCGGCCCGTCGCGGGCGCGTGGGCGCGCGAGCACCATCTCGGCGTGGCCTGCGCCCTGATCGTGAAGTACCGCGACGAGAAGACGGACCGCGCGACGGCGCTCGAGCAGGCGCTGCGCTGACCGCCTGACGTCGCGATCGCGCGGTCCCTCTCGCGCTTCGCCGGAACCGGCTCGATGCTAGGCTGGCGAGCATGGTGGACAAGCCCGTGCTCCCTCCCGAGGTCCTGCGTGACTTCTGCACGCGCTGGAAGGTCCGCGAACTCGCGGTTTTCGGTTCCTACCTCCGGCAGGACTTCGGATCGGCAAGCGACCTCGACTTCCTCGTGACCTTCGACAAGGGGGCCTCGTGGTCCCTGCTCGATCACGTGCGCATGGAGGATGAGCTGGCGGCGTTGCTCGGTCGAAGCGTAGACCTCGTCAGCCGGAGGGCGGTGGAGGCCAGCGGAAACGCGGTCCGTCGCGCGGAGATCCTGAACTCGGCTCGGGTCCTGTATGCCGCTTGATCCCCGTCGGCGCGATCGCGCCACGATCGCGGATGCGGTCCGGTTCGTGGAGCTGGCGCTCGAGTTCTCCGCCGGGATGGACCTCACCGGCTTCCGGAAGGACAACCTGAAGCAGTCCGCCATCCTCCATCAGTTGTTGTTGCTCGGGGAGGCTTCCAAGCGCCTCTCGCCGGAGCTCCGCATGGAGTTCGCCGAGATCCCGTGGAAGCAGATGGCCGGGCTGCGCGACCACATCGTGCACGCCTACGACAGCGTCGACGTGGACGAGATCTGGGTCACCGTCGCGCGCGATCTGCCCGACCTGCTCCCGCTCCTGAGGCGGGTGCAAGCGCGGGTCGCCGTCGACCCGCGCTCGGCGACATAGCCTGACGCCGTACCCATCGTCAGGGCGCGATCACGCGCCCCAGCTCACCTGCATGCCGTTCGTCAGGTTGAACGTGCTCACCGTGCAGAACGCGGCCGCGTTGCGGTACCAGACCTGGTACGTGCGCACGTCGCCCGCCGACACGCCGCCGCGCACGGACACCGACTGGTCGCCGCCGACCGGATAGCTCGACGCGCCGGCCGTGTTCGACTTCGTGCCCAGGCGGATGATCGACCCGCCCGCGCAGCGCAGGCCGTCGCCGAACGCGACGCCCGCTCCGCCGCTCTGCTGCGACGTGCCCTGGAAGTACAGCGCCGACGAGTTCGGCATGCCGTCGCCGTTCAGGCTGACCGTGTCGCCGCCGACCGACGGGTTGCCCGACACGAGCAGCCTGCCGCCGGCCGCGTTCACCGAGTTCGCGCAGCCGCGCCCGGTCGTGCCGGTGTTGCCGCACGGGCACGCGGCGGCCGTGCCGTCGCCGGAGCAGAACGTGCTCGGCCCGGTGCCCGATCGCACCAGCTGGAAGCCGTTGACCGAACCGCTCGAACCGGTCTGCCCCTCGACCTGCACGAAGAGGGTCCCGCCGACCACGTTCACCGCGTGGCGCGCGTACGTGATGCCGAGAACGTGCGCTCCGCCGTTCCACGTGCCGCCGACGACCTGCGGGCCGTCCACCGATCCCGGCACCGTCACCGTGGTCGTGACGCCGTTGTTCTCCGGCGCCCAGGCGTACGTGTAGAGCTGGTACGCGCCGTCGGCGAGCCCGCTGAACGTCCACGACCAGGGACCGCCGATCGACGGCAGGTTCTGGATGTCGACCATGAACGCGCGGTCGTCGCCCGTGAGCGGGCTCGGGAAGTGGTTGTACGAGGACGAGCTCGTGCTCGTGGTCGTGACCGTGCTCGGCGTGCCGTCCAGGTTGAGCAGCGTCGTGTTGTACGGGTGGATCGACGCCGTCCAGCGCCCCGTCTGTCCCGCGCCCGCGGCGTACGAGTCCGGCGGAACCGGGAAGAGGATCGTGTTGTCGCCGACGTCGATGTTGAACGACTGCGCGGCGGCGGGGAGGGCCAGGAGGACGAGGGCGGCGAGAGTACGCATCGCTCCAAGGTACCCGCGGATTCGGGGAGCGGGAGGGCCCGGATGGCGCTCCGGGCGATCCGACGCAACGCATACCCCGAGCGCGGACGTCGCGCGGGATCTGCAGGCCTTTGCATCCCGCACCCCGGCGACCTCGCGCCGCGTTCCAGCGATCGCGGCCCAGCGGTCGCGTACCGGGCGCTAGGATCGGTGCGCCCGCGCGCGCGTCCGCGCCGCAACGGCGGAACGCACGGTCCGACGACGGAAGGGATCCCATGGCGCGCTGGACACGGACTTCGACGGCGGTGTGGCTCGGATGCGGCGCGCTCGCCCTGCCGGCGGCTGCCGCGCAGACCGCTCAGACGAATCCACGCGGCGATCCCGGGATCGCGCTCGCGGAGCCCGTGAGCTTCGCCCGGCCCGCGAGCTTCGCGGAGCCTGTCCGCTTGCAGAGCGGCAAGGACTACCTCGGCGCGACGCGGCAGTACCCCTCGCCCGTGCTGCGCGACATGGATGGCGACGGGCTGGCCGACCTCGTGCTCGGCGATCTCACCGGGCGCATCTCCGTCTCGCTGCGGCGCGCCGGCGACGGGCCGCCGAGCTTCGGGGCCGAGTCGCCGATCACGGCCAGCGACGGTACGGAGCTCGCGTTCACGAACTGGTGATGCATCGGCATGAGTCCACAGTTCGTGGACTACGACGGCGACGGGCGCATCGACATCCTGGCGGGATCGTTCGGCGGCGCGCCGTACATCGCGCGCGGCGGCGAGCGCGGCTGGGCGCAGCCCGTGCTGATCCGCGACGCGCGCGGAGACCGCCTCGCGCTGAACATGTACTGGGATCACGACCTCGACCATTGGGTGTGGACGAAGGCCTCGGACGCGGCGGACGCGACGCCGCCGGAGGGGCAGGGCACGTCGGTCTTCGCGCTCGACTGGGACGCGGACGGCGACCTCGACCTGCTGCTCGGCGACTACAAGACGGGCCGCATCTACCGCCGCGCGAACGAGGGCAAGCCTGGCGAGCCGCGCCTCGCGAGCGTGAACGAGCCGGTGCTCGCCGGCGACGCGCCGCTCGAGGTCCCGGGGCGGATCGAGACGCTGCGCGCGATCGATTGGGACGCGGACGGGCTGCTCGACCTGCTCGTCGGCAGCGTCGGCGACAAGAACACCGCCGGCCGCGGCGGAGCGGTGTACCTCTACCGCAACTGCGGGACGCGCGGCGCGCCGCGGTTCGGCGCGCCGACTGTGCTCGTCGAGCGCGGCGTCGCGGACGCGCAGAGCCCGATGCGGCCCGACGAGGGCCTGTATCCCGAGGCTGCGGACGTCGACGGGGACGGCGACCTCGACCTGATCGTCGGCGGGCTGTCGTTGTGGGAGGTGGCCGCGCGCGAGCTCTCGGACGCCGAGACGACGCGCGCCGCGGCGCTGAACGCCGAGCTCGCGACCGTGCGTGCCGCGAGCCGCGCGATCCGCGACGAGGCCGAGGCCGCGACGAAGGACCTCGACAAGCACGAGGCCAAGCGCAAGCGCGAGGAGCTGCTCGCGAAACACAGCGGCGAGCTGCGCGCGCTGGCCGCGCGACGGACGGCGCTCGAGATCGAGCTCGACCCGCTGACGCCCGGCTCGAAGGAACGCCACTTCGTGTGGCTCTACCGCAACACGTCGCGCTGACGCGACGGCATCCGGCCGCGGAGCCGCGGACCGGGCCGCATCGCGCGAACTCGCGGGAAGTGAGCCTGGCTCACTTCCCGCGAGT
>JBGAOR010000051.1:0-30668 GCA_044221705.1 Planctomycetota bacterium
ATCCCGAGCTGCTGGCCGCGCAGGAGGCCGCACTCGGCGCGCTGGCGCGCTGAACGAAAACGGCGCGCCGCCACCGCTCGCGGTGACGGCGCGCCTCGCGCGTCTCCCTCCCTCGGGCCCGGCGCGCCCCGATCACGTCGGCGAGGCGTCGGGACGGCGAGAGCTCGACGATCGCGTGCGGCTCACGGAGCCCACAGGGCGCGCACGCCGTTCGTGATGTTGAACGTCGCGCTGGTGCAGAACGCGGCGGCGTTGCGGTAGCTCACCTGGTACGCGCGCAGGCCGCCCGATGCCGGGATCAGGCCCTGCACGGACACGAGCGGGGTTCCCGCGCCGAATCCGAACGAGGCGCTGCCGGCGGACGACGTGACGGATCCCAGCCGGATCACCGTGCCCACCGCGCAGCGCACCCCGTCGCCGAACACGGCGCCCGTTCCGGCGGTCGTGCCCTGGAAGAACGTCACCTGGCCGGACGGGGTCGGCATGCCCGACGCGTTCAGGCGGAACGTGTCCTGCAAGGTCGACACGACGCCGGTCGAGGCCAGGAGGGCTCCCGCGGGCTGGAACGAGTTGCCGCAGCCGCGGCCCGCCGATCCGTTGTTGCCGCACGGACAGGCGACGCCGGTGCCGTCGCCGAAGCAGAACGGGGTCGCCGCGCCGCCGATCACGCCGTCGAAGAGCACGGCCGAGACGTCGTGGTCCTGATCGTTCTGGCGCACCTCGTAGATGACGCCGTAGCGGTGGCTCGCGCCGGCCAGCATCGGTCGGGCCGCGACCTGCGACACGCGCTGACTCAGACCCAGCCCCGGATGCACGATGACGTGCGACTGCGCGAGGCCGAGCTCGTTGCCCGCGAGGTACAGGTCGGACACGAAGCACTCGTCGTGGCCGAACGTCGCGTTGTGCTCGGAGTACGACACGAGGAAGTGCTGGCCGTCGCTGTCGACCGCCGGCTCGACCTGGTCCTGCGCCTGGAACCCGGAGTTCTCGAGGGTGGTGAGGTTCACGATCTGCAGGACGGTCGCCGCGTCGAGCGCGCAGACGATGACGTCCGGCTTCGAGCCCAGCGGGAACAGGAGGCGGCTCGCGAAGGCGATCGCGCAGCGCTCGCTGGAGGCGAGCGGCGAGGACACGTTCGGGGCGCTGAAGATCGCGTTGAAGCTGCTGGTGACCACGAACGGAGCGGTGGCGACCGTGCCGTTGGCGTTCACGCGTCCGGCCATGATGAGGTCGGTCACGGGGAACGTGGAGGTCTCGCGCAGCCAGGAGACGAGCCAAGTCGTGCCGCCGTTCGAGCGCGAGATCGACGGGACGGAGTTCGATTCGACGGCGGCGTCCGGGAGATAGGCCGGTTCGGTGCCGACGGGCACGCCGGCGGACGTGACCATGCGGTAGGCGATCTCGGTGTCGAGGCCCGCGAGGACGTGCTCGAAGACGACGCAGAAGTTCGTGCCGGACACCGCGCGCGGATCCCCGCCGACGTCGGGCGTCCGCTTGTCGCCCGGCACGGGACCGCCGATGTCGAACTGCGGATCCATGGTGAGGATCGTGCCGTTCGGAGCGACCATGCGGCCCCAGACGAGCTTGGCCGTTCCGCTCGTGCGCTCGGCCACGACGAGGAACTGGTGCGACAGGCCGCTGTTCGCCACGCGCGGTCGCGTCCAGGAGGATGCCGTGAAGTCCACGTAGCCGGTCGCGAGGGTGGAGCCCGTCGCGCTCAGCATGCGCGCGAAGATGTCGGTGTCCGTGGCCGAGAACGTCTCGGAGTAGACGGCGAGCCAGACCTGATGGAACGGATCCCAGGCCATGTCCGGCGCGAAGGTGTCGGAGGTGGTCGAGTCCAGCCAGAACTGGCTGACGACCGGATCGATGACGATCGGCAGCGCGGCCCGCGCGACGAAGTCCGCGTCGACCGTGATGCGGATCGCGCCGTCGACGAGTCGCGTCGGCGCGGCGGCGCGACGACCGCGCGCATCGATCGCGACGGCGCGGCTGTACGTGACGCGGCCGAGCTCGTTCCGGAACTCGAGTCCGTCCGCGGTCTCCGAGCCGTCGAGCTCGCTCGCGATCGGGATCTCGACGACGATGTCGCCTGCGCGCGGCAGGGTGTCGAACACGAAGAGCTGCTCGATCGAGTCGACGGAGAGCTCGTACGCCTCGACGAACGAGCCGCGGTCGATCTCGACCCGCTGGCCGAGGACCGCGGGCTCGGCCGCGCGCTCGAACGCGATCGGCTCGCCGCCGACCGTCACGCGGTCCGGCGACAGGGCGTGCGCCAGGTTGCGCGGCTGACGCGCGCCGAATCCCGCGTAGTACGTCGCGCCGCTCTCGTCGAAGCTCGCCTTCCAGCGCCGGCCGCGCGCCCAGAGCGCCCCGTCGCCGGGCCGGTCGAGGTGGACGCGCGCCGTGGGCGCCGCGGCGGGGACGGAGATCGGGGCGGCCAGGCCGGGCGCGTCCTCGCCGGCCGGGGACCCGTTCGGTTCCGTCCGCGCGGCGGGCGCCAGGGTCGTCAGGGCGAGGAACGCCACCGCGGGAAGGGTGGCGAGGCGGATCGGGTTCGAGGGCTTCATGGTGGTCTGCGGAGGGAGATGCGGGGCTTCGAGACAGCCGCGCCGCGGGTGCGGCACTCCTCCACGACCTGCGCGCCCTCGCCGGCGGCGACAGGAAATCCAGGGCTTCCGCGCGAAATCAGCCCGACAGCGGTCCGACCGCCGCCTCGACCGCGGCCACGAGCTTCCCTTCCCGCAAGAGCTCGATGGACGCCTGGATGTCGGCGTGCAGCCAGCGGTCCTCCCCGAGCGGCGCGACGCGCGTGCGCAGGCAGGCGTGCGCGGCCTCGGCGCCCCTCCCGGCGCGCAGGTCCTTGTGGAACTCGCGCGCCTGGCCGGCGCACATCCACTCGAGCGCCAGGATCGCCTCGACGTTCGCGCAGACGGTGAGCGCCTTGCGCGCCGCCGTCACCCCCATCGACACGTGGTCCTCCTGGTTCGCGCTGGTCGGGATCGTGTCCACGGACGCGGGGTGCGCGAGGGGCTTGTTCTCGCTGGCCAGCGCGGCCGCCGCGACCTGCACGATCATCACACCGGAGTTGAGGCCGGGCTTCGGCGTCAGGAACGCGGGCAGGTGCGAGAGGTCGGGGTTCACGAGCTGCTCGATGCGCCGCTCGGACACGTTGCCGGTCGTCGCCAACGCGATCCCGAGGTAGTCGAGCGGGATCGAGAGCGGCTGGCCGTGGAACTGGCCGGCGCTGACGACCTCGCCCGTGTCGGGGAAGACGAGCGGGTTGTCGGTCACCGACGTGAGCTCGATCGCGAGGACCGCGCGCACGTGCTCGAGCGCCGTGTGGACCGCGCCGTGGATCTGGGGCACGCAGCGCAGCGAGTACGGATCCTGCACGCGGTCGCAGTCGGTGTGCGAGGCCAGCACGGCGGATTCCGCGAGGCACGCGCGCACGTTGCGCGCGACGCGCGCGTGGCCGGCGTGGCCCTTCAGCGCGGCGATGCGCTCGGCGAAGGGCTTCTGCGAGCCGAGCAGCGCCTCGATCGAGAGCGCGGCGATCGCGTCGGCGCTCTTCACCACGTTCGTGGCACGGACGACGGCGCACGTGCCGATCGCCTTGATGACCTCGGTGCCGTTGATCAGCGCGAGGCCTTCCTTGGCGGACAGCCTCACGGGCTCCTCGCCGATCGAGCGCAGGGCGTCGCGCGCGCTCATCCGCTGGCCGCCGACGTACGCTTCGCCGTGCCCCAGGTACGCGGCGGCCATGTGCGCGAGCGGCGCCAGGTCGCCGCTCGCGCCGACCGAGCCCTGGCGCGGGACGACCGGGACGAAGCCCTTCGCGAAGAGCCGCACGAGCGTCTCGACGAGCTGCGGCGACACGCCCGAGTGCCCGCGCACGAGCCCGTTGAGGCGCAGGACCTGCGCGATGCGGACCTCCGCGACGGGCATCGGATCGCCGATGCCGCAGCAGTGCGAGAGGATCAGGTTCGTCTGCAGCTGCGCCAGGTCCGCGGCCGGGATGGCGACGTTCTTGAGCTTGCCGAAGCCCGTCGTGAGGCCGTAGACGACGTCACCGCGCGCGACGTGGCGCTCGACGATCTCCCGCGCGCGCTTCACGGCCGCCATCGCCGAAGGCGCGACGGAGAGCGCGACGTCCTCGCCGCGGACGAGCGGCTCGAGATGGGCCAGGGTGAGGGACGTTCCGTCGAGGACGATGGGCTTCAAGGTCCGGCAAGGCTAATCCGGTACGGAGCCAGGCTCCACTCCGCCGTTTTCGACGCAGGCACGCGCAGGTACGGTGCCTGGAACGACCCCGACACATTCGCCCCACCCGCGGGAGATCGCCGCGCCGCTACGGCGAATGTGTCGGGGTCGTTCCAGGCACCGTACGCGTCAGCGCTTCCCCGCCCTGCGCCGCGTCTCCTCGTCCTGCCCCACGATGGCGCCCTCGGGCAGCGCGACGAACAACCGCGTCTCGCCCACGATCTCGATCGGCTGGTCCTTCGTCAGCACCGCCTCGTTCCAGCGCACCGTCACGAGCCACGAGCCCTCGGGCAGGTTCGCGACGCGCAGATCGCGGCCCAGCGGCACCGTGAACGGATCGCGCGGCGTCCCCTCGACCGTCACCTGCACCGGCAGCGGCTGGATGCGGTCCTGCATCTGGATCGCCAGCTCGCCGTCCCCGCCCTCGACCGGCTGCAGCACGAGGTCCGCGCGCACGTCGCCCAGCTTCAGCACCGCGTGGGCGACGCGCTTGCCATCGCGCGACAGCGCGGTCAGGTACCGCACCGCCGACACGTCCTCGCTGGCCGACAGCTGGTACTCGCCCTTCGCGTTCGTCGTCCCCTCCTGCATCGCCGGCGGCAGGTCGGGCAGCACGTCGCTCTCGAGGAACAGGTAGCTCGTCTCGCCGAACACGGACAGCATCGCCGCCGTGCGATCCGGCGCCTCGAGGCGCACGATCGCGTTCTCGGCCGGAGTTCCGCCGTCACTGACGACGCCGGTGACGACCGGCGCGGGTTCGAGCCCGAACTCCAGCGTCTCGCGCCGGCCGGGATGCAGCTCGACGGACCTCTTCGCCGGCTTCGACACGGCGCCGGCGTGGTAGAGGCGCAGCGTCACGCGCGCCTCGGGCAGGTCCTCGACGACCTTCGTGCCGCCGGGCCAGATCCGCACGGGGTTCACGTTCTGCCAGGGGAACTTGCGCTCGCCGTCGGCGCTCTCGGGCAGGACGAAGAGCAGCGCCTCCTGCCCCGAGTTCAGCGCGTCGGTGATCGACACCTGCAGCGACGCGCCCGGATCGAGGCGGAACTTGAGCTTGCCGCGCTCGACCGTCGTGCCGCCGATCAGGTTCACCGTCTGCCGCAGGCTGGCGAACCCGGGCTTCTCGACGACCACGAGCACCTCGCCGGCCGCGATGCCGCCGAACTCGACGAGGCCGTCCTCGTCGCTCTGCGCGACCTGTCCGTCCAGCGTGACGACGGCGCCGACGATCGGCTTCGCGTTCTTGTCCATCACCTCGGCGAACACGCGCACCGGCCGCGCGTAACCGATGTTGAATTGCGTCTCGCGCAGCGGGCGCAGGCGCACCTCGCGCTGCGCGCCGGAGATGCCCGGCCCGGTGATCGAGACCACCGAGAGCCCGGGGTACAGGTTCTCCGCGCCGAAACGTCCCAGCGAATCGGCGTACAGCGTGCGGCCGCGGTTCGACCCGGCGACGAAGCGCACCTGCGCGCGCACGCCGGCGCCCTTGGCGTCGACGACGGAGCCGACGAGCTTCGCCGTCGCCCCGGCGCCCAGCGCGGGCGCGCCGTCGGCCTTCGGGTTCGACGTCGCGCGCACGAGCTTCAGCTCGACCTCGAGCGGGAAGATCACCGTCGTCTCGAGCGATCCGTAGGCGGGCTTCTCGTCCTCGGCCAGCTCGAGCGTGCGCGCGCCCGGGCCGTCGTCCGCGGGCGCCGCCGGAGCGGGCAATTCGAGCGGCGTCTGCAGCTCGACCGCGGGCGGCGGCTTCGGCCCCTCGCGCAGGATCCACCACCCGGCGCCGCCGATCCCGGCGACGGCGACCGCGGCCAGGACGACGAGGAGGACGTTGCGCGCGCGGCGATCCATGAGGTGTGCGGGTGCGACCGGCGTGCCGAGCGCTTCCCGTCGGGCGAGCATAGCCCGTGGCGCCGGAGCGACACACCCCGGGATCGGCGCTCGTCCGTGCGCGAGACCCGTCGCGCGCTGCGACGCGCGCGGCGCGAGCGGCGCTGCCGCGTTGACGCGCAGGTGCCCGAGCGACACGATCGGCGCGTGATCGATCCGTCGTTCCTGGCCGCGTGCCTGTTCGCCACCTGCGCGCTCCCGCTCGCCGCGGCGTGCGGAGACGCTCCCCCGGCCGCGCCGAAGCCCGAGACCGTGCTGCGCGCGCGCCTCGAGTTCGACACGGGCGAAGCGCGCGCCACCGGGCTCCTGGCGTACGACCTCGACGGCGACGGCCGCGACGAGCTCGTCTCCGTCGTGCGCGGCCCGGGCGCGGTCCGCGTGTGGAGCGGGATCTCGAACCGTCCCGGCGCCGCGCCGCGGAGCGTCGAGTACGGGATCGGCGACTACGCGCTCGGTCCCGTGCGCGTGGGCGCGTGGAAGCCCGGCAAGGACGGCGGACCCGCGGTCGTCGCGGTCGCGTCGCGCAACGAGCCCGGCATCGACCTGATCGACGTGCGCGCTGCCCTGCAGGTCGGGACGGCGCTCGTGGCGCACGTCGAGCTGGCCGCGCGACCGCGCGTCCTCGCGAGCGGCGACCTCGACGCCGACGGAACCCCGGAGGTCGCCGTCGTCACGTTGGACGACGAGCTGCTGCTCGTGCAGGGCGGCGCGATCGTCGCGCGCCACGCGCTGCGCGACGCGCAGTCGACCTGCGCCCACATCACGGAGGACGGCCGCGCGATCCTCGTCGGATCGCAGGCCGCGCGGACGATCGTGGCCTACGTGCCGGCGCGAGCGTCGGGCTCGATCTCGGGCTTCGTCGAGGAGACTTCGACGCAGCTCACCGGACTGCCGCGCCGGATCGACGAGATCCGCGGCTGGCGCGGCACGAAGGCGAGGCGATTCCTGGTCGCGTCCGGCGACGACGAGGTCGTCTGGCTCGACGAGAAGCTCGCGATCGACGGCGTGGACAAGGTCGCCGCCGTCCCGATCGACGTGAGCCACGCCGGCGTCGCGCCGCAGCGCGTACGCCTGACCGTCTCCGTCCACGGACAGGAGGCCGCGATCGAGCGCGAGGACGGGACGCAGCCGTTCACGACCTACGGCGGCCAGCATCCGAGCGCGGGAGCGCTGGGCGATTTCGACGGTGACGGGAACCTCGACGTCGCGCTGGCGAACGGCGACGCGAAGCGGATAGGCGTCGTCTTCGCGGACGCGGCCGGCGGCTGGAACACGGCGCACTGCGCGCGCTCCGGGCGTTCGCCGCACTCGATCGACGCCGGCGACTTCGACGGCGACGGGAAGATCGATGTCGTGGCGCTGTGCGCGCTCGACACGACCATCCAGGTGCATCGCGGCACGGCGACGGGCCTTGCCGCCGGCGTTGCGCAGGGTTTCGCCGAGCGCGCGAACCGCGTGCGCGCGCGCGACCTGGACGGCGACGGCAAGCTCGACATCGCGTTCCTGCGCGAGGCGAACGGCGCCGTCCTCCTCGACGCGTGGTTCGGCGACGGCAGCGGACGACTGTGGCAGCGCGGCGAGACGAAGCCGGTCGCGTGCGCGAAGTCGGTCGGGGACCTGCTCGTCGCCGACCTCGAGTCGGACGGTTCGCTGGAGGCCGTGATCACCGACCCCAACGAGTCGAAGGTCGTCATCGTGCCGATCGCGGTCGCGAAACCCGGCTCGATGAGCTTCGGCGAACCGCGCGCGTTCGACGTCGCCGGCGCGCCGCGCGACCTGGCGCTGATCTCGGCCGGCAAGGGCGCCAGCGCGCTGGTCGTCGCTCTGACCGACGCGGGACCGCGATCGGGCTGGTGCATGCTGCGCGCCGCGCGCACCGAGATCGTCGAGACCCACCACCAGCCGATCGCGGAGCGCGCGCGCGGCATCGCCGTGAACCCGACAGCGGGTGCGCTGGCCTACCTGGGCGGCGGCGAGGGCGCGGGCACGCTCGCCTACTTCGAGCGCGACGCCGCCGCCGGCAAGGGCCTCGCGCTCGACGGCTCCTGGCCGACCGGCCTGCGCGCCTACGCCGTGCGCTGCGGCGACCTCGACGGCGACGGACGCGGCGACGTCGTCGTGTCCGCGCAGAACAGCCACCACCTGAACCTGTGGCTCGGTCAGAGCGGCGGCGACGGCCGGTCGCTCGCGCGCATGCCCGACCTCGGCGTGGGGACGGGCCCGCTCGACCTGCTGCTCGCCGACCTCGACGGCGACGGCGCGCTCGAGATCGTCGCCGCCTGCGCGTTCAGCGACGAGATCGCGGTCGTGAAGCTGCGCTGAGTGCCTGTGGGGCATTCGCGAGCTCGAGGCAGCCGGGAGGCGGCGCCACGCGGTGGGTGCGAGTGCGTCGCCCGATCTCCTCACAGGCTCCGCGCTGCGCGGACTTCCCTCGTGAACACGGATCCTCATCCGGCTCGAGGTGCCGTGCATCGGTCCACGTGCGACGAGTCGTCTACGACCAGGCCGACTTGGTCTGTCAAAGCCGAGAGCTGTGTGCGGTGCTCGTCTCCGCTCCGACGCGCCGCGCCCGGCGCTTGCCTCTTTCGCCGCCCGGAGCGATCCTCCTCGCATGAGGCGGGACGATGCCCTTCGGATCCTGGGCGAACATCACGAGGAGCTGGTTCGCGAGCATCACGTGCTCACGCTCTCCATCTTCGGTTCCGTCGCTCGCGACGAGGCCGGTCCGGCGAGCGACGTCGATGTCCTGGTCGAGTTCGACCGTCCAGTCGGTTTGATCGCTTTCGCGGGGCTGAAGCTCGCGCTCGAGGAGTGGCTCGGGGCCAAGGTCGATCTCGCGACGCCCTCGGCGCTCCACCCGCACCTGAAGGCCAGCATCCTGAGCGAAGCCATCCGTGCCGCGTAGGGATTGGCAGTTCCGGATCCACGACATCCTGGAATCCGTGCGGGCCGCTCGCGGCTTCTGCGCCGGGATGAGCGAACCGGACTTCGTCCAGGACCAGCGGACGCGGCGTGCCGTCTTGCATGCCTTGATCGTGATCGGCGAAGCGTCGGGACATGTCCCGGACGAGGTCTGCCGTTCCCATCCCGGGATCGACTGGGCGCGCATGCGCGCGATGAGGAACATCCTCGTCCACGAGTACTTCGGCGTCGATGCATCGATCGTCTGGCGGACCGTTCAGGACGACCTGCCCAGGATCGAGGCCCAGCTGGAACGACTCGTAGCGGGTTGAGGGCTGTCGCGTCCGCGCCCTCAGCGCGGCTCCGGCCTGCCCGACAGCCCGCGCAGCATCGTCGACAGGCCCAGCAGCACGCGCAGCGATCCCGCGGCCGTGTTGCCGCCGCGCGGATTCGCCGTGCTCTCGAGCAGGAAGCCGTAGGGCCGGCCGTACTCCTTCACCGAGCTGCGCAGCACCGCGGTGTACAGCGCGCGCGTCACGTCCGTGCGCAATCCGAGGTCCGCCGTGTACGCGGCCGACAGCCCGTTGAGCAGGTTCTGCGGCGTCCCGGTGTAGTCGCCCACCTGCACGTTCCGCGGTCCGTACTGGAAGATCGTCACGTCGCCCCAGGCGCCGTTGCCGTACTGCTCGCCCTGCACGTGCGCGTGCACGGCGTCGAAGAGGACCGGCTCGAGCTCGGCGCGCAGGCTCGGATCGACGCGCACGAGATCCGCCGCGACGCGCCAGCAGCGCACCTGGTCCGCGGCGACGTTCCCGCCGAAGCGCGTCGCGTCGCGCCACAGCGGCAGGAGGTGCCGCAGGCCCTCGACCGCGAAGCGCCGGAAGAAGACGTCCTCCGGACGCGCCCGCGCGATCGTCGCGGCGCGCGCGGCGTAGTGGCCGAAGTCGTCGTCGAACGCCGGATCGATCTTCTCCCACGTGCCGGCCCAGTAGTGCGTGTACTCGAGCGTCGCGAGCGCCGTGCGCGCGGCCTTCGCGTAGCGGTCGTCGCCGGTCAGCGCGCTGAGGCGGCCGAGCTGGCACGACACGTCGAGGCGGCGGAGGCGGTTCACGTTCACGTTCACGGCGCCGGTGCGCGGCACGTAGCTGGCCGCGACCTCGCCGTCGGGCATCTGGCCCCTCGCCAGCACCGTCTCGCCGATCTTCACGGCCGCGGCGCGCGCGCGTTCGCGGAACGGCTCGGGCCCCTCGCGCGCGACGTCGATCAGGTAGCCGAAGGCCAGCGCGATCTCGACCGGCTTGTCGTCGATGCGCTCGTCCGCCGTCGGGTTCCACTCGCACGGCAGTCCCGTGTCGGGGTGCAGCGCGAGCGTCAGCAGGTCCTCGATGTGCCTATCGAGGAACGCGCGCCAGCGCGGCTCGTCGTGCGCGACGACCGCGTCGAGCAGGTTCTCCTGCAGCGCGAACACCGGCGCGGCGATCTCGGCCGCGTAGAGCTCCGCGCCGGTCACGACGTCGAACGCGCGCGACACGAAGGCCGTCTTGCGCGGGCCGGCGACGTCGAGCGCGCGCTCCGCCCACGTCGTGAAGATCGCGTCGAGCTGGCGGACGACCTCGGCACGCAGGTCCGCCTCGCTCGGACACGGCAGGACGACGACGGCGTCGAGGTCGTCCCAGCGCGCGACCTCCTGGCCCTCGCCGGCGAGCCGCAGCGTGAAGCGCGGCACGGGCGCGTGCCCGAGCTCGCGCGCCAGGTCGGCCGCCGTGATCGTGAACGACTGCGCCTCGGCGCCGGTCGAGCGCACGGGGAAGCGCGCGATCGCGCCGCCGCCGTCCACGATCGACACGACGCCCGCGCCGCGCACGCGGCCGCGAATCGCGAGCTGGTCCACGAGCGGCGCGTAGGCCGCGAACGGTTGCTCGGCGTCCTCGCCCGGCCCCGTGCGCAGGCTCGATCCGCCGCCGGCGGCCGACTCGAGCTGGTCCGCGCCGCGCGTGCTGCGCCACCACGGGATCGCGCGCGGGCTCGTGTCGCCGCCGCGTTCCTCGAAGCCGCCGTTGCGCAAGGCGTGCCACGCCACGGTGGGCTCGGGGTCCGCGCCGGACGTGGCGCGCGCGAGGCCGCTCGCGGCGCAGGCCGCGGCGAGCGCGGTTCGCGCGAGGCGAGCTCCCGCCCCTGTCGGATGGCGTCCCATGCCCGCTATCTTGTCGCGCTTCATCGCCGAGGCCAGCACGCCCGATGGAAAGAACTCGAGGCGGAGCCTCCCACCCCATGAACACCCACCGCGTCGTCGAGCTGCACGGGGACGGCATCTCCCCCGAGCTGTCCGCGAGCGTCCACTCGGTCGCCGAGGCGCTCCCCTGCCGCATCGAGTTCGTGCCGGTGGACCTGTCGGAACCGAACCGCACCCGCCGCGGCCACGCGATCTACCAGGACGCGGCCGGGCTGCTCGAGGAGCACCGCGTGGGCATCAAGTACCCCACGGCGACGACGGCCGAGAGCCCGAACGCGGTCCTGCGCGACAGGCTCGACTTCGCCGTCATCCACCGGCCGGTCGCGACCATCGCGGGCATCGAGACCAACTTCAAGAAGCGCCTCGACATCGACGTCGTGCGCATCGCGACGGGCGGCACGTACGAGGACCCGGGCCGCCGCGTCAACCGCGAGACCGCCGTGTCGCTGCGCGTCATCGAGCGCGGCCCCAGCCTGCTCGCCGCGCGCTTCGCGTTCCGACTCGCGGAACGCCGCGGCACGCAGGTCGTCTCGGCCAGCAAGTACACGATCCAGAAGGAGACGGACGGCCTGTTCGAGGAGGCCGTGTCCGAGGTCGCGCGCGAGTTCCCGCGCATCGCGCACCGGAAGGAGCTCTTCGACTCGCTGCTGGCCGGCATCGTCATGCGCCCCGAGCGCTACGCGGTCATCGTGACGCCCAACGAGTACGGCGACTTCCTCTCGGACGCCGCGTGCGGGCTCATCGGGTCGATCGGCCTCGGCGACAGCTCGAACTACTCGTTCGACGCGGCCGGGAACGTGCGCGTGGCGATGTTCGATCCGGCCGGCGGGACGGCGCCCGACATCGCCGGGAAGGACCTGTGCAATCCGAGCGCGGCCCTCCTGTCGCTCGCGAACCTCCTGACGCACGTGGGCGAGGTCGAAGCCGGAGCGCGCGTGCGCTCGGCGGTGCTCGAGTCGATCGCGGCCGGCCGTTCGACGTCGGACATCGGTGGCAAGCTCTCGACGACGCAGTTCACGGCGGAGATCGTGCGCCGCGCCGGGCTCGCGGCCACGTGCACCTGATCGGCGCTCGTCCGACGTCGCGCGCGCGGCTCGGTCCGCCGGAAACGATTTCCGGTTCGGGTCCCGGAGCTACGGGCCGATCCGGTCCGAGCCGGCGCGTCGGTCAAGGCCCGGCGTGAGGGGGTCGATACCGACGGGGTCCCGTCGTTCCCCAGGAACCCCAGCATGTCCCCCGCCCCTTCCCGGAACTCACCGGCGATCCTGTGCGTCGTCGGCGATCCCGCGCTGAGCCAGTCGATCCGCGCATCGCTGTCACCCACGGGCGCCGAGTGCGTGGATGTCGCCGACGCGCAAGAGGCCATCTCGGCCTGCATGGCGACGCGGCCGGAGCTCGTGATCGTCGACTGCGGCGTCGACGCGGTCCCCGAGCTCGCGACGGAGCTCGCGGGCGGCGATGCGCGCTCGCGCATCCCCTGGATCGCCATCGGCACGGCCGCGCAGTGCCAGATCGCCCTGCGCCTGGGCGCCTCCGACTGGACGGTCACGCCGATCGCCGATTCGTTGTTCGCGCACCGCGTGATCAGCGTGCTGCGCAGCGTGCGCGTCGAGCGCGACCTGGCCTCCACGCGGTTCCGGCTCGCGGCCGACGAAGCCGCCGCGGAGGCGTCGATCTCCGGTTCGCCGCCGCGCGAGCGCTTCCTGCAGCGCACGGACGAGGTCCTGCGGAACCCGCGGACCAAGAAGAGCAGCGCGGCGCTGGTCATGCTGTCGGCCGAGGTCGCCGACGCGCAGGCGGACGCGAGCCTGGTCTCGGCGTGCCTGGCCACCTTGACGAAGCGCCTGCGCGACATGGTGCGCTCGCGCGAGGGCAGCTCCGGCGGCGCGGGCACGGCCGGACCGGTGACCCTGCTGGAGGGTTCCGAGTTCAGCGTCCTGCTCGAACGCCAGGAGCGCCCGCAGGAGGCCTACAAGGTCGCGCGCCGCCTGCAGCAGCAGCTCGAGAAGCCGGTCGAGATCGACGGCCGGAAGTGCTCGGTCCAGGTCAACGCCGGCATCGCCGTGCACCTGCACGACGGCACGACGGCGACCGAACTGTACGAGTCTGCGCGCAAGGCGATGGGGCGCGCGCGCCAGGAACAACTGCACGGGATCCGCTTCGCGACGGCGGCGATGAACTCGAGCACGTTCGAGCGCCTGACGCTCGAGTCGAACCTGCGCTACGCGCTCGAACGCGGCGAGCTGACGCCCTTCTACCAGCCGCGCGTCGACATCCGGACCGGCAACGTCGTCGGGTTCGAGGCGCTGCTGCGCTGGAAGCACCCCGAGCTGGGCATGGTCTCGCCGGCGCAGTTCATCCCGATCGCCGAGGAATCCGGCCTCATCGTGCCGATCGGCGAGTGGGTGATGCGCGAGGCCTGCCGC
This sequence comes from Planctomycetota bacterium, assembly GCA_044221705.1. GTDB lineage: Bacteria > Planctomycetota > UBA1135 > UBA1135 > JAEUHZ01. The sequence goes on from JBGAOR010000051.1 coordinate 13,711, forward strand.
CAGAACCAGGCCTGGCGCGCGGCCGGCCTGCCGCACGTCCGCATGGCGGTGAACCTGTCGTCGGTGCAATTCCGCCAGCCCGACCTCGAGCTGCGCATCGCGCGCGTGCTCGAGGAGACGGGTCTCGATCCGGACGGCCTCGAGCTCGAGCTCACGGAGAGCATGCTGCTGCAGGACGCCGACGCGACGATCGAGACGCTGCGCACGATCCGGCACATGGGCATCCACATGTCCATCGACGACTTCGGCACCGGCTACTCGTCGCTCAACTACATCAAGCGCTTCCCGGTGAACGCGCTCAAGATCGACCAGAGCTTCGTGCGCGAGCTCCTGACGAGCCCCGAGGACTCGGCGATCACGACGTCGGTCGTGCTCATGGGCAAGAGCCTGAACCTGACCGTCGTCGCCGAGGGCGTCGAGACGCGCAGCCAGCTCGAGTTCCTGCGCGCGCTCGAGTGCGACGAGGCGCAGGGCTACCTCTTCAGCCGCCCCGTGCCCGCCCAGGAAGCGGGCGAATGCCTGCAGCGCGGGTACGCGTCGGTGCTCGGACTGAGCCCGATCGCCGCCTGAGGCCAACTTCGCTGTCCGGTGCCTGGCTCACTTCCCGCGAGTTCGCTCCCCGCGTGCCCGCCGCGCGGCGGATCGGATCGAACTCGCGGAAGTAGCCAGGCACCGGACCGAGGAGTTCGGTCAGCGGTCGCGCAGATCGGGGCCGAGCTTGTCGCGCAGTCGGTCGAGCAGCGCCGTGTGGATCTTGCACACGCGCGATTCCGAGAGGCCGAGCACGCTGCCGATCTCGCGCAGCGGCATCTCCTCCCAGTACTTCAGGTAGACGAGCCGGTACTCGAGCACCGACAGCTTCTGCGCGACGAGCCGCAGGAGGTCGTCGCGCGTGAGCCGTTCCTCGGGGGCCTCGCGGGCCTGGTCGGCCACGCCGTCGAGGGTCGGCCCGCCGTTCGAGTTGCCGTCGTCGCCCCACGACGGCGTGACGGGGCCGTCGACGAGGCCGGGGCCGTAGTCCTGGCGGTACTCGTCCACCGGGATCGAGAGCGCGTGCGCGACCTCCTCGTCCCACGGCTCGCGGCCGAGCGTCGCGCGCAGGCGCTCGATCGCGCGGCGCCGCGCCTCGAGCCGCGCGCGCCAGGGGCGCGGCAGCCAGTCGAGCTTCCGCAGCTCGTCGAGCAGCGCGCCGCGCAGGCGGTGCTCGGCGTACAGCTCGAAGGGCACGCCCCGCGCCGGGTCCCAGGCTTCGATCGCCGACATCAGGCCGACGTTGCCGGCCGTCTCCAGGTCGCCGCGGTCCACGCTGCGCGGCAGACGGCGCTCGAGGGCACCGGCGATCACGCGCACGAGCGGCTGGTAGTGCTCGACGAGCGCGTTGCGCGCGCGGTCGCACACCGCGGCGGCCGGCGACGGGCCGCTCGAGGCCGGCGCGCCGCCGATCGAAATCGCCACGTTTTCGGCCTCGAAACGGCGGCGAGCGCGGTGGTAGGCGCGCCACAGCTTGAGCTCGGCCTTGGCGGCGCGATCGGCCTCGCGCGCCGGCGCGCCGACCGCGGCCGCGGGCGCTCGGCTGGGCCGGCGTTCGGGGACCGCGCGCAGCGGACGGACGCGCGGCGTCGCCTCGCGCGCTGTGGCGCCGGGGCGCGCGAGCACGACAACCGCGAGGGGTTGGCTCCTTGGACGCTGGATTTCGGGACGAGGGGCCGTCACGACGAACGGGGGGCGATCGGTTCGCGCATAGAGGCTACGCGCTCCCCCCCTGATACAGGTTCCAGCGGCCCGATCAAGGGGCTCGTCGCGACCGTCTCGGCACTTCGTCGTGCGGCGCGAGGTCCGCGGGCCACCCGAGCGCGGCGAGAACGCGCTGTTCCGCCGCGCGCATCGCGGCCCGTTCGCGCGCGGCGTGGTCGTCGTATCCGCACAGGTGCAGGACGCCGTGTACGACGTAGAGCGCGAGCTCGCGCCCGGGCGCGACGCCGCGCGCGCGCGCGGTCCGGCGCGCGCAGTCGTGGCTCGCGACGATCTCGCCCGCCTCCGAGAGGTCGTCGGAGAGGTCGAAGGACAGGACGTCGGTCGGCGTCGGATCGCCGAGCCACTCGGCGTGCAAGCGCGTCAGCCGGCGGTCGGGCACGACCGCGATCGACAGACGCAGCGCGGGACGGCCGCCCTCCCGCAGCGCCGCGCGCGCCGTGCGGCGGATCTCCGCCAGGGTCAGGAACGGCCGCGCACCGACCCACTGCACCGCAACGGTCGGTTCGCGCGCGACGGGCGCCTTCGCCGCCCCCCGGCGCACCGGTTTGCGCGCGGCGACGACGTCCGGATCGCGACCGCGGTGACCGCGGCGCGCGTGGGTCCGCCGCAGCTGGCTCACGGGCGCTGCGGATCGCGCGGCCAGTCGCGCGACGGACCTTCGCGGGGCGGCGGATCACGGTGCTGGGCTTCGCGGTGCGGGGCGTCGCGGTACGGCGCATCCCGGGATCCCGCGTCGCGCGGCGGGACGTCGCGCGGAGCCTCGCGCGGGGGGCCTTCGTAGGCGCGCACGATCTGCTCGACGAGCGGGTGGCGCACGATGTCCTGCCGGCCGAACTCGACGACGCCGACGTCCTGGAAGCCGCGCAGCCGGTTGTACGCGTCGATCAGGCCGCTGCGCTGGTTGTGCTCGAGGTCGGTCTGCGACGGGTCGCCCGTGACGATCATGCGCGAGCCCTCGCCGAGCCGCGTCAGGAACATCTTCATCTGCGGGACCGTCGTGTTCTGGCCCTCGTCGAGGATCGCGAACGCGTGGGCCAGCGTGCGGCCGCGCATGAACGCCAGCGGCGCGACCTCGATGATGCCCTGCTCCTCGAAGCGCACCACGTCGTCGAAGTCGAGCAGGTCGTAGAACGCGTCGTAGATGGGCCGCGTGTACGGGTTCAGCTTCGCTTGCAGGTCGCCCGGGAGGAACCCGAGGTGCTCGCCCGCCTCGACCACGGGGCGCGTGATGATGATGCGCTTGATCTGTCCGCCGCGCAGCGCGCGCAGCGCCGCCGCGACGGCCAGGTACGTCTTGCCCGTGCCGGCCGGCCCGACGCCGAAGACCAGCGCGTTCCGCTCGATCAGCTCGAGGTAGCGGCGCTGGTTCTCGCTGCGCGCGGCGACCGGGTTCACGCGCAGCGTCGAGAGCGCGGCCGTCGAGACAAGGTGCGGGCGCGGCGGCGCGGAGCTCTCGTGCGATTCCGGATGCGACGCGCGCTCGGGCGCGGGCGTCGTCCCCGGACGCAGGACCCGGTACGAAGGCACGGGACGCCCGGGCGCCGCGCGCGGAGCGACGGCGCGTTCGACCCGCTCGACGGCGGGCGGCGTGTCCGTGCCCAGGAGGATCGATTCGATGTCGGAGAGCGCCAGCTCGCGGCCCTTGCGCGACTTGCCCAAGAGGTGCTCGATCCGCCGGCGCGCTTCCTGGACGCCCTCGTCCGTGCCGCGCAGGCGCAGGTTGCCGCGCCGCGTGAAGATCTCGATGTCCAGGTCCTGCCGCAGGATCTTCGCGTAGCGGTCGTAGGGGCCGAGGACGAGGATCGCCTCGTCGTGCGAACGCAGCGGGATCGTGATCTCGGTCGAACTCAGGGTAGGACTCCGTCGGGAACCGGCGTTTGGAACCGGGGAACGCGCCGCGGCGCTGCACAAGGATGCCCCTGTTTTCGCGGGCGTGTCAACGCGAGTTCCCGGAGAAGATCTCCGGAAACAGGAAAGGCCACGTCGCGAGGGCCATCGGGATCGAGAGCAGGAGGCTGTCGAGCTGGTCGAGCAGGCCGCCGGACGGACCGAAGCACGTCGAGGAGTCCTTCACGCCCGCGCGGCGCTTCACCCAACTCTCGAGCAGGTCGCCGGCCTGCGCCGCGACGTTGAGGAACGCGCCGGCCGCGAAGCCGCCCGCGAGCCCGAACCGTCCCGCGGGCAGGACTCCCGTCGCCGACAGGACGCCGCCGAGCGCCGTCGCCGCGACGAGCGACGCGACGCAGCCCGCCGTCGTCTTGCCCGGCGAGATCCTCGGGAACGGATGCGACTTCCCGATCGCCCCGCCGACGTAGTAGCCGGCCGTGTCGCCGATCTTCGAGAGCGCGAGCAGCGCGACGAGCCCGCTCGTCCCGTACGCGTGCCAGATCCCCCACAGCGCCGGGAGCGGCGGCAGGAGCCACAGTGCGAGCCCGGCCACCACGAGCAGTCGCTGGCCGCCGCCGGGTTCGAGGGCCGCGAGCGGCGCGCTCGTGACGGCCAGCAGCGCCAGCACGACGAGCGCCGGTCCGACGTTCGTGCGCGCGAGCGCGACGTCGTTCAGCGCCCAGACCACGACCGCGCCGACCGCGAGCATCCCGAGGACGCGGCCCACCGCCGGTCCGCCCAGGAAGCGCGCGAAGCTGCGCGTCAGCCCGTGGACCGAGAGCGCCGCGAGCACGGCGAACGCCGCCTCGACGAGGTACCCCGGCCGCGCCGTGGCGCTGCTCGCGGCCGGGAAGTCGGCGTACTCGGCCCGCAGCGTCGCGCTCTCGATCGCCGCGTTCGCGAGCAGGACGACCGCGATGGCGCCGAGGAGCAGCGCCGGCCGCAGCGCGACGAGCGCGAGGCTGCCCATGCGCGCGACCTCGACGACCGCCGCGAGGAGGACGAGGCTCGTGACCCAGAAGACCGGACGGCCCGAACCGTCCTGCGCGTTCCACCACAGGAGCCCCGCGACCGCGGCGAGCAGCGTGCCGCCGGACAGCGTGCGGCGCAGGATCTTCTTGGCCTTCGACACGTTCGTGAGCGCGCTACGTGCCGCCGGTACGCCGCCGCGGAGTCGCCGGTTCGGCGGTCTTCGCGGGCGACATGTCGGCGACCAGCCCGCCGAACTTGCGCTTGCGGCCGGCATAGGCGCGCATCGCCTCGAGCAGTTGCGCGCGGCGGAACTCGGGCCAGCACTCGGTCGCGACGTAGAGCTCGCTGTAGCTGATCTGCCACAGGAGGAAGTTCGACACGCGCATCTCCCCCGCGGTGCGGATCAGGAGATCGGGATCGGGCGTCTCCGGGTCGTACAGGTACGCGCGCAGCGTCTCCTCGTCGATCCGCGCCGGATCGATCACGCCGGCGCGCGCGTCCTCGGCGATCTGGCGCACCGCGTCGGCGATCTCGGTGCGCCCGCCGTACGACAGCGCGAGGCGCAGGACCATGCCGTCGTTCGCCGCCGTCAGCGCTTCCGTGCGACGCAGCTCCTTGAGCGCGCCCGCCGGCAGCTCCTCGAGCCGTCCGATCGCGCGCAAGCGGACGCCGTTCTGCATCAGCGTCGGGAGCTCCGCCACGAGGAAGCGCTTCAAGAGCGACATCAGGTAGCGGATCTCGGGCGCGGGCCGCTTCCAGTTCTCGTGGCTGAACGCGTACAGCGTCAGGCTCTCGACGCCCATGCGCGCGCACTCGGTCGTGATCTCGCGCACCGAGTGGATGCCCTCGCGGTGCCCGAGGATCCGCCGCAATCCCTGGCGCTCGGCCCAGCGCCCGTTGCCGTCCATGATGATCGCGATGTGGGCCGGGAACGGTCCGCCGAGATCGGGACGCACGGGCGCCGCGCGGGTCATGAGGGCTGGATCCTGCCGCGCTGGATGACCTGGTCGCGCTCCGGGCCGACCGAGATCATGAGCACGGGGGCGCCCACCTCGCGCTCGAGGAACTCGACGTAGCCGCGCGCCGCGGAGGGCAGGTCCTCGAACTTCCGGACGCGCGTGATGTCCTCGCTCCAGCCCGGATGGCTCTGGTACACGGGCCGCGCCGCGTCGATCGAGGGCAGTTGTGCGGGCCAATCGCGGACCTGGCGCCCGCCGATGTCGTAGCGCGTCGCCACGGAGATCTCCGCGAACCCCGAGAGGACGTCCAGGTTCGTCACGATCCAGCCGTCCGCGCCCGAGAGGTCGAGCGCGTAGCGCACCGCGACCGCGTCGAACCAGCCGCAGCGCCGCGGACGCCCGGTGGTCGAGCCGTACTCGTTCCCCTGCTTGCGGATGCGCGCGCCGATCTCGTCGTCGAGCTCCGTCGGGAACGGGCCCTCGCCGACGCGGGTCGTGTAGGCCTTGGCGATGCCGACCACGCGGTCGATCCAGCGCGGCGGGAAGCACGCGCCGGCCGAGATCCCGTTCGCGCCCGTGTTCGAGCTCGTGACGAACGGGTACGTGCCCGCGTCGATGTCGAGCATGGCGCCCTGCGCGCCCTCGAACAGGATGCGCTTCTTGGCGCGGTGCGCGGCGCGGACCTCGGCGCCCGCGTCGGCGACGAACGGCCGCAGCCGCTCGCCGATCGCGACGTAGCGGTCGAGCGTCGAGTCGAGGTCGAGCGGCGTCGCGCCGTGCACGCGCTCGATCAGCGCGTTCTTCTCCGCCAGCGCGGCGCGCAGGCGCATCCGGCACAGGTCCGGTTCGAGCAGATCGCACACCCGCAAGCCCACGCGCGCCGCCTTGTCCGAGTAGCACGGCCCGATGCCGCGGCCCGTCGTGCCGATGCGGCCCTCGCCGCGCCAGCGTTCCGAGAGCCCGTCGATCACGCGGTGGTGCTCGAAGATCACGTGCGCCAGCGCCGACAGGCGCAGGTTCCTGCCGTCGACCTGGACCCCGCGCGCGCGCAGGCCGTCGACCTCGTCCAGGAGCTTGATCGGGTCGACCGAGACGCCGTTCCCGATCAGGTTCAGGGTCGCCGGGTTCAGGATCCCGGACGGGATCAGGTGCAGGACGTACTTCTCCGCGCCCACGACCACCGTGTGGCCGGCGTTCGGCCCGCCCTGGTAGCGGACGACGACGTCGGCGTCGCGGGCCAGGAGGTCGATCAGCTTGCCCTTCCCCTCGTCGCCCCACTGGGCCCCGAAGACGCTCAATGCAGGCATGGGGAGAGGTCGTGCTCGAAGTGCGGGGTGCGGGACGGGACCCGGGGATTCTCCGGACCGCGCGCGGCGATCTCAAGCGGGCGCTCGGGTTCTTCGCGCGGACGAGCACGCCGGACGGCGGCGCGGCGCGCACCGACCTGCGCGGTGGCGGTGCGAAACCGGCCGCGCCCACGGCGGGAGCACGACGCGGACCGGGCGTCGCGGTCGCCTGGGCACTCGTGCGCAGATGCGCGGTCGGTCGCGCGGTCGGTCGCACGGTCGGTCGCACGGTCGGTCGCACGGCGGACCGGATCCGCCGCGGGACCGGATCCGCGGCGATCGGTCAGTTCCCCGACAACGTGTCGGCGTCCGCGCGCGACGCATTCGGCGCCGTGTGCGCGCTCGACGCGCCGCGGTCCGAGCCGCCCTGCGGACTGGGCAGGGCCGACGGCACGCTGCGCGCGATCCAGTCGCGGCACGCGCTGACGAGCCGCTCGCGCTCGACCGGCTTGGCCAGGTAGTCGTCGCAGCCGGCCTCGATGCAGCACTCGCGGTCACCGGCCAGCGCGTGCGCCGTCACGGCCACGATCGGTCCCGCGTATCCGGCCGCGCGCAGCTGGCGCGTCGCGCTGTAGCCGTCGAGCACGGGCATCTGCATGTCCATCAAGACCACGTCGTAGGCGCGTCCCGACTGGAGCGCCGCGAGCGCGCGCTCGGCGCCCTCCGCGCCATTCGACGCGACGTCGACCGAGGCGCCCGCGCGCTGGAGGTAGAGCGCGTACAGCCGCTGCGTCGCGGGCACGTCCTCGACGAGCAGCACGCGCCCGCTGAGCGAGGTCGCCACCGTGGCGCGGACCGAGGTCGGCGCGGGCTCCTCGCCCGCGGTCGGGCAGGGCAGGCTCAGGGTGAAGCAACTGCCCGATCCGCTCACGCTCTCGACGTCGAGCGTTCCGCCCAGCACGTGCGCGAGCCGGCGCGACAGCGCCAGGCCGAGCCCCGCGCCGCCGTGGCGCCGGGTCAGCGAGCCGTCGCCCTGCGAGAAGGCCTCGAACAGGTGGTTGCGCTGCTCCGGCGTGATCCCGATGCCCGTGTCGGAGACGACGATCTGCAGGCGCCGGGCGCCGCCGAGCGCGCTCTCGAGGTCGCAGGCCACGCGCACGCCGCCCTGGTCGGTGAACTTGACGGCGTTGCTCACGAGGTGCGCCAGGATCTGGCGCAGCCGCCCGGGGTCGGTGCGCAGACGCTCGGGGATGGACTCGCCGAAGCTGGCCGAGAGCTCGAGCCCCTTGGCGCGCGCCGCCGGCAGTTGCTCCACGACGACCTCGTCGATCAGCTCCCGCGGCGAACACTCGCGCTTCTCCACCAGGAGGCGGCCCGACTCGATCGAGGACAGGTCGAGGATGTCCCCGAGCATCGTGAGCAGCTGCCGCCCCTCGCTGCGGATCGAGTCCAGGTGCTGTTCGCGGTCGCCGTCGACGAGCGAGTCCTCGCGCAGGAGCTCCGCCGCGCCGAGGATCGCGATCATCGGCGTGCGGATCTCGTGGCTCATGTTCGTCAGGAACTCCGACTTCGCCTGCGCCGCCGCGACGGCGGTCGCGCGCGCCGTCTCGAGGGCGCGGTTCATCGTCGAGAGCGAGGACGCGTAGGCCTTGGCCTCGCGTTCCGCGGCGCGCGCCTCCTCGATGCGCGCGCGCTCGCGCGCCTCGGCGTTCCACTTCTCCGTGAGCGAGCTGGCGAGCTGCTGCACCTCGATGTTGTCGAAGGGCTTCTTGAGGATGAGCAGCCGGTCGCTGCGTCCGAGACGCGCCAGGACCTGGTCCCACGAGTGGTCGGAGTAGGCCGTGCAGATGACGGCCTGGATGCGCGCGTCGGTCTCGAAGATGCGCGCCAGCGTCTCGATGCCGTCCCAGCCGGGAGGCATGCGCACGTCGACGAACACGAGCGCGTACGGGCGCGCGCAGCCGAGCGAGGCGACGACCTTGGCCAGTCCTTCCTCGCCCTGGTAGGCCGAGTCGATCTCGTACGTCACCTCGGGCGCGGGCTCGGGATCGCCGCCGAAGAAGGCCGAACGCGCGTCGGCCAGCTCGGCCTGCGCGGCGGTCGGATCTCCCAGGATCTTCCGGAAGTCCTCGTGGATCGAGGCGTTGTCGTCCACGACGAGGATGCGCCGGTTCACGCTGTCGTTCATGCTGCAACTCCCGCCGGCGCCGCCGCCGGACTCGTGAATTCGAGCGCGAAGGTCGCGCCGAGCCCCGGACCCTCGCTGTGGACCGTGAGCTTCCCGCCCATCTCGCGCGCCGCGTTGGCCGACGAGTGCAGGCCGAAACCGTGCCCCGTCTTCTTCGTCGTGAACCCGTGCGTGAACACGCGCGTCAGGTTCTCGGCCGGGATGCCCACGCCGTTGTCCTGCACCTCGATGCGCACGTGGCCGGCGCCGAGATCGCGCACGCGCAGCACGATCCGCGGAGCGACTCCGGCCTCCTGCGTGGCCTGTCGCGCGTTCTGGATCAGGTTCACGAGGATCTCCATCAGGCGGTGGCGGTCGATGCGGCAGGCCGGCAGCGGGTCGAACTCGCGGACGACCTCGATCGCGACGCGGCCCTGCAGGGCCTGGCCGGTGAACGCGAGCGCCGCGTCGACCTGGTCGGCGATCGAGACGACCTCGGTGACGCCCGAGCGGCCGGCGTAGCCCTGCTGCGCCTGGATCAGCTCCTTCACGTGCTCGATGCCCTCGCACATGGCTTCGATCTCGGCCTGGGCCCGCGTGCGCTCGGCGTCGAGTTCGGTCGCGATCGACTTCAAGAGCGGCAGCAGCGCGCGTCCCTTGGGGTCGCGGCCCAGGAAGCCGGCCAGGTCGTCGGCGTGCGGCTCGAGGACCTTGACCACCTTGCCCAGGTCGTTCGAGGCCGAGCCGCGCACGCGCTCCGCGACGAGGTTGGCGCTGACGTTCACGCTGTTCAGCACGTTGCCGACGTTGTGCAGGACGCCGGTGGCGATCTCGGACATGCCGGCGGCGCGCGCGGCCTTCACGAGGTCGGCGCGCGACTGCTCGACGCGTCCGATCAGCCCGTCGAACTCGCGCGCCAGGACCCCGATCTCGTCGGGGCGCTCGGATCCGATGCGCCGCGTGAAGTCCTCGCTGCGGCTGATGGCCGTCGCGTGCTCGGTGAGCGCGGCGATCGGCGTCAGCACGGCGCGCTGGAGCAGGTTCAGCAGCACGAGCAGGAGCAGCACGCCCGCGGCGATCGTCGACGTCAGCGCGTAGCGCACCGCGCGTGCACCCGTCGCCGTCACGTCGCGCGCCACCTCGACGCGCGTCAGGAGCGCCGGCAGCCCACGCACGTCCGTCGAGGCCTCGTACGCCGCGAGGCGTTCGTCGCTCAGCGCGCGCACGACGGGCAGGACCGACGAGGTCACCTCGTCGCGCACCTTTCGGACCTCCTCCGGCAGGCCCTCCGACTCGATCGGCCACACCGCGAAGTCGACGCCGCTCTGCTCGGCCAGCCGCGACACGAGCGCCGCGTCCAGCGGCCGTCCGAGGATCAGGGTGCCGCGCGAGGTCGCGTCCGGCTTCGCGCCCAGGATCGGCTCCGCCGCCACGATCATCGGGCCGAACTCGGTCAGGAGGATCCCGGATGCGCGCGGCCGGCCCTCGACGGGCATCAGCGGGTGGGCGGGCGACAGCTCGCGTGCGGGGAAGTCGCGCAACTGGATCTCGCGCTTCTCCGGCGTGGACAGGTCCCGCGCGCGTCCCCAGACGACGTGTCCGCGCACGTCGCAGACGAAGAGCAGGCTCAGGTCGTCGCCGCGGAACGCGCGGGGCAGGATGCTCTCCTCGAGCGCGCGCTCGTCGCCGCTCGCGGCGAACTTGTACGTCTCCTCGGATGCGGCGGCACCCGCGCAATCGCGCACGAGGTGGGCGACCTCGCCGTCGACGGCGCGCTTGGCGCGGTCCAGGTCCTGCCGCGCCGCCTGTTCCTCGAGTTGCACGAAGCTCTCGAAGACGAGCGTGCGCTGGACCAGGTGGTCGATCGCGGCGTACAGGACGACGATCGCGGCGAGGATCAGGACGATCTTGGCGCGCAGCGACACGTCGGGTCCTCCGCCAGTCCGCCTAGGCGGCCTCGTCCAGGGTTCTCGCCGGCTCGCGCTCGTCGCGGAACGCGCCGCGATCGCGCATGCGCGTCAGCGCCGCGTTGAACGTCGCGCAGAAGTCCTGGAGGTCGTCGCCCTTGCGGATCCGGCACGGGCCGGGGTCCTCGCCGCGCGCGATCGCCTCGAGGTGCTTCTCGAAGCGGTAGAGCGGACCAGCGACGCGGAAGGTCACCAGGATGCCCACGAAGAAGCACAGCGGCAGCAGCACGCCCAGCGAGACCAGGAGGATCGTCAGCGCGATCCCGCTCGTGCGCTCGATCAGGATCGGGCCGTCCTGCGGCAGGTCGGCCGCGGCGGTCGTGAGCACGCTGGAGAAGAGCGCGAACTGCATGAGCAGCGCGGTCGTCGCGACCGCCAGGAACGCCAGGATCAGGCGCAGCTGGAGCCGCGGGCGGACGAGGCGATCACGTCGCTGTTCGGGTTTGCGCATGGTGGGCGGCGCGCATCCGCGGCGACGCGAAAGCGGCGGAAGGGCGGGGACGGAAGCCATCGGCGCGCGCGCCGGACGTGCTTGAGCCGGCCTTCATCGGGCGCAGGTCGCGCGCCAGGCGGCGGCGTCCAGCGGAAGGTCTTTCCGGGTGATCGCGCGCAGGGCCTGCCAGGCTTCGCCGCCGACCGCCGGTTCGGGACGCTCGAGGGCGCGCACGAGCGCGGCGCAGGCCACCTTCGAGCACAGTCCGCGCAGGGTCTGCGCCGCGAGGGCCGCGACCGCGGCGTCCGGGTCCTCGAGCAGCGGCAGGACGCGCAGCGACAGCCGGTCGCGCGACATGCGCTTCCCGGCGATCTCGAGCAGCGCGTGCGTCCGCGCGGCCGGATCCGCGCTCTCGAGGCCCGCGAACGCCGCGTCGGCACGGTCGCACCACCAGGCCTGCTCGGCCGCGCACCACGCTTCCCAGCGTTCGGCGCGATCGCGCAGGTGCAGCCCGCTGATCCGCTCGAGCGCCCAGGCCGCGTCGGCACGGAGGCCGCGATCGTCCTCGCGCAGGAGCGGGATGAGGTACGGGATCGCTTCGCCGTCCTCCATGCGACCGGCCGCGATCACCGCGTCGCGCAGGGATTCCGCGCCCAGCCCGCCGAGCACGCCGCGCACGACGGCCAGCGCGTCTTCGGGCGCGGGATGCGGCAGCGCCTGCGCGAGCCGGCCGAGCCGCGCCAAGGCCTCGGGGCGGATGTCGGGCTTCCGCTCGGCGCAGCGCGCGATCCACGAGGCGGCCTCGAGCGAGCCCAGGCCCTCGACCGCCTTCAGGATCGCGAGCCGCACGTCCGGGGTGACGGAGCGCGCGACCACGTCGAGCACCGCGAGCGAGCGCGCGTCGCGGCGCGCGACCGCCAGCACCGCGCGTTCGAGATCGTCCTCGGACCCCGGTCGCGCCAACAACGGCGCGAGCGGCAGGTCCGACGAATCGCCCGCGCGCCCCAGCAACGCCAGGCCCGCGCGCGCCTCCTCGGCGCCGCGGCCCGGCGCGGCGGCCTGCTCGAGCACCGCGCGGACCTGCGCGTGCGGCAGTGCGGCCAGTCGCGCGAGCGCGTCCTCGGCCGCGACGTCCAGGCCGGAATCGCGCGAGGCCACGAACTCGGCGAAGGCCGCGGCCGGCGTGCCCGCGTCGCCCGGCGGACCGCCGCTCGCGGCGAGCACGCACGGGGCGAGCGCGAGGATCGCGCCGGCGATCCGCGAGCACCACAGGCACGCCGTCGTCGAGTCTCGCTGCATCCGGTCAGGGCGGCTGCACGCCGATGTCGAAGTGGGCCGTGGCGCTCTTCACCGGCGTCACGCCCGCGTCGAGGAGGCTGCGCAGCGCGTCGTAGCGCAGCTTGACGACGGGGACGTTGGGCAGCTCGACGAGGCGCCAGCCCACGAGCTCGGGCAGTCCGCTCTCGCTCTCGCCGGCCTCGAGCAGCGACACGTCGAAGTGCATCTGGCCGCCGGCCTGGATCGTGAGGCGCTTCGCGGACACGGCGCCGAAGACCTGCATCGTGCTGGGGATCGAGACGGCCGCGCCGGGCGCGTAGAGCGTGCCCTGGAACGAGCCGGTGGCGTCCAGCACGACCGGCTGGTCCGCGACGCCGTCGCGGTCCTGGTCGGCGACCGCGTCGGCCGCGACGAGCACGGAGACGGAGCGCGGATCGGCCCCGCCCGTCGAGATCTTCGAGCCCGGCTTCAGGGCCAGCCAGTCCTCGACGTAGATCTCGACCGGCCCCTTGCGCGCGTCCACCGCGAACTCGCCGGTGCCGTCGACGACGAGCTTGCCCACGACGACGCGCGCCGGTCCGGCGACGACGATCTTGGACAGCGCGCCGACGTGGAGCTCGCCGTACGCGCGCTCGCCGGCCGGCACGGTGACGAGCGGCTTCAGGATCGACGTCGCGATGCTGCCTTCGTCGCGGTAGGTCGGCACCTCGACGGGCTCGAGCGTGGTCGCCGTCAGGAACGGCGCCGTGGTGCCCGTGATCGTCGTGCTGCGGCCGCGCACCAAGACGCCCGTCGGCCCGGGCTGCGCGTCGCCGTACACGTAGGTCGAGCCGGTCGCGCCGCCCACCATCAGGCTGTCGTTGCTGCCGACGCGCGCCTGCGCGCCCGTGTTGCCGCCGATCCCGATCAGGCCGGGCGAGTAGGCGCCGTTGCGCGAGTCGTAGCTGTCCACGAGCACGTTCTCCCCGACGGTGACGTTCTCGTCGCCGAAGAAGCCCATGGCTCCGACCTCGCTGCTGTGCCGTTCGATGACGATCGAGAGCGTCGCGCGCCCCGCGCCGCACAGGCCGGTGCTCGTCAGCGTGACGCGCCCGAGCCCCTCCTCCTTGGCGGTCGTGAAGAAGATGCCGTTGGCGAAGCGCGCCGGCTCGTCGGCCGTGCCGACGTTGCCGCTCTTGCCGGCCACGATGCCGTGGAACGCCTCGGCGAGTCCGGCCTCGGCCATGTAGAACGCGCGCTTCGTGTCGACGGCCGTGCGCTGCTCGCGCGCCTTCGAGAGGTCGAGCTGCACGTGGATCATGCTGAGCGTCGCGACCGCGAACACGACGAGGAGCGCGGCGATCATGGCGCTCCCCCGGCGCCTCGCCGGCGCCTGCGAGTGACCTCGGAGCTTCATGCGTTCACCTCGAAACCCGGGATGGAGGGAGAGACGCTCGATGCGCTGCGAACGGAGACGCCGCGGACGTGCGCGTTGCGCGCGCGCACTCCGGGGCCTGGACGCGCGGACCGCCGCGCATCCGGCACGGTCCGTTCGGTGTGGATCTGGTGGTGCTGCACGGGGTCAGTTCCTGCACGTCACCGTGGTCGTGAGCTCGCGCTCGAGGAATCCGCCCTTGCCGTCCGGTCGACGCATCGAGAGGAAGATGCGGACCGACTTGCCGGCCTTGACGAAGGCCAGCCCCGTCTCGTCGACGATGCCGTTCCCGTTGTCGTCGAGGCCGTTGCCGGCGATCTCGCCGCGCGCGACGGACGGGACGTCCTTCACCCAGACGACGCGCTTCTCGCCCTCCTCGCCCGGGCTCTGGAACCAGCTGACCTCGCCGCCGGAGTCGGTGGTCAGCGCGATCCGCATCGGCGCGCTGAAGACCTCCTCGCTCTGCCCGTCGCCGTCGGGGTCGCCGATCCCTAAGAACTCCTCGTAGTTGATCGACGACTCGTAACCCGGGCTCTCGGCCGTCTCGTGGATCGATCCCTCGTAGCTGCCGATCACCGCGAGGGCGATGCGGTCGAGCGCGCGCTGCGCCTGCACGTCGGCCTCGAACGACGCGTTGCGCTCGCCGAGCGACTTCGTGGTCCCGCCGAGGATCGTGTAGACGTTGCCGACGACGAGGGCGAACAGGACGAGCGCCACCGCCAGCTCGAGCAGCGTGAAACCCGACCCCTCGCGCACGGTGCTCGGGCGCCTCATAGCCGCGGCAGCATCGTGTAGAGCTCGAGGTCGCGCGTGCTCCCGACCCCGCCGCGCGGAGTCCACTCGAGGCGTACCCGCACGGGCAGCACGACCCAGTCGGCGCGGTGATCCAGCGCGTCGACCGCGCCGTCGCCGTTGATGTCGCGCGGGAAGCCCAGCATGTCGTCCACCAGGTCCTCGGCCAGGCGCCCATCGACGAGCGGGAACTCGATGCGTCCGACGGGGGCGCCCCCCGCGCCGGGCGCGAGCCCGGCCACCGCGAACGTCGCGCCGGGCGCCGTGCCCGCCCCGCCCGGATCGTTGGCCGGGTCCGCGTCGTAGAGCGCGAGGACCTGGTCGACCGGCTGCGCGCGGATGCGCTCGATCGCGACGCGCGCCGCCTCGGCGGCGATCGCCGTCTCGACCGCGATCGGATCGAGTCGCCGCGACGAGGCGACGGTCTGCGCGTAGATCGTCGCCGACACCGTGAGGATCGCCATGACGAGGACGATCTCGACGAGGGAGAACCCTCCACGTCGCGTGAGATGCTCGCGGCGGATGGCGGACGGCTTCTGGGACATGAGCGGCGTCCGTGCCCATCGGCCTTCCGGCGAAGCGGTCCGAAGGCCGGACCGCGAAGCGCCGCGCCGGGCGCGCGCGCGCCCGGAAATCCGTTCCGCGGACCGCGGCCCCGCGTCGCTCAGGAGGCCGGCGTCGGCTGCACGCGGAATTCCGGCGCGGCGGCCGACCCCGCGTGTCGGCGCACGAGATCGGCGAGCTGCGCCGTCCGCTCGCGCCCGAGCTCGGGGTACAGCGGCAGGTAGACGAGCCGCGACACGAGCGCGCGCGCCTCGCGCGGATCGAGCTCGGGACGACCCTCGGGCGCCGGGATCGCGGTCAGCGTCGCGACGCGCGTGGCGTCGAAACCGGCCTCGCGCAACGCCTTGACCAGCTCGTCCGGCCGGTCGGCCATCACCGTGAACACCCAGTGCGTGTGGATCGGCGCGCGCATGCCCGGCACCGCCACGAGGTCGCCGATCGCGCGCGCGAGCCCGTTGCCGAGATCCGCGCGCTCGGCGGAGCGCGAGCCGTCGCAGCGTTCGAGCCGGCGTGCGAGCAGCGCGAACATCGCCGCGCACGGCTGGTGGCGGATCTTCACGAACAGGTCGCCGCCGGGGAAACCGCGCACGGTCTTCTGGATCACGTCGTCGACGGAGCGACCGCGCGATTCGCACGAGGCCACGAACGTGGCGTACACGGGCCGCCAGGAGAGCGCCTTGAGCCCGGCGTACTTGGCGATGCGCTGCGCGAACGCGCCCTGCGTCGAGCGCGGCAGCCCGGCGTGCACGGCGCGCATGCGCTCGAGCACGGCCCGGTCGCGCACGCGCAGCACCGCGCCCTGCAGCGCGGTCGCCGTCTTGATGGGCCCGAAGCTGAACATGGAGACGTCCGCGGCCGGATCGCCGCGCCATTCGGGGCCGGTGAAGGCCTGCGCGTCGTCCTCGAGCACGAGGATCCCGCGCTCGCGGCGCAGCTCGACCAGCGGCTCGAGCGAGACGCGCGTGCCGAACAGGTGCGCCAGGATCGCGATCCTCGTCTTCGGGCCCGCCGCGCGGCGCCAGGCCTCGGGCCGCGGCGCGAGCGTCGCCGGATCGACGTCGACCGGCACGACCACCAGCCCGTGCTTCGCGACGACGCGCGCCATGTCGGGGATCGTGAGCGCCGACATGAGCACCTCGCTCCCCGCCGGCAGCGCGAGCTGCTCGAGGTAGAGGTCGAGCCCCGTGCGCACCGACAGGCAGGCGAAGGCGTCGCCCGATCCCCCGTCGAACCAGCGCTCGACGCGCGCCGCGGCCTCGCGGTGGTCGGCGCGGGACGTGCACGCGGCGAGGCCCGCCAGGAGGTCGGTCCACGCGATGTCGAAGCGCTTGCGCGAGTACATCGATCGGTCGGGCGGGGCGGGTGGTCAGGGTCCCGCGGCCACGCGCGCACGATCCTACCGTGTACGGTGCCAGGCACGACCCCGCCACATTCGTGGGCGCGGGAGGCTCGCCGGAACGTACGGTGCCAGGCACGACCCCGCC
>JBGAOR010000172.1:0-3901 GCA_044221705.1 Planctomycetota bacterium
AAGGCGCGCGCGCGGCGGCCGGCTCGGCCCTCGCTCGGATCGTCGCTCGCAGCCCCCATGCGCTCGACATGGACGGCGTGTCCAAGGTCGAAGGCGTCGTGCGCTCGCAGGCTCCCGCCGCGGTCCGCGAAGCCGCGGCGCGCGTGTTGGGCAGCGTCACGATGACCCCGGCCGAGCGCACCAAGCTGCTCGAGAAGCTGCGCGGCTGATCGACGCAGCGGCCGCGCCCCGCGCGGTCCGCGAACCCCGCCGCCGATCGCGCGATCCCCGCGCGGTCGGCGGCACTTTTTTGTGACCCTCCGGACTTGGCGCAGGCGGCCCGGGCGCTATCCTTTCCCGCCCGAAGGCTCGGGGCGCGCTCAAGTCGAGCAGGCCGCGAGCCGATCCGCTGGAAGCCGCACGTTCAGGTCCCGGGTTCGCCCGTGACCGCGAGCGCGCGGGTCCCCGCGGAAGAGGATTTCGCGAGCCGGAGTAGCACAACGGTGGTGCGCCGCTTTCGTAAAGCGGAGGTTGCGGGTTCAAATCCCGCCTCTGGCTCCATCCTTTTTTTTCGATGCCGCGCCCGATCTTCCCCCGTCCGTGCCTGATCGGCGTCGTGCACCTGGGACCGCTCCCGGGGTCGCCGCGCTGGATCGCGGAGGTTCGCCCGGAGGCGCCGCTCGAGCGCGTGCTCGCGGCCGCCGTGCTCGATGCGCGGACCTTGGCCTCGAACGGCTGCGACGCGCTGGTCGTCGAGAACTTCGGCGACGTGCCCTTCCATCCGACGCACGTTCCGCCCGAGACGATCGCCGCGATGGCGATCGCCGCCCGCGCCGTGATCGAGGCTGCGCCCGGGATCCCGGTCGGGGTCAACGTGCTGCGCAACGACGCGCGCGCCGCGCTGGGGATCTGCGCCGCGACGGGAGCCGGCTTCGTGCGCGTGAACGTGCACGCCGGGGCCGCGGTGACCGACCAGGGCATCGTCGAGGGCCGCGCATTCGAGACGCTTCGCGAACGCGCGCGGATCGCGCCCGACGTCGCGATCCTCGCCGACGCGCACGTGAAGCACGCCACGCAGCTCTCGCGCGAGACGCTCGCGGAGAGCGTGGAGGACCTCGTGCACCGCGCGCTGTGCGACGGCGTGATCGTCTCCGGTTCCGCCACGGGGCGACCGCCCGACGCGGAGCGCGTGCGCGCCGCGCGGTCGGCGGCGGGGGACGTGCCTGTCCTGATCGGCTCGGGTCTCGACGAGCGCAACGCGGCCGAGCTCCTCGCGCACGCGACCGGCGCGATCGTGGGCACGTCGCTCAAGGTCGACGGCCGCGTGGCGAACCCCGTCGACGCCGCGCGCGTGCGCCGGTTGCGCGCGCTGTTCGACGCGCTGCGGCGCTGAACTCCCGCGCGAGCAAGACCATGGGCCTCGAGCAGCACAAGGACGTCGCGCCGAAGCTCCTCCGCTTCGCCGTCCTCACGATCAGCGATACGCGCGACGCGAGCACCGACCGCGGCGGGCCATTCCTCGTGGAGGCGATCGAAGCGGCTGGCCACAGCGTGACGCTGCGGGCGATCCGTCGCGACGAGGCGTCGGAGATCGAGGCCGTCGTGCGCGAGGCCGTGGCTCGCACGGACGTCGACCTCGTGCTGCTCACTGGCGGCACCGGCCTCGCGCCGCGCGACGTCACCGTGCCGACGCTCGAGCGCATGTTCGAGGGCGCGATCCCGGGGTTCGGCGAGTTGTTCCGCATGCTCAGCCACCGCGAGATCGGCCCGGCGGCGATCCTGTCGCGCGCCTGCGCGGGGCTCGTCGCGCGCAAGGTCGTCGTGGCCCTGCCCGGATCTCCGAAAGCGCTCGCGCTGGCCTGGCGCGAGATCCTGCTTCCCGAAGCCGGGCACCTCGTCGCGCAGGCGCGCGGGACCTGAGCTGCCCTCTTGGGCGGCTTGGAGCCCCGCTGGGCCTGTCGGGCGCGATCCGACGCCGATTCCGGAGGCGGTTCGACGCCCGAATTGCAGCTTCCTGAAACCTGGGGATAGACTCCAGGGAGACCGGACCGCGCACCTCGGCGCGTGCTCCCGGCCTGGAAATCCTGACCTGCCACGCCAGCGCCGGCGCGCACCGCGAAAGCCCTTCCGCACCGGGCCTCGCCGCGACGCCCGACTCCGCCCGGGCCCGCACCCCGACCACCACCATGACCGACATCCGCATCGCTTCTCGCGCCGGCATCGCGCTCGTCACCCTCGCCTCGGCCGCCGGCGCGCAAGTGCTCCTGACCTCGAAGGTCGGGGACAAGGCCAACGACAGGCTGGGCGCGTGCCTGCGCTCCGCGGGCGACGTGAACAACGACGGTCGTCCGGACTACATCGCGGGGGCCCCGGAAGACGGGAACGTGCTCGGCTTCGGCGAGGGCTTCGCGCGCGTCTTCAGTGGCGCGACCGGCGCGATCCTCTACACCTTCAACGGGACGTCGAACGCCGATCGATTCGGCACCTGGGTCGACGGCGCGGGCGACGTGAACAACGACGGCTTCGCGGACGTCGTGGTCGGAGCTCCGCAGGTCTCGACCGCGGGCTCGAACCGCGGACGCGTCACGGTCCACTCGGGTGCGACGGGCGCCGTCCTGTGGACGTTCGACGGAGCGGTGAACCAGGACCGCCTGGGCACGATCGTCGCCGGCGTGGGCGACGTGAACGGCGACGGGCGGCCCGACGTGTTGAGCGCGAGCCGGGACGCTGCGGGCGGCGGGACGCAACGCGGCATCGTGCGCGTGTATTCGGGCCTCACCGGCGCGATCCTGCACACGATCAACGGCACGGCCAACTCGCAGCGTCTGGGCCTCGCCGCGGACGGCATGGGCGGAGACGTGAACGGCGACGGCCGGGCCGACTTCGTCGTCAGCTCGCTGACCGCGGGCGTCAAGGTCTACAGCGGCATGACCGGCGGCGTCCTCTACACGCTCACGGCGCCCTCGAACGACGACCTGTTCGGCGCTTCGGTCGCTTCGATCGCAGACCTCACCGGCGACGGCGTGCGTGACCTGCTCGTCGGCGCGACGCAGGACGGGAACATCTTCAACCAGGGCGTCGGCTACGTGCGGCTCTACAACGGAGCGACGGGCGCGTTCGTGCGCACGCACTTGGGGTCGACCATCGGCGACCGGTTCGGGATCGCCTGCGGGGACGCCGGGGACCTGAACGGCGACGGGAAGTCCGAGATCCTCGTGGGCGCCGACCAGTTCAACAACGGGCTCCCGGGCTTCGTGCGCGTCTTCGACGGCGCGACGGGCGCGGCGCTGCACACGTACCTGGGCGCGAGCAACGGCAACCGCTTCGGCGCGACGCTCGACGGGCTCGGCGACGTCGACGGCGTGGCGGGCCTCGAAGTCGGGATCGGCGCGCCGGAGCACATGACGGCATTCCAGTTCCAGGGCCGCGTCGAGCTGTGGACCACGGTGCTCGCCGGCTGCCCGACGCCCTATACGTACTGCGGAGCGGCGAACAACTCGACCGGCTTCCCCGCGCTGATCTCGAACACTGGCACGGTCAGCATCGGCGCGAACAACTTCGCGCTCGTCGCCTCGGGCCTGCCGCCGAACACGAGCGGCGTCTTCTACTACGGTTCGACCGAGATCCAGCAGACGTTCGGCAACGGCTACCGCTGCGTCGGTGGCAGCACGTTCCGCCTGGGCGTCCAGCAGGCCAGCGCCGGCGGCGTGATGACGCGCCCGATCGACTTCACCGCGCTCGTCGGCCCGGCGGCGATCACGGCCGGATCCACGCGCAAGTTCCAGTGCTGGTACCGCAACCCGGCCGGCGGCGGCGCGGGCTTCAACCTGTCGAACGGTCTGAGCGCGACGTTCTGCAACTGAACGCGGACGAGGCCTCGCGGCCCGAAACGACGGCGACCCACGCGTCCTGCGCGTGGGTC
>JBGAOR010000052.1:0-30326 GCA_044221705.1 Planctomycetota bacterium
TCCGGCGGCGCGTGCCCATCCGGCGCGCGCCGCCGGGCATTTCGGCTCGGCGCGGGCGCGCCGGATCCCGGCGAAACCCGGAGCGGCTTCAGACGCCGACGCCCCGGGCCCGATAGGACCCGGGTGCTGGTCACCCCGCAGCGCGGGGGGAGGCACGCACCCCGAGGACAACAGTGAGCGCGCACGCTGCGGACAAGAGGCTCTTCGTCGACGACGTCGTGACCGCCCTCACCGGGACGGTCCAGCCGTCGGGCGATTCGCGCGGCGTGTTCGAGGACCAGATGAAGCGCGCGACGGAGGATTTCGACCTCCGCACGGCCGAGGCCTTCGCGCGCGCGCTGCTCGAGGCGCTGTGCCAGGAGCCGATCGACCCGCGCCGGCTCGAAGCGCTGCTCATCCTCGGCCTCGCGCACCCGACGATCCTCGACCGCCACCGCATCTCGCTCGAGAAGGAAGGCGAGCGCCTGGCGGCCATGCTCAACGCGCAGGGTCAGCACGACCGCGCGCGCACCCTGCTCGACGTGATCGCCAACGCGTCGGCGATCGAGGCCGCGCCCGAGGCGCCGCTCCTCGCGGCCGGAGAGCAGAGCGCTCCCGCTCCCGCCGAGTCGGCGGCGGCCGCGGCGCCGCTCGAGCGCGATCACGCGCGCATCGAGATGCTCCTGCGCCAGGCGGACGACGCGGCCGAGCGCGGCCGCACCGCGCGCGCCATCCACCTCCTGCAGGAAGTCGTCTCGCTCGATCGTCACCGCCGCGACGTCGCGCGCATGATCCGCGACCTGCGCTGGCAGGAACAGGAGCGCCGCGCGCGGTCGATCCGCCGCCTGAAGGTCGCCGGGTTCACGCTGGTGCTCGCGGCCTGCGTCGCGGGCCTCGTCTGGCGCGAGAACGACGTGCGCCGGCGGTTCGCCGCGATTCCGGCGGCCGTGTCGGGCGACCTGCCGGCGATGCGCATCCGCCTCGAGAACATCGACGGGCTGATCGCCGAGGAGCGTCTCTGGCTCGGCATGGCGTCGGCCCTGACCGAGCGCACCGAACTCCAGCGCGAGGTCTCCGACCTGGAGATGCGCGCGGCGGCCAAGAAGAGCGAGGTCGTCCAGGAGAAGTCCCGCTCGACCGAGGCCGCCGATGCCGCGCGTTCGCGCGGGATGCTCCTCGCGCAGCAGGGCCGCTTCGAGGACGCGCTGGTCGATCTGCGTCGCGCCCTCGAGCTGGGCGGAGCCGAATGGCCCCAGCGGGCCGACGTCGAGAAGAACGCCGCCGCGATCGCGGAGTGGATCGAGAAGCGCCCCGAGCGCGAAGGGACCGGTCGATGAGCTTCCTGAACCGCATCCTCTCTGGCGGCCGCGTGCGGACCGCCGCACGCCGCGTGGCCAAGGACCCGACGCCGGGCTCCTACGCCGAGCTGGCCCAGGAGTACGCCGTGGCCGGCGACATCGAAGAAGTCCTGCGCGTGACGGCGGAGGGGCTCAAGCTCTTCCCCGGTGACGCGGAGCTCAAGCGCCTGGCCGATCGAACGCGCTCGCTGCGCGTCGAGAGCCGCATCCGCGACCTGCAGCAGGAGCTGCGCTCCGCGCCGCGTCCGGCCGTGCGCAAGGAGCTGTGCGAGCTCCTCATCGAGGCCGGCCGCGTGGCGCGCGCGGAAGAGGTCGCCGTGGAGTGGCACCAGTCCACGAAGAGCGGCGAGGCGGCGTACTTCCGTGCGCTGGCGCGCGCCGAGCGCTTCTTCGCGGACCGCCGGCGCGACGACGGTCGCCAGGCGTTCGAGCTCGTCAAGCTGGCCGAGGAGGCGATGCCCGGCGACCCGCGCCCGGTGCGCCTCATGCTGCAGCTGTCCTCGCGCGTGGGCGCGTGGGCCGATGCGCGGCGCGCGCTGGCGCGGCTGCTCGAGCACTTCCCCGGCGATCCCGCGCTCGAAGCGCGGTTCCGCACCGTCATCGCCCTGGCCGAAGGCTCGAAGGGCATCGAACAGGCGCTGCGCGAGGTCGAGCGCACGGGACGTCTCATCGACGACGAGCCGGAGAAGAAGGACGAGTTCGAGTCGGTGAGCGTGCGGCCGATGCTGCAGAGCCTGGTGAAGGAACCGGGCGTGCAGGCCGCGTTCTTCGCGCGCGGATCGACGGCGCTCGTGCAGGGCCCGAAGGGCGCCACGGCCGAGCGCGCTGCGCGCGGCGTGCGCGAGGTCGTCGGGGGCTGCCGTTCGGCGGCACGCAAGCTCGGCCTCGGCGCGGCGCAGAGCGCGCGCATCGAAGGCGACTTCGGGACGCTCGTCCTCGTCATCGGCGAACAGGGCTCGTCGGCCATGTGGTGCGACGGTCCGACGAACCAACGGCACGAGGAGCGCTTGCGACAGCTCGCCGGCGCGGTCTCCTCGGGCGGCAGCACGGAGGCGGCCTCGTGAAGCACATCCTCGAACCGCTCGCGCGCATCGCCGGCGTCCGGACGGCGGCACTCATCACGAACGACGGCGTCCCCATCACCGTCCAGGGCCGAGCCGCGCCGCGCGGCGGCGGCGAGGCGGGAGAACTCGACGCGCTGGCCGCGCTCGCCGCGGGCTGGATCAGCGAAGTGAACCGCGCCACCGCGCCGCTCGCCTGGGACGCGCCGCGTCACCTCGTGCTGCGCGCCGTGCGCGGAACGCTCGTCGCGATGCAGGCGCCGGGCGCGCTGCTCATCGTCGTGCTCGAGAGCGGCACGAGCGCGGAGGAGCTGCGACTGCCGATGGAAGCCGCCGTCGGCCGCATGCTGCGCCACCTCCGCCCAGCGGGCGGCCCCAAGTCGGGCGCGGCCCGCGAGAACAACGAGACGCCCACCGGTTCGGAGCCTCGCGCTCCGCTGCCGGGGAGCTTCTCGAGTCAGCCCGCGACGCGGGCCAACAGCCATGTTCCCGCGGGTGAGGCGGGCCAGGAATTCGCAAGCACCGGGAACGGAGACCCCCAGACCACCGGGGATTGACGCATGGTCCAGATCAACTTCGCTCAGAAGCAAGTCAACGCCAAGATCGTCTACTACGGCCCGGGCATGTCCGGGAAGACGACGAACCTGGAGATCGTGCACCAGCGCGCTCCAGCTCCGAATCGCGGCGACCTGACGAGCATCAGCACGGACGGCGATCGCACGCTGTTCTTCGACTTCATGCCGCTCGATCTGGGAACGGTCGCAGGCATGCGCACGTGCTTCCAGCTCTACACGGTCCCCGGCCAGGTCTACTACAACTCGACGCGCAAGCTGGTGCTGCAGGGCGTCGACGGCGTGGTCTTCGTCGCCGACTCGTCCGCGTCGATGGTCGAGGAGAACCTCGAGTCGATGCGCAACCTCGAGCAGAACCTGGCCGAGTACGGCAAGTCGCTCGCGACGATGCCGCTCATCATCCAGTTCAACAAGCGCGACCTGCCCGACGCGCTGCCGGTCGAGGAACTGCAGCGCCTGCTGAACCCGTACGGCGCGCCGTGCTACGAGGCGATCGCCAACACGGGGCAGGGCGTGTTCCCGACGCTCAAGGCGCTCGCGGCGCGCGTGCTCGAATCGATCCACACCGGCAGCCGTTCCGCCGCGCCGACGGCGGGGATCCAGGCCGGACTCTCGCAGACGGGATTCCATCCCGCGCCGTCCATGCCGGGCACGCCGGGCGCGGTCCCGCGCACGCTGCAGCAGACCGGCTACAACCAGGTCCAGAACGGACAGCTCCCGGGCGTGCCGCAGCACGCGCAGCAACAGCCCATGCAGCCGCAGCCGCTGCAGCAACGGCCGATCGGCATGCAGCCCGCGATGGCGATGCAGCCGGGACAGCCCATGCAGCCCCAATCGGGCCTGATGCCGCCGCAAGCCGGCTACCCCGAGGCGCTGGCGCGCACGACGGTCCACGCTCCGCCGATGCAGGGCGGGATGCAACCGGGGATGGCGATCCCGATGGGGCAGCCGTCCATGCCGGGTCAGGTGCCGATGCATCCGCAGATGCAGGGCGGACAGCCGGGGATGATGCACCCGCAGATGCAGGTGCCGCCGGCGATCCCGCAGCAGCCGATGCACGGACATCCCCAGCAGCCGAACGGCACGCAGCAGACGGGTTACGGCTACGCGCCGCAGGGACAGCTCGGCATGCAACCGGGGATGCAGCCCGGGATGCAGATGCAGTCCGCGCCCACGGCCATGATGGCGCCGCAGCAGGCCGCTCCCTCGGGCGGGCTGCACATCCTGCGCGTCGAGAAGGGGCAGACCGCGCCGCCTCCGGCCCCGGCCCACAAGCCGCGTCCGGCCGCGCCCGCCGCGACCAAGCCCGCCGCGACGAAGCCCGCGGCTGCCGCCAAGCCCGCCGCGGCTCCCGCGACCCCGGCCGAGGCCGGTCCGCGCATCCAACCCCGAAACCAGCCGATGGCGACGCCCGGCTCGGGGAAGAAACGGCTCGTCTATGCCGCCGTGTTCGTCGTCATCGCACTCGGTGTCGGCGCGTTCGTGGCCAAGATGGTCCTGTCCGTCCTCTGATCCTCGAAGGAGCACTCAACATGGCGATGATGGACCAAAAGCTGCGCAGTGAACGCCTCGTCTTCTACGAGAAGGACGTGGCTCGCATCGACGAGGAGATCGACGGTCTCCTCGAGCTCTCGGGATCGCGCTGCGCGTTCCTGATCGACCGCGATGGACACCTCGTGACGCGCCGCGGCGACGCGGTGCAGAACTCCCTCGAGTCCATCGCGGCGCTCGTCGCGGGATCGTTCGCGGCGACGCGCGAGATGGCCCGGCTGCTCGGCGAGAACGAGTTCGCGACGCTCTTCCACCAGGGCGAGCGCGAGAGCATCCAGATCTCGCTCGTCGGGGATCGCGCGCTCCTGGCGCTTGTGTTCGATCAGCGCACGAACCTCGGGATGGTGCGCTACTACGCGGTCGAGTCGGTGCGCCGGCTCGCCGAGGTGCTGAACGAGATCGACAAGCGCGAGGCGCCGGCGCAGAGCGGGCTCTCGAGCGACTTCTCGTCCAGCGCCGCCGCGGCGCTCGACCGCCTGTTCTGATCGCGCCCGGTGCGCGGTCCTCCCGGCTCCGTCCGCCGCGCGGTGGACGGAGCCGGGTCGTTTTCCACAGCCGTGCACCAGAAATGGGACGCGCGCCCCGAGCGCCGACCGGGGCCGCGAACGGGCGCGGCGCGCGGGAACCGAGCGCCCCGCAGGCGGACCGTGCAGCCCGTAAGATCAGGATCTGTAAAGGCTTGCGGCGATGCGTCCGCGCTCGGGCCGGCCGCTCCCGCGGGCCGGGCGCGCGCTCGATCGCGGATGGGAACTCGTGGGAAAGTCGGGTCCAGCGCCGATTCTCTTGGAGGATCCGCCTTCTCCAGGAAAGGTGGAACGGGTTCGCGCCGATCGCACTTGCCAGCGGGGCGGGCAACTGTGCGCCGGTCCCCGGTCCCTTCGGTCCAAGGAGTCCATGCGCAATGG
Source organism: Planctomycetota bacterium (assembly GCA_044221705.1). Classification (GTDB taxonomy): domain Bacteria; phylum Planctomycetota; class UBA1135; order UBA1135; genus JAEUHZ01. The sequence goes on from JBGAOR010000052.1 coordinate 5,427, forward strand.
CACGCAAGAAGAAGGCGTCGAAGAAGAAGGTCGCGAAGCGCGGTACGCGCCGGAAGAAGGCCGGGGCCCGCAAGAAGACCGGTGGTCGCAAGAAGGCCGGTCGCCGCAAAGCACGGCGCAAGTGACGACCGCGGGCGGAGAACTCCGTAGGGACGACCCGTGAACCCGGGGACTCCACCATGAACAAGAGCCACCTGATCGCCTACGTCGCGGACGAGTTGCGCACCTCGAAGCTCCAGGCGAGCCTCCTGGTCGAGACCGTCCTGGACGGCATCAAGAAGGGGCTGCGCGAGGACCAGAGCGTGACGCTCACCGGGTTCGGGACGTTCGAGCTCAAGTCGCGCAAGGCGCGGCAGGGCCGCAACCCGCACACCGGGGAGACGATCGAGATCGCGGCCGGCCATCGCGTCGGCTTCCGCGTGGGAAAGGCGCTCAAGGACGCGCTGTGACACACGAGTCCGCGCTTGCGCGGACTCGCACCGGGATTGCGACCGACCACCAGGATCGCGACCGACTCGGAGCAGTCCGTCGCCTGAAGACCGAGGCCGCGCGCGTGCGCGGCCTCGTTTCGTGCCCGGCGTGCGGCGCCGAGCGCGGGACGCGCCTGGATCTCCGCCCGCCGCGCGCGCCGCTCACCCCGCCGCCACGGGCCTCCGCGCTTCCAACGCCGCGAGCTCCGCCTGGATCGTCGCGTCCTCGATCTTCGGGAAGATCCCCGCGACGGTTCCGAGCTTCTGTCCCGCGGGCAGCACGCGCCACGATCCCGCGACGGGAAGCCCGGGCCACTTCTCGCGCGCGACGGGGGTCGTCTGGCCGAGCATCTCCCACAGGGCCTGAGCCTTCTTCGGCAGGAACGGCGCCATCCAGCGCGCCATCCAGGCGAGCCACTGGCAGGCCGTGTTCAGCACGCTCGCCGCGCGCGGCGGATCCGTCTTGCGCAGCGTCCAGGGCGCCAGGTCGTTCACGAACTTGTTGCCCACGCGCGCGCAGCCGATCAACTCCTCGGCCGCGCGGCGGAAGCGGAACTCGACGACGTGCGCCGCCGGATCGCCGAACGCGCCGCACTCTCCCAGGATGCGCCGGTCGAGTTCCTCGGCGTGCGCCGGATCGAGCGCCGGGATGCGGCCGTCGGCGTTCTTCTCGATGAACTTCAGCACGCGCGTCGCCAGGTTCCCGATCGCGTCGGCGAGCAGCGCGTTGTTCGTGGCCTGGAAATCCTCCCAGCGCCACTCCGAGTCCGCGGCCTCGGGCATGCTCGCGATCAGGTGGAACCGCGCCGCTTCCGCGTCGTACTTCGCGAAGAACTCGTCCACCGGGACCGTCCAGTTCTGCGACGTCGAGAACTTGCCGCCCTGGAGGTTGTAGAACTCGTTCGCCGGCACCTGCCACGGCATCGTCCAGCCCTCGGCCATCCCGAAGAGCATCGACGGGAACACGAGGCAGTGGAACGGGATGTTGTCCTTGCCGATGAAGTGCACGAGGCGCGTCTCGGGCGACTTCCACCAGCGCTCCCAGTCGCCGGGCCGGCCCTGCTCGCGCGCCCACGCTTGAGTGAACGACACGTAGCCGATCGGCGCGTCGAACCAGACGTAGAGCACCTTGCCCGTCTGTCCGCCGGCACGGTCCTCCGGCACGGGCACGCCCCACGTCATGTCGCGCGTGATCGGGCGCGGCTGCAGGTCGGCCAGCATGTTGCCGATGAACCCCGCGACGTTGGGCTTCCAGGCGTGACCCTCGAACCAGGCGCCGAAGCCCTTGTCGCGCAGCGCGGGCAGGTCGAGGTGCCAGTGCAGCGTGTCGCGCTGCTCGGGCGTCGTGCCGCAGACCTTGCACGCGACCTTGGTCTTGCGCGCCATCTCGAGCGGGTCGAGCCACGTGCCGCAGCGCGGACACTCGTCGCCGCGCGCCTGCTCGTAGCCGCACTTCGTGCACGTCCCGACGATGTAGCGGTCGGCCAGGAACATCGAGTCGCGCACGCAGTAGAGCTGCGCCGACGTCTTCTTGAGCAGCCACCCGCGCTCGTCGAGCCGGCGGAAGAAGCCCTGGCTGACCGCCACGTGCTCCGGACAGACGCTCGTGCCCGACCAGATGTCGAACTCGATGCCGAACGCGTCGAACGTGCGCTTGATCACGTCGCGCCAGCGCGCCACGTACTGCGGATAGGGCGTGCCCTCCTGCTCGGCGCCGATCGTGATCGCGACGCCGTGCTCGTCCGTGCCGCACACGAACAGCACCTCCTCGCCGAGCATGCGCAGCGTGCGCACGTAGACGTCGGCCGGCAGGTACGCGCCGGTCACGTGCCCGAAGTGGATGGGGCCGTTCGCGTAGGGGAGTGCGGAGGTGACGAGGTAGCGGACCAAACGGATGTTGCCTCAGCTCTCGGGCGTGGTGCGTCGGTGGATCAGGACCAGGTTGCGCGCGTAGACGAAGATGCCGGTCGACTGGCCGATGATGCCGACGATGTCCTTGCGCCAGACGAAGTAGACGAACAGCAGGATGCCGCCGAAGAGGCTGCCCCACCAGAACGCGACCGGGACGACGGACCGCTTCTCCTTCTCGCTGACGTACCACTGCAGCACCATGCGGAAGGTGAACAGCGCCTGTCCGGCGAACCCGACCGCGATCCAGGCGAAGCTCCAGGGCTTCGTGATGTTGAAGATGCGGTAGAGGAACCCCGAGGACTCCAGCTCGCTCTGCGCCGTGGAGAGCGCGCGCGAGAAGTCGGCGGGAGCGAGCTCCACGGGCCCGTCGTCGGTCGACAGGCACAGCCGGTCCCCGTCGGGGGTGTGCTTCACCTGCACGTCCTTCAGGCGCACCTGCAGGTCGAGCCTGGTCGGAGCAGGTCGCGTCTCCGCCGCCGGGTCGCGGGCCGCGGAATCCGCGAGCCAGCCGGTCCCCTGCGAGCGCGCGCTGGCCGCGCCGGCGAGCAGAGCCAGGGCGCACACGGCCGCCCGGGCGAACCGCGCCGCGAGACCGGCGCGCCGATCAGCGCCCACCCGTCACCTCGCGAATCGGCAGCTTGAGGAGCCGCGCGCGCATCCAGCGCACCGCGACGAGGTCCTTCGCCGCGCGGAACACGCGGTTCCACACGCCGTACTTGCTCGTACCCGCCGTGCGCGGATGGTGGCCGACGCCGTGCTCGACGACGTCGAAGCCGTGGTAGCGCAGCAAGGTCGGCAGGAAGCGGTGCATCCCCTCGAACAGGGGCAGCGCCTGGATGGCCTCGGCGCGGAACACCTTGAGCGAGCAGCCCGTGTCGCGGATCGAGTCCTTGGAGATCCAGTTGCGCACGCCGTTCGCGATGCGCGAGCTGACGCGGCGCACGAACGTGTCGCGACGCTTCTTGCGCCAGCCGACGACGGCGTCGTGTTTCGCCGCCAGCTCGATCATCTCCGGCAGGTCGCCCGGGTCGTTCTGCAGGTCGGCGTCGAGCGTCGCCACGAGCTTGCCGCGTGCGACCTGGATGCCGGCCGCGATGGCCGCCGTCTGGCCGCAGTTGCGCTCGAAGAACACGCCGACCACGCGCGGGTCGCGTCGCGAGAGGTCGCGGATCAGCGCCGGCGAGCGGTCGCGGCTGCCGTCGTCGACGAGGATCAGCTCCCAGCCGGTCCGCGCCCCGAACACCTCGACCACGCGCGCGTGGAGGCGCTCGACGTTCTCCTCCTCGTCGTAGACCGGGGCGACCAGCGAGAGCTCGAGGGTCCCGCGCGAGCGCCCGGGAAAGTGGTCGCGCACCTGGAAGGGCAGGAGCCCCGCGCGCTCTCCCGGCGCTGCTTGCATGTTGGACGCGGACATCGCGGGCGCCATGATGGGATCGCGATGGATCCGGTGCGAGGACGAAGGCGCGCGTGACGCCCGGGAACGCGACGACGCGCGCCGGCCGCCCGTTCCTGGGCGGCTGGCACCTGGCGCTCCCGTTGATCGCGCTCTCCGCGTGGCGGGAGCTGTGGGCGCCGGACGAGCCGCGCTACGCGCAGATCGCGCGCGAGGCCTGGGAGAGCGGCAGCCTCCTCGTCCTGCACATCTGCGGCGACGTCTATCCCGACAAGCCGCCGCTCGTGTACTGGCTGACGGCGCTCACGGGGCAGCTCGGCGGATGGAGAGGCTTCGCGGTACGCGTGCCGTCGATCCTGGCGACGCTCGGATCGGCCTGGATCGCCCAGCGCATCGCGCGCCGGCTGTTCGGCGAGCTCGTGGCCGCGTGGACGCCGTTCTTCTACCTCGGCACGGCGATGGTGCTGTGGTTCGGCGGGCGGCTCCAACTCGATCCGCTGCTCTCCTTCTTCTGTCTCGCGGCGATCGACCTCGTCTGGACGGACGGGGGCGAAGCGCGCGCGCGCGACCGGCGCCTCCTGCTCGCGGGGCTGTGCGCGGGACTCGCCGCGCTGTGCAAGGGGCCCGTCGCGTGGCTGCACATCGGCTTCGCGTTGCTCGCGCTGCGCCTCGTGCCGCGCGCGGCGCGGACCCCGGCGCGCTGGAGCGCCAGCGCGTGGGCCGGCTTCGTCGCGCTGTCGATACTGCCCGTCGCGACCTGGGCCGCGGCCGCGTCCGTGCGCGAACCGTCGCTGTGGAAGCCGCTCTTCCTGGGCCAGCACGTCGGGCGCGCGGTGAGCTCCGACGCGCCCCACCGCGGACCTCCGTGGGAACACCTGTGGCAGATGCCGGCCCTGTTCGCGCCCTGGACGCCGCTCTTCCTGATCGGCTTCGTCGCGGCCTGGCGCGCGTGGCGCGCGGCGCGCGCGAGCTCCGGCGCGGCGACGACGACGGAGCGCGGTCTCGTGCGCGCCCTCACGTGGTTCGTGCCCGTGATGGTCGTGTTCTCGATCATGCCGCCCAAGCGCGAGCTGTACCTGCTGCCGCTCTACCCGGCCGCCGCGTGGTTCGCCGCCGTCGCCTTCGAGCGCGCGCTCGCGAGCGGGCGCCTCGCCGCGTGGGCCGGGTACGCGACGACGGGCGTGGTGCTCCTGCTCGGTCTGGCCGCCGGCGTCGCCCCGCGCGTCGTCTTCGAGATGAAGCCCTACGCCTCGGCCGCGACGCCGATCGCGTTCGCGGCGGTGATCGCCGCCGGAGCCGGGCTCGCGTTCCTGCGCCGCGGCGACCTGGCGCGCTGGGCCGACGCGCTCGCGCTCGGCCTCACCGCGACCGGGATCGCGGCCGCGATCTGGGTGATCCCGCTCGTGGACCCGATCAAGTCCGCGCGGATCCTGGCGCACGAGATCGCCGCGCTGCCGCAGCATCCGGTCGAGATCCCCTGCATCGGCGTGCAGCCCGAGGGCTACCGCTTCTACGCCGGCGTGCCGACCGTGCGCGGCACGCTCGAGGACCTGGACGCGGCACCGGCGGACGCGCGCTCCGACTTCCTGGCGCTCGTCGCCGAGCGCAGCTGGGACGAGTTCCCCGACGCGTACCGCGCGCGCTTCCGCGTCGTGCACCGCCGCCAGGTCGGCTCGCGCGACGTGCTCGTGATCGGGCCGCGCTGACCTTCGCGCCCTCGCGCCGGGAATTCCGGCCCCGGCGGGAACGTCGAGCGCGCGTTCACGTCCGCGGAGCCTCCGGCGCCGCCGGCGCACGTCGCGCGATGATCTGCGCGATGTCGGCGAGGACCAGCGGCACGCCCGGGCCGCCCTCGCACGCCAGGTAGCGCGGGGTCCAGGACGGGTCGAACTTGGCCTTGTACGCGCGCAGCCCCTGGAACGGGTAGAGCGACTCGGCGTGGCGGTGGACCGCGGCGCCGATCCGGCTCCACAGCGTCGCGAGCGGTCCGCCCTCGAGCCCGGCCAGCGGCGCCATGCCCAGATCGAAGCGCTTCCAGCCGTTCTCGCGTCCCCACGCGAAGAGCTTCGCGAACAGGAAGTCCATCGCGCCCGCGGTGGAATCGGCGCGGTGCCGCATCAGGTCGACGGAGAGCTCGCGGCCCTCGGCCCCGCACCACAGGTTCGCGAAAGCCTCGACGCGGCCGCCGCGTCGCGCGAGCGCGATCGGAGTCCTCTGCAGGTAGCGCTCGTCGAAGAAGCCCAGCGAGAAGCCCTTCTCCCGGCCGTGGTGCAGCGCGAGCCATTCGTCGGAGACCGCGCGGAGCTCGCGCAGCAGCTCGGGCGCATGCGGCGGCTGCACGATCGCGAACTCCACGCCGGTCTCCTCGCCGTGTCGCACGGCGCGGCGCAGCTGCTTGCGCGAACCGCCGGCGAGGTCGAAGGTCGCGAGGTCCACGTGCGCCTGCTCCCCGACCTTGTGGATGGAGAGTCCGGCGTCGACGTACTCGTGGAGCGCGCTCGGGTGGACCTCCCAGAAGGCGCACGCGAGACCGTGGCGGTCGCACAGCTCGCGGAAGCGCCACACGAGCTCGGCCCGCGCGCTCTCCGGTCCCACGGGATCCCCGGCCGCGACCAGCGTGCGTGCGCCGCGCGCGTAGGCCAGGAACGCCGAGCCGTCCTCGCTCCACAAGAGCGCCTTGTCGCCGACGAGCGCCAGGTTCGAGTCCGCGGCCGGGCTGGCGGCGACCACGGCCGCCGCCCGATCGAGCTCGGCCGCGTCGGGAGCGCGGATGTCCGGCGGAGCGGGACGCAGCGCGCGCCGCGCGAGGATCAGCGCGACGACCACGAGCGCCGCCGAGAACGCGCGCAGGAATCGCGGTGCGTCGCCGCGGAAGGCGAACTCGGTCCACAGCGAGTGCGCGTAGGGGACCTCGCGGTACGCGAGCAGTCCGAGCGCGAGCACCAGGGCCAGGACGCCGCCGGCGACCGCGACGGAGAAGGACGAAGGCGTCGCGCTCCACAGCGCGGATCGGCGGCGGAACGCGCCGCGCGATAGGGAGAGCATCAGCGCCAGCACGAGGAGGACGAGCGCCTCCTCCCAGTCGAAGCCCTTCGCGAAGGTGAAGATCGCGCCGCCGACGAGCGACGCCACGCTGGCGACCCAAGCCGAGTCCACGCGGCGCCTCAGGCCCGCGGCGAGGAGCAGGAGGGCCGCGCCGATTCCGGCGGAGAGCAGGTGCGACGCCTCGACGAGCGGGAGCGGCAACCAGCGTGACAGCGACTCGAGCCGCGCGGGATCTCCCGGCACGGTCGCCGACACGAGCAGCAACGCGCCGGCGCAGAACGTGCACAGCGCGAACACGTCGGGCGCCACGCTGGCGACGGCGCGCGAACCGAACGCGGTCGCGCGCCGGAGTCCCGGGCGCCGAGCGGCCTCCCCGACCGCGAACGCCACCGTCGCGAGCGCGAGGGGAGCCGCGTCGTACAGGATCCGGTACGCGAGCAGCGCCGCGATCACCTCGGAACCCGCGTGCGCGCCGGGGGCGAACGCCGCCAGCACGACGGTCTCGAAGACGCCCAGGCCGGCGGGCACGTGGCTGACGAGCCCGGCGACCTGCGCCAGCAGGAACACGCCGAGCACGTGCACGTAGGTCGTCCCGGACGCGCCGGGCAGCAGGCACCACAGCACCGCGCCCGACGCCATCCAGTCCACGGCCGAAGCGGCGACGAGCGGCACGAGGCGCGCGGTCCGCGGCAGCTCCACCGCGAGCCCGCGGACCTGGAACCGACGCTCGCGCCGCGCGCCCCACGTCCAGGCGGCGGCGAGCGCGAAGAGCAGGGTCACGCCAAGGGCGCGCAGTGCGCCGGGCGATGCGCCGAGGAGGCCTCCGGGCGGCGGCAGCGCGCCGAGGACGACGCCGGCGAGCGCGGCGAACGCGCACCAGAAGGCGACCGACGCGACGAACACGAGCTGCGCGACCTGCGGGAGGCCGAGTCCGAAGCGCGCGTACACGCGCAGCCGGATCGCATTGCCCGCGGTGCCCGCCATCCCGACCGCGTTGTTGATGGCGTGGTAGAGGAACGCGGCCAACGCCGCGCGCCGCAGCGTCACGGGCGTGCCGACGGTCGCGAGCGTGCGGTGCTCGAGGACGAAGAGCGCCGCGTAGCCGACGAGCATCGCTCCGACCGCGGCGGCGAGCCGCTCGGGAGGCAGCGCCGAGAACTCGGCCGCGATCTCCGTCCACGTGTGGCCCGCGAGGAGGCGGTGCAACGCGTAGAGCGCCGCCGCGAACGCCAGCAGGACGAGGATCGGGAGGAGTCGCGTCCGGGCGGTCACTCGCGCTCCGCGTCCGGCCGCCGGTCGTTCCCGCGCCGGCCGAGTTCCTCGATCAGCTCGGTCTGGATGCGCTGGATCTCCATCAGCCGCTGCCACTGGTGCATCTGCAACCGGTCGACCTTCTGGGAGAGCAGGCGTACCTCGAGCTCGGCCTTCAGGTTGACGCGGTAGTCGTTCCAGGCCCGCTCGCGGTCGCGCTCCGACTGCCGGTTCTGGCTCATCAGGATGACCGGCGCCTGCACGGCCGCGATGCACGACAGGACGAGGTTGAGCAGGATGAACGGGTACGGATCGAAGGGCCGCGCGAGCAGCCCGGCCGCGTTCACGGCCATCCAGGCGACGAGCGCCGCGCCGAAGAACCCGAGGAAATGCCAGCTCCCGCCGAAGCGCGCGATGCGGTCGGCCATGCGCTGACCGAGCGACAGACGCGCCGGGTCGTCGACCGGCGGTTCCGTGCTCAGGACCTCCTGCTCGCGCAGCGCCTCGACGACGCTGCGCTCGACGTCGGAGATCTCGCCGCGCTCGTCGGCCAGCACTGCGCGCAGGTACTCGCCGCGGAAGTCGTCCTGGTCCGTGCGACAGACGAACCCGGTGCCGTCCCAGTCGGGGTGGCGGCGGCGCATGAGCTCGGCGACCGGGCCGCGTACCAGCTCGGCCGGCTTCGTCTCGGACGCGGGCACACGCCGGTGGCAGAGGCAGCATTCCACGAGCTCGTCGGTGTGCATCGGCAGTGTCCCGTCCTCGATCCTCGCCCGAACCTACGGCCGCGCGCGCGACTCCACGGCGCCGGCGACGTCCGTCACGATAGGGATCCGTTTCCCCGCGGGCCTCATCCCGTTCTTGTCGAGGCGGCACAGGAGCCACTGTCCGCCGATCGACGCGCACGGCACGCCGACCAGCGGGCCGACGAACGGCACGACGAACACGAGGCTCGTCACGACGCCCAGCGCGAGCACGCCCCCGAGGTGCTGGAACAGGAACGCGAGCCGCTGCGCTACGGACCACCCGCGGCGCGAGAAGGGGATGTCGAGCAGCGTGAGCGCCGTCGCGAAGCCCGCGACCATCGCGAAGAGCGGCAGCCCGAGGAACGGGACGAACTTCAGCCACACGAACGCGACCATCACGATCAAGGCCAGCGTCGAGGCCTTCACGCTGGTCCACAGCGCGCGCAACTGGGACGTCGCGAACCACACCGCCCACGATCCCGAGCCGGGCACCGTCCGCGCCGCGACGGCGAACGAGATCGGCACGACGGCGAGCAGCCACCAGGACCAGCTCGCGTCGATCCAGAGGCAGGCGACGACGGCGAGCAGCGCGACCGCCGTCGCCACAGCCGACGAGCGCGCCGCCGCGGCGGGATCGAGGCCCGGCGGTTGCTCGAGCACCGCGCGCGGGTCGGCGCCGAACCAACGCGTCTCGACGCGCCCCTGGATCGTGTCGAGGAAGGGCCCGCTGATCAGCTCGTACGCGATCGAGAACGTCCACAAGCCCGCCAGCGCGAACGCGACGAGCAGCACGAGCACCGATCCGGCGTGCGCGATCGCCACGACGACGTGCGCGCCGGCGAGCCAGTGCACGACGTCGCTCCACCAGCCCGGTTCGAGCCCGAGCGCGTCCACGTCCTCGTGCGCGACGGCCTCGAAGAAGCTCGAGAGCGCACGCCAGAGCCACACGAGGATCGCGCCGAACAGGATCCCGGTCAGGACGACGGGTGGAACCAGGAGTCGCTTCGTCCGCGGCGTCGCGATCAGCGCGCGCGCGCCCTCCGGCAGGGCGCGCAATCCGTCCCGGAGCTCGCGCCCGAACCCGCCGCGCGGGGCCGCCGGCGCAAGCTCGCGGACCCCGAGTCCGCAGGCCCGGCAAGCGAGGTCGGGAGCGTGGTATCCGCACAGCGGACAGGGGACGACGGGTGCGCGCGCCATGGACGACGCCGCGGTTCCGGTCGCGACGCTCGTCCTCTAGAATGCAGGACTCGCGGCCGGGCTTCGAGCACGGCCCGTCGCCCCCCCGCAGGACGCACCACCTCATGCAGCCTTTTCGCCAACTCGACTACGTCCGCCTCGACGATTCGCTCTCGAACGAGGAGAAGATGGTGCGCGACACCGTGCGCGACTGGGTCAGCGAGCGCTTCCTGCCGCTCGTGGCCGAGCACTTCGAGGCCGGCACGTTCCCGTCGGAGCTCGTGCCCGAGCTCGCCGACCTGGGCGTCTTCGGTCCGACGACGCCCGAGGAATACGGCGGTCCGGGCCTGAACAACGTGGCCGCGGGCCTGATCTACCAGGAGATGGAGCGCGGCGACTCCGGCCTGCGCTCGTTCGTCTCGGTGCAGGGCGGCCTCGTCATGTACCCGATCTTCGCGTACGGCTCCGAGGAGCAGAAGCGCCGCTGGCTGCCGCTCATGGCGAAGGGCAAGGCGATCGGCTGCTTCGGATTGACCGAGCCCGACTTCGGCTCGAACCCGGGCGGGATGCTGACGACGGCGAAGAAGGACGGCACGGGCTGGGTGCTCAACGGCCGCAAGATGTGGATCACGAACGGCACCGTCGCCGACGTCGCCGTCGTGTGGGCGCGCGCCGAGGGCAAGATCCGCGGCTTCCTCGTCGAGCGCGGCACGAAGGGCTTCACGGCTCCCGAGCAGAAGCACAAGTGGTCGCTGCGCGCGTCGGTGACCAGCGAGCTCGTCCTCGAGGACGTCAAGGTCCCAGGCTCGGCCATGCTGCCGAACGGCGAAGGCCTCAAGGCGCCGCTCGGCTGCCTGACGCAAGCGCGTTACGGGATCGCCTGGGGCGCGCTCGGCGCCGCCCTGGCGTGCTTCGACGAGGGCCTGCAGTACGCCAAGCAGCGCATCGTGTTCGACAAGCCGCTCGCCGGCTTCCAGATCCCGCAGCAGAAGCTGGCCAACATCGCCACGCAGATCACGCTCGGGCAGCTGATGGCGCTGCAGCTCGGACGTCTGAAGGACGACGGCAAGCTGACGCCCGCGATGGTGTCGATGGGCAAGCGCAACAACGTGCACCTCGCGCTCGAGACCGCGCGCCTCGTCCGCGACCTGATGGGCGCGAACGGGATCAGCCTCGAGTACCAGGTGGGCCGACACCTGTGCAACCTGGAGAGCGTGATCACGTACGAGGGCACGCACGACATCCACACGCTGGCGATCGGGCAGGAGCTGACGGGGATCCAGGCGTTCCGGTGAGCGAGGATCTCCCGAACGAAGAGCCGATCGACCGCTCGAACTGGCCCGCGCGGGTCGGGAAGCTCCACGACGACGTGGACGAGGTCGGAGCCCATGCTCACCTGACCCCGAGTCAGCGCATCGACAGGGTGGACGAGTCGACGATCCATGCGTGGACCGTGCTGACCGGGTCGAGCGTGATGCCCGCGTTCCGACGGGACGTCGTCCGGATCCTGCGCGGACCCGATCGCTGGCTCCACACGAACGGGTGACCTTCGGACACCTCGCGATGTCCGCGCAGGTCTCGATTCGCGCCGCGACTTCCCCGGACATCGAGGCCATGCACGTCGTCCGTTGCGCGGTCCGCGAAAACCGGCTCAGCCGGCCGGATCGCATCACGAGCGAGGACTACCGGGTCCTGCTCGAGCGCGACGGCCGCGGCTGGGTCGCGGAGGTCGACGGGCGCATCGTCGGCTTCGCGATCGCGGATCTCTCCCGATTCAACGTCTGGGCGCTCTTCGTCCATCCGGATCACGAGAAGCGCGGGATCGGGCGCGCGCTGCACGACGAGATGATGCGCTGGTTCCTCGCGCAACCCGGCGTCGAGCGCGTGTGGCTCACGACGGCGCCGGGTACGCGGGCCGAGGCGTTCTACCGGCGCGCGGGCTGGCGCGACCGCGGGCTCGACGCGCACGGCGAGGTGCGCTTCGAGATGGACCGCGCACGAGCCTGAACCCGCTCAGGTCGCGGCGCGCGCAGGCTCGTCCGCCGGCGCGGCTCCGGGAGAACTCGCGGCGCGCGCCCACACGTCGATCGCCATCGCGGCCGTCGCGCACACGACGCCGAGCCCCACGAAGCTGAACGACAGGGCCGTCGTCGCGAACGCGCGGCCGAGCATCGCCGGTGCCGTCGCGCCGACGAGCAGCGCCGAGGCGACGACGAGCGTCCAGCGCGCGCGCCGCGCGGCGCGTCCGAGCTCGCGCGGCGGTCCCGCGAGGAGCAGCGCGTACGGGACGAGCATCCACACCATGTGCGCCTTGTGCACGAGCGGCGCGAGCATCAGCCCGCTGGCCATGCACAGGCACGCCTCACGCAGGCGCGCTCCCGCGCGGTCGTCGCGCGCGGAGCGCAGGAGCGTCGCGACGAGCGCGACGACCCAGGCGACCTGCACGGCGACCACGATGCGGTGCACCGTGTCCGGCGACCACGCCACGAGCTCCGCCGTCGGTCCGGCGGCGCGCTTCGACGTCGCGGGCGTCGCGGCGAGCGCGCGGTAGAGCATCGCGGTCAGGCTCTGGCCGGGCACGTACTCGCGCGCGGCGAGCAGCTCCTCGCCGCCGTTCGCGTAGGGCGTGACGAGCCCGTGCCACCAGCCGACGATGCGCTCGAGCCCGGTGCGCGGACCGAATGCGATCAGCGGGAGCGCGACGAGGCCCAGCACGCTCGCGGTGGCGACGCCGAGCAGCGCGCGCAGGTTGCGCCGGGCGACGAATGCCAACGACACGATGCCGGGCACGATCTTGAAGGCCGCGGCGGCGCCGATCCACGCGCCGCTCTTGAACGCTCGCCCGCGCTGCTCGGCGAGCAGCGCCGCGACGATCAGCGCCAGCGTGAAGTGGTTCACCTGTCCGTTCGTCAGGTTCGAGTCGGCGAGCCGCAGCACCACGAGCGCGGGCAGCCATGCGAGCCACGGTGGCGTCGCGAGTCCCTCGCCGCGCACGAGGTCGACCGCGCGACGCGCTACCCAAGCCAGCGCGAGGAGCGAGAGGATCTGGAAGATCGCCGCCGCGACCGGCAGAGGCAGCATCCCGAGCGGCGCGAGCACGACTGCCGCGCCGGGCGGATAGATCCACTGGTCGACCGTGTTCGGGTCGCGCCCTTCCACGACCGCCTGCGCCGCGCGCCAGTAGACGGCCAGGTCCGAGCCGTGGGGGCTCGTCGCGTCGCGCCAGCCGCGCGCCGCGAACCAGCAGCCGAGTCCGAGCAGGATCCACGGCAGGACCGCGTGGAGTCGCGTCGTGGTCCGTGAGTCCAAGCGCGCACAGCGGAACGCGGCGCGGCGGCCGGCGCAAGCGCGCGCCGGCGCCTGGACCCGGAGCGGGCGCTGGGACAGGATGCCGGCGTGCGCGCCCTGTTCCCCGCCGACCCCGGACGCCGGCGCGCGCGCGATCGGGTGCTCTTCGCGCTCGCGGTCGTGGTCGCGCTCGTCCTGGTGCTGCGCGCGGCGCGCAAGAGCGAGGGCGTCCTGGTGCGCAACCAGGAGTGGGGCGCGCGCTTCGTCGAACGCCACGATCCGTACGACGACCTGCGGCGCGGCGGGCGGTTGCACGGACCGTATCCGCCGTCGTACGCGATCGTGTGCGCGCCGCTGTCCCTCCTGCCGACGACGCCGGCGCGCGTCGTGTGGGCTTCGGCGCAGATCGCGGCGTTGGCGGCGCTCTTCGTGCTCGTGCGGCGCTGGCTGGCGCGCGCGTGGCCGGGCGCGGAGCCGCACGCGAGCGTGCTGTACGCGATCGCGCTGCTCGTCGGCAGCCGCTACCTGCTGCGCGACATGTCGGGCGGGGGCGGCAACACGCTCTACGCGACGATGCTCCTGTGGGGGATCGAGCTCGCGCTCGCGGGAGGATTCCTGGCGCCGGCCGTGCTCGTGGCGTTGCCGCTGGCTCTGAAGCCGAACCTCGCGCCGCTGGCCTTCGCGCTCGTCCTGCGCGGCCGATGGCGCGCGTTCGCTGCGGCGATCGCGGCGCTCGCGTTGTTCGTGTGGCTGCCGGGCCTGTGGTTCGGGCCGGCGGAGTGGATGGAGCTGTGGACGCGCTGGTTCGCGGACGTGCGCGCGTTCGCGGCCGTGGACGATCCGACGTCGGCGGAGCAGGTGCCGGTCGGGTTCCCGGTCGACGTGACCGGCATGAACCAGTCGCTGCGCGCGGCGCTCGGCCGGGCGTCGGACCTCGTGTCGGGCGGGTCGAGCGAGTACGGCGCGTCGGCGCGCTGGATCGCGCGCGCGGGCTCGGGCCTGGCCCTCGCGAGCACGGCGTGGGTGTGCTGGAGAGCGCGCAGCGCGCGAGCCGAGATCCTCGCGCTGATGGCGTTCCTGCCGGCGGCGTTGCTGGCCTCGCCGATCTCGTGGAAGGCGCACCACGCGGTCCTGATCGGGCTCTTCGCGCTGCTCGCGGCCGAGGCGTACGCCGGGCGGCGCCGCGCGCTCGCCTGGTTCCTGGCCGGATACTGGTTGTGCTGCGGCCTGCTCAGCGAGGAGGTGGTGGGCCGCGCGGGCAAGGCCTGGTTGCAGAGCGCCTCGGTCGTCACGTGGTTCACGATCGCGCTCCTCGCCGTCGTCCTCCGCCTGGCGCGGAGCGCGGACGACGCGCCGGGAGCGGAATCCGCGCGCTGATCGCGCCGCCGGACGTCGCGCGAGCGACGCGAGATCCCTTGATGCGGCGCGCCGGCCGCCGCTCGAGCCCTTGCGCTGCGAGCGCGCGCCGGGAATGCTCGGCGCGTCCGTCCCGATCGCTCCCGGAGCCAACCATGCCTCTCGACCTCGAAGTGAACGGAAAACGCGTGTCGGTGGACGTCGATCCGACGACGCCGCTCCTGTGGGTCCTGCGCGAGGACCTGGCGCTCCACGGCACGAAGTTCGGCTGCGGCGCAGCGCAGTGCGGCGCGTGCACCGTGCACGTCGACGGGGCGGCGGCGCGCTCGTGCGTGCTGCCGGTCTCGGCCGTCGCCGGCAAGAAGATCACCACGATCGAGGGCCTGGACGGCAAGTTCGGCGACGCGCTCGCGAAGGCGTGGATCGAGAGAGACGTGCCGCAGTGCGGCTTCTGCCAGACCGGCCAGATCATGAGCGCCGCGGTGCTCCTGAAGGAGTCGGCGAAGCCGACCGACCAGGAGATCGACGCCTGCATGTCGGGCAACGTGTGCCGCTGCGCGACGTACGTGAGGATCCGCGCGGCGATCCATCGCGCGGCCGAGATCGCGAACGGCGGTGCGCGATGAGCGGCACCTCGATGCAGCGCCGCGACCTCCTGCGCGGTCTCGCGGTCGGCGGCGGACTGCTCCTGGCCGTGCGCTTCGCTCCGGCCGCGAGCGCGGGCCCCGCGCCGCTCGTCGCGAGCCCGAACGACGCGACGTTCGCGCCCAACGCGTTCGTGCGCATCGCGAGCGACGGTCGCGTCACCGTGATCATCAACAAGGCCGAGATGGGTCAGGGCGTCTCCACGTCGCTGGCGATGATCGTGGCCGAGGACCTCGACGCCGATTGGAAGCAGGTCGGGTTCGAGTTCGCGCCGGCGGACCTCGTCTACGCGCACCCGGGCTTCGGCATCCAGATGACGGGCGGCAGCACGAGCGTCGCGGGGATGACGCCGGGACTGCAGCAGGCCGGTGCGACGGCGCGCGCGATGCTCGTCGCCGCGGCGGCGAAGAAACTCGGCGTGCCGGTCGCGGAGCTCGCGACCGAGGCCGGGACCGTCGTGCACGCGGCCTCGAAGCGCCGCCTGGGCTACGGCGAGCTCGTCGCGGACGCCGCGAAGGAGCCGGTGCCGGCCGACGCGCCGCTCAAGGACCGCAAGGACTACCGCATCGTCGGCCGCGCGACGCAGCGGCTCGACACGCCGGCCAAGGTGAACGGCACGGCGCAGTTCGGCATCGACGTCGTGCTGCCGGGCATGTTGACGGTGCTCGTCGCGCGCGCGCCGTCCTTCGGCGGCCAGGTGCGCTCGTTCCGCGCCGACAAGGCCAAGGCGGTGCCGGGCGTGCGCGACGTCGTGCAGATCAGCTCGGGGATCGCGGTGCTGGCCGACCGCTTCTGGGCCGCGAAGCGCGGGCGCGACCTGCTCGAGATCGAGTGGGACCTCGGCCCGGGCGGCGCGCTCTCGAGCGAAGGGCTGCGCGCCGAGTACGCCGCGCTGGCGAAGACGCCCGGGCTCATCGGGCACAGCGTCGGCGACGCGCCGGCGGCGCTCGCGGCGGCCGGATCCAAGGTCATCGAGGCCGACTACGAGCTGCCCTATCTGGCGCACGCGCCGATGGAGACCCTGAACTGCACGGTGAAGCTCGACGCCGACGGCTGCGAGATCTGGACCGGCACGCAGTTCCAGACCGTCGACCAGGGAGCCGCGGCGGCGGTCGCCGGGCTGACGCCCGACAAGGTCAAGATCCACACGACGTTCCTCGGCGGCGGCTTCGGCCGGCGCGCGAACCCCAAGGCCGACTTCGTCGTCGAGGCCGTCGAGGTCGCGAAGCTGGCCAAGGTCTCGGTCAAGGTGATCTGGACGCGCGACGACGACCTGCGCGGCGGCTACTACCGGCCGATGTGGACGAGCAAGATGCGCGCGGTGCTCGACGGCGACGGGAAGATCCAGGCCTGGGTCCACACCGTCGTCGGCCAGTCGTTCATGGCGGGAACGCCCTTCGAGCCCGCGTTCGTGAAGAACGGCGTCGACTCGCTCTCGATCGAGGGCTCCGAGGACACGCCCTACGCGATCCCGAACGTGCAGGTGCAACTGCACACGACGAAGTCGGCCGTGCCGACCCTGTGGTGGCGCTCGGTCGGGCACTCGCACACCGCGTTCGTGATCGAGTCGTTCGTGGACGAGCTCGCGGCGCGCGCCAAGAAGGACCCGTTCGAGTTCCGCCGCGCGATGCTGGCGGACAAGCCGCGTCACCGCGGCGTGCTCGAGCGCGCGGCCAGTGAATCCGGGTGGGGCAAGCCGCTGCCGGCCGGTCGCGCGCGCGGCATCGCGCAGCATTTCTCGTTCGGCAGCTACGTCGCCGTCGTGCTCGAGGTGTCGATCGAGAAGGGGATGCCGCGCGTGCACCGCGCGACGGTCGCCATCGACTGCGGCCGCGTCGTGAACCCCGACGGCGTCGTCGCGCAGATGGAGAGCGCCGTCGGCTTCGGCCTCTCGAGCGCGATCTACAGCGCCATCACGCTGAAGGACGGCCGCGTCGAGCAGTCGAACTTCCACGACTACAAGATGCTGCGCATCCACGAGATGCCGGCCGTGGACGTGCACATCGTCGAGAGCACGGAGCCGTCGACCGGCTGCGGCGAGCCGGGCGTGCCGCCGATCGCGCCGGCGCTCGGCAACGCGCTCGCGGTCCTGACCAAGAAACCCGTCCGCCGCCTGCCGATCCGTGCCGAGGACCTGGCCTAGCATGAGCACCGCCCCGAACCCGTCGCGCCCGCGGGCGCGCCTCGTCGTCGCCGCGACCGCCGCGGCGAGCCTCGCGTTGGCCGGCATCGCCGTGCAGTGCTCGTCGCCCGACTCGTCCGGTGGGACGGCGGCGCGCGCCTCCGTCTCGGAGGCCGACGGCATCCGCGCCTGGGACGTCGTGTACGGCGTGCTGCAGCATCCGCGCTGCCTGAACTGCCACCCCGCCGGCGACGCGCCGCTGCAGGGCGACGACCGCCGGCTGCACGCGCAGAACGTGCAGCGCGGGAAGGACGGCAAGGGACTCTTCGCGATGAAGTGCGCCGCGTGCCACTCGACCGCGAACGTGCCCGGGGCGCACATGCCACCCGGCGCGCCGCACTGGCACCTGCCCATCGCGGCGATGCCGCTGGTGTTCGAGGGCCGCAGCAAGGGCGATCTGTGCCGACAGATGCGCGACAAGGCGCACAACGGCGGGAAGCCGCCCGAGGCGATCGTCACGCACCTCGAGCACGACCCGCTCGTGCTGTGGGGCTGGTCCCCCGGCGAGGGGCGCGCGCCGGTCGCGACGCCGCACGCGGAACTCGTGGAGGCGGCGCGCACGTGGGTCGCGAGCGGTTGCGGGTGTCCGGAGTGATCGCGGGCCCGCCGCGGTGGCGACGCAGTCGCGCCTTCGTGCGCTGATCCGCGCGGACGGACGTCTCGCGTGCGCGTCGGCTACCACCGCGACTACTGGATCCCGCTGCCCGAGCGGCATCCCTTCCCGATGGGGAAGTACCCGGCGCTGCACGCGATCCTGCTCGCCGAGGGCCTGATCGCGGAGCGCGAGGTCGTCGAGCCGGGCGAGGTCGCGCGTGAGGACTTGCTGCTCGTCCACACACCCGCGTACGTCGAGCAGGTCTTCACCGGAGACCTGGCGCCCGACACCGCGAAACGCCTGGGTTTCCCGTGGAGTCCGACCCTCTTGCGCCGCGCGCGGCTCGCGGTGCAGGGCACGATCGACGCCGCGCGGCGCGCGCTCGACGACGGGATTTCGGCCAACCTCGCCGGCGGAACGCACCACGCGTTCGCGGACCGCGGCGAGGGCTACTGCACGTTCCACGATGTCGCCGTCGCGCTGCGCGTGCTGCAGCGCGAACGGCGGATCGGTCGTGCGCTCGTCGTCGACCTCGACGTGCACCAGGGCAACGGGACGGCGTCGATCTTCGAGCGCGACGACAGCGTGTTCACGTTCTCGATGCACGGCGCGCGCAACTTCCCGCTGCGGAAGGAGCGCTCGGACCTCGACGTCGAGCTGCCGGACGGGCTCGAGGACGAGGGCTACCTGGAGCAGCTCGCGCAGCACCTGCCGGCGTGCTTCGAGCGCTCGCGGCCCGACATCGTCGCGTACCTCGCCGGCGTCGATGTCGCGGCGGGGGACCGGTTCGGGCGGCTCGCGCTCTCCCAGGCGGGGATCGGCGCGCGCGACCGGCTCGTCCACGAGGCCTGTCGCGCGCGCGGCGTGCCCGTGGCCATCGTGCTCGCCGGCGGCTACGCGAGTACGGCCGAGATCACGGCCGATCTGCACGCCGAGGTGCACCGCGCGGCGCGGGCCGTGCGCGGCTGACCGCGCTTCAGGCGGGCAGGAACGGCATGACTCGGTCGCGCAAGCTCGCCGGCAGCCGTGCGGCGAGGATCCGCCGGACGTCCTCGGGGCCGTAGCGCGCCGAGAAGTGCGTGAAGAGCAGCGCCTCGTTCTGGAATAGGTCGGCGCGCTCGCACACCTCGTCGAGGTGCACGTGGCCCTTGTCTCGGCACTCGGCGACGGACACGCGGTCGTCGAGGAAGGTCACTTCGAGGATCAGGAGCTTCGCGGTGCGCACGACCTCCTCGCGCTCGACTACGTCGATCAGCGTGTCGCCGCAGAACGCCACGAGCGGCGTCTCGATCTGCTCCGCGACGCTCTCGCCGCGATCGCGCACGGCGCGCAGCGCGGCCTGGTCGAGCCCGCCGAGATCGCCCCGCAACCGCGTCTTCCTCTCCCAGATGGCGTAGCCCTGACACGGCGCGCGGTGGTACGAGCGGAACGGGCGCGCGACGTGGCGCGGCGACAGTGCATGCTCGTCGCCCGGCGCCGCGACCACGAGACGGTGGGCCAGCGTCGAGCGGTCGAGTCGACGCCACACGTCGAACAGGTCGCGGAAGGCATCGGCGTTCTCGGGGCCGACCACGTAGGTCGGCGGCACGAGCTTGCGCAGTGCACGCGTCGCGCAGTGGTACGCCACGCCGCCCATGTGGTCCATGTGCGCGTGCGTGAACATCACCGTGGATCGGCCGATCGAGTGCTCGGGAGCGCGGCCGATGTCGAACGCCACGTGGAATTGGGGCAGGTCGATGCACGTCTCGAGGCCGCCGATCGAGAGGCCGCGGACCTCGATCCCGAGGATGTTCAGCCCGTGATCGCGCCGCATGGGCCGCTATCGTAGCCAGCGTGGACCTCCCGAGCGCCGAGCCTTCCGCAATCGAGACGCTGCTCCAGACGGCGCTCGCGCGGCGCGCGGAGTTGCGCGCGCGGCTCGCACAGGAGCACACGGACTGCTGGCGCGTGCTGCACGGCCTGACCGAGGGCCGGCCGGGTCTCTCGATCGACCTGTACGGCCGGCTCGCGCTGGTGCAGACGTTCCGCGAACCGCTCGGCGAGGGCGAGCTGGAGCGCATCGGAGCGTTCCTGCGCGCGCACGCGCGGCGCGACGTCGTCATGGCCTGGAACCACCGTGCCGGTTGGCCGCGCGAGCCGTTCGAACTGCGCCACGCGCCCGAGCCGGCGGCGCTGGAAGAGCAAGTGGTCACGGAGTTCGGCGTGCGCTACGCGATCCGCGCGCGGCATCGCGGCCAGGACCCCTGGCTCTTCCTCGACCTGCGCGCCGGCCGGCGCATCCTGGCCGAGATCGCGCGCGACCGGTCCGTGCTGAACCTGTTCGCCTACACCGGTTCCGCCGGCATCTGCGCCGCCGCGCACGGTGCGCGCGAGGTCTGGAACGTCGACTTCGCGCGCTCGAGCCTGGACGTCGCGCGGCGGCACGCGGAGCTCAACGCGATCCCGTCGGGAGTCGTGCGCGACGTGCACGAGGACGTCTTGCCGGTGCTGCGCCAGGTGGCCGGGCTCGCCGTCAAGGGACGCGGTTCCGCGCGCGCCTTCCAGAGGTTCGAGCCGCGCGCCTTCGACGTGGTCGTGCTCGATCCGCCGGCCTGGTCGAAGGGACCGTTCGGCGCCGTCGACGTCGAGGGCGACTACCCGAGCCTGTTCAAACCGGCCGTACTCGCCTGTGCCAGCGGTGGTCGCGTGATCGCGACGAACCACGTGGCGCGCGTGTCCGTCGATGCCTGGCGCGCGACCCTCTCGCGCACGGCGGAGAAGTGCGGGCGGCCGCTGTCGGCGCTGGCGATCCTCGCGCCCGACGCGGACTTCCCGGCCGAGGATCCGGCGCTGAAGATCGCGATCGCGCGCGTCGGATAGCATGGACGCGCGATGTTCTCGAGGAACAGTGGAGGCCGCCGAGTGCTCGACGTCGCTGCAGCCGCGGTGTTCCTCGCGGCACTCGCCGCCCCGGCGCTCGATATGGCGCTGCGCCCGTCGGTGGCGCGCGACTGCCGGCCCGAGAACCGTGCCCCCGCGCCTTGTCCCTCTTTTCCGCGGACGTTTGCCGCGCTGACCGCGTGGCCGCGGGCTTTCGAGACACACTTCGGCGACACGTTCGGCCTGCGCGACCACCTGCTCGGCGCGCGCAACACGACGCTCGTGGATTTGCACGTGTCGCCGACGCCGCTGCTCGACGTCGGTCCCACGGGCTGGATCTTCTTCCGTGGTGACTCGGAGTTCGAGATGCAGCGCGGCACGTTCCAGTCCGGGCCATCGGCGATCGATGCCTGGGTCGCCGCGCTCGAGGAACGCCACGTGCGGCTCGCGGCGCGGGGTGCGCGCTTCCTCTTCGCGCTCGCGCCGGACAAGGAGGTCATCTACCCCGAGTTTCGGCCCGAGGGCTGGACGCCCGTCGGTCCTTCGATGGGGGACGTCTTGCTCTCGGAACTCGCGCGGCGCACGCAGGTGGACGTCCTCGATCTCCGGCCAGCGCTCCGGGCGGCGAAGGCGTTCGACCGTCCCGAAGTCGAGGACTACGTGTACTACCCGCGCGGATCGCACTGGACCTCGCGGGGCGCGTGTGCCGCGAACGCGGTCATCCTCGACCGGCTGCGCACGTGGTATCCCTCTCTCTCTCCGTTCGACTGCGACTCGTTGCAGAACGTGGTGCTCCCCGCGAACGCCGAGGACTCGTGGCTGCGCAGCCTCTACGCGCCCTGGCGACTCCGCGAGTTCCACTTCCTGCAACCCGAGCAGGGCTGGGGTACCGAGCTCGGCCACGTGCCCGCGGGCCCGCTCGGGGTCGGGATCGCCCAGGGTCGCGAGCCGTCCGGACCCTCGATCCTCTTCCTGCACGATTCGTACGGCCCGTTCCTGCATCCCTTCCTCGCGCAACGCGCGCGCCGGGTGCGATCCCATTGGCAGACCTGGGTACCCGAGGACGTCGTCGATGTCGAACACCCCGACGTCGTGCTCATGATCAAGGCCGAGCGCATGGTCTCGCAGGCGCCCGAGGCCGACGCGCAGACGCTCGCTCGACCGGACGGCAGCTCCCCCGACGCTGGTTCACCGGTGTGGACCCTCGCGGATGCACGGGCTCACGCGCGCATCGAGGGGAACGCACGGCTGGAGGCCGACGCCGACGGGGTCGAGTGGACCGCACAGGACCGGAGGGACTGCTTCGTCGCGCAGGCGACGCGTGGCGTCAGAGCGGACGAGTCGCTGGTGGTGTCCTTCGAGATCGATGCTCCGGCGATGGGCCACATCGAGTTCTGGGCCAGCCGGACCGGCACTCCCGGGTGGGCCGGGAAGAACAGCGTGCACGTGCCGCTCGTCGCCGGCCGGAACGTGGGCGACGTCGTCCTGCCTGTGCAGGGGTTCGGTGGCGAGGCCTTGGTGAGACTCGGTCCGCCGGGCGCATGGCGCATCCGCAGGCTGGACTTCCGCGCGTCGGTGCGTGCGCTGCCCGGTGGCCCGCGCCGGCCGCGCTGAGTCTGCGGAGTCAACCCACCAGTCGCTCGAGGTGGCGCTCGAGGTCACCAGCGATCTTCTCGATGTAGGCCTCTTCGTCGGGCTCGAGGTTCCCGCGCGTCTTCTCGACCAGCATGAGCAGGTCGTCCACGATCATGCGCGCGCTCGCGGCGTTCACCTGCTTCGTGCCGGTGAGCGGGTTCTCGATCAGTCCCAGGGAGAGCATCGCCTGGAACGAGAGGCGCGTGACGAACAGGCGGAAGTCGCCGCCGGGCAGCGGGACGTCGGCGGCCGTGCGGCGTTCCGCGCCTTCCCCGCGGGAGTCGTCGTCGGGATCGCTGCTCACGCGTGCTCGACCTCGCGCGCGCGACCGCGGTTGCCGTTCTTCTTGGAGTGCGCCAGCGCCGCGGCGACGAAACCCCGGAAGACCGGGTGCGGGGCCAGCGGCGCGCTCTGGAACTCGGGGTGGAACTGCACGCCGACGAAGAACGGGTGGCCCTCCAGCTCCACGATCTCGACCAGGTCGCGCTCGGGGTTGATGCCCGACAGGTGCAGCGACGACGAGGCGAACGCGGAGCGGTAGTCGTTGTTGAACTCGAAGCGGTGGCGGTGGCGCTCGTGGACGAGCGTCTGGCCGTACAGCTTGTGCGCCAGCGAACCCGGTTCGATGCGACACGGCTGCGAGCCGAGGCGCATGGTGCCGCCCAGGTTCGACACCGCGCGCTGGTCCTCCATCGGAGCGATCACGGGGTGCGGCGTGTGCGGCGAGTGCTCGAGCGTGTGCGCGCCCTCGAGGCCCAGGACGCCGCGTGCGTACTCGATCACCGCGCACTGCATCCCGAGGCAGATGCCGAAGAAGGGGATGCCGCGCTCGCGCGCGTGACGGATCGCGAGGATCTTGCCCTCGACGCCGCGGTCGCCGAAGCCGCCCGGCACGAGGATCCCGTGGACGCCGTCGAGCAGGGCCAGCCCGTTGGGCCCGAGCACGTCCTCGGCGCGCACCTTGCGCAACACGACCTTGCAGTGGTTGCCGATGCCGGCGTGCGAGAGCGCCTCGTAGATCGACTTGTAGGCGTCGTGCAGCTCGACGTACTTGCCCACGATCGCGATCTCGACCGTGTCGGTCGTGCGCCGGATGTCCTCGATCATCGCGCGCCAGTCGTCGAAGCGCGTCTCGGTGCCCGCCGGGAGCCCGAGCCGGTCCACGATGAGCTTGTCCAGGCCCGCCGCGACGAGGTCGGACGGCACCTGGTAGATGGAGAACTCGACGTCGCGCTCCTCGACGACGGCCTCCGCGCGCACGTTGCAGAACAGCGAGATCTTCTGCGCCATCTCGCGCGTCATCGGCTGCTCCGTGCGGCAGATCAGGATGTCGGGCTGGATGCCGATCTCGCGCAGCAGCGCGACCGACTGCTGCGTCGGCTTGGTCTTCATCTCGCCCGAGCTGCGCAGGTAGGGGAGCAGCGTGAGGTGCACGAACAGCACGTCGCCGCGCGGCTTCTCGAGCGCGAACTGGCGCGCGGCCTCGAGGAACGGCAGCGATTCGATGTCGCCGACGGTGCCGCCGATCTCGGTCAGCGCGACGTCCACCGGTCGCCCGTCGGGCGACACCACGCCCTCGTGGATCGCCTCCTTGATCGCGTCCGTGATGTGCGGGATCACCTGCACCGTGCGCCCGAGGTAGTCGCCGCGCCGCTCGCGCGCGATGACCTGGCTGTAGATCTTGCCGGTCGTGAAGTTCGAGGCCTTCGTGAGCTTCGCGTGCGTGAAGCGCTCGTAGTGGCCCAGGTCGAGGTCCGTCTCCGCGCCGTCGTCGGTGACGTAGACCTCGCCGTGCTGGAACGGGCTCATCGTGCCCGGATCCACGTTGATGTACGGGTCGAGCTTCTGCATCGAGACCACGAGCCCGCGCCGCTCGAGGATCATCCCGATCGCCGCCGAGGTCAGCCCCTTGCCGAGGCTCGACACGACGCCGCCTGTCACGAAGATGTGCTTGGTCATCCCGCTCGCGCCTCCGACAAATCCCCGCGCGCGCCGTCCGCGCGGACTTCCCCGCCACCCGCGCCGCGCGCCTGGCGGCGCACGAACTCGCGGTAATCCTCGAGCGTGTCGATCCCGCGCGGTGCGCGGCGGGCGTCGACGACGCGCAGCTTCAGGCCGGCTTCGAGCCAGCGCAGCTGTTCCAGCGACTCGCGCTGCTCGAGCGCGCCGCGCGGCAGCGCCGTGAAGCGCGCCAGCGCGTCCGGGCGGTACGCGTAGACGCCCACGTGGCGCAGCACCGGTGCCGCGTCGCCCGCTGCGTGCGCGTGCCCCGCGGCCGGGATCGGCGCGCGCGAGAAGTACAGCGCGTCGCCGCGCGCGTCGCGCACGACCTTGACGACGCTCGGCGC
>JBGAOR010000053.1:0-29663 GCA_044221705.1 Planctomycetota bacterium
TACGCGCACGCGGGAGCCTTCGTGCGGCTGGGCGACATGCTCTCGATCGGCGCCGACGCGCAAGCCGCGACGGGTACGGATTACGACCTCGCGGGTCAGGAGCGCGATGCCGAGGCGGTCGGGTTGATGCTCGCGCTGCGCTGGGATTTCTGAGCCCGGTCAGGGAGCGTCCTCGCGGCCGAACGCGAGCTCGAGGCTGAGGAACAGGCCGGCCGACGGGTCGTAGTCGTACTCCTCGCGCCAGGAGATCTGCGGCGCGATCTCGAACAGGAAGTGCCCGTTGTCCCAGCGATGCGACACGCGCACGCGCAGCGTGAGCGCATCCAGCACGTCCTCGGGCTCGGTGACGAAGTCGTTGTCCCACTCGAACGACACGATGCGCGAGTCGTCCACGTCCTGGAACAGACGGAAGCGCTCGCCGTAGTCGAAGCCAGGCTCGTCCTCGCGCCAGCGCACGTAGGTCGTGGCGCGGAAGAAGCGGACCTCGCCGACGAGTCGCTCGAGGTCGAGCGTCGTGCGCGAATCGAGTCCAGCTTCGGCGTAGGCGCGCAGCCGCTCGGCCGCGCGCGCCTGCCAGTCGCCGAGCGGCAGCGTGTGCCGCCAGCGAACGCCGACGTAGGGATCGACGTCGAGCTCGTCGATGCGTGCGCCCACCTCGGCACGGATGTGGTTGCGGCTCGACGCCCGCAGCATGTACTGCAACGCGAGATCGGCTTCGCGTGCTTCTCCCGTCGGTGAGGCGGGCGAGGGCTGCGGCGGGGGACCTACGGTCTCGCTGGCAACTTCCTCCTCGGGCTCTCCGCCAAACGCCAAGTGCAGGCGCTCCTCGAACTGGGGCAGGACGAGCCGGCCGCCGAGGTGCAGCTCGAGATCCTCCTCGCCGCGCTGGTCGGCGAAGGCCTCGGCCCGCACCGAGAACCACGAGCGGTTCTCCTCGGCGAGTGAACGCTCGTCGCTCAGGAACGAGTCGATCCAGGCCGCGGCCCGGTGGACGCCGCGCTCGACGCCCCCGTGGATTCCCTCCCACTTGCTCGTCGATTGTGGGACCGTCGCCGGCTGTGCGCCGTCTTGCACGGTGTGGGGCGTCGTGCACGAGGCGAGTGCGAGCACGCAATACACGACCGGCGATCCGCGCCGGCGGATCGGGGGCGGTGCTTCGACGGTCAGCGCGGAGGACACGCTGCGCCGAGTATCGCGCAATCCCGTCCCGGAAGCCCGCGAACCCTAGTCGAGGTGCCCGCGGTCCGAGTCGCCCATCTCCATGCCGCCCGGGAAGTACTCGTTCCAGCGCCGCGCGACCGTCGCGGCCGTGCGCTCGTCGGCGAACAGCTCGACCGGGTACCAGGGCTTCATCCGCGCGTCGATCGCGATCGGCGGCGTGTGGCTCGGATGCCCGCCGACGAGTTCGAGCTTCGCGGCGTGGATGTCCGACGCCGGATCGAAGCGCGTGAACGTGGACCACAGGAAGTTCATCGCGCTCGTCACGTGGCGGTCGGCGTCGTCAGACAGCACGACGAGGGGCCAGCCCGCGAACGACGGATCGCGCGCGATGCGCACGGCGGCATCCTTCTCGAGCTCGTACTTCGGCGCCTCGACGACCACGCAGCCGGGGCAGAACACGCGTACCTTGCGCACGCCCTGCGGAGGAGTGCCCGCGTACTCGCCCGGCAGCCCGCGGATCGGATCGCCGCAGCCGAGCAGCACGCCCTTGCTGCCCTGCTCGATCTTCGGCCCGGCGTAGTCGAGCGAGTCCATCGACAGGTTCGCGAAGACGAACAGGTCCGTGCGGAAGTCGGCGCGCTCCAGCACGTGCGGCAGGACGGCGCGGAAGTCGCGCAAGTCGACACTCCGGTTCGTGAGCAGCAGGAACTTCGTCAGAGACAACTGACCCTCGCCCAGGATCCGGAACGCGCTGACCATCGCCTCGCGCCGGTAGCGCTCGCGCACGACTGCCGCGGACAGCGCGTGGTATCCGGTCTCGCCGTAGCTCCACAGATCGAGCACGGCCGGCATCACGACCGGGAAGAGCGGCGACAGGAGCTCCTGCAGGAAGTCGCCCAGGTAGAAGTCCTCCTGCCGCGGCTTGCCGACGACCGTCGCGGGCCAGATCGCGTCGCGACGGTGGAGCAGCGTGTCCACCTGCATCCATGGGTAGTCGTGGACCTCGCTGTAGTAGCCGTAGTGATCGCCGAACGGACCCTCCGGCCTGCGCGCGCCCGGCTGGATCGATCCGACGAGCGCGAACTCCGCGTCGGCGACGATCGGCACGGGCGAGTAGCCCGTCTCGGCCAGGCGCACACGCTCGCCCAGCATCATGCTCGTGAGCAGGAGCTCGGGCACGTTCTCCGGCAGCGGCGCGATCGCGCCCAGGATGAGCGCCGGCGGACCGCCGACGTGCACGACGACGGGCAGCGGTTCGCGGCGCGCTTCCGCTTCGGCTAGGTGGAATCCGCCGCCCTTGCCGATCTGCATGTGCACGCCAACCGCGCGCTCGTCGAAGATCTGGATGCGGTACATCCCCAAGTTCGGGCCGTGCGTGACCGGGTGGCGCGTCGCGACGAGCGGCAGCGTCACGAAACGGCCGCCGTCGCGCGGCCAGGTCTTGAGCGCGGGCAGCTCGCTCAATCGCGGCGGGCTCTGCACGACTTCGCACACGGGTCCGGACCCGTCGCGCTTCATCCCGACCTTCGCCAGCGCGAGGAAGAGATCGCGCTCCTTCCACACCTTGCCGATCGTCGGCGGGACGAGCTCCTCGGGCAGCCGCGCCGCGCGCCTGATGATCTCGTTCGGCCGCGAACCGAACGCGAGCTCGACGCGTCGCGCCGACCCGAAGAGGTTCGTGACGAGCGGGAAGCGCGCGCCGCGCGGACGGCGGAACAGGATCGCCGGCCCGTTGCCCGCGATGACGCGGCGGTGGACCTCGGCGACCTCGAGGTCCGGGTCGACCTCGGCCTCGACCTCGACGAGCTCGCCCTCCCGACGCAAGACGTCCAGGAACGCGCGCAGGTCGCGCGGAGCGGGGAGGGGCTTCGCCATGCGCCGCGGAGTGTGAGGCCGGAGGCGCGGGGCTTCCAGCGCGGGAACGGCGCAACACCGTTACCCTTCGGGACAAGTGGATCCCGGCCTCGGCTCGAGGCCGCGTTCCCGCCGTCCCCCGCCCGAGGTTTCCATGCGTGCTCTGCTCGCCGCGCTGCTCGTCCTGTCCGTCGTCGGTGCGGGCGCCGAGGCGCAGACCGTGCTCTTCTCGGAGGATTTCGAGTCCGGCTTCTCCCGCTGGACGATGACCGGTCTCTGGAACCCGCAGGATGCGTCGGAGTCGTGCACGAGCGCGGCGGTGCCGTTCCCGAGCGGCACGAACTGCGCCTGGTTCGGCTCGTCCGCCACGTGCAACTACGACACCGGCCCGGTGTGGCCGTCCTTCCACCTGACCTGCACCGACTCCATCGTCTTGCCCGCGACGGCGGGTGCGCTCGAACTTCGCTTCAAGAGCTTCTCAAGGGGCGAGGACGACGGTTTCTGGGACCTGCGCACGCCGCAGATCCGGGCCGTCGGTGACGTGAACTGGACATCGCTGCCGCTGGTGTTCAGCTCGAACCGCTGGCTCCACGAGCACTACGACATCACGGCGTTCGCTGGCCGAACCGTCCAGGTGCGGTTCGACTTCTGGATCGGCGATTCGGAGACCAATTGGCTGCTCGGATGGCTCATCGACGACGTTCAGATCGTCGAGCAGCCCGGACCCGCGGTGGAGCAGTGCTTCGGCGACGGCACGTGGTACAGCTGCCCGTGCGGCAACAGCGGCGCGGTCGGCCGCGGTTGCGCCAGCTCGTTCAACCCCGCTGGAGCGCGCGTCGCGGCGAGCGGGAACCCGAGCCTCGCTGCGGACACGGTCGTTTTCGCGGCGGATGGACTGTCACCGGGCGCGGCCACGATCGTCCAGGGCGCGGGATTCCTGTACTCGGAGCTCTATCCGGCCTCGATCGCCGGCGACGGGCTCTCGTGCCTGGCAGCGCCCTACACCCGCATCCGCACGCTCCCCGCCCCGGGCGGAGCGCTGGCGTACCCCGGACCTTCCGACGTTTCGCTCTCCGTGCGCGGCAACGTCACCGTGCCGTTCTCGACGCGCACGTACCTCGTGCTCTACCGCAACGCGGCGACCTTCTGCACGAGCTCGACCTTCAACGTGACGAATACGCTGCACATCACATGGCGTCCGTAGTCGCTCGGGCCCAAAGCTCAGCGAGCGGGACGTGTCGCCACGAGCGGCGCGTCCGACGTCACTTCGCGGGGCGCAGGGCGGCCTCGATCGCGTCGGCTTCGGCCTCGCGCCCGAGAACGCGCAGGGCGAGGGCGCGGTTGAGCTGCGCGTTGAGCAGCTTGGGATCCGCGTCGATCGCGCGCTCGAACGAAGCCAACGCTTCGTCGAACCGCGCGGTGTCGGCCAGCGCGTTGCCGCGCCCGTTGTGCGCGGCCGCGAAGTGCGGATCGAGGCGCAGCGCTTCGTCGTAGGCGGCGAGCGCTTCCTCCGGACGCGACAACTGCCGCAGCGCATTGCCGAGCCCGTTGCGCGCCATGGGGTCGCGCGGGTCTAGGGTCGCCGCCCGGTGGTAGGCCGCGAGAGCGTCCACGTGACGATCCAGACGGAAGAGCGCATTGCCGCGGCCGAAGTGCGCCGCGGCCGAGCCGGGGTCGACCGCCAGCGCAGCGTCGAACGCCGCCAGCGCCTCCGGCAGGCGTTCGAGGTCGAGCAGCACGCTCCCGCGGATCAGCTGCGCGTCGGCGTCGCCGGGATCCAGCTTCAACGCGCCATCGAGTTCCTCGAGCGCCGGATCGAGGCGACCGAGACGCTGCAGCACCTTCGCGCGCTGCGTGCGCGCGGCCGCGAAGTTGCCGTCCAATTCGATCGCGCGTGCGTAAGCAGCCGCGGACTCCTCGGCCCGGCCGAGGTCGGAGAGTGCACGCGCGCGACCGAAGTGCGCCTGGGACAGACGCGTGTCGCGACGCAGCGCGTCCTCGAAGCACGCCAGGGCCTGCTCCGGCCGTCCGAGCGCGCTCAGCACGTTCCCTCGTCCGAGCGTCGCCACGGAGTCGCCCGCGTCGAGCGCGAGCACGCGATCGTACGCCGCGAGTGCCTCTTCGCGGCGCGCGAGCCGCGCCAACGCGTTCGCGCGCCATACCAGGATCGACGGGTCGGCCGGATCGAGCGCCGCGGCACGCTCGAACGCGTCGAGCGCTTCCGCATTCCGGCCCAGGTCCGAGAGCGCGAGGCCGACACCCAGCTCGGCCAGCGCGTCGGTTCTGCCCTCCGCGACAGCGCGCTGGAACATTCCGAGCGCGTCCGCCGCGCGGCCCTGCGCGCGCAATACGTGGCCGCGGATGCGCAGCGCGCGGACGTGCACCGTCGCGCACAGGATCTCGGCCTCGCGCGTCAGGGAAGCGGCGTCCTCGAGGCGGCGCGCGTCCGTGCTGTAGCGCTGGATCACGCCCGCGAGCGGCGCGCCGCCCAGCGCGTCCCACGCCCGGTCGAGCTTGCTCTCCGCGGCCAGGCAGTCGACGGTCGCGCGCTGGGCGTCCGCGCGCTCCTCGACGCGGCGTGCGTTCAGGAAGCCGAGCAGGCCGAGCACGGCGCCGACCGTCGCCGTGGTCAACGTGACGAGCTTCACGGCGAGTTCGAGCGGGTCGCGCCGCCGTCCGGCGGCATCGGCCGGCGCCGACACCGGCGCGGGCGTGGACGGCTCGGAATCCTGCGCGGTTTTCCCTCGTCTCGAGCGTCCCATCGTCGGCTCCACGATCCCCGACCGCACGCCGATCCACAAGCCCGCCGCGAGCGTGCGTGCTGGCGAATCGCGGCGACGGAGATAGCTTGGCGGGCGGCCGCTCTCGAGGCTTTGGACCATGACCCGCTCGCGCTCACCGCTCCGCCGCGTCGCCGCCGTCGCGCTGCTCGGCATGCCGTTCGCCTGCGCCCGGGTGGGCGAGAACGCGGTCGCCATCGGAGCGCAAGCCGGCGGCGCGACGAAGGCCAAGGTCGCGGCTGCCGCGCCGCTGCGCCTGCGCAAGATCGAGGTCCACGACCCCGGCGTGGGTTGCACGGCCTTCACGATGCTCGTGCCGGTCGAGTGGAAGACCGAAGGCGGCGTGCAGTGGCAGATGCAGTACGCGAACCTGGCGAGCGCGCGCTTCCGCGCGTCCGACCCGAAGTCGGGCGCCGCGCTCGAGCTATTCCCGGTCGTGCCCGGGTGCTGGGAAGAGAGCGGCTCGTACGCCGCGCAGCGCGGCCAGAACTACCTCGGCAGCGTCGTGTGGCCGCCGCCGCGCGACACGGAGCAGTACGTGCGCGAGCTCTTCGTGCCGGCATGCCGCGCGAACGTCCGCGGCCTGAAGGTCGTCTCCGCGACGCCTTTGCCCGCCGTGGCGCGCGAGGTCGAGAAGAACGTGGTCGAGCAGGGCGTCACGAAGCGCGTGACGGCCGGCAAGGTGCGCCTCGAGTACGAAGAGAGCGGCCGCGTGATCGCGGAGGACGTCTACGTCACGCTGGTGACCGCGCGGTCGCCGATCGTGCCGGGCATGGTGCAGTGGTCGCTCGAGCACCAGTACTCGTTCCGCGCGCCGAAGGCCGAGATCGACGCGCTCGCGCCGCTCTTGCAGGCCATGGTCGCGTCGTTCCGCATCGAGCTGCCTTGGTACGCCGGCTATGCGCAGGTCCTGGACCTGTCGCGGCGCAATCAGCTCCAGGCGATCCGCGACGCAGGCGAGATCTCGAAGCGCATCTCGCGCAACAATGACGAGATCCTGGCCTCGATGCGCTCGTCCTGGGAAGCGCGCCAGGCTTCGCAGGATCGCATGGCGCGCGAGTTCAGCGAGTCGATCCGCGGAGTCGAGACGTACGACCACCCGTTCGAGGGTCGCGCGGTGCAGTTGCCCGGCGGCTACGACGGCGCCTGGGTCAATGCGCGCGGCGAGTACGTGCTGTCGAACGAAGCCGGTTTCGATCCGAACGTGGGCGGGACGATCGACTGGCGCCGACTCGAGCCGACGCGGTGATCGGCGCATCGCTCGCCACGGTCGCATGGCTCGCGGCGGCGTGCGCACCGCCCGAGCCCGACGTGGTCCTGCCGGGCTTCCGACCCGTGGCGCACGAGCTCGTCCTGGAAGCCTCGCCGCACTTCGCGGAGTTCGACTTCTTTGCAGCGCCCACGGCGGGCTTCGGCGGATGCACGCGGATCGTCCCGGGCGAACCATTCCAGTTCTCCTCGAAGTACAGGACGCGCATCTACGCGCTTCCGAAGGGTGCGACGTGTCCCGAGGGATACAGACCCGCCTCCGGCACGACGGCTGCCGCGGAGGTCGCGCTCGCGTCCGGCGACATCCCGGTGCAGGACACGGGGAGCGTCCCCGCGATCTCGCCCGTCGAGCACGTGTCGACCACGCTGCGGATCGCGTCGGTCGCGGACGGCGCGATCCGGCTCGAGGTCGTCGACGAGGACGTGGACTGGGATCCGCGGGTCGCGTGGGTCGTCGGCCTCGCGTTCGCGGTCGGAGCCGGCGGGATCCTCGTGCTCGTCCGACGCCGGCGCGCGCGGGCGGACGCCGCGCCTTGAGTCCGCTGCAGTCCCATTTGCTCGCGCTCGCCGCGACGCTCGCCGTCGAGCTGCCGATCGTCGCCGCGCTCGCGCCTTCGCGGAGACGCGGGGCGACCGTGCTCGCGGCGCTGTTCGCGAACCTGGCGTCGCACTCGCTCGCGACGGCGCTTCTCTGGACCGTCCTGCCGAATTGGGTCGTGGTCGAGTTGGGCGTCGCGGCGTTCGAGGCCGCGGTGCTGCGCGCGACGGCCGGCCTGTCTTGGGGACGCGCGTGCGCGCTGTCGCTGTGTGCGAACACGGCCAGCGCGGCGCTCGCGATCGCGCTCGGCTGAGGCACGGCGAACTCCCGAAATGCCGAGGAGCGGCCCGTGCGGACCGCTCCTCGCTCGAACGCGATCTCCGCCGGCTACTTCGCCGGCTCGAGGACCAGCACCGCGGACGCGTTGAACTCGTAGCCCTCGCGCGGGATCTCGACCTTGCCGCCGGCTTCTTCCTGGATGTGCTGCGCGTCGGCCTCGCTCGTCTTCTTGGGATAGAACGAGCCCTGGATCAGGACGCGCTTGCCGACCATGTCGACCGGGAACGCGTACTGGCCGCCGCAGCCGGCTTCCCAGCGCACCATCGCGACCTTGCCCTCGTCCGCGACCTTCATCCAGCAGCCCTTCTTCAGGCACACGGCTTCGACGGTGGCTTCGACGAGGAGCGTCTTGTCGAAGAACTTCGCCGGCTCGGCGTCGACGACGGAGAAGCGGTAGGTCTCCTGCGGCTGGATCGCCTCGCCGATCACGTGCCCCTTGGGCAGTTCGTGCGTCGTCTGGCAGGCGGAGAAGGCGAGGGACAGGGCCGCGGCGGCGAGGAATTGGGCGATGCGCATGGGGTCGATCGAAGGGGGTGGGCGAAGCGGGTCTCGGGCGGCAGTCTAGCCCGGATCCTCGGGCGCGTCGCGCCGACAACGCCTCGCGGCACGCTCCGCCGGCGATTCGCGACCCGGAACCTGGACGAGATCGAGGTGTTCCAGGAGCCTGTCCGATGAGGAACGCGAGACCGGCCGGCCCCACCGGACGTCCGCGGCCCGGACCGAGGAACACGATGATTCCCGCACTCCTGACGTTGGCTCTCTCCATCGCGCCTGCATCGGCCACCGGCTCCGAGGCCGTTCCCTGGAGCGCGCGCAACGCGGAGCACCTCTTGAACCGCGCCGGATTCGGCGCGCGGCCGGCGGAGATCGAGGCGGCCGTCGCGGCGGGTTTCGACGCCACGTTGCAGCGCGTGCTCGCGCCGTCGACGGACTGGGAGATGCCGTCGTACGAGCGCATCGACGAGCCCTCGAAGAAGGAGCTCGACGGACTGCCCAAGGAGGAGCAGGACAAGCTGCGGCGCGAGGCGCGCGAAGCCGATCGGCGCCAGATGCTCGAGACGACGGGCTGGTGGTTCCGCGAGATGGAGACGTCGGACGCGGTGCTCCTCGAGAAGATGGTCCTCTTCTGGCACGGGTTCTTCACGACGTCGATCGAGGAGACGAAGCGCAGCTTCCTGGTGCTGCAGCAGCACGAGTTCCTGCGCCGCAACGCGCTCGGCAGCTACGCCGACCTCCTGCGCGGCATCGCGCGCGATCCGGCGATGCTCGTCTACCTCGACAACAACGTGAACAAGAAGGGCAAGCCCAACGAGAACTTCGCGCGCGAGCTGATGGAGATCTACAGCCTCGGCGAGGGCAACTACACCGAGGTCGACGTCAAGGAGGCGGCGCGCGCGCTGACCGGACGCGGCAGCGGTCGCGACGGCAGCTACGAGTTCAACGCGCGCCAGCACGACGACGGCGAGAAGACGGTGCTCGGCACGACGGGCAAGCTGGACGGCGATCAGCTGGTCGAGATCCTGTTGAAGCAGGACGCGTGTCCGCGCTGGGTCGCGCGGCGCCTGATCACGTGGTTCGAGGGCGTCGAGCCCGAGCCGGCGCGGCTCGCCGAGTACGCGCGGTACTTGCGCGCGGAGAAGTACGAGATCCGGCCGTTCCTGAAGAAGCTCTTCTCCGACCCGCGCTTCTACCGCGACGAGATCGTCGGCGCGCGCGTGCTGGGCCCGATCGAGTACATGGTCGGCACCGCGCGGCGCACGCAGATCGACGTGCCCCCCGGCCTGCTCGGCGCCGGCGCGGCGCTGCTCGGCCAGCGCGTGTTCTCGCCGCCCAGCGTGAAGGGCTGGGACGAAGGCTACGCCTGGATCACGACGTCGACCCTGATGCAACGCGGCAACCTGGCCGGCCTGATGCTCGGCGTCGTGAAGGTCGCCGACGTGATGAGCCTCGCCGACGTCGAGGCCGAGATGGCGGCCGAATCCGCCGGCACGATGCAGGGCGACGGCCCGATGCGCCCCGGTGCGAGCGACGAGCCGGGCATGCAGCCGACGGGCGGCGCGACGGACCCTGGCGCGAAGCCGGCCGCGAAGCCCGCGATCAAGCCGAAGCTGCCGAAGGCCGGCGGCCCGGCGATGGACATCCTGAAGCGCATCGAGGGCAGCGGCTGGTATCCGCTCGTGAACTTCCGCGTGCGCATGGAGAAAGCCGGCGCGTGCAACGACGCGCAGATCGTCGACCGCATGCTCGACGACCTGCTGGCGATCTCGGCGCCCGCGGACACGCGCGAACGCATGCGCGCGTTCCTGGCCGAGGAGCGCAAGCAGCGCCAGATCGCGGACGGCGCGCTGCTCGAGACCGGCGCGACGGCCGAGCGCATCCTGCGCCGCATGGCGCACCTGATCCTGAGCCTCCCCGAAGCGCAGCTGGGCTGATCGCCATGAACAACGGCAACGGAATCGATCGTCGCGCGCTGCTCACGGCCGGCCTCGGGCTGGGCGGCTTCGCGCTGCTGGCCGGCCGCGGCGAAGCGCGCGTGCGCGTGTCCGGTCCGCTCGCGGGCGGCGACCACGCGGGCGCGAACCGCGTGCTCGTGCTGGTCCAGTTGACGGGCGGCAACGACGGGCTCTCGACGGTCGTGCCGTTCGGCGACGACGCGTACGGCCGCGCGCGCACGTCGACGCGCATCGCGGCGGACAGCGTGCTGAAGATCGACACGTACCGCGGCCTGCACCCGGACCTGAAGGGCCTGAAGCGCCACTACGACGCCGGCCGCGTGGCGATCGTCGAGGGCTGCGGCTACCCCGACCCGATCCGCTCGCACTTCAAGTCGTACGAGATCTGGCACACGGCCAGCACGCGCGGTCGCTCGGCCGGCGAGGGCTGGATCGGCAAGCTGGCCGGCGTCGCGTGGGCGGAGGACGAGACGCCCGAGCTCGTCGTGCACGTCGGCGGGACGGCACCGTACTCCGTGTACTCGCTGGCGCACCCGCCGGTGATCTTCCAGACGCCGCAGACGTACCGCTGGATCAGCCCCGAGACGGACGATCTCGAGGCGTACCGCAAGGCGGCGGAGGAGGATTCGGAACGCCTCGTCGAGACGCGCAGGCAGAAGTCCAACCGCACGAAGACCGGCTCGGAGGCCGCGATCGACCGCCTGCGCGGCGTGCTGGCCGACGCGAACGACTCGTCTGCGCGCATTCGCCGCGCCGCGGTTGCGTACCAGACCAGCGCGAACTACCCGGGCGACGACCTGGGCGAATCGCTGCGCGTCGTGGCGTCGCTGCTCGAGGCGCGCATCGGCTCGCGCGTCGTGTCGGTCGAGCTGGGCGGTTTCGACAGCCACAACAACCAGCGCGCGCAGCACGACGGGCGCATGAAGAGCCTCGATGGCGCGCTCGCGGCGTTCCTCGACGACCTCGAGGGCCGTTCGGTGAAGGACGACGTGATCGTCGTCGTGTTCAGCGAGTTCGGCCGCCGCGTGCAGGAGAACGGATCGCGCGGCACCGACCACGGCACCGCGGGGCCCATGTTCGTGCTCGGCTCGAAGGTGAAGGGCGGCCTGCACGGCAAGCACCCGTCGATGACCGATCTCGACGCGGGCGATCTGAAGTTCACGACCGACTTCCGCAGCGTCTACGCGACGGCGATCGAGCGCTGGTTCGGCGCGGATTCGTCGAAGGTGCTGGGCGCGAAGTACCCGATGCTGCCCTTGGTCTGAGACGCAATCGGCGTCGCGCGCAAGGGGTGTTCGTCCGCCGCGCTCGCTCCGCGGACCGGGGAATCGATCCGATTCACGTGCATCGCTTCCGATGGGGCCAGGCGGTGATCCGTGGCGAAACCACGCGTCGAGCTCCGAACTTGACACGGTTTGGCGCCGGATCCAGCCTATTGGGCGTCGCCGGGGCATTCCCGCCTCGGCGACGCCTCCGACTTCCCCGGAAGGAATTTCAGAATGCTCGCAATCGCGATCGCTTGGGTCGTGGCGTCCGCCGATATCCAGGTCGACAGCCGGTCCGGAACCGGACCCATGTCCGATGCCTCGTTCGGATCCGTGGTCTCCATCATCGAGAGTGCTGTGCCGGGCATGGGATCCTCCATGTGGTCCGCGCGTGACAGCGGTGCTGTGGGGTTCGGCGTGCTGAAACCAGGCACGACGAACCAGGCGGGGCAGACGCTCTCCGGCCTCGCGGACGCCGACACTTGCCTGGTGGACGTCACGCTGGAAGTCGAGGACCTGGCCTCCACACTGGTCCACGAATGGACGCACCAGCTCTCGTTCAGCGGGGCTTTCGGCCCCGAAACCGAGACGCTCTCGGCTGCTTGCCAGGAGGTGCTCGCCTACCTGCAAGAACTGCTCTACGTCCAAGCACGCGCGACGTGGCTGTTCGACGAGTTCGGGTTCGCCGTGCTGCCGTGCTACCACTTCAAGGATGCGCGTGACGGCTACGACGAGTTCGCGGCGGACTGTCACGATCCGCTTCCGTCCTGGGTCCCCGCTGCGCCGAGCACTCCGGCGCACTGCAAGTGAGGCCTTCCATGGAACTCATCCTCCTGCGACGGGCGACGCTGGCGATTCTCGTGCTCTTCTTCGTCTCCAATCCGGCGTGGTCGCAATCGGCGCCGCAGATGCCCGCCGCGCGCTTCGATTCGAATTCGAAAGGCGCACAGTTCTACGTGAACGCGGACGGGACACTCGCCATGCGCGTCTCGCACGACCTCGCGAATCGCAAGGTGCGGATCAAGCACCACTATTTCTACGACGTGCCCGCGCGGCGAGCGCAGACGCTCGAGACGATCGAGTCGACGCCCTATTGGCCGACTTGCACCATGCCGTTCGCCAACGGGAAGTTCCTGGTCGGAGGCAAGTCGCCCCGCACCGGCAACACGATCCTGGAGCTGTGGACTGCGACGCCTCCGATCGCCCCTGTGATTGGCGCGGCCGGGCAGTCAACCGAGTTCAAGGCGGGATCGATCTCGGACAAGCGCGAACTGTACAACGCGACTGCTGCCGGAAGGGACATCGTGACGCGGCTGCAGCCGATGCTCGTGCAGCAGGGACAGCCGACGCACGTGCTCGTCCAATTCGACGACAGTCGCGACATCTACGCCCTCGACGTCGCCCAGGAGACGATGGTGCTCGTGGCGAGCCCCACCAGCCATCCGAATTGCCTGACGGTGTCCCTGCTCGCTCGAGACCTCGTCTCGCAGATCCGGCATCACCAGAATCAGGGGTACCTGTACATCTACTCGAAGTCCGGCGCGCCCGATTCGGAGACCAGCATCGCCATCCTGCGCGACACGAACATGGATTCGGTGATCGACGGCCTGTCGACGTACACGCTCCCCCAGTACCGGGCCGCGGGCTACTCCGATCCGTCGGTCTGGCTCGACTGAGCGAGCTGCGGTCGGCGGGGGACGGCGATCGAGCGCGGGTTCGACACGGATTCGAGGACGCAGCCGGACCCTGGAGTCCAGCTGCTCCCGCTCGTCCGACCTCGTTGCGCCGCCGTGGGCCTCCGCGTAGCGTTCGAGCCGATGCAGCGCCTTCCGCGAAGCCCGCGGGTCGAATCGCGATCCGGCCGCGGATGGATCGTCGCCGTGCTGCTCGTCGCGGTCGTCGCTTGCGTCGCGTACTTCGCTGCGGGCGGTCGCGAATCTGCTTCGGCAGTCGAGCCGAGTCCTGCGCACCGTGAGCCGGGGACGCTCGCGCCGCCCGAACTCGTCGCGTCACGGGCGACGGAGCGCGCCGTCGCGCGAACGACCACGAAGGAGGAAGGTCCCCCCGCCGCCCCCACGAACGCGGCAAAGCAGCGTGCGGCCGACGCGACGATCCGCTTGCTCACGAGCGGCGAGCCTCTGCGCCAGGGCCGCGTCGTCCTGACGCCGTTCGGCGGTTCGAGCATCGCGGCGGAGGTCGATCCCGCTACGGGAGAGGCACGGTTCACCGGCCTGCCGATCCGCACGTACGGCATCGCGCTCGAGGAGATCCCCGAGGGCTGGCTCGTGGCGCGCGCCACGGCGCGCGACGAGCGGCGCAACGACGGTGGGCATGAGATCGCCCTGAAACCCGGCGAGAACCGCCTGGATCTCGAGCTCGAAGCCGGAGCCGTCGTCGTCGGTGTCGTGTTCGACGAGAAGGGCTGGCCCGAGCAGAACGCGACGGTCCGTATCTCGTCCCTCGAAGGTCGCGAGCGCTATGTCCCCCCGCGCGACGTGCCGGTGAAGGACGGCGGCTTCCGCGCGTGCGTCCACGCGGGCCAGTCGGCGATCGAGGTCATGTGCGCGGGCGGCCGCGTGCCTCCGTTGGCGCAACGGGTCGACCTGGCTGCGGGCGGGCGAGCGGATCTCGAGTTCTACTTCCAGGCCGGGTCGGAGACTCTCGTCGGGCGGATCGTCGACGAGGCCGGAGTGCCGTTCGCCGGCTTGAGGATCGGACTCACGTGCACGGCGCTGATTCCGCCGCCCGCGGGCTCGACGGCTCCGCCGCAGGAGATCCGTCAGGGGCTTCAGGCCACGAAGAGCGATGCCGCCGGAGGATTCGTGTTCGAGAAGCTGCCGCGCGGCACGTGCACCGTGCACGTCGAGCAGGAGGGCTACAGCCCGTTCGGCGGGCCGGGCGAGTCGGTCGTCGGTCGCGTGCAGGAGGCGCGCACGATCGAGCTCCCGCGCGCGGATACGGAACCGTGGACGATCGTGGTCGAGCGCGCGCACCCGGTGCTCGTGCGCGGCAAGGTCCTGGTGAAGCGGAAGGGCG
This sequence comes from Planctomycetota bacterium, assembly GCA_044221705.1. GTDB lineage: Bacteria > Planctomycetota > UBA1135 > UBA1135 > JAEUHZ01. The sequence goes on from JBGAOR010000053.1 coordinate 14,696, forward strand.
AGGTCTCGTCGATCGAGGTCGTGCTCGCCGCCGGAGTTCGCCGGGGGAAGGAGCGTCGTCAGAGCTTCGACGTCGGCTTCGACGGCGGTTTCCAGTTCCACGTCGACGGTGCGGAGACGGGTGCCGCGATCGAGCTGAAGTGCGACGGGCGCGTCGTGCGCGTGCCGCTCGCCGTCACGCTGGAATCGGGCGGGCCGTTCCTCGAGATTCCGCTGCCGTGACGCGAATCAGTGCCACACGACGGACAACCCGTTCGTCAGGTTGAACGTGCTCGCCGTGCAGAAAGCGGCGGAGTTCCGGTACCAAACCTGGTAGTGCATCGTCGCCGGCGCGGCGATCGAACCCGCGACCGACAACGGCGGGCTTCCGTTCGACGGCAGCGACGACGCGTTCGCGGCGTTCACGCGCACGCCCAGACGCTGCACGCTCCCGCCCGCGCAGCGCAGGCCGTCGCCGAAGACCGAGCCCGCGCCGCCGTTCGTCCGCGCCGTGCCCTGGAAGTACAGCGCCGACGAATTCGGCATGCCCGTCGCGCTCAAGGTGAGCGTGTCGGCCGCGACCGACGCGCCGCCGAGCGCGGTCAACCGTCCCGCGAGTCCGAGCGAGTTCGCGCAGCCCGCGCGATCGTCGGGGGCGCTCGCGTTGCCGCACGGACACGGCGTCGCGCTGCCGTCGCCGAAGCAGAAGGCACTCGTCACCTCGGCGCGGAACGCGGCGACCGTCGCGGCGCTGTCGTTCAGCGCACGCGCGGCTTCGGCGGCGAACGGGCTCGGGCTCGCGATGCCGAGCGGCTGGCCTTGCCACGACACGGCTGGGTTCGAGAAGTACGGCACGCGCACGCCGGGCGCGTAGGCCATCACCGTGCGCCAGGCATTGTCGGGCGTGCGATAGCCGTAGGAGTACGTCGAGCTGCCCGGCGGATACGGCTCGCCGCGGTCGAACACATAGACGTCGGAGACGCCGTTCGTGTCGACGATCGCGACCGGCGACGCGCTCGCGAAGGCGATGTGCGATCCGCCGGCGTCGATCGACACAGGTGATCCCGCGCCCGCGCCGCCCTGGATCTGGGCACCCGAGCTCGAGAGGCTGACGCGCTCGGTCGAGCCCAGGGTGAGGTCGCGAACGAAGACGTCCGGCGCGCCGTTGGTGTCGCCGTTCACGAGGTCGCTCGCGCGGCTCGTGAACGCGATGCGACGGCCATCGCCCGTGAAGCACGGTGCGGAGTCCGCGCTCGAAGCCGCGTCGCCGACCGCGCCGAGCGTGTTCGCGCTGGCGAGCAGCGTCACGCCGCCGACGCGGTCGCGCACGAAGAGGTCCGTGACGCCGTTCCCGTCGCCTGCGACGACGCCGGACGACGCGCTCGCGAAGGCGATCCAGCGCCCGTCGGCCGAGATCGCGCACAGCGGTTCGCACGGGCCCGCGAGCTCGAGGCCCGCGGTCGAGAGGCTCGCGCGGGTCGTCGTGCCGGCGGTCACGTCGCGCACGAACACGTCCACGGCTCCGTTCGCGTCGTTCGCGACGAGGTCGCTCGCGCTGCTCCAGAAGGCGACGTAGCGGCCGTCGTCGGACACGCGCGCCCCGCCGGACGCGCCGAGAGCTGGCTGGCCGCCCGCGTTCGCGCTCACGAGCACGGTCGTCCCGTTCAGCCGGTCCCAACGGAAGACCTGCGTGTTCGCCGCGCTCGCGCCCAGGTTCGGGGCCGCGCTCGTGAAGACGACCCAGCGGTCCCCGCCCGAGATCGACGGCTCGGAGCAGTCGCCGTTCGCCTGCGCGCCCGCCGCGGGCAGGATGCGCGCGGTCGTCGCGCCCTGCACGTCGCGCACGAAGACGTCGAGCACGCCGTTCGTGTCGCCCGGTGCGAGGTTCGTGGCGCTGCTCGCGAAGGCGACGAAGCCGCCGTCGCCGACCGACGGCGCTCCGACCGCGGGGCCGTCGGCCTGGATGCCGAGGCTCGACACGTTGGCGCGGATCGTGGTCAGCGTGCCGCGGTCGCGCACGAAGACGTCCACGAGCCCGTTCGTGTCGCCGTTCACGAGCGTGGTCGCCGCGCTCGCGAACGCCACGAGGGATCCCGAGCGCGACATCGAGGGCTGTCCGGAGGCGCCCGCCACCTGGGTCGCGTTCCCGGCCACGCTGGCGCGCGCGCACTTCGCCGTCGCCGTGTCGCGGTCGTGCGCGAGGCCCATGACGTGGCCGAGCTCGTGCGCCAGCGACAGGTTCGCGGCCGCGCAGTTGCGCGCCACGACGCAGAACGCGTAGGGCGCGAATCCGGCGCCCTGGTTCGTCAGCGAGTTCGCGACGCCGCACGACTGGCCGGTCTCGATGATCAGCGCGACGGCGTCCGCTCCGCACGCGTCGCGCAGCGCGGGTACCTCGTCGAGCCAGCCGTCGTTCGCGATCGTCATGCGCGCGAGGTCGGTCACGATGCTGGCCGACTCGGCGTAGGCCACCTCCTGCCGCGCGACGAGCCGCACGCGCTGGAGAACGCCGCTCTGCGCGTAGGCCTGGTTCGTCTCGGCCAGCGCGAGGTCGACGAGCGCCTCCATCGCCGCGGTCCCGCCCTGCGTCGCGCGCGCGGACGGCGTGTAGAGGACCAGGACGTCGATCGTGGACGGCGCGGCGAGCGCGCTGGGCCCGAGCACGGCCGGCTCGAGCGCGCGCGGGATCGGCTCGGGCTCCGCGCAGGTCCCGAACCCCGCGGGATCGACGATCTCGACGCGCGCGCCCGCGCCGATGCGGCCGCGGACGACGGCCAGTTCCGTTCCGGACCTGACCGTGCCCGACAGCTCGCCATCCACGACGGCGAACGACGCGAATCCGGCTTCCGTGCCTTCGAGCGTCCCGACCCAGGCGAAGCCGCGGGCGTTGCGCTCGGCGCGATCGCGCAGGGCGACGACGTCGCGGTCCGCGAGCCGGATCCGCACGCGTTCCGTGCCCGGATCGAGCTGCGCGAGATCGACGTCGCCCGTTGCGGAGCTCGCGATCCGCGCGCTGGCCGAGGCCGCGGCGGAACCGGAGCCCGACGCGACGAACGCGCTGGAAACGACGAGGATCGCGCCGAGAAACCGCATGGAGACGGCCGATTGGCCACCGCCATCGTACGTCGATCCGCAAGGAGCGGCCGATCGCGGATGTACGGTGTACGGTGCCTGGAACGACCCCGACGGATTCGCCGGCAGATCGTGTCGAGTGCGCGGACCGAGGCGCGAATCTGTCGGGGTCGTTCCAGGCACCGTACAGCGTGTCGATCTGCCGGCATCAGCGGACGTCGATCCGCGCGGAGCGGCCGATCGGCCGCCGCCTGGCGACCGCGACCGGTCAGGCCGCGCTCAGCAGCGTGTGCAGCCGCAGGATCGCCGCGCGGTCCGCGTCCAGCTCGAGCGACGGGTACGCCGCGCCGAAGCTGGCCCAACGGAACTCCGCGAAGCGCGGGTCCAGCCGCAGACGCGGCGGCGCCGTCGCGGCCTTGAAGCCGTATGTCCACTCGATGACGTTCTCGTCGCCGAGGCACCAGCGCGCCGGCATCCCGAGGTCGATCACGTCGGCGGGCTGGAGGATCCCCGTGTCGTCGAGGACCTCGCGCTGGATGGCGTTCTCGAGCTTCTCGCCGAAGCCGATCGTTCCCTGCACGGGGCCCCACAGACCCTCGATCCCCTGCGCGCTGCGCAGGAGCAGGTAGTGGGGCTCGGGCCCTGCCTGCTGGAAGACGAAGACCTTGATCCGGTGGATCAGCTCGCTCATCGCTCGTGACCTGGGGGTGGAGTCCGCGATTTCCTAGATCCTATCCCGGTCCATCGGAACGAGCCGGGTGCCGGCGCGAGCGAAAGCCGCGGCGCGTCCCTGCTTCGGCGTGGAATTGCCGGGCGGCCGTCGTACGGTCGTGTCCATGCCGTCGCCGCGCCTCGCCCGGGTCCTCGCCTCTCTGGAGGTCCTCGTCGACTGGGAGCGTCGCGACCGGCGCGGAATGCACGTCGGGCTGGCACCGGTCGTGGACCTGATGGCGCGCCTGGGCGATCCGCAGCGGAGCTTCCGCGCGGTGCACGTGACCGGGACGAAGGGCAAGGGCACGACCTCGGCGCTCGTCGCCGAAGCGCTGCGCCGTGCTGGCCTGCGCACGGGCCTGTACACATCGCCGCACCTCGCGCGCGTGAACGAGCGCGTGCGGATCGACGGCCGCGAGATCGGCGACGAGGAGTTCGCGATCGCGCTCGAGGACGCGCTGCGCGCGCGCGAGGCGGCGATCCTGGAGCGCACGCCGGCCGACGAGTCCACCTGGTTCGACGTGGTCACGGCCGCGGCCTTCGCGGCGTTTTCCCGGGCGAAATGCGCCTGGGTCGTCGTCGAGGTCGGCATCGGCGGCCGGCTGGACTCGACCAACGTCGTGGACGGCGAGGTGTGCGTCGTCACGAACGTCGACCTCGAGCACACGCAGGTGCTGGGCGCCACGCGCGCGGCGATCGCACGCGAGAAAGGCGGCATCGTGAAGCGGGGCTCGGTGCTCGTGACGGGCGTGCTGCGCGACGGGCCCGGCGGCGTCGACGAGGCGGCGGACGTCCTCGACGGGATCGCCGCCGCGCTGGACGTCCCGGTGCGCCGGCCGGTGCGCTGCGCCGAGCGGCTGATCGACCGCGACGTCGACTTGGCGCGGCTCGTGCTCGACGAGCTCGGACGGCGCGGCGTGCGCGGTGCGGACCGGGAACCGATTTCCGGGTCCGCGCTGGATGCGGCCGCGATCGCGGCCGCGCAGCTGCCCGGCCGGCAGGAGCTGCGCCGGGCCGGCGCCACGCTCGTGCTGCTCGACGGCGCCCACGTCGCCTCGAGCATCGCCGCCGTCCTGCGCGAAGCGGCTTCCGACCCGCGCCTCCCGCGCCGGAAGCCGGTGGTCGTGCTGGCGCTGGGCCGCGACAAAGACGCCCCCGCGATCCTCAAGACCCTGCGCGACGGGGCCGATAGGCTCCTTTGCACTACAGCGGCCTCCGGGTCGTTGCGGGCAGTGGAAACCTTGGCCGAGGAATCGTCCCGTGCGGGCATCGACGCCGAAACAGCGGCGGACCCGGCGGACGCCCTCGCCAAGGCCCTCCAGCTCGCGGCGGACCGACGGACGTGGGTGCTGGTGACCGGCTCCTTCCACCTGGTGGGAGCGACGCGACCGCTGCTCGACGCCCCTTAGACCGACCCCGGAACCGCGATGTTGACGATCGTCTCGGACATGCTCTTGACGGACTCGTTCCTGATCAAGGGCAACATCGAGAACAAGTACACGCGGCTCTCGCAGGTGCTCGACGAACATCGCCGCTACTTCGTCAAGGTCCGGGACGCGTCGTTGATCGATCTGAACTCGTGCGAGCGCATCAACACGCCGCTCCTGCACGTGAACGTGGACGAGATCCTGCTCGCGCACGAATTCCTGGATCAGGGCGGCGATCCGCAGCAGCGCGATCTCGCCAAGGGCCAGTCGCTGCACCGCGTGCGCGTCTTCTACACGGGCAGCCTGAACGTCGAGCTGGGCGGCGAGGTGCGCCCGGGTTCGTACGAGGCCGACGACCGGTCATCGCGCCGCTTCTTCACGATGAAGAACCCGGTGCTGCGCGGCTTCAACGACCGCGGCGACCAGGACCTCAAGCTGATCACGAAGCTGCCGTACGCGATCCTGAACAAGCTGCGCCTGTCGTACGTGTACGACTTCAACTAGGCGTACGCGCGGAGGCTTGCCGGAGCGCGCACGGGTAACGCGCGCGTCCTCGCGACGGTGTCCCTCGGATCCGTCGCATCGTGCCGCGGATGCACGTCCCCGGTCCTCGATTCGCCGCGTCCCTCCGTCGCGATTCCCTTGGACGGACCGCCCCTGCGATTCCGCGCTCCAGTTCCCGCCTTTTCGCGTCGACGATCCCCATCCAGCGCCACGACCTGCCCGGCTGGACCGCGAGCGGTCCAGAACACGATGATGGGCAGGCCGTGGCCCTCTTCTACCGGTAGACACCGGATCGATCCTCAATAGGGATCTTGCCGACGACGGATCGCGATCTTCGCGCGCTCCTTGAGCGCCTCGAGCTGATCCAGGTAGGCCGGATCGAGCGCGATGTACTCCCGCGGCGTGCCCGGCATCGCCTTGCTCGATGGCGTCGTGGCGATCCAGCGATCCATCATTTCGTCGTACTCGGGGTACTGCCCGCGCGGCAGGCGATAGATGCGATTTCGGAAGCCGAAGATGTGCTCGTCGTGGGTCGACGAGGTGTCGACCTTCTCGTTCGGAGCGGGCTCGATGTACTGACCCGCGGCGTCCTGTAGCGGTGCGATCGCCAGCCACAAGAACTGGTGGAGCATCAGGTCCGACTCCGAATCGGGCTGCCGAACGGCACGCAAGGAGTCGAACACCGTGTCGATCTCCGCCAGGCGCATCGACCGCCACGGCGGGTCCTCGGCCGAAGGCGGTGCAGGATTCGCCTGTTCGACGTCCTGCGGCACGTTCGCGCTCGAGGTCCTCGGTTCATCGGCCGGAGCAGCGAGCTCCCGAGTTGCGTCCCGGACCTTCGTTGCACCCGTACCCGAATCCTGCTCGACACCGCGCGGCGGCGTATCCTCGCGATCGTTCACGAGGAACCACGCGAAGATCATGACGCCGATCAGGGCGACGAGGCCGATCGCCCGGTGCGATGCAGCGCCCCGCATTCGCGAATCGGGGCCCACCTCGCCGCTCAGGGCACTCATTCGCAGCCCCAGTTGAGGCCCACCAGATGGCCAGTCGGAGTCGACACCGGACCGCTGCATGTGGACACCGGGACCTGGATGCATGAGGAATCGCTGGCGACTTCAGGGAGGTCGCGCAGCCTAGCTGGACCACCGCACTGTGCCTAGCGGAGCCCTTGGTTGGGGAGCTTGGGTTCGCCGATCGCTCGATCCGGCGTACACGTTCGGCTGGATGTCGTCATACTCGACCACGACGATCGCTCCTGTCATGATCGCTCGAGCGTGAGCGAATCAGAGGGTCTTCTTCCGTGTGCGACGTGAGGCGCTCCCTCGAGCACTGGGTCCTCCTCGGCGCGACGCTCCTCGGTGCGCTCGCCCTGATCGTATTGGGCCTGTGGATCACGCCCGATCCGCGCGGTTTCGGCACGCACGAGCAACTCGGCATGCCGCCGTGTCACTTCCTCGCCTGGACCGGGATCCCATGCCCCGGCTGCGGCGTGACGACCTCCGTCTCCCTCGCCGCGCACGGCGACTTCGCGGCGTCGTTCTGGAACCAGCCGTTCGGACTCGTCGTCGCGCTCGTGCTGCCGCTCGCGGCGATCACCGCGCTCGTGCAGCACGCGCGCGGCCGCGATCTCGGCGAGACGCTGCGCGCGCTGCGGCCCGGCTGGTGCGCGATCGTCCTCGGACTCGCGGCCCTCGGCGGCTGGATCTGGAAGTTCGCGGCGATGCGCGGCGCGTGATCCGCGCGCGGAGTCGCGTCACGGATCCGAATCCGGCTCCACGTCCTCGACCATCTCGGGCGCCTTCTTCAGCTCGTCGAGCATCTCGACGTAGCTCGCGTAGCGGCTCGCGGCGATCTCGCCGTTCTCGACCGCGTCGAAGACGACGCAACCCGGCTCGTGGTCGTGCGTGCAGTCGGGGAACTGGCAGCGCAGCTGGTAGCGCCGCAGCTCGGGGAAGCAGTCGCGCAAGGACGCCGGCGGGATCCCGTACGGCCGGAACACGCGGATGCCCGGCGTGTCGATGACCGCGCCGCCGAAGTCGAGGAAGTGCATGAGCGAGAACGTCGTCGTGTGCTTCCCCTGGTCCCAGAACTTGCTGATCTTGCCGACCTTGAGGTTCAGGCCGGGCTGCAGCGCGTTCAGGAGGCTCGACTTGCCCGCGCCGGATGCGCCATAGACGACCGAGGTCTTCCCCTTCAGCGTCTCGCGCAGCGCGTCGAGCCCCTCGGACTTCGCCGCGCTCGTCGGCAGGACGGGCATCGGGATGCGCTCGTACGTGTCGCGGATCGCGGCCAGTTCCTCCGCGTCGGCGAGGTCCGTCTTGTTCAAGACGAGCACGACCGGGATGTGCTGCCACCAGCACGCCGCCAGGATCCGGTCGGTGCGATTGCTGGAGAAGCCCGGCTTCGCGAGCGAGCCGACGACGACCATCTGGTCGACGTTCGCGGCCAGCACCTGCTCGCGCGGGTCGTGCGAGGAAGCGATGCGCGAGAGCTGGTTCTTGCGCGGCAGCACGCGGTCGAGGCTGGCCGGCGAGGTGGCCAGGTCGACCTCGACCTCGTCGCCGACGGCGACCGGGTTCTTCTGCTCGAGCCGCGTGGTGCGGTCGCCGTAGAGCGTCCCGCGCGGCGCGGCCTGGATCACCTTGCCGTCGACGAGGACGTGGCACACCTTGGCATCGGTGCGCACCACGCGGCCGGTGTGGAGGGAACTCATCAGCGCGCAGGGTAGCGACGCGGCGCCCTCGCGCGCGCCACGCGCGGCCCGATTCGCGCGAAAACGAGTCCGCGCGGGCCGAGATCGCGTCCAGAGACTAGAGTGCTGCCCATGTTGGAACCGAGCAGAGGTCCGCGATCCGCGGCCGGAAAACCCGCACGGCCGCACGCGGGATCGAAGCACGCACAGCCCGAACGACACCCGCGCGGCGCGGGACCGGGATCGAGCGAACGGCGTCCTGCGCACCCGGCTCCGCGCGCGCACGGAGCCGCGCCGCACGCCGCCTCGCCGCGTCCGGACGCGCGCGATCGCCACCTGCCCGCGCCGGTCCGCCGGGACGCCGCTTCGCACGCGCCCGCACACAGGCCGGCCGCTCACGCGCCCGCCGCTCACCGCGACGAGCGCGGCGCGGCTCCGCGACCGGCGCACCGGCCGGTCTCCGAGGCGCGACGACCGCACGACGAGCGGGACGACCGCCGATCGCACGAGCGTCCCGCGGCACCGCGGCACGCCGAGCGCGCACCGCGCGATCACGCGCCGGCACCGCACGCGCCCCGTGCTCCGGCCCACGCGCCGGTCCGCAGCGCGGCGCCGCGCGAAGAGCACGCTCCGCGCCACGATGCGTCCTCGCGCCATCCCGACGAGCGCACCGCGCGCCCGTCGCGCGCCGCCGCCGTTCCGCTGCCCGAGGCGCGTCGTCACGACGTGCCCGTGGGCGAGGGCTCGTTCGACGACCTCGGCCTCCTCGACGTGCTGTTGCGCGCCGTGAAGGCGCAGGGCTACACCGCGCCGACGCCGATCCAGGTCGCGGCGATCCCGCACGTGCTGAAGGGCAAGGACCTGCTCGGTTGCGCGCGCACGGGCACCGGCAAGACCGCGAGCTTCGCGTTGCCGATCCTGCAGCAGCTCGCGCAATCCGGTCCGCACGCCGGGCCGCGCCAGGTGCGCGCGCTCGTCGTCGTGCCGACGCGCGAGCTGGCCTCGCAGGTCGCCGAGAGCTTCAAGAACTACGGCGCCGGGCTGGGCATGTCCGTCGCCGTGATCTTCGGCGGCGTGCCGCAGGGCGCGCAGGTCAAGAACCTCGAGCGCGGACTCGACGTGCTCGTCGCGACGCCCGGCCGGCTCGTCGACCTGATGGGCCAGCGCCACGCGCGCCTCGACAAGGTCGGGATCCTCGTCCTCGACGAGGCCGACCACATGCTCGACCTCGGGTTCCTGCCCGACGTGAAGCGCATCCTCGCGGCGCTGCCGAAGAAGCGTCAGACGCTCTTCTTCAGCGCGACGATGCCGCCCGCGATCGCGCAGCTCGCCGACGGGATCCTGTCGAACCCCGAGAAGGTCTACGTGACGCCCGCGGCGACGACGGCCGAAGCGGTCGAGCAGTGGGTCCACTTCATCGATCGCGGCGGAAAGCCCGAGCTCCTGCGCAAGATCCTGTCGGGGCCCGAAGTCGGCCGCGCGCTCGTGTTCACGCGCACGAAGCACGGCGGCGACAAGGTCGCGAAGCGCCTGACGCTCGACGGCATCCCCGCGCTGGCGATCCACGGCAACAAGACGCAGGGCAATCGCGAGCGCACGCTGGCCGGGTTCCGCGCCGGCACGACGCGCGTGCTGGTCGCGACCGACATCGCGGCGCGCGGAATCGACGTCGACGACATCACGCACGTCGTGAACTACGAGCTGCCCAACGTGCCCGAGACCTACGTGCACCGCATCGGCCGCACGGCGCGCGCGGGAGCGACGGGCATCGCGATCTCGTTCTGCTCGGGCGAGGAGCGCGAGTTCCTGCGCGACATCGAGAAGCTGATCAAGAAGAGCGTGCCGGTCGCGTCGGGTTCGGCGTCGTCGCTGCGCAACGAAGCGCCCGAGACGCGCGAACGGCCTCCGCGCGCCGGTCGCAGCGGTCGCACGAGCGAGCGCTCGGCGCCGGGAGGCGGTCGCGGCAAGTTCGCGAACCCGCGCCACGGCGGATCGCGCGGCGGCCGGCCCGCGGGCGGTGCGCGCTCGAGCGCGCCGCGCGCGCCCGCCCGCGCGCCGATCGTGCACCGCGCTCCGGCGGCGAAGCCGGCCGGCGGTCGCGCCGATCACGGCCGTCCCTCGTCGGGATTCGGAACGGGCATCTGACGCGAGCGCGATGACGGCGCGCGAACCCGAGGTCGTCCGATCGGCGCAGAACCCGCTCGTGCTGCGCGCGCGGAGCGTGCTCTCGGGCAAGGAGCCGGCGGCGATCGCGCTGCAGGGCGACCGGCTCGTCGACGACGCGCTCGCCGCCGGCGTCCGCGTCGAGGTCGTGTTGCTCGCGCACGATCGCGTCGAACGTGCGCGTCAGCTCGCGCACGCGCGCGTCGAGGTGCGCCTCGTCGATGCGGGCCTGCTCGAGCGCGTGTGCACTCTGGCGACGTCGCCCGGCATCCTCGCGCTCGCGCCGACGCCGAAGCCGCGCGACCTCGAGACGATCGAGCTCGACGAGGGCGACGTGGCGCTCGTCGTCGCCGGGATCGCCGATCCGGGGAACCTCGGCGCGCTGGCCCGCGCCGCGGAAGCGTTCGGCGCGGCCGCGTTCGTCGTGATCGCCGGCGGCGCGTCGCCCTGGAACGAGAAAGCGCTGCGCGGATCGATGGGCAGCCTGCTGCGCATCCCGATCGTCCTCGGCGCGAGCGCGGAGTCGGTCGCGGCCGTGCTCGCGCGACGCTCCGTGCACTGCGTGCGCGCGGCGACCCGCGACGGCGCGGACCCGCACCGCTACTCGGCGCGCGGACCGATCGCGCTGTGGATCAGCGGCGAGACGGGGGACATGCCGGCGGCCGCGGCGAAGTTCGACGGCCTGACGATCCCGATGCGCGCGGGGCCGGAGTCGCTCAACGTGACGGTCGCGGCGTCGATCCTGCTGTACGAGCTCGGGAGACGTCTCCAGCGCTAGAGTGGCGGAACGCGCGCGCGCCGGTCTTCCACCGAGGACCGGATCGCTCCGCCTGTGCACGATCGCGATGGCCAAGAGATCCCCCGAACACAACGCGCTCTTCGCCGGATCGCCGGCGACGCAGCCGCTCGCGGCGCGCATGCGGCCGCGCACGCTGGACGAGCTGAGCGGCCAGGAACATCTCGTCGGCGCGGGCAAACCTCTGCGGCGCGCGATCGAGGACGGCACGCTCGGGTCGGTGATCCTGTGGGGCCCGCCGGGCACGGGGAAGACGACGCTCGCGAACCTCGCCGCCGCCGCGGGCGATCGCGCGTTCGTGCCGTTCAGCGCGGTGAGCGAAGGTGTTCCGCGCCTGCGCGCGATCTTCGACGAGGCGCGCGAGCGGCTCGCGCTCGGCGGCCAGCGCACGGTGTTGTTCGTCGACGAGATCCACCGGCTGAACAAGTCGCAGCAGGACAGCCTGCTGCCCGCGGTCGAGGAGGGGCTCGTCACGCTGATCGGCGCGACGACCGAGAACCCGAGCTTCGAGGTCAACGGCGCGCTCTTGTCGCGCGCGCGGGTGCTCGTGCTGAAGGCGCTCGTTCCCGACGACGTCGCGCGCGTCCTGCGTCGGGCGCTCGAGGATCGCGAGCGCGGACTCGGCGCGCTCGAGCTCGCGGTCGACGACGACGTCGTGCAGTGGATGTCCGTGCAGGCGGACGGCGACGCGCGGCGCGCGCTGACGGTGCTGGAGGCCGCGGCCGCAGCCGTGGGCGCGCGCGGCCGCCTCGATCGCGCGGCGGCGCAGGAGGCGCTGCAGACGCGCATCGCGATCCCGGCGGCGCAGGAGGCGCTGCAGACGCGCATCGCGATCCACGACAAGGGCGGCGACGTCCACTACGACCAGCTCAGCGCGCTGCACAAGTCGCTGCGCGGCAGCGATCCGCACGCGGCGCTCTACTGGGCGATGCGGCTGATCGACGGCGGCGAGGATCCGATGGTGATCTTCCGCCGCTCGATCGCGATGGCGGCGGAGGACATCGGTCTCGCCGATCCGCAGGCGCTGCAGGTCGCGGTCGCGGCGCGCGACGCGTACCACATGCTCGGCGTGCCGGAAGGCCTGCTGCCGATGACGCAGATGCTCGTGTACCTCGCGACCGCGCCGAAGTCGGGGTCAGTGAAGCAAGCGCTCGGCGCCGCACTCGAAGCCGCGCGTGCGACGCCCGGTGCCGCGGTGCCGCCGCACGTGCGCAACGCGCCGACCGCGCTGATGAAGTCGCTCGGCCACGGCGCCGGCTACAAGTACGCGCACGATTCCGCGACGGGTTACTTCGCGCAGGAGTACCTGCCCGACGAGCTGCGCGGGAAGGCGATCTACGAGCCCGGTCCGTTCGGGTTCGAGAAGGAGATCGCGAAGCGGCTCGCGTGGTGGGCGAAGCAGCGCGACGAGCAGGGTCGCGACGGCGCGGGCTGATTCAGTCCGGATCGCGCGCGAGGTTCGGCCGGCGCCAGAGCGCGATGCCGCCCGCGAACAGCGCCAGGAAGATCGCCGACGCGACGAAGTAGCCGCCGCCCGCGATCAGCATGACGTCGCCGGGCGGGATGCGGCCGGCTTCCCAGTAGACGAGTCCGGCCGCCGTCAACGTGCCCAGCGCCTGCAGCGGCGGCAGCATGCCGAACACGCGGCCGCGCAGGCCGGGCGGTACGTCCTGCTGCAACACGGTGTGCTCCTGCACGAAGTACGCGAACGCCAGCACGCCCCACGTGAACGACAGGCACAGCATCACCCACGGCGACGTCGGCAGCTTGTACGCCGCCATCACGAACGGCTCGAGGAAGAACGTCAGCACGACCGCGCGTCCGACGCGCACGCGCCGGCCGATCCACGGCCCGATCATTCCGCCGACGATCCCGCCGACGCCGAACGTGAAGTACGAGCGCGGCAGCCAGACCTCGGCGTCGACGCCGAGGTGGCGGCGCAGGTACTCCGGCATGATCGGGAGCCACAGCCCGATGAAGACGAACGAGACGAAGTAGCACAGCACGACGTACGCGATCGGCGGCGCGCGGCGCACGTAGGCCAGGCCCTCGCCGATCCCGCCGAGGAATGCGCGCAACCCGTGCTTCTCGCCCGAGTAGCTCGGTAGCGCGAGCCGCACGACGATGCCGGCTGCGACGAGGAAGCTCGCGGCGTTGAGCCAGAAGCAGGCGTCCTTGTCGAAGGACTCGAGCACCAGCGCCGCGACCGCCGCGCCGACGACGATGACGAAGCTCGTCGTGCTGGACGAGATCGAGTTCGCGGTCGGTGCGCGTTCGAGCCCGACGAGGTCCGGGATCGCGCTCTGCCGCGACGGCGGGAACACGGTCGACACGCCCGAGATCGCCATCGCCAGCGCATAGAGCGGCCAGGTCGCCTCGGCTCGCGACGCGAGCGGGACCGAGATCGCGAGCGCGGCCTGGACCAGGTTGGCGGCGACGAGCAGTCGTCGCCGATCGAAGCGGTCGACCATCGCGCCCGCCAGAGGACCGCACACGACCATCGCGATCGTCTCGGCGATCAGCATCAGCGCCGTCGCCGACTCCGGCGCGCCGCCCGTCTTCACGGCGCGTCCGTGGATCAGGAGCAGGAACGCGACGCGCGCGACGACGGAGCCGAGCTCGGAGATCGCCGTCGCGATCCACAGGCGGCGGAAGCCCGGCTCGTCGGCCAGGAACCGCCAGGGCGACGGCGCGGCGGTCATGACGCCGCCAGCGCGCGCTCCAGACGGTCGGTCAGGGCGCTCTGCCGCGTCGATTCGTCCGTGTTGTCGAGCGCCATGCGCAGCGCGCGGCGCGATCCGACGAGCACGCACAGCTTCTTCGCGCGCGTCACCGCCGTGTAGAGCAGGTGGCGCTGCAGCATCATCCAGTGCTGCGGCACGAGCGGGATCACGACGCCCGGGAACTCGGCGCCTTGCGCGCGGTGCACGGTGATCGCGAACGCGGGCTGGAGGTCGGAGAGCTCGGAGCCCTCGTACTGCACCTCGCGCTCGGGGTAGCGCACGAACACGAGCCCGGAGTCCGTGACGCGCGCGATGCGGCCCATGTCGCCGTTGAAGACCTCCTTCTCGTAGTCGTTGCGCGTGTGGATCACGCGGTCGCCTACGCGCCAGATCCGCGAGCCCTGCCGTACTTCGCGGTCGCCTACGGCGAGGCGCTCCCGCAGCTGGTCGTTCAGCGCGTCGACGCCACATTCGCCGCGGTACATCGGCGCGATCACCTGCACGTCCTCGATCCACTTCATGCCGAAAGTCTCGGGAATGCGCTGGGTGACGACGTCGACGAGCCGGGCAGCGGCCTGGTGGGCCTCCTCGGCCGCGAAGAAGTAGAAATCGGACGACGTGTCGCCCTTCTGCGGCAATTCGAGGGCCTCGCCGTGCAAAACGTGGTGCGCGTTGACCACGATCAGGCTGTCTTGCGCCTGGCGATAGATCTGCGTGAGACGGAAGACTGGCACCGCGCGCGACTCGATCAAGTCGTGGAGCACGTTTCCCGGGCCAACGCTCGGCAACTGGTTTGGATCGCCGACGAGCACGACCCGCACCGGCGCCTGCAGTGCCTTGAACAGGTGGTGCGCGAGCACGACGTCGAGCATCGAAATCTCGTCCACGATGAGCAGGTC
>JBGAOR010000054.1:0-29486 GCA_044221705.1 Planctomycetota bacterium
CGCGGCGGGGCGCTGCGCCGGCACCGTGCCGCCGCCCGGTCGCGAGACCGGCGCGTTGCCGGCTCCGGGTTGCTGCGACGGGATCGATCCGCCTCCCGGGCGCGTCCCGGCGCCGCCGCCCGCGCCGCCTTGTCCGCCGGGGCGCGTCGCGCCGGTGCCCGCTTGTCCGCCGGCCGGCCGCGTCGAGGCGCGATCGCCGTACCCGCGCGCCTGGTCGCGCGTGACGCGACTGTTGCCGGGCGATGCGCCGTACTTCTGCGCCACCTTGCTGTCCTTGTAGCCGACGCCCTTCCTGTGCGAGGGATCGTGCTGGAACTTGCCCTTGTTGTTCGAGGCCTTGTCCTTGGCCTGCTGGCGTCGATCGCCGTTCTCGGTGCGGTCGATGAAGTTGTTCTGGTTGTTGATGTCGATGTCGACGTCCGAGCCGCCCCAGTTGCAGTCGCCCCAGATCGCGGCGCCCCAGATGATCCCGGCCGTGAACCCGAACCAAGCGCCGCCGGCCGGCGGAGGCGGGTACATCGGCGGGTAGTACCAGTACGGGTAGCCCCACGATCCGTAGCACGCGCTCGGGTAGTACGTCGGCACGTAGATGACCTCGGGATCCGCGGGCTGGATCACGATGATCTTGTCGGCCTCCTCCTTGACCGTGAGCTCCTTGCTCGTCTTGAGCGTGCCCGCATCGAGGGCCTTGCGCCGCATCGTCTGCACGGCGTCCATGACCGCCTTCTTCTGGCCGAGGAACGCGTCGCCGAGGTCCTGCGTCCAATCCAGGTTGTCGCTCATGCGCTTCAGCACGTCGGCGAAGCCGCACAGGGCCTTCACGCTCGGATCCCACGTGAACTCCTGGAGCGCTTTCTCGAGCGCATCCCCCTGGAGCTTGGGGTTCTTCGCCCGCCAGCGACCGGCCTCGACGACCTCGAGCGGGTAGGTCGAGGACATCAGGATCTGCGCCAGGAGGGAGTCGGGATAGAGCGCGATCGGCGCGACGATCTGCTCGAGCTGGTCCTGCGAGAAGGCGGACTTCTCGCCGGCGGGCGCCGACTGGGCGGCGGGCGCATCCTGTGCCGCTCGCGCACTCGGTGCGGGAGCGGGCGTCTGCGGGTGCGCGGCGGCCGGGACCGCGAGGGCAAGGGTGAAGAGCGCCGAGGTGAGCGTGTTCATCGTTCCATCCGCTGGGAGCTTTCGGGACGCCGCGCAGGATACTCGAAGACCTCGACCCGACGGCACGCACGGACTACGGCCGAGGACGTACGCGCGCGGATCCCGGGCCGTAGGACGGGTCGGCCGCGGCGCCGGCCCGCGCGTCCGCCGACTCAGCGCACGACGATCTCCTGCCCCCAGATCACCGTCTTGTGCCGCGGCTTCGGGCTCGCGAGCGACGTGCCCGCGTACGTCGCGCACACGTGCGTCGCGTCGCCGTCCTCGTACACCGCGAGCCCGCTGTACTCGCGCGACGACCAGCCGTAGTGGACGAGCGTGCCGAGCAGCGACAGGTCGAGCGGGCGCGGCTCGGCCGGACTCGAGCGCAGGTCGAAACGCGCGAACGTCGCTCCGTGGTCGCGCGAGACGGCGTACCAGGCGTCGAAGCCGAACGAGAAGCCCGCGCTCCCGAGCGCCGGTCGATTGTCGTACCAGAGCATGTGCAGGCGGCCGCGTGCATCCACGACCAGGTACGGCAGGTACTGGTCGGCGCGCGTGCCGTCCGGCGCGACCGCTTCGGGCGCGATCGTCGCGAGCGAGACGGTCGACCACAGGCCGTTGTCTCCCTCCTCGAAGCGCGCGAGGTACACGTTCACGTCGTCGGCGTCGTCCGCGGCGACGTCGCGCCACGTCATGTACAGACGATGCGCATCGGTCGGATCGCAGGCGATCTGCGGCACGAGCGAGGACTTGAACGGCTGACGCGCCGGCAGCGGGATCGGCAGACCCTCCGACTGCGGCAGGCGCGGCGCGACCTCGAGGAACCCGCTCGCCGTACGCAGATAGCGGAACTCGAGCCCGTTCGCTCCGTCGCGTGCCGCGAGGAAGCGGATGCGCCCGTTGCCGTTGGGCCCGAACGTGGAGTTCGGGAACGCCAGGAACACGCGCCCGTCCGCCCCGACAGCCGGATGGCTGAACGGGACGCCGGCGACCGGAGCGTCGGCGGTGATCTGGATCGGAGTGCCACCCCACGTCGCGCCGTCGGGCGAGCGCAGGTACTCGTAGTGGTCGAAGCGCGTGAAGAAGACCAGGAAGTCGTCGGGCGCGCGCTGCACGACCCAGGGCTTGTCGATGCCGCTCGAGAACCCCGAACCCGTCGCCGCGGTGTGCCACGGACCGAAACCCGTGTCGGGCTCGAACACGCTGTAGCGCAGCTGCGTCAGGTTGCGCGTGAACAGCACGCAGCGGTCGCGCGCGGCGTCGAGCACGCACAGCGCGGGATCGTCGCCGTAGAAGTGCTCGAGGCCCGGAACGACGTCCTCGGCGCGCCACGACGTGCCCGGGCTCAGCGCGCTCGCCGCGCGCAGGTCGCGCAAGCCGACGCCGGGCTGGTACGTGTAGCAGACGGCCAATCGCCGCGTGCGCGTCGCGACGAGAGCGGTCTCCTGCACCTCGACGTCGGGCGGTCCGGAGTCGACGAGGACGCGCGGTCGGATCTCGACGGACTGCGCGCTCGCGAGCCCGGTGCTCGTTCCGAGCAACACCGGGCCGAGGAGGAGCGCTGCGAGCGCCGTGCGGAGCGGGACGCGGGATGCGTGGAGGGACACGGGGAGCGCGAACGGCGCCGGGGGAACGGTTCGCGTCGCGATCCGAGCATAGCTGCCCGCGGCGGGAACGGGTGGCGCGGCCGATCCGATCGCGGAGAGTCCGCGCGCTCGCGAGCGATCCCGCCCGGGATCGGGCGCGGCTGCTAACCTCGATCCTGCGGGCACGACGAATTCCGGCAGGACGCGCGCTCGCCACGAACAGGAGATCGAACATGTCGCCCGCCGCGAGTCTGCAGACCGGTATCGCACTCTGGTTCCTCTGCGCTCCGGCCGGTGCCCAGACGACGCAGGTCGCGAGCGTCGGCACCGCCGGCGTCCCGGGCAACGGTCACAGCGAGTGGCCGGTGATCTCCGCGGACGGCCGCTACGTCCTGTTCCAGAGCCAGGCGACCAACCTCGCGCCCGGCGACCCGGACGCGACGCACGACGCCTACTTGCGCGACATGCAGACCGGCACGACCGAGATGATCAGCGTCGATTCGAGCGGCGCGCACGCGGCGGGCTTCAGCCTCGCGACGTCGATCTCGGCCGACGGGACGCTGGCGACCTTCTACAGCAGCGCACCGAACCTCGCGCCGGGTGACACGGGATCCGACTACGACGTCTTCGTGCGCGACCGCGTCAACGGGACCACGACGATCGCCAGCGTCGATTCGGCGGGCGTCCACGGCAACGGCGACAGCGAGGTGTGCGTGATCTCGCCCGACGGCCGCCTCGTCGCCTTCCGCAGCCGCGCGACGAACCTGGTCGCGGGCGACACGAACAACGAGTGGGACGTCTTCGTGCACGACCGCCAGACCGGAGCGACCGAGCGCGTCAACCTCGGCCCCGGCGGGGCAGAGGCACACGGCGACAGCTACGTCACCTCGATGTCGTTCGACGGCCGCTACGTGCTGTTCAGCAGCCTCGCCAGCGACCTCGTGGTCGGCGACACGAACAACGAGCGCGACATCTTCGTGCGCGACCGCCTGATGGGCGTGACGCGCCGCATCAGCGTCGATTCGGCCGGGATCCAGACGAACGGCGACAGCCACGCCGGGTTCCTGTCCTTCGACGGGCGCTTCGCGACGTACGTCAGCGTCGGGACGAACCTCGTCCCCAGCGACACGAACGGCGTGCAGGACGTCTTCGTCCACGAGCTCGCGACGAGCGTCACCACGCGCGTCAGCGTCAGCTCGTCCGGCGTGCAGGGCGACGGCTTCAGCACGGGCACCGGCATCTCCGCCGACGGCCGGTACGTCGCCATGGCCAGCACGGCGACCAACCTCGTGCCGGGCGACGCCGGCCTCTACGACGTGTTCGTGCGCGACCGACTCAGCAATCAGACGACGCGCGTGGGGCTCGCCGCGAACGGATCGACGCCCAACGCGGGCAGCCAGGGCGGCGCGATCTCGGCCGACGGCCGTCACGTCGCGTTCTTCACGGCGGCGAGCAACGTGGTGCCGGGGATCCCGGGCGGAGTCGCGCAGGTCTACGTCCGCGACCGCGGTTCCGCGTCGGCGCACACGGCGCTGTGCACGGGCGATACCGGCGCGGCGTGTCCGTGCGGCAACAACAGCACGAACGGCGCGAACGAGGGCTGTCGGAACTCGTTCGGACTCGGCGGCAAGCTCGTCGGGCTCGGCACGGCGAGCCTGGCGGCCGACACGCTCGTGCTGGCCGGATCGCAGATGACGAACGCGACGTGCCTCTACTTCCAGGGCACGACGGCGCAGAACAGCGGGCTGGGCAGCACGTTCGGCGACGGCTTGCGCTGCGCGGCGGGCTCGACGATCCGCCTGGGCACGACGACGAACGCGGGCGGCGCGTCGCAGTACCCGGCGGGCGCGAACCCGTCCGTCTCCGTGCGCGGCGCGGTGACCGCGCCGGGCGTGCGCACGTACCAGGTCTGGTACCGCAACGCGGCGAGCTTCTGCACGTCGAGCACGTTCAACCTGACGAACGGCCTGTGGGTGCTGTGGGGCGCGTGAGCGCGATCGACCACCGCACGCCAGCACGCGCTCGTCGCGATCAGCGCGGGAACATCGACGGCGGCAGCTCGACCTCCGCCGGCACGGGCCCGGCCGGCGTCCAGTCGATCACGACCGAACGTTCGGGCTGGAACCAGCCCGACACGTTGCCCGCCGTCACGCGATACCGGCCGATGGGCAGTTGGAGTCGGGCGACACCCGTGGGGTCCGT
The DNA here is from genome assembly GCA_044221705.1 of Planctomycetota bacterium. GTDB lineage: Bacteria > Planctomycetota > UBA1135 > UBA1135 > JAEUHZ01. The sequence goes on from JBGAOR010000054.1 coordinate 4,929, forward strand.
CCTGCCGCGCGCCGAAGGTCCGCTCCGCTCGGCCTCGTACTGCAGGGCGAAGTCGCCGTTCGCGTAGGGAGCACGGTTCGTCGCGTCGAGCACGCGCAGCGCGCCCGTCACGAGCTGCACGTCGATGTCCAGTTCGATCGACTGCGCGGCCTTCAGCGTCCCTTGCACGTTCGACCGGTCGATCCAGGCGCTGTCGAGCGGTCTCGTCAGGAAGGAGTAGGTCCCGGGCAGGAGCGGAGCGCTGCGCCCGAACCCCTGCGCGTCGAGCCGGATCGATCCCGCCGTGCGCCCGTACCCGCCCGCCTCGGTGATCAGGACGACGTACGACGCGGCCGGCGCGCCGTCGACGCGGACGCGCACCGCGATCGTGCCGGGGAACCGGTCGCGGATGTCGAAGTCGCGGAGCGTGTCGCCGTCCGCCGACAGCGTCACCGCCCCGAGGTCGAGCGACGGTCCCTCCACCGTCGACGAACCGTTCTCGACCGGGACGACGATCCCCGGCATGAGCAGGCTCATCGCGACGTCGCCGACGGCCATCGGTCCGATCCGGAACGAGCCGGTCGCCGACACCGGCACCGCGGAGTCCTCGCCCGCGAAGAAGAGCATGTCGCGCATGCGCTCGGCTTCGTCTTCGTCCTTCGAAGTCGGCGTCGCGCGCATCCTGATCCCGTCGAACGACGCGCCCGCGGGGCCGATCAAGCGGCCTGCGAGGTACGCCGGCTCGGGCAGGACGACCTCGACCTGCGGCACCGGCGTCCCGGCCGCGACGGTCAGCGCGACCTGCGCCGCGAACAGGGGACCGCGGCTCGCGCGGACTTCCCACTCGCCCGCGGGCACGCCTTCGAACGCGAAGCGTCCCTGTGCGTCGCTCGCGACTTCCTTCGCGTCGGCGGCGCTGCTGTCGCCGAAGTACCCGCTCTCGGTCGCGCGGCGCTTCCCGAGCACGACCTTCGCGCCCGCGAGCGGCGTCTTCGCCGCGCCCGCGACGACGCGGCCGGCGACGCGCTCGCCGTGCGAGAGCCGCGCGACGCCGGCGCGCTTCTCCCCCGCCTTCAGGTCCGGGAACGGCACCTCGCACGGCGCGTAGCCGTCCACGAGCACCACGAACGTCTGGTCGTGCGGGATCAGGCCGTCGAAGAGTCCGCCCGCGGGCGGCTCGTCCTTCGCTTCGAGCACGCGGAACGTGCTCGGACCGAAGGTGGCCTTGTCGAAGCGCACGTCGAGCGCGTAGCGCGGCACGGGCCGGCCGTTCTCGTCGAACACCTGCAGCACGACGGCCGCACTGCCCTTCAGGTGCGCGTCGACGCTCGTGCCCGGCTGCACGCCCGACTTCGACCACGGTTCGAAGCGCGGATCGCGGACCTCGACGGTGTACGAGCCGGGCGGCACGTCCTCGAACGAGAAGCTCTGCGACGAATTCTCGATCTTCTTCGCCGTGCGCGGCGCGGGCCCGGCGCCGAGGAGCACGATCTCGGCCGGATCCCCCTCGAACACGTAGAAGGGCCGGCAGAACGTCACGACGGAGATGCGCGACTCGTTGTCGGGGCCGGTGTACGGGATGTCCGCCAGCGTCTCCTCGCCCGCGCGCACCTCGACGATCGGCCCTTCGATCCAGTTCGCGAGGCGCGAGTTCGCCTTCAAGCGCGCGCGTCCAGGCGGCAGGCCCTCGAGCACGTACTCGCCCGTCGTCGCATCGGGTGCGCCGTGCACGCGCGTCGCCTCGCGCTCCTGCGCACGGTCGCCGTTCGAGCCCTCGGCGTAGACGCGCCAGCCCTTCGAAAGCACGCGCCCCTTCGCGTCGACGATGCGACCGCGGATGGAACCGCCGCGCACGAGCTCGACCGTGCCGACGTCGACGACCGAGCCGGGCTCGATCTCGCTCCAGCGCCAGCTCGCCTCGCACCAGCCCGGGAGCTTCGCGCGCAGCACGAACTGGTACGCGCGCGGCGGATCGAAGCGGATCGAGAAGCTGCCGTCCGCGCCGCTGGTGCCGGTGGGCTCCACCCAGTTCTCGGGCTCCCCGTACTTTCGCACGCGGTCGCTGTTGCCGCCCCAGCCCATCACGCTGAGCGCCACGTCGCGCGCGGGCGCGCCGCCGGCCAGCGTGAACCGGCCGCGCAACTCGCACGGCGTCGACGAGATCGCGGACCTCGTCGGCTCCTTCGCTGCCGGAGCGATGTCGACGGGAGCGGCGGCGCGCGCCGGCTCCGCGGATGCGCTCGGCGCGGCGATCTCCGCGGGCACGACGGCGGGTGCGGCCGCTCGCTCCCGAGCCACGGGCTCGAGCGCCTGAGGCGCGCTCTCGTCACCGGTCCGCAGGAAGGACCACACGATCGCGACGACGGCGATCGCGAGAAGGACAGCGAGCACTCGGCGCACGGATGTCTCCACGGATGCGGGCGGTTGCCGTCGGATGCGCGGGTAATCGAACCCCGACGGTGCCGACAGCTTCCCTCGGATCCGCGCCGAGTGCACGCCCGATGTCGCGCGCGCCCGGAGTTCGCCCGAGCGCCGGGCCGCGGGACGTCACGGGGTCCAGGAGACGGCGATGCCGTTGGTGAGGTTGAACGTCGAGGGCGTGCAGAAGCTCGCCGCGTTGCGGTACCAGACCTGGTACGTGCGCGTTCCGGCGGACGTCACGAGCCCCTTCGCCGAAACGGAGGGATCCCCGGCACCCGGGAACTGCGACGCACCACCCGTGTTCGACTGCGTGCCCAGGCGCACGATGCTGCCGGCGACGCAGCGCAGGCCGTCGCCGAACGCGCTGCCGAGTCCGCCGTTCTGCTGCGTCGTGCCCTGGAAGTAGAGCGCCGAGCTGTCCGGCATCCCCGTTCCCGTGAGCACGACCGAGTCGTTCGCGAGGCTCGCGACGCCCGCGCCCGAGAGCCGGGCCCCGCTCGCGTTCACCGAGTTCGCGCAACCGTTGCCCGCCGAGCCTTCGTTCCCGCACGGACACGCGCTGCCGGTGCCGTCGCCGGCGCAGTACGTCGTCGGCAGCGCCACGAGCGTCCACTTCACCGCGTGGTAGAAGCCGTCCGCCGCCTGCGCCTCGCCGACGATCTCGCCCGCGGCGTTGATGCGCCGCGCGCGGCTGATCGTGTCGCCCGGCAGCGTGCCGAGGCCAGACGGGCGACGCGCGCGCGGTCCGCACTTGGGAATCGTCCGCGCCCAACCGGGCGGCGCGCCATCAGGTGACGATCCGTGTGGAGAATCTGTGCGGACATTCCCATTCCTCGGAACGATCGGATGCGCGCACTACCCACTCGTTGCGGCGTGCATCGCCTGATGGGCGTATTCGTCGTTCCACGCGCGATTCCTAGCATCGAGTCGTTCGCCCGTGCTCTTCGCCACGGCGCGACCAGCGCATTCCGCGCTGGGCGGGGTCCGCACCCAGCCGATCGTTTCCAACTCGCTCGCACCAGGAGGATTTCCCATGAACTCCACCCGATTCCGCATCCCGTCGACAGCCGCATGCCTCAGTCTCGCGCTGGGCGCGTCGGCCGCCGCTCAGAACTCGTACGCCGAGTTCGAGCCCAACAGCTCGAAGATCGAAGCGACGAACGTCCACTGCATCCACTCGTCGGACTGGCTCACCGGAACGACGACGGGCGCCTCCACGACGCCCGGTTCCACGGCCAACGACACGGTCGACATGTTCCGCATCAGCACGTGCGCGCTCCCGCTCGGGATCTACCGCCACCAGATGTTCATCACGTCGACGACGCCCGGCCACACGGCCATCCTGTGCGGGCGCAATCAGGTGGACGGCGTCGTCGGCCCCCTCGAGGTGCCCGTGCAGTCGAGCTCGCCGGGCACGACGCCCGTGCGCTTCAACCAGTGGTACGGCTTCGGCCGCTCCGAGGAGATGTACTACCGGATCGAGGGCACGCCGACGACGACGGCGCCCTACAACGTGGTGCTGTCGTCCTCGATCGTGACGCCGCTGAACTTCCCCGCCTACGTCACCGAGGGTTCGGTGACGATCTCGACCGTCGGCAGCGGCCACAACAGCAACACGGACCTGTGGGTGTACGACTCGGCCTTCGAGCCGCTCTTCACCTTCGGCAACGACGACTCGCCCATCGGGCGCACGTACCAGTCGACGCTCACGCGGACGATGTCCGCGGGGACGTACTACCTCGCGATCGCGAACTACAACCTGGCCAGCGACCAGGCGAGTCCGGCCGACGACGGGAACAGGAACGGCAACGTGTTCGACTTCCCGGGCTCGGTCGCGTCCAGCTCGATGGCGACCGGCGTCGACCTGACGTTCTCGATCGCGGACTTCCAGCAGACCACGCCGATGGTCCTCGCGGCCACCTCGCCGTACGAGGTCAAGTGGGTGCGCTTCGTCGTCATCCCGCACGCCTACTCGATGCACCCGTTCTGTGCCGGCGACGGCCACGCGGGCAGCATGCCGTGCCCGTGCGGCAACAACGGCAGCACGGACGGCCACGGCTGCGCGGGCCTGCCGAACGCGTCGGGCGCATACCTGGATGCGACGGGCATCCCGAGCTACGCGGGCGACACCGTGCTCCTGCACGGACAGGACATGCCGCCCAACTCGATCTGCCTGTTCTTCCAGGGCAGCGTGCTGGTGAACGGCGGCTTCGGCGTGCCGTTCAACGACGGGCTCGTGTGCGCGGGCGGTACGCAAGTCCGCCTGGGCACGCGCCAGGTCGACCCGCAGGGTGACGCGGTCTTCGGCTTCGGCGAACCGGGCGATCCGCTCCTGCACGTCGCAGGCGGCGTCGGTCCGGCCGGCGGCGCGTTCGTGTACCAGACCTGGTACCGCAACCCGAACGGCCCGTGCGGCAATCGTTCGAACACGAGCAACGGCTTGCTGATCAACTGGGGCCATTGACGCTCGTGTCGACGAAGTCTCCTCGGGAGACTCGAGGCGCACGGCACGCGGTCCACCGGGTGCCGTGCGCCCTCTTCGTTCCGCCTCGTCCCGGTCCGCGACTGCGCCCATCGCCGTACCGGCGACGCTCGATCCGCCGGCTAGACTGATGCCGTGAAGGCAACCGGCGAGTTCGTCCTGCGCAACTGCCCGTCCTGCGGCCGCTCGAACCGCGTTCCGCTCGCACATCTGGCCGACACCGGCCGCTGCGGCGCGTGCCAGGCCGCGATCCCGCCCGTCGCGGAGCCCGTCGACGTCGACGAGCGCGCGTTCGACGCGGTGATCTCCGGCGCGCGCGTGCCCGTGCTGGTCGACTTCTGGGCGCCGTGGTGCGGCCCGTGCCGATCCGCCGCGCCGCACGTCGCGCGCACCGCGGCGGAGACGGCCGGGCGCGGCATCGTGCTCAAGGTGAACAGCGACGAGAACCCCGCGCTCGCCAGTCGGTACGGAGTCCAGGGCATCCCGAACTTCGTCGTGGTCTCGAAGGGCGCGGTCGTCGCGCAGCAGGCCGGGCTCGTCGACAGCCGCACGCTGACGCAGTGGCTGCTTGGCGCGCGCTGAGCGGTCGCGACACTGACCCAGTTGGCTGTCCGTTTTTTCGGGATTCCCTGCGACCGCGGCGGGGGTCGAGCGGTCTCCGGGGTGCCGAGGCGTGAGCCTCGCACCCGGAGGAATACCGCATGGATTTGCCGTTCAGCACGCTCCCGGCGCCGCGTCCGCACCGGGTCGATTCCGACTTCGTGCCCAGCCGCTGCCCGCGCGAGCACTGCGCCGCGCGCGGCGGCGAGGGATTCACCTACCAGCAGGCCGGCTCGTACGTCCGCGCCGGCGACCTGCGCGTCGTGCGGCGCTTCCGCTGCCTCGTGTGCGGCTCGCGCTTCTCGTCGCAGTGCTTTCGCGTCGACTACCGCCTGCGCAAGCCCTGGCTACCGTTGGCCGTGTTCCAGGGGCTCGTCGCGAAGACGTCGCTGCGCCAGATCTCGCGCAGCCTGGGCTGCAAGCTCGACACGGTCCTCTACCACCTGCGGCTCGTCGGCGAGCGCGGGCACACGCTGCACACGGCGTTCCTGGCGCGCTGCAAGGACTCGCGTGGCGGGATCTCGGGGCCCTTCCAGCTCGACGAGCTCGAGACGTTCGAGCGCAATCGCAGGTTGTGCCCGCTGACCGTGCCGGTGCTCGTGCATGCCGAGACCTGGTTCGTCGTGCACGCGGCCACGGGCACGTTGCCGGCGCGCGGCAACCTCGGGCCGTTCGATCGCATCCGGAAGGAGCGCTACGAGAAGGAGCGCGGAAAGCGCTTGAACCAGTCGAAGCAGGCGACGGCCGCGTGCGTCGCCGCGCTGAAGGGCGCGCTGGGCGAGCAGGCGAAGTTCACGTTGCAAACGGATCAGAAGTCGACGTATCCGGGCATCTTCCGCAAGGTGTTCGCGGGCACGGTGATGCACCAGTGGGTGAACTCGAAGGAGCGGCGCGATCGCAAGAACCTGCTCTTCACGGTGAACAACACGCTGGCGCAGATGCGCGACGGGATGGGGCGTCTGGTGCGCAGGAACTGGGGGCACTCGAAGCTCGAGCGCAACCTGGGCTGGCACTTGTGGGCGTGGATCCTGTGGCGGAACTACGCGCGCGAGATCACCTGCGGGAGTCGGCAGGTGTCGGCGGCGTCGGCGACGGGCGTGACGACGCGGAGGATCCGGCCGCGCGAGTTCTTCGAGTGGGTCGATCGACTGCCGGCGGCCTCGTGAACGTGGTGCTGGGGGCGAGCGCAGGCCCGCCCGTCCGGATTCTCCAACCACGCAACTGGGTCAGTTTCCCTTCGGTTCGGTGCCGGCTACCACCCAGGCCGACAGCAGCGTGTACGTGACCGCCAGCACCATGGGCCCGATGAACAGGCCGATCACTCCGAACGTGATCAACCCGCCGATCACGCCGGCGAAGATCAGGATGAGCGGCAGGTCGGCTCCGCGTCGGATCAGCATCGGCCGCAGCACGTTGTCCATCGCGCTCACGACGATGGTCCACACGATCATGGCCGACCCCCAGCCGTTCTCGCCGCGCCAGAAGAGCCAGATCACGCAGCCGACCAGCACCGGACCCGCGCCGATCTGCGCGATGGCGAGGAGGAACATGATCGCCGTCAGCACGGACGCGTACGGGACGCCGGCGACCGCGATGCCGATGCCCCCCATCACCGCCTGCGCGAACGCCGTGACGACGACGCCCTGCGCGACGCTGCGGATCGCGGCGCCGGCGAGGTTGACGGCGTTCGCGCCCTGCTCGCCGCCGATGCGGACCGCGAAGCGCTGGACACCGGATGCGACCTTCTCGCCGTGGACGTAGAGGATGGCGGAGATCACGACCGTCAGGAGGAAGTGCACCGTGAGCGCGCCGAGACCGCCCAGTTGCCCGATGAGCCAGCTGACGAGGTCGCCGACGTAGGGCGTGATGCGCTTCGGCAGATCGCCCTGGACCGCCGCCTCGCGCCACGCGGCGTCGAGCCTCTCGCCGACGATCGGCAGGCCGTGGACCCAGTCCGGCGGGATCGCGAGGTTCACGTTCTCGAGCGAACGCACCCAGCCGGTGATCTCGTCGACGTGCGTCACGATCGCCCCGACCGCCAGCGACAGCGGGATGATGAGCACGAGCAGGAGCAGCACCGTGAGGAACGTGACCGCGAGCCACCGCTTCCCCCACAGCCGCTTCTGCACCGCGAGCATCAATCGCCAGGTGGCGATGACGATCATGGACGCCCAGACGAGCGCCGGCAGGAACGGCCCGAGCACCTTGAAGGACAGCGCGATCAGGCCGGCGAGGAGCACGACCAGGAGAAGGATCTGGAAGATGTCGCGCTTCGGCGTCTGGGTCTGGGGATCCATGGGCAGTGTGGGCGCATGCGGTCTGGACGGCGCCTTCGGTGACCGACGCGAGCGCGACGGACCTCGAATTCCGCAGGGCGGCGGCAGTGCGGCGCGAGAGCCTAGCACCTCGCGCACGGATCGAACGGCCCGCCGCGTTCTCACGGAGCCTCGACCGTGCGGGTGGCCGGCGAGCTGCGCTAGGATCGCCGCCACGGGCGACGTCTCGCCCTGCGCTTCCGCGATCGGCTCCGTCTCCCGGGAATCCCTCATGAGCACGCACGGTTCGTCACGTCGGGACTTCCTCCGCCTGTCCGCGGCGACCACGGCCGCGCTGTCCTTGCCGCAGTTCGCCTCGTCGCTGCGGGCTCAGGACGCCGTCGCCCCCGCGGCGAGCGCGCTCGAGCGGCGCCGATTCGGCAAGACGGACATGCACGTGACCGTGCTCGGCTTCGGCGGCGCCGAGATCGGCTACGAGAAGACGGAGCAGGCGACCGTCGACAAGCTCTTGAACGCCGCGCTCGACGCCGGCCTCAACGTGGTCGACACCGCCGAGTGCTACATCGACTCCGAGACCCAGATCGGCACGGCGATCGGGCACCGGCGCAAGGACTACTTCCTGTTCACGAAGTGCGGCCACGCGAAGGACGTGACCGGCGAGGGCCAGGAGTGGACGAAGGCCGGCGTGCTGCTCTCGATCGAGCGCAGCCTGAAGCGGCTGAAGACGGAGGCCGTGGACCTCGTGCAGCTCCATTCGTGCTCGCTCGACGAGCTGAAGAAGGGCGAGTGCATCGAGGGCCTCGAGCTGGCCCGCAAGCAGGGCAAGACGCGTTACATCGGCTACAGCGGCGACTCGCAGGCCGCGCGCTACGCGGTCGAGTGCGGGCGCTTCGACTCGCTCCAGACGTCGGTGAACATCTGCGACCAGGAGTGCATCGAGCTGACGCTCCCGCTGGCGCGCGACAAGGACATGGGAGTGATCGCGAAGCGTCCGATCGCGAACGCGGTGTGGCGCTACGACACCGAGCCCAAGAACGGCTACCACGTCCAGTACTGGAAGAGGCTGCAGGAGCTGAAGTACCCCTTCGCCGCGGGCGACGCGCGCACCGCGCAGACGCCCGAGGGCGCGGCCGGGATCGCGATGCGCTTCACCGCGATGCAACCGGGAGTCGACGTGCTCATCGTCGGCACGACGAAGCCCGAGCGCTGGAAGCAGAACGCCGACCTGCTGAAGGCCGGCCCGCTGGCGAAGGAGCTGGAGGAGTCGATCCGCGCCGCCTGGAAGAAGGCCGCGAAGCCCGACTGGACCGGGCAGACCTGATCCGCGCGCCGGCGGAGCGCGCGCGCGTTCCCGAGCCCGACGCTGGACAGGCCCGCGGTGCCCGGTGAGAGTGCGCGCGATGTCCGCTTCCCGCGATCCGAGCGCGCAGCGTTCCGCCGACGGCCCGCGTCGCGCGCGGGATTCGTTCGCCGCGTGCGCACTGCTCCTGCTCGCCCTCCCCGCCTGCACGGACGAGTCCGCCGGCGGCGCGCAGGCGACCGCGCGATCGAGCGTCCGCGCCGACTACGTCGACGAGAGCACATGCGCGTCGTGCCATCCCGACGAGGTCGCGCGCTGGACCGGGACGGACCACGATCGCGCGATGGACCCCGCGAACGCCGCGACCGTGCTGGCCGACTTCGACGGCACGGAGTTCGTGCACGGCGGCGCGACCACGCGCTTCGCGCGGAAGGACGGCCGCTATCTCGTGACGACCGAGGGCGAGGACGGGAAGCCGGCCGAGTTCCAGGTCGAGAACGTGTTCGGCGTCGACCCGCTGCAGCAGTACCTGATCCCCTTCCCCGGCGGGCGCCAGCAAGCGCTGTCCGTCGCCTGGGACACGAAGGCGAAGCGGTGGTTCCACACTTACGGCGACGAACGCATCCCGGCGGGCGACGCGCTGCACTGGACGAAGCCGGCGCAGAACTGGAACTACATGTGCGCCGAGTGCCACGCCACGGACCTCGTGCGCGGTTGGGACGACGCGGCGCAGACGTACCGCACGCGCGCGTTCCGCTACGACGTCGGATGCCAGGCGTGTCACGGTCCGGCATCGGGGCACATGGCCTGGACGGAGCTTCACCAGCGGGCACCGGGGAAGGCCGAGAAGGACGCCGCGCGCGGGTTCGCGATCGACCTCGACGGCGCGGACTCGAACGTCGAGGTCGAGACGTGCGCGCGCTGTCACGCGCGCCGCGCGCCGCTCGCCGACGGCTACGAGCACGCGCACCGCCTGATGGACGACTACCTGCCGGCGCAGCTCGACGAGGGCTTGTACCGCGCCGACGGACAGATCCAGGACGAGGTCTACGAGTACGGCTCGTTCCTGCAGAGTCCGATGCACGCGCGCGGCGTGCGCTGCAGCGACTGTCACGATCCGCACGGCCTGCGGCAGTGGAAGCCGGGCAACCAGCAGTGCGTGACGTGCCACAACCAGGACGTGCCGGCCGCGCCCGCGCACGTGGACTCGCACGCGCTGAAGCGGCGCGACTTCGACTCGAAGGCGCACCACTTCCACGAACCGGGCACGCCCGGCTCGATGTGCGTCGACTGCCACGCGCCGCAGCGCACGTACATGCAGGTCGATCCGCGGCGCGACCACAGTTTCCGCATCCCGCGGCCCGACCTGACGCTCGCGATCGGGACGCCGAACGCGTGCGACGCGTGCCACGCCGACAAGGGCGCGCGGTGGTCGGCCGACGCGATCGAGCGCTGGTACGGCCCGGATCGGCGCCAGGAGCGGCACTACGGCGTCGCGATCGACGCGGCTCGCGCGGGCAAACCGGGCGCGGCCGACGGGCTGCTCGCGCTCGTCGCGGACGAGGGCCAGCCCGCGATCGTGCGCGCGACGGCGCTGTCGCTGCTCGCGCGCTATCCGAGCCAGGCCGCGCTCGCGGCATCGGGCGCGAGCCTCGCCGATCCCGATCCGCTCGTGCGTCGCGCCGCGGTCGAAGGGTTCGAGCTGCTGCCGCCCGACGCGCGACTCGAGCAGCTCGCCGGCTCGTTGAAGGACCCCGTGCGCGCCGTGCGGATCGAGTGCGCGCGTCTCCTGGCCAGTGCGCGTCCCCAGGCACACGACGCCGTGGCGACGGCGCTGGACGCCGCGCTCGCGGAGTACGTCGCCTGCCAGCAGAGCCTGTTCGAACGTCCCGAAGGTCACGCGAACCTGGGCACGCTCTGGATCGAGCAGGGACGGACGGCGGAGGCCGAGGCCGAGTTGCGCGCCGCGATCCGACGCGATCCGACGTTCGTGCCGGCCTACGTGAACCTGGCCGACGTCCTGCGCGAACGCGGCGACGAACTGCGCGCCGAGGAGCTCCTGCGCGACGGATTGAAGGCCGTGCCCGACGGCGCGCCGCTCCACCACGTGCTCGGGCTCGGCCTGCTGCGGCAGGAGCGCCGCGAGGAGGCGCTGGCCTCGCTGTCGCAGGCCGCGGAGCTCGCGCCCGCGGATGCGCGGTTCGGGTACGTGCACGCCGTCGCGCTGTACGACCTGCGCGGACACGCGGAAGGCCAGCGAGCGATGGAGGCGGTGCTGAAGCGCAGCCCGTGGGATCGCGACGCGCGCCTCGCGCTGGCCGGATGGCGCGCGCAGGGCGGCGACACGGCCGGCGCGCAAGCGCTGCTCGACGAGCTGCGCCGGATCAACCCGCACGATCCGGCACTGGTCGCGGGCGACGGCGGACGCTGAACGCAGAATCCCGCCAAGCGTCGGAAGTCGCGCGGCGTTCACTCGTCATTCGAGGGGGGCTACGCTCCGCGCGCTCACCTTCGCACCTCCGACGGGATCCTCTCATGCAACTCCTCGCGACCACGTTCGCACTGGCCGCCACGAGCGCGCTCGCACTCGCTGGCGAAACGCACCTGACCGTCTACACGCAGGACTTCGGCGTCGTGCGCGACACGGTGCCGCTTGCGCTGGTCCCCGGACCGAACCGCGTGCGCTTCGCCGAGACGACGCGGCACCTCGAGCCCGACTCGGTGATCCTGCGCGATCCGACGGGCAAGAACGCGATCCGGATCCTCGAGCAGAACTACCGCTCGGATCCGATCTCGCAGGACCTCCTGCTGTCGCTGTTCGAGGGCCAGTCGATCACGTTCCTCGTGCGCGAAGGCGAGCAGGACGTGCGCCGCGTGGGACGCATCCTGCGCAGCGGCTACGAGCCGCACCAACGCGGCCTCTCTCGCTACGGCCAGGACTACCGCCAGACCCAGATGATGATGGCCTACGGCAGCGGCTCGCAGCCGATCGTCGAGATCGGGGGCGAGATCCGCTTCGGGCTGCCGGGCACGCCGCTGTTCCCGTCGCTCGGCGACGACACGATCCTGAAGCCCTCGATCGACTGGACCATCGAGTCGGACGCCGCGAGCAAGTTCGACGCGGAGCTCTGCTACGTCACCGGCGGGATGGGCTGGCAGGCGGACTACAACGTCGTGTCGCCCGAGGTCGGCGACCAGCTCGACTTCGTCGGCTGGGTCACGATCGACAACCAGAGCGGCAAGACGTTCACGGACGCGCGCGTGAAGCTGATGGCGGGCGACGTCAACAAGCTCGATCCGGGCAGCGGCGGCGGCGGCGGGCGGGGCGCCCGGATGGAGGCGCTGGCCGCCATGTCCGGACCGCCGGTCACCGAGAAGGCGTTCGACGAGTTCCACCTCTACTCGATCGCGCGCCCGACGACCGTGCGCGACCGCGAGACGAAGCAGATCGAGTTCGTGCGCGCCGCGGGCGCCGTCGCGCAGCGGATCTACGTGTACGACGGCGCGTTCATCGACCCCGATCAGCGCGGCTGGAACATGGCCACGATCCGGCGGCAGCCCGAGTACGGCACGCAGAGCAACCCGAAGATCTGGGTGATGCGCGAGATCGCGAACACGCAGGCCAACCAGCTCGGCCTGCCGCTTCCCAAGGGCCGCGTGCGCTTCTACCGCCGCGACTCCGACGGCCAGCTCGAGTTCGTGGGCGAGAACATGATCGACCACACGCCCAAGGACGAGACTCTGCGCGTCTACACCGGCAACTCGTTCGACGTCGTGGGCACTCGCACGCGCACCGACATGAAGCGGGACGACGACTGGTTCGACGAGGCGTTCGAGATCGAGCTGCGCAACCACAAGAAGGAACCGGTCGAGATCCGCGTGGTCGAGCACCTCTACCGCTGGGTCAACTGGGAGATCACGTCGAAGTCCGACGACTACAGGAAGCTCGACGCGCAGACGGCCGAGTTCCGGATCACGGTGCCGGCGGACGGCGTGCGGAAGGTCGCGTACCGCGTGCACTACTCCTGGTAGCGGCACGCGGCCGCGGCCGGCCGCCTCGTCGGCGCCGCGGCGAGCGCGACGCCCCGCGCAACCGTTCGAGCGGCAGCAGCACGGCGGCCTGTCCGATCCCCGTCCGAAGTCCGGCCGGCGCTTCGCCGCGCGGACCGGCGGCCTTCAGCGCTTCTTGCAGTACTCGACCCACTTCTCCTCGAGCGTCGCCAGGTCGCACTCGTACACCTTGCGGATGGCGGCCTGGATGGCGGGCAGCTTCCCGCGCGGCACCAGACCGACCGTGTGGACGAAGGTCTGGAACCGGTCCTTGCCCCACTTGCTCTCGCGCAGGAATTCGATCAGCAACGCGGCCTGCGAGTAGGCATTGGACGCGGCGTCGTCGCCGGAGACGTCTTCCTTCTGGCCCGATGCGATCAGGCTCTTCGTCGTCACGAACTGCTCGAGCGGAGTGTGGCGCCCCTTCTTCACGGCCTGCGCGGCCATGTTCCGATCGTTCGCCGTCGAGCTGATGTACTCCGCGACGCCCTCCTGGACCAGGAACCGCCGCCGCCGAGCCGCAGGCGGTTGGCGAAGATCTGGTGCGTGGCCTCGTGGATGTGCACCGGGTCGTTCGGCGCCTCGTACCACGTCGCGTAGTAGTCCTTCCACGCGTGTCCCTTCGTCGCCTTCGCCTCCTCGAGCGACATCTGCGCGACTTTCTGGCAGAACGAGTAGTACTCGTCCGGCGTCCGGAACAGGAAGACCGGCATCAGCAGGCGTCCGGGCACGTCGTCGAAGGGGAACACCTTGCGGATCGCCGCGTAGCACTCCTCCATCTTCTTCGCGAACGCCTTCCCGCCCGAGCTGTTCGTGAGGATGAGGTAGTGATCGGTGCGGAGCGCGCCGTCGAACTTCTTGTGCGTCTCCTCCGGCGCGTCCTGGACCCAACGCGCCTTCGCTTCGGCGTCGCTCCACTTCCAGTTGCGCGCCTCGCCGCCGAACACCACGCCCTTCGCGAGCCACTCGACGATCGTCTTCGTCGTCGCCGCGTCGGACTCGGGCTCGACGTCGACCTGGACCACGTAGCCCGCGTCCTTCACGAGCGACGAGAACATGATCACGCGGCTCTTCGTGTCGGTCCCCTCCTTGTGGGTGCCGACGGCGACGCTCGCGTAGGGCGTCCAACCGTACTTGCCCGGCCGCAGCTCTTGCGTGTCCCAGCCGAAGTTCGCGTCGCCGCCGGGCTTCTTGTCGTCGCGCAGGTTGTCGAGGAGGACCTCCGTCACGTCCTCGGGCTCGACGAATCCGAACTGCGCGATCGGGAGCACGAAGACGTTCACCTCGACGTCCGAGCCCGAGAGCTTCCCGTTCCAGGTGCCTTGGATCTATCCGCGGACCTTCGTGTCGAGCTTCAGGCCCTCCAGCGGCGGCGGCGCGATCGTGAGCCCGAGCTCGGCCAGCTTCAGCGGCTCCGGAGCGCCTTGGAACGAAACGAGTGCGAAGAGTGCGAGGAGCATCGCGGTCATGGCGGGATCCGGCCGGTTCCTGGGAAGGGAGGACGAGGGCCGACAGTCTGCCGCCGGACGCGCATCCCCGCGAGAGCGAACGGCACGTGTGCCACCGACGGCGGGGCGCGAGCCCCGTCCGCGTCAGGGCACCTCGATCGTCGCCGTCGCGCCGCGCGCGATGTCGACGTCCTCGGTGAAGACCGTCGCCCAGCCGCCCTCGGCGCGCGTGTCGATCCCGCGCACACTCACTCGCCCGACCGGCACGTGCGCGACGCGGAACCGTCCGGCCTCCACGCGCAATGTGCCCTCGAAGCTCCACTCCGTCGCCCCGATCGACGAACAGTCGATGCGGACGGCGCCGCCGGCGCTCAGCGTGCCTTCGAGCGAACCGCATTCGAGTTCCGCCGCGAACGCGTTGTCGCCGGCACGAATCGCGATGTCGCGCATGAACCGCACGGGCGTGCCGCTCTCGGCGACCGGCACGAGCTCGACCGTGTAGGCCGCCGGTCGCGGCAGGGCGACGCGCACGTCGCCGTGCGGATCGACGACGCCGGAGGGCGGACCGCCGTCGAAGTGCTCGTTCTCCTTCGGGCGCAGCGCGACCGTCCAACCCGCGGCGGGCGCGCCGTTCACCGTGACGCGTCCCACGAGCGCCGCATCGAACGCTTCGCGCAGGTCGAGGTCGAACACGGTCGTCCGGTCCGACTCGACCACGCAGTCGGTGACGAAGGCGGACGGCCCCCCGGCCGAGGACCAGGCCGACGTCGAGCCCGAGCCCGGATCGACCTCCGCCTTGGCGCGCGTCACGCTCCACGCGCCGGGCGTCAGGTTCTCGAAGCGATAGCGTCCGTCCGCGCCGACGCGCTGCGTCCGCGGACGGCCATCGAAGCGGTTGATCCCGACGATGATCCCGGCTGCTTCGCGACCGGTCGGCACGAGCACGCGGCCCTCGATCACGCCGCCGGCGAGCACCTGCACGTCCACGCCGCTCAACCCGACGCGCGGATCGATCTCGAGCGGCGAGACCTCGGCCAGCGCGTGACGGGGCGCGTCGCACACGAGCGCGTACGTGCCGTGGTCGCGTACCGTGATCAGGAACCGGCCGTCCGCGTCCGTGGCCGCTCTCTCGATCGCGCTCTGCTGTAGACGGCTTGGGAATCCGTTGAGGTCGAAGCGGTCGTTCGGCGAAACGAGGAGGTGAAGCATCACCTGAGCGCCCGCGACCGGCGTGTCGCCGCTCAGCACGCGACCGCTCAGGCCGGGCACGCGCTCGAGCGTGCAGACGAGCGGCGCCGGCGGTGATGCGGGATCGATGGGCCCCAGCTCGACGCGCTCGCGGCCCTTCGCCCAGACCTCGATCTGGAACGGCGTCGACGGCATGGGGACCTCGGTGCGCCCGCCGGGATGGGGCTCGTCCGTGTTGCCGGACCAGAACTGCGGGCGGCCATCCGTCGTCTGCACGCCGTAGCAGTACGCCTCGATCGGGGCGCCTTTCTCGTCGCGCACGGCGAGCTCGAGCAGGCGCGCCTCGCGTACCTGCAGCACGACGTCGAGGGTGCCCGGCTTCACAGCCTTCAGCGCCACGTCTTCCCACTGCCTGTTGCGCGGTCTGTGCGACAGGTCGTACGGGACCTTGCGCGCGAGTACGAGGCGGAAGCGCCCGTCGTCGCCGCACTCCACGTGGCTGGTGCTGCTCTGGTCCGGCGCATCGAAGTGGAAGCTGATGCCCGCGCGCGGCACGGGCTGTCCACTCGGGTCCAGCACGATGCCCTCGATGCGCTCGTCGACGTCGAGCGGCGTCAGCGTCAGCACGACTCCGCGGACGGCGCCGCGCGCGGGCACCTCGACCGGCTCGCCGATCCCCCACCGATAGCCGTCGATCGTGGCCCACGCTCGTGCGAGCTCCGCCGGCACGCCGTCGAGCTGGAACGAGCCGTCGGCGCTGCTCTTCGTCTCCGGCAGGTCGCGCTTGACGGTCGGCCCCATGCGCCGCGAGTTCGCGACGTCGTCGTCGAGCGCCGGCTTCGTTGCCAGCAGGCGCGCGCCGGCGATCGGGCGACCGTCCTCGTCCACGACCTTGCCGGCGATCGAACCGCCCGGCACGAGCACGATCCGTCCGCGGGTCACCGTCGTGCCCGGCACGACCTCGACGCGCGAGAAGTGCGTCGCCCAGCCCTCGGCGCGCGCCTCGAAGGTCTCCAGCCCCTTCCGGATCGTCGGATCGAGCGTGAACGCGAAATCGCCCTGAGCATCGCTCTCGACGACCGCACCGTCCGCGGCGATGGGCTGGACGACGCGCACGCGCCCGATGCCGCGGCCGTCGGCATCGACGAAGCGACCTTCGATGCGGACAGACTCGTCGACGGTCGCGATCTCGGCCGACTTCGTCACGTGCTGCGCGGGCACCTCGGCGCGCGCGGCGCCGTCCGCGGTGAGCGCGAGCTCGTGCCCGGCCGGTTCCTCGACGCGCGCCTCGCTCGCCATCGGATCCGCGGAGGTATCCCTGGCGAGCGCCGGCGGCGCGAGCGGATCGCGCGCACCCACCGCGAACCACACGCCGACGGCTGCGGTGACGAGGACGATCGCGGCGATCGAAGCGCGGGTCGCGGTGTTCATGGCCAGGATTCCGAGCCAGGTGGCTCCGCCCGCGGTCGCGGCCGCGGCGACGGAGGGCATGGGAGCGCGCGTGAGCGGCAGGAACGCCACCACGAAGGCCGATCGATCGCCGTAGCGACGCTCGAGGCGCGCACGCAGATCGGCGAGCCCGCGTGCGATGCGCCAGCGCACCGTGGCGGCCGGGATGCCGTCGTCGCGCGCGATGTCGGCGGCGGTCAGGCCGTCGAAGTAGCGCCGCATCAGCGTCGTGCGGTACGGCTCGTCCAGCTCCGCCAGCGCTTCGACGAGCACGCGCTGCGCTTCCAGACGCTCGAGGGAGTCGGACGCCGACCGCTCGGGTTCGTGGCGAGCGACGGCCGCCTCGCGCGCCGCGCGGTGCGCGTCCGAACGGCGGGCCGACGCCGCGAAGTTGCGCACGACCCGCGCCAACCACGGGCGGAGCTGCTCGCGCTCCGCCGGCGCGCTGCGCATCGCGGCGACCCACGTGTCCTGGACGACGTCGTCGGCTGCCGCGTCGTCCAAGACCAACCGCCGCGCGAGCGCGCGGACCCACGCGCCCTCGCGCAGGAGGTCCTCGACGTCCATCCGACCGCCGTGCGATCCGTCCACGGCCCGAGTATGGAGCGGTCGGCGGAGTGTTGGCTGGTTTCCGGCCGACCGCCGCGAGATCCCGGGGGATCCGGGGCAGTCCGCCGGTGCCGGGCGGCGCATCCGGGCCGGCCGTATGCTGCCCCTCCATGATCCGCCTGAAGCAGCTCACGAAGCAGTACGGCGCGGTCCAGGCCGTGCGCGGCATCGATCTCGAGATCCCCGCCGGCCAGCTCGTCGGCCTGCTCGGCCCGAACGGCGCGGGCAAGAGCACGACGATCAAGATGATGACCGGGATGCTCACGCCGACGTCGGGCGTGGCCGAGATCGGCGGTCACGAGGTCGCGCGGGATCCGCTGGCCGTGAAGCGCATCATCGGCTACGTGCCCGAGTCGGGCGCGGTGTTCGAGACGCTCACGGCGCGCGAGTACCTGGGGCTCGTCGCGGCCCTGCACTCGATCCCCGAGGGCGAGGTCCCCGCGCGCATCGCGCGGTTCCTGAAGTTCTTCGACCTCGAGGGCACCGATCCGCGCCAGCCGCTGTCGACGTACTCGAAGGGCATGCGGCAGAAGGTCGTCATCACGGCGGCGCTGCTGCACAACCCCGAGGTCGTCTTCTTCGACGAGCCGCTGAACGGGCTCGACTCCAACGCGGCGTTGCTGTTCAAGACGCTCGTGCAGTCGCTCGCGCGCGACGGCAAGACGGTCGTGTGGTGCTCGCACATCCTCGACGTCGTCGAGCGCATCTGCGAGCGCGTCGTGATCATCCACAGGGGGGTCATCCTGGAGGACGGGACCGTGCCGGAGATCCTCGAACGCTCGAAGACGCCGTCGCTCGAGCAGGCCTTCAACCAGCTCACGAGCACCGAGAACCTGGCCCAGCGCGCCGAGGACATGGCCCGGACTCTGGCCCGATGAGCACCGCGAGCGCGCGGCGCATCGACGTCCGACAGCTCGAGGCGCTGCTGCGCGCGTACTTCGTCCTCAGCACGCGCTCGATGCCGGTGGGCGTGACGGGCGGGAAGCGCGTGCGCACCCTGCCCTTCATCCTGGGGCTGTACGCCCTGATCGGTTTGATGCTCGGCGCGGGAGCGGCCGTCGTCGACTCCGTGTTCGTCTTCTCGCTGTTCGTGCACACGATGACGTTCTTCGTCGTCGGCACGATGGCGCTCAACGAGGCGTCCGAGGTCCTCTTCAACGCGCGCGACGCGGAGGTGCTCGGTTATCGACCGATCCAGCCGTCGACGCTGGTCCTGGCCAAGGGACTGACGATCTTCGGGTTCTGCGGGCTCATGGCCGCGGCGATCAACCTCGGACCGTGCATCTTGGGAGCTCTGGCCAAGGACGCGCGCGGCTGGTTCGGGCCGGCGCACGCGCTGTCCGTCGTGCTGGAGACGCTCTTCTTGTGCGGAGCGGTCGTGTGCGTGCACGGCACGATCGCACGATTCCTCGGCCCGCAGCGCTTCCAGCGCTTCGTGACGGTGGCGCAGGTCGCGTCCACGATCCTCATGGTCGCCGGCTTCCAGGTGCTGCCGCACATGACGCGCCTCGTCGTCGGCGTCGATTTCGAGAAGGGGGCGAGCCCGCTGTGGCTCTTGCCCTCGGCCTGGTTCGCGGCTCTCGACGCGTGGCTCGCCGCGCGCGAGTCGGGCACCGCGCTGGCGGTGGCGGCCGGCTTCGGCGTCGTCGCCACGGCGGCGCTCGTGTGGATCGGCGTGATGCGGCTGCCCGGAGCCGCCGTCGAGGAGCGCGTGTCGGAGCCCGCGCCGACGACGGCGATGGCCGCGGAGCCGGCCGCGCGTTCCGCCGTGGACGGACGTGCGACGCAGCTCGGCTGGCTCGATCATCCGCTCTGGTCCGTGTGGATGCGCGATCCGATCGAGCGCGCCGTGTTCCGTCTGTGCGCGGTCCACCTGCTGCGCGAGCGCGCGATCCAGGTCCGGCTCGCGGCGGGCCTGTCGTACTTCGTCGTCCTCCCCATCCTGATGCTGCTGAACCAGCGGAGCGACCGGTTCTTCGCGGTCCTGCTCGTGTGGATGTGCGCCCTGGTCCCGCTGCAGGTGCTGGAGATGCTGCGCCTGTCGTCCACGCCGGATTCGGCCGAGCTGTTCCTCTTTGCCCCGATCCGCGATCCAGCCGCGTTGTTGCACGGAGCGCGCAAGGCGGCGCTCTTCTTCGTGACCGCCCCCTTGATGCTCTACGCGGCCGCGTTCGCGATCTGGGGCTCGCGCGCCGCGCCCGAGCGGTTGTGGCTCCTGCTCCCGGTCGTGTTCCTCGTGCCGGCGCTGTCGATGCTGCCCGGCCTGCAGGGCGACTACATCCCCCTCTCGCAGTCCGTCCGGGCCGGCGAGCGCTCGGCGCAGGTGCTCTCCGTCTTCCTGACGATGATCCCGATGGGGATCGCGTTCTCCCTGCTCTACCTGGCGCAGGAGGCCGGTTGGCTCGCGCCGGCGCTCGCCGTCGTGCTCGCGCTCTCGATCGGCGTGCACGTCGCCATGCGCCGGCGCATCGAGAAGCGCGCGCGGTTCGCGCTGCGTCGCTGAACGGCGAGCGTGCCGAGCCGGTCCCGCGCGCGCCGTGCGCGCGGACCGGTCGTCACGCGCTCGATCACAGCGTCCAGTTGATGGTCAGCGAGTTCGTCAGGTTGAACGTCGCCGTCGTGCAGAACGCCGCCGCGTTGCGGTACCAGGCCTGGTAGTGCCGCACACCGGGCGCCGTGACGGCACCCTGCACCGAGATCGGCAGCCCGATCCCCGACGGATGCTGCGACGCATTGCAGATGTTCGTCTTCGTCGCGAGCCGGATCACCGTGCCAGCG
The DNA here is from genome assembly GCA_044221705.1 of Planctomycetota bacterium. GTDB lineage: Bacteria > Planctomycetota > UBA1135 > UBA1135 > JAEUHZ01. Next base: position 25,509 of record JBGAOR010000054.1, read on the forward strand.
GCGCAGCGTTTGCCATCGCCGAACGTGGTGTTCGTCGACGTTGTGCCCTGGAAGTACAGGCACGACGAGTTCGGCATGCCCGATCCCTGCAGGATCACCGTGTCGTTCGCGATCGACGCCGTCCCCGTCGCGACGAGCAGCGCGCCGCGCGGCTCGACCGAGTTCGGGCAGCCGCGGTTCGACGGGAAGACCGGGATCGTCGGCCAGCACGGGCACGGCAGCGTGAGGTCCGACCCCAGGCACCCGACCGAGCCGATGAGCCCCGTGCAGGGCGGAGCGAGGTTCGCACGCACCGTCCAGCCGTCGACGCCGACGACCTTCGTGACCGGCCCGCCGCTGGCCGAGTTCGAGGTCACGTAGCCGAACTGGAGGATCGCCCCCGTGCTCGTGAAGTCCGGGTGGACCGGCCCCGCGCCGGAGATGAACGTGAAGTCGTTCGCGGTGAGCCCGTTCTGAGCGAACGGTCCCCACGTGGCCGGGAACACGTTGATCGTCGGGCCGCCGTACCACGCCGCGCCCTGACGGACGCCGACGCGCACGCCGACCGCTCCGCCGATCGACACGCCGGTGAAGTGGATCAGCTGCGCCGAGAAGTCGACCGAGTAGACCGGCTCGACGCTCGGATCGTGCAGCGCGAGCACGTTGTCGTGCGCGACGACGATCGCGCCGCTCGTCCACGTGTGCGTCGTCTCGCGGAACGGACCGGGCGAACCGCCGCTAGGCTGCGACACGCTGAACGTCGTGGCGGCGGAGCCGGGCGTCGTGTCGAGGATCTTGGTCGAGACCCAATCCACGCTGGACAGCGTGTCGTCCACCCACGTCGCCCGGTCGAGGTGCAGCGTCACCGTCCAGTCGTCGATGCCGCTGACCTTCGTCCACGGCCCGCCGTTGGCCGAGTTCGCGCTCGTGAACCCGAACTGGATCGGCGATCCCGTGCACGAGAAGTCCGGCCGCGACGGGCCGATCCCCGCGAGCAAGCTGAAGTCCGTGTTCTTCAAGCCCGTCTGGGCGTACGAGGCCCACAGGTCGCTGTACACGTCGATCGTGGGACCACCGTAGTACGCGCCGTTCTGCAGCGCGCAGACGCGATACCCGACGGCGCCGCCGACGCTGACGCCCGTCAGGTGCACGAGGCTCGCACCGAAGTCGATCGCACAGATCGGGGTCGTGGCCGGGTCGTACGTGAACGCCGGATCGACGTGCGCCACCACGATCGCGCCCGACGTGTAGGTGTGGCTCGTCTGCCGCCAGTCGCCCGAGGGACCGCCGAACGAGCTGGTCGCGCTGGTGAACGTCGCGCCCGCGCCGGGCGTCGTGTCGACGATCTTCTGGCTGACGAGCCCGGCGCCGAACGTGCCGTCGAAGAGGACCTGGGTGTCGCTCGCGCGCACGGGCGCGGCGAAGGTGGCGAGGGCGAGGAGGCCCGTGAGGATCGAGGAAGGCCCGAGAAGGGAACGTGTCGTGAGGTGTGCCATGGGGGTCGCGGCCGCGGTGTTCGGAGGGAGGGTCCTCCCCGACTTGGCCCGGCGCCGAGCACGGTGGACAAATCCCTGAGGAATCCGCGCACCGTCCGCCAGGGTTCGCACGACCTCGAAAGGGAACTGGCGCGGCCGCGACCCGTCGCGACCGCGCCAACGTTCCCGACCGCCGCTACTTGTTGCGGTTCAACGTCGCGCGCAGCTGCAAGGTCAGGGCGTCGGCCTCCTCGGCCGCGTACGTCCCCGAGGCGCTCTTGCGGATCTTGGTCAGATCCTCGATCGCCGCCTCGATCTCCTTGCGCTTCGTCGGCGCCTTCTCGCGAATCTTGGCGATCTGGCGCTGGTTCTTCAGCACCGGCTCGGCCGCCGTGTTGGCCGCGATCTCGGCCGCCGTCTTCACGGCCTCGGCCTGCTCGGGCAATCCGGCCAGATCCTTCTGCAAGTCCTTCGCCGCGGTCTCCGCGCCGAGGAAGTCGCCCTTCTTGTAGGCCTCCTTCATCAGCTCGACCTTGGCCTTGACCATGCCCTCGAGCGAAGCCTTGATCCCCGGACCACCGTCGGGCTCGCCGAGCTTGGCCGCCTCGTCGATCGCGACCTTGAACTGCTGCTTGAGCAGCGCGCTCTTCACGTTCTTCGCCGCCGCCGTCCATTCCCACAACGGCTTGGTCAGCGCGCCCGCGGTCGCCTTGCGCAGCAGCTCTTCGCTGTAGCCACCCGCGCCGCCGCTGTAGAGCACGACCCCGTTCGCGTCGATCAGCACGACGTGCGGGATGCCGTTCACGCCGAAGTAGCGCGAGAGCTTGCCGCCCTTGTCGTACCCGTAGGCGTACTTGGCGCCCTTCGCCGCGATCCACTTCTCCGTGTCACCCTTGCCTTCATCGGTCACGCCGATGATCGACAGGCCCTTGTCACCCCACTTCTCCTGAAGTTCGTTGAGGTGCGGAACCTGCCCGCCGCACGGGCCTCACCAGTACGCGAAGAATTCGATCAGGACGCCGCGCCCGAGGTAGTCGTCGAACGTCTTGGCGCCGGTCTGGGCCAGACCCTCGATCACGACGGGAGGCATCTTGCTGCCCGGAGCCTGAGCGTGCGCGGGGACGGCGAGGAACGCCGTCGTCGCGAGCGCCAGGGCGGCGAGCCACGAGTGTCTCAACATGTGCACTGCCTTTCTGCGCTGCGGGGGCCGCAACGCTCCGATGTCGATGCCCCTCGATCGTAGCGATCGGCGGACGGGACGGGTGCGCGGGGAGGCATCCAGCGCGGGCAGGGACCCGGATTCGGCCCCGCCGGACGCCCGCCGCTCACAGGCCCGCGCGGATCGCGAACCACAGTCCCGCGACGACCGCCGCTCCGACCGCGATCATCCAGCCGATGCTCGCGATGAAGTACGGGTAGCCCATCAGCGCGATGCCCGCGACGAGCTGCGGGATGCGCTGCTGCTTGCGGCCGTACTGGAACAGGCCGAAGCCGACGGCGCCGATCACCACCGACGCGAACAGGTTGCCGGGCGAGAGATCCATGGCCGTCCCCATCATCGGCTCGCCCGGGCCGGGAGCTGCAACGAAACGGATTCGGGCAGTCGGCGGACGCCCAGACCGATCAGGGCTCCATCATCGGCGCGCCTCGCGGCTACAGCTCGATCTCGAGCGTCTTGCCCGCGGCGAGCGCGATCTCCGCCGTTGCGTGGTAGTACGGCTCGGTCGATCCCACGACCCTCGCGTCGCCGTTCCCGATCCCCGGCTCGACCTTCGCATCGATCATCTCGATCGTCAGCGTGTACGCACCTGCGATCAGCCCGCCGACCGTTACACCGCCGGCGCGCGCGGCGAGCACCGCCGACTCCCCCACGGCGGTTCCGTTCACGAAGGCGAGCGTGCCCCACACGTCCTCACGACCGGGATCGCGCGCGACGAAGTGCAGCTGCACGCGTCCGTCGCGCGGCATCGTGCCGCGCGCGCGCACGTCGAGGCGCGCGAAGTCGAAGCGCACCGTGGATTCGACCTGCCCGAACGGCCGCAGGTCGAGCACGGCGTCCGGGTGTCGCACGTAGCGCGAGCCCGGCAGGAACACTCCGACGCCGGCAGCTCCGAACGCGCGGGCCGCACCGCGCACGCGCCCCTTCACGTCGCAGTTGCCGAGGTTCTGACTCTGCCGCGGATCGGCCGCAGGGAAGAGTCCCACTTGCACTCCATCGGCCGCGATGTCGCCGAGGTCGATGCGCAGGTCGACGGCGCACATCGCGCGGTCGCGCGCGTCCAGCGTGACCTCGACCGTGGCGCCGGCCGCGACCTCGACGCGCACGGGATCTCCCTGCGCGAGCACGCCCGCGCGCTCTTCGCAGGCGAGGAAACGCACGCCGGCGGGCACGTCCTGGAAGCGGAATCGTCCGGTGCCGTCGACGAGCGCCTTCACGCCGTCCTGCCGGTCGCCGAGCAGGATCGCGAGACCCGTTCCGTCGACGCCGGCCGGCAGGAGCAGCTGGCCGACGATCGTCGCGCCC
>JBGAOR010000055.1:0-28459 GCA_044221705.1 Planctomycetota bacterium
CCGCACGCCGGCCGGATCCGTGATCGTCTCGCTCGCGCCGCGCGCCGCGATCGGCAGGCCGGACATCGGGTCGCCGGCCGCGTCGGTGACGCGACCCTCGATCGCGCCGGGATCGTCGCCGAGCCACAGGTCGAGCGCGTAGCGCGCATCGCCGCTCTGCAGCAGGTACGCGCCCGACGGGCTGTGTCCGCTCGCGCGCGCGAACACGCGCGGGCCGACGGGCACGCCCTCGATCGCGTAGCTGCCGTCGGCGGCGGAGCGCGTCACGCAGCGCGACCACCGCTCGGAGAACGACGAGACGCAGACCTCCGCGCCGGCGACGGCGGCACCGGATGCGTCGAGCACGCGGCCGACGACCGTCGAGGCGCGCTGGAGCCCGAGCTGAAGGACCTGTTTCTCGCCCGGCGCGAAGTGCACGCGTTTCGTCTCGCGGACGCGATCGAGGCCCACCTCGAAATCGCCCGCGCCGAGTTCGTCGACGTGGAACCGTCCCTGCGCGTCGGTCACGGCGTATTCGGGCACGCCCAGGTCCGGCCGCTCGGGTTGCGATACGCGCACGCCGATGCCGACGGCCGGCTCGCGATCGGGCATCCACACGACGGTGCCGGAGAGCTGCGGCGCCACGGTCGGCCCGGGTGCGACGGCGACCTCGACGCGGGCCGCATCGTTGGGGTTCGGTTCGACGGCCTCGACTGGGCCGCCTGCGTTCGACGGCGCGACCTCGAGCGCGACCGGGCCGGCGAGCGCCGCATCGCGGACCTCCGATCCGCCGACGCGGAACACGGCCCACAGGACGAGCAACGCCAGCACGACGGCCGCAGCGACGGCGAACTTCTTCATCAGCATCCCTCCCGCGATCGCGAGCGGAACCGCAGCGGCATCGGGCCGCGCGAGCGGCATCATGCACGCGCTCCACGCCGCGCGATCTCCGCCGAATCGACGGTCGAGCCGCGCGCGCAGCGCGTCGAGACCGCGCTTCAGCCACGAGCGCACCGTCGCGCTCGGGACGCCGAGCTCGCGCGCGTACTGTTCCGCGCCCACGCCCTCGAAGTAGACGGCCAGCACCGCGCGCCGGTAGGGCTCGTCGAGGCGCAGCACTTCGTCGGCGACGAGGCGCTGCACCTCCATGCGCGCGACCAGGTCGCCGGCGGACGGCACGCCCTCGCGGCGCGCGGAGTCCGACTCGCGCGCGGCGCGCCGGCCCGCGCCGCGGTGGCGGCCGGCGGCGAAGTTCCTCACGACGCGCACGAGCCACGGCCGCAGCGCGCGCTCGTCGCCGGGGGCGTGCTGGATCGCCGCCGCGACGGCGTCCTGGATCACGTCGTCGGCATCGGCCTCCCCGACGAGGCGCACGGCGAGCCGGCGCAGGCCCGCGGCCTGGGCGATCAGCTCCTCGACGTCGGTCGGTCCGTGCGGCGCCATGCAACGACAGGGATACCGCGCTCCGGATTCCGTTGCGGGGAATCCGGAATGCTCCGTCGGGCGGAATCGCCCCTGGCGCGGAACGGCATTCCGATGGAACCTTTCTTGTTCCAACGGGATCCAACGGGTCGTGCGGGACTCGGAACGGGATCCGATTCCAAGCGCCCGGCGGGCCTGGCAGGACCGCGCGGACCCAGAAACCGACTCCTCTCCTCGGACATGACCTCGACCCGAACTCTCCGTCTCCGCTGCGTCGCCGGCGCGGCGCTCAGCCTCCTCGCGCTGCCCGCGGCCGCGCAGACGTCCGTCGGCGGGCAACCGCAGGGCCTCGTGCGCCCGCTCGCCACCGCCGCGCCCGTCGTCGCGGCGCCCACGCCCGACGTCGCGGCCTACCTGGCCGAGGACGAAGCGCGCAACCACAAGCCGCTGCGCTACGGCGCGATGCTCGACGTCGGCGTCGACGTCGCGGACGGCGCGTGGACGACGATGCGCGACGGCTCGCGCGTGTGGCGGCTGCAGATCGTCTCGCCCGGCGCGAAGTCGCTGGCCGTCGAGTTCGACCGCTTCGACCTGCCGCTCGGCGCGCAGCTCTTCGTCTACGACGAGGACCAGGAGACCGTGCTCGGCGGATACACGTCCGAGAACCGTCACGAGGACGGCGGCTTCGTCTTCGAGCCGTTCCCGGGCGACCGGCTGACGCTCGAGCTCGACGTCCCGGCCGGCGCGCGCGAGCCTGTGCTGAGCACGAAGTCGGTCATCCACGACTACCGCGACGTGTTCGGCCTGATGAACGGCACGGTGAACGTTTCGGGCGGCGGTCAGCAGTCGCTGGGCGCGTGCCTCGTCGACGTGAACTGCCCCGAGGGCGCGAACTGGAACGACCAGAAGCGCGCGACGATGCGCACGCTGTCGAACGGCGCGCTGTGCTCGGGAGCGCTGCTCAACAACACGTCGTTCGACGGCACGCGCTACGTCCTCACGGCCGATCACTGCGGCCAGACGGCGAACACGGTGTTCACGTTCCTGTACGAGCGTCCGCAGTGCGGCACGGGCACGGCGCCGACGAACATGACGGTCTCGGGCTGCACGATGCTCACGACGAACTCGACGTGGGACTGCCGCTTCCTGCGCATCAACGCCAACATCCCGGCCTCCTACCAGCCGTTCTTCGCGGGCTGGACGCGGTCGGGGTCCAACGCGTCGTTCGCGTTCGCGCTGGGTCACCCGAGCGGCGGCCCGAAGATGATCTCCGTCGACGGGAACGGCACCGCGGCGGAGACGACGAAGTGGCGCGTGACCTGGAGCCTCGGGACCCTCGAGGGCGGCAGCTCGGGCGGGCCGCTCTTCGACCAGGACGGGCGCGTCAAGGGACCCGCGTGCTGCGTGGACGCCTTCACTTGCACGGGCCAGACCGCGTGGTTCGGCCGCTTCGACCAGTTCTACAACTCGAACGCGCTGGCGCAGTGGCTGGATCCGCTCGGTCAGAACCCGACCACGCTGAACGGCATCGACCCGCAGTCGTGCACGGCGCCGTTCCAGACGTGCTTCTCGTCGCCGAACTCGGTCGGCCCGGGCGCGGTGATCAGCTACTACGGTTCGCGGTCGCGCAGCACGAACGACTTCCACCTGCTGACGTCCGGCCTGCCGCCCAACGGGTTCGGCCTCTACTTCTACGGCCAGAACGAGGTGCTGACGCCGTTCGGCAACGGCTACCGCTGCGTCGGGAGTCCGGTCGTGCGCCTGCCGGTGATGCAGGCGAACACGTTCGGCGACGCGGTGCAGGACCTGAACCTCACGGGCACGCAGATCGATGCGGGCGAGACGTGGCTCTTCCAGTACTGGTACCGAAACCCGGCCGGCGGCGGCGCGGGTTTCAACCTGAGCGACGCGATCGGCGTGCCGTTCTGCCCCTGAGCGGACGGGCGCGAGGACGCAGCACGACAGCGCGGGCCGGAGCACTCGTCGCTCCGGCCCGCGCTCGTTGCGCGACACGGCCCGCTGTGCACCGCGACGATCGCCGGCGCCTCAGACCTCCGGATACAGCGCGCGCGCCACGGTGACGACGCGCTTCGCGACGTTTCGCACGGAGTCGGCCACCTTCGCGTCGCTTAGCCGACCCTCGGCATCGAACGCCTCGTGCGCCTTCGAGACGGCGACCTGCTCGGGCACGACGAGCACGCGGAGGTTGCCGAGGATCGAGCGCACCGTGACGAGCCCGCGCAATCCGCCCAGTGCTCCCGGCGACGCGGACACGAGCCCGGCGACCTTGCCCTCGAAGCAGATCAGGGGCTTCTCGCCCGGTTCCGCGCGCGACGCCCAGTCGATCGCGTTCTTCAGGACGCCCGAGATCGAGCTGTTGTACTCCGGCGACGCGATCAGGAGCCCGTGGTGCGCGATCAGCGCCTGCTTGAAGCGCTTCGCAGCGTCCGGCAGCCCGCTCGCGGCCTCCACGTCCCCGTCGTAGAGCGGCATCGCGTAGTCGCGCAGGTCGAGCACGGTGACCTCCGCGCCGGCGGAGCGCGCTCCTTCGGCCACGACGTGCGCGAGCTTCTTGTTCCAGGAGTCGCGCCTCAAGCTGCCGGCGAAGGCCAGGATCCGGATCGGGTTCGTCATGTCGCGCACCATAGCGAGCGGGTACTGTCGGGATAGACTCCGCGCATGCGTTGCTCCTCGGTAACCGCGCTCCTTCTCGCCGCTTCGACCGCGCTCGCGTGCTCGCACGCCGTCGTGTTGCCCTGGAAGCAGGTCGAGTCCGTCCACACGAGCGGCGGCGCGGCCGAGTCCGTGCACGTCGTCGTCGCGACCGCGCGCGGGATCGAGTACGCGGCCTCGACCGACGGCGGCCGTACGTTCGGCCAGGCGGTGCTCGTCAGCGCCGATCCCTCCGTGCACGTCGGCTTCGGGCGCGGGCCACGCGTCGCGCCGACTTCATCCGGCGCGTGCATCGTCGCCGAGGTGCGCGAGCCCGCCGCGATCCTGGCCTGGACCACGCGCGACGGCGTCGCGTGGTCGCAACCGATCGTCGTGACGCGCGAGCCCGGCGCAGCCGAGGAAGGACTGCACGCGCTGGCATCCGACGGCGGTTCACGCCTCTTCGCCGCGTGGGTGGACCTGCGCTCGAAGGTTGCCGAGATCCGCGGCGCGCGCTCGACCGACGGCGGCGCGTCGTGGTCGGAGACGAAGGTCTACGCCTCGCCGTCGGGCGCGATCTGTCCATGTTGCGCGCCGAGCGTCGCGTTCCTGGCCGACGGCTCGCTGGCCGTCCAGTTCCGCAACGAGATCGAGGGCGCGCGCGATCCGTGGCTCGCCGTGTCGCGCGACGGCGGCGCGAGCTTCGAGCCGGCGCAGAAGCTCGGCAGCGGCTCCTGGAAGATCGACGCGTGTCCCGCCGACGGCGGGTCGATCGCGCGCGTGGAGGGCGGATGGCTCGCGGCGTGGCAGCGCGACGGCGAGATCTTCACGTCCTCGCCGAACTGGTCGGAGATGCGGCAGATGCACGGCGTGCTGCCGGCGCTGGCCGCGACCGCGACGGGGAGCTGCATGGCCTGGCAGGACGCGCGCAACGGCGCGCTCCTCTACGCGGGTCAGGGCGGCACTCCGACCCGGCTCGGCCGCGGAGTCACGACCTGGTCCTTGTGCACGACGCAGAGCGGTCGCCCGTTCCTGGCGTTCGCCGAGGGCGGCGCGCTCCGCACGCGCGTGCCCTGAACGACCGGCACGATCCTGCCCGAAGCCGTCAGGTCCAGACTTCCGCGTCCCCGTCTCGCTCGCGCACCTTGTACACGGTCGCCTTCGGACACGAACCGCGCACGACGCGGCCGTTCTTCGGATCGAACGTGTAGTTGTGCAGCGGGCAGATCGCGAGCTTCCCGTCGACGAGCGGACCGTCCGTGATGCGCCCGCCGTCGTGCGGGCAGCGCGTGTCGAGAGCGTGCAACTCGCCGTCGACGCGGCACAGGAGGATCAGCTTGCCGCCCGCGAGGATGTCGCCGATCTCGACCTTCTTGGCGTGGCCCTCGGCCAGCTTTCCCGTGCCGCGGACCAGCGCGGGTGTGCCGCGGAACAGGTTCAGGAGACGATCGAGCATCCGGCCGATGCTAGCATCCGCCGCTCGCATGGACCCCGTCGTGGTGATCGACGTCGTGGGCCTGACGTCGCGGATGCTCGGCGGCGCCACGCCCAACCTGTCCGCACTGGCCGCGCGCGCGCCGATGACGACGGTGCTGCCGGCGGTCACGTGCTCGGCGCAGGCGACGATGCTGACTGGCCTCGCCCCGTCCGAGCACGGCGCCGTCGGCAACGGCTGGTACGCGCGCGACACGGCCGAGATCGCGCTGTGGCGGCAGTCGAACGCGCTCGTCGCGGGCGAGAAGCTGTACGAGACCGTGAAGCGCCTCGATCCGCGCGCCACGACCGCCAAGATCTTCTGGTGGTGGAACCTGGGCGCGCGCGTCGACTTCTCGGTCACGCCCCGGCCCTTCTACCCGGCCGATGGGCGCAAGATCCCGGCCACGTACGCCTGGCCGACCGCGTACGGCGAATGGCTCGACGCGGAGCTCGGGCCGTTCCCCTTCTTCGACTTCTGGGGGCCGAAGTCGGGCCTGCCGTCGAGCCGCTGGATCGCGGACGCGACGATCCGGACGCTGCGCGAGAAGCGGCCGACGCTCACGCTCGCGTACCTCCCCCACCTCGACTACGACTTCCAGCGCTTCGGTCCGGACGATCCGCGCTCGCAGCGCGCCGTGGTCGAGATCGATGCCGTGGTCGGCGACGTCGTGCGCGCGGCGCGCGACACCGGCACGCGCGTCGTCGTCGTCAGCGAGTACGGCATCACCGCGGTCGAGAAGCCGGTGCACGTGAACCGGGCCTTGCGTGATGCCGGCCTGCTCGTCGCGCGCAGGACGCCGGCGGGCGACGTGCTCGACGTGTTCGGCAGCCGCGCGTTCGCCGTCGCGGATCACCAGGTCGCGCACGTGTACTGCCGCGACGAGCGCGCGCGGGCCGAAGCGCGCGAGCTCGTGCGCGGGCTCGCCGGCGTCGACCTCGTTCTGGAAGGCGCGGAGCTGGCGCGCGCCGGCCTCGCGCACGCGCGCAGCGGCGACCTCGTGCTCGTGTCGAGACCCGATGCGTGGTTCACGTACTACTACTGGACCGATCGCGCGGACGAACCCGACTTCGCGCGCACGGTCGACATCCACCGCAAGCCCGGCTACGACCCGTGCGAGCTGTTCCTCGATCCCGAGATCGCGTTCCCGAAGCTGCGCGTCGCGCGGCGATTGGCGCAGAAGAAGCTCGGGATGCGCTACCTGATGGACGTGATCCCGCTGGACGCGACGCTCGTGAAGGGCAGCCACGGGCGCATCCCCGACGACGCCGCGGACGGGCCCGTGTTCCTGTGCAGCGAGCCGTTCGCACGTTGCGGCGGCGAGCCGCGCGGCGGCACGGTCGACATGGCGTCGGTGCCGGCGCGCGTGCTCGCGGCGATGGGTGCGCGCTGAACGCGCGCGGCGTCACGGACAGAAGCTGACGCGCAGCGCCTTCGAGAAGCCCATGCCGGTCCCGTCGGGACTGGACGGGTCGCGGAAGACGCACTGGAAGTAGCGCGTCGTGCCGACCTGCGACGGCTGCACCGTGTAGATGGACGACGCATCGCCGAAGAGATCGAACTGCCAGGCGATCTCGCGCGCGAACGGCTGCGCGATGAGCAGCGTTCCGCCCAGCATCGGCGTCGCGGCCGGCGCCGACGAGGAGTAGACCATCGCCGGCCGCTGCGGCACGCCGCCCTCGATCCGCATCTGGAACGGGCCGAACAGGAGGCTCGTCTCGCCCACGGCCGCGAGCCGCGCGATCGAACCGCCCGAGTGCACCTTCGCCGGCCCGTAGGCGGTCGGCGGCGCGCAACCGGTCGTCGCCGGACCGATCTGCGTCAGCTCGACGTCGTCGAGGTTCCAGCCGCCGAGTTGCACGGTGCCGTCGGTCCTCAACTCGAACTCGATCTGCACGGAAGGGTTGCCGTCCGCCACGGTGGAGATGTCGACGACCTGCGAGCTCCAGCTCGTTTCGAGCAGGTTCGTGGCCGCTGGATTCGACCACACGACGTTGCTGTTCACGCGGATCTGCGCGCGGTCGGCGCTGCCGTACTGGACGCTCAGCCAGCGGCGGAACTCGAGCTGCACGCCGCGCGCGTTCGTGCAGTCGATCGGCGGCGAGCGCAGCCACGTGTGCACGTTCACGCCGTAGTTGCCGTTCGAACCGTTCCCGAGATCGACGCCCCAGCAGTTCGTTCCGCTCGACGCGTTCGCGGGATCGCGCCACGGGATGATCTGCCCGAGCATGACGGCGTCGCCGAACATCCCGTTCGGATCGCCGAGCTGCCACTCGTCGCCCAGGTTCGCCGTGTCGCCGTACGTGCCGTGCGTCCAGCCGGCCGTACCGGATTCGAAGTCCGTGCTCCACAGCGTCACGGGCGAGCCGACGCGGAAGCCCTCGACGGATGTGGGACCGGGCCAGCGCAGCGAGTTGCCGAGCGAATCCGACGCCGTCACGTAGTAGTCGATCTGGGCGGGCGTCGGGACGATCGGGATCGACGCGCCGTACAGGTCGCCACCTTGCGGGACCAGCGCGACCTGCGTGAACGCGGATCCGTTCAGGCGCCAGAAGAGGTTCGCGCTGGCGAGGGTCGCGCCGTCGAACTGCGCCGCGATGCGCGCCTCGATGCCGTACGGTCCGACCTCGACGTTCGAATCGGGCACGAGCGTGACGTCCTCGATGGTCACCGGGTGCAGCTCGACGCCCGGGAATCCCTGCTCGCGGAAGCCGCCGTCGATCTGCGGGTAGTGCGGCGAACCGTCGTTCAGGTTGCCGTCGTCGTCGTCGAGCACCAGCCATTGCGTCTCGATGATCGAGCGGATCGCGTTCTGGTCGAAGGCCTCCATCCAGGTCAGGAAGAGCGTGTTCGCCGCGAGATCGCCGGCCGCGTTGCCGAGCGCCGTGTTCAGCCGCGCGCGCACCTTCCAGGCGGCGCCCATCCAGGGCTCGCCGTCTGCGTGCACCTCGCCGTAGCACTGCGGGAGGTTGTCGCCGCAGAAGAGACGCGTGTTGAGCCCCGACCGCACGCTGCAGCCCGACCCGCAGAAGTCGAGCCCGACCACGGGCGAGTCGTACTCGTACATCGCCCAGACGTCGGCGTTCCCCTCGCCCATGCCGTCCATGCCGTTGCCGGTCCCGTAGCGGACGTTCAGCCAGTGCCCGTTCTCGTGGCCGACCACCGTCGAGTACGCGGTGTTCGCGCACGAACCGCCGGCGAGGAAGTAGTTCGTCGACCCGCCGTCGAAGTACGCGTTGCAGGTCTGGTTCAGGTTGACGTTGGCCGACAGGATCACGTCCGCCGTCGCGTCGGCCGGATTGATCGAACGCACGAAGTCGCGCAGCAGGTTCACGTGGTGGAACGCGTTGCCCTGCGCGGTGATCTGCGCGCTGGACGACGGGTTCATCGTCAACGTGTTGTCCTGGTTCGCCGGGATCGTCTGCGTCAGCGCGTACTCGCTGCCGGCGACGTTCTGGATGTTGTTGAAGGCGCCCGTGAAGTTCACGGTCACCGACAACGACGTGTTCACGCCGGGGAAGACGAAGTTGCCGAGCGCGTCCGTGCGCACGGTCCCGGCCGAGCTCGTGACGTTGAGGTAGCGCATCGGCACCGGAACCTCGGGGTTCGAGGCCGTGTCCGGCGCCAGGCCGGGCGTCACGAGCGCGCGCACGTTGCCGCGCACCTCGAACTCGTGCACGGTGCGCTCGGTCGCCAGCTCGATGCCGTCGCGCGCGTCGATCCAGTACACGCGGCCGGCGGGGATCGCGCCCTCGACCTCGCTGCGCGCTTCCACGCGCCAGGCCAGCGCGCCACCGCGGGCGCGCGCGATCCGCAGTTCCGCCGGCCCGACCCACGTCGCGACGCCGCCTTCGTCGCGCGCGAACGCGGCGTCGGCGAGCGAGCGCGCGGTCTCGGGCGCCAATGCCGGCTCCAGCCCGATCCGCGCCGCATCGGCGACGCCCTGCGCGTGCAGCGACAGCAGGTTGCCGCGCATGTCGAAGAGGCAATGCACGGTGCCGGCCTCGACCGCCACGCCGCCGACCGACTGCGTGAACCGCACCGACATCTTGTCCGTGCTGCCGATCTGGCCCAGCGGCAGGAACTGCACGCCGCTCGCGGCCAGCTCGGCCGGATCGATGCCGTGCATGGCGCGCGTCGCCTCGATCGCGTCCAGCGCGAGCCCGACGAAGTCCGCGTCCGCGACCGGCGCGCGCTGCGGCGCCGCGGATCCGCCGTAGAGGAACTCGAGCCGGCCGGTATCGGCGTGCAGCATCGCCCGCCACGCGTCGCCGTTCCGCGCGAGCCACGCGGCGAGGGCGCTCTCGACGCTCGCGGATCCGTCGCGCGGCAGGACCGCGGACTGTGCGCTCGCGCACGGGGCGATCGACGAGATCGAGAGGACGGCGGAGAGGGCGCCGAGCAGCAGTCGTGTCATGGGGGGAGCAGCTCTTCGGACCGGGACGGCGGGCTCGAACCCGCTCGACCCAGTATGCGCGAGTCTCGGCGCCGTCGGCAGCCGGGATCCCCTGCCCGCCGCCGGATACAGTCGGGCGCTCGTCTCCGAACCCGAGGAACCCATCCCGTGACCCGCTTCGCCTATGTCGTCTTCGGCGCCGGCCGCCAGGGCACCGCCGCCGTCCACGATCTCGTCCAGCACTGCGAGGCCCGCGCGGTCCTCGTCGTCGAGCCCGATGCGGAGCGCGGCGCGGCGGCCCGGAAGCGGCTGACGAAGCTGCTCGGCCCGCGCGCGAAGGTCCTGCGTCACGCGATCACGGCCACGGACGCGGACCTGGCCGATGCGGACGTCGTGCTCTCGTGCGCGCCCTACTCGGCCAACGTCGAGCTGACGCGCCGGTCGATCGAGGCCGCGACGGCGTTCTGCGACCTGGGCGGCAATCCGGCGACCGTGAAGGCCCAGGAGCGGCTGGCCGCGCGCTCGCGCGTGCCCGTCGTGCCCGAGTGCGGCGTCTCGCCGGGCATCTCGAACGTGATCGCCGCGCATTGCGCCAAGGTGCACGGCTGCGACGAGGTGCGCGTGCGCTGCGGCGGCCTGCCGCTCGAGCGACCCGATCCGGCGCGGAATCCGCTGCTCTACAAGCTGGTGTTCAGCCCGTGGGGGTTGATCAGCGAGTACAGCGGCGACGTGCCCTGCCTGCGGAACGGGAAGCTCGCGTCGCAGCCGGCGCTGTCCGTCATCGAGCGCTTCGACGAGGGGCTCGAGTGCTCGCCGACCTCGAACAACTCGCCGCAGGTCGTCGCCTACCTGAAGAGCTGCGGCGTGCGCGACTACGACTACCGCACGATCCGCTACGACGGACACTGGGGGCTCGTGCAGGGCTGGCGGACGCTCGGATACCTGCGCGGCGACGAGGCGCGCGACCGCGAGCTGGCCGATCGGCTGGCCGCCGATCCCGAGCTCTTCTACGACCCGGCGCGCGACCGCGACGTCCTGATCCTGTCGGTGCGCGGCACGGCGCGCGCGAACGGGCTGCGGCGCACCTTCGAGTACCGCTTCGACGTGCCCGCCGACCGCGCGACGAAGTTCGCGGCGATGGAGCTCACGACGTGCTGGGGCATCACGATCGTCGCGCACCACATGGCCAGCGGCCGCGGCGCGCCCGAGGGTTTCGCGACGCCCGAGCGGTTCGTGGACACGACGTGGTTCCTGGGCGAGGTCGAGCGGCGGCTGGCGGCGGTGAAGCGCTGAGATCCCCCGTCACGGGCCCGCGAAAAGCCCGGGCAACCACGTCGAGAACCACGGCACGTACGTGATCACGAGCACGCCGAGGAGCATCACGGCGAGCACCGGCACGACCGAGCGGTAGACCTCGGACATCGGCTTGTTCAGGCGATAGCTGGCCAGGAACAGGTTCATCCCGACCGGCGGCGTCAGGTAGCCCAGCTCCAGGTTCGCGAGGAACACGATCCCGAGGTGGATCGGCTCGATCCCGTAGTGCTCGCCCAGCGGCACGATGAGCGGCACGACGACGACGATCGCCGAGAACACGTCCATCAGGCAGCCGACGATCAACAGGAAGACGTTCAAGAGCAGCAGGAACGTCCACTTCGACTCGACGCGCGCCGTGACGCCCTCGAGCAGCACCGTCGGCACGTCCTCGAACACGAGCCAGTTCGTGAACGCCAGCGCGACGCCCAGGATGAGCAGCACGCCGCCGATGACGAGGCCGCACTCGATCAACACCTTCCCGGAACCACGGATCGGCGAGAGGTCGCGGTGCACCACGATCTGCGTGAACGCGGCGTAGAGCGCCGTGATGCAGGCCGCCTCGACCGGCGTCGCGAAGCCGCCGAACAGCGCCGCGATGGCGACCAGCGGCAGCGCGAGCTCCCACTTCGCCTCCCACGCCGCGCTCCAGGCGGCGCGCGCGACGAACGGACGCCGATCGACCTGGGCCGGGCCGGCGCGGATCCCCCACGCGACCGTCGCGGCGACCAGCACGAATCCGGGCAGGATCCCGCCCAGGAACATGTCGCGCATCGGAACCTGCGCGATGATCGCGTAGAGCACGATCGGCAGACAGGGCGGGAAGAGCATGCCCAGCGAGCTCGCGCCGGTGAGCAGTCCGAGGGCCGAGCGCTCGCGGTATCCGGCCGAGAGGAGGATCGGGAACAGCAGCCCGCCCAGCGCCAGGATCGTGACGCCCGACGCGCCGGTGAAGCTCGTGAAGAAGGCGCAGGCCAGCGCCGTGACCAGCGCGGGACCGCCGCGAAAGCCGGCGAACCAGGCCTGGAACACGGCCAGGAGTCGCTTCGACGCGCCGCCCTCGGCCAGGAAGTAGCCGGCCAGCGTGAAGAGCGGGATCGACGCCAGGCTCGGGTTCGTGACGAGCCGGTAGTGGTCGATCGGGATCGACGCGATCGGCTCGCCCGCGCCCCAGAACAGGATCAGCGCCGCGCCGCCGAGCGTCACGAAGATCGGCGCGCCGAGCAGCGTCGCGAGCCCGAGCAGCACGAGCGCGGGCGTGACGAGGTTCGACGGATCCGCGGGACCGAACACGCCCAGCGCGAGCACGGCCGCGACGATCGCGAACGAGATGGTCCTCCCGATCCAGCGGTCGCTCGCGGCCCACGCGAGCCGCGCGGCGACGAGCGCGAAGCCGATCGGCAGCGCGAGCTGCACGGTCCACAGCGGGATGCCCCAGGCCAGTTCGCGCTCGACGGCGCGCTCGTCGGCGACGAACTTCCAGCCCGCGATCGCGAGCCACGCGGCGATGCCGGCGGCCAGCGCGTGGGTCGCGAGGTGCGCGCCCGCGCGCCAGGCGCCCTTCAGGAACGCGTCGACGGTCGAGAGCGCGAGCATGCGCCGTTCGCGCGCGGCGACGGCGCCGCCGATCATGCCCACGAGCAGCACGAGGTGCTGCGTCACCGCGCTCGCGCCGGGGATGCCGGCCGATCCCGTCGCGCGCAGGACCATCTCCGCGATCGGCAGGATCGCGATCGCGGCGAGGCACAGCGCCAGCGCCGCGTTCTCGATGCCGCGCGCCGCCCGGAACACGAACGGCCGCGAATCGGGCTCCGCGACCGGCGCGGTCATCGCTTGGCCGCGCGCAGCTCGGCCAGGATGCGCATGACCTCGTCGTACAGGTCGGCCGGCACGTCGAGGCCGCGCAGCTTGGGCCAGATCGGCTCCATGAACTTGCGCCAGGTCGCCTTCAGCTCGGGCGTCATCGGCTGCACGACGAGGCCGCGCTTCTTCATCGCCTCGACGGCCTCGTCGTTCTCCTTGCGGCTCGACTCGGTGATCTCCGCGCCCGACTTCGTCGCCGTCGCGCGGCAGTGGTCGCGCAGCGCGGGCGGGAGCTCGTCCCAGGCCTTCTTCGTGACGACCAGAGCGCCGGCGAGCGGGGCCCAGTCGATCTCGAGCATGTACTTCGCCACGCCGAAGAACTGGCCCTTCAACGCGAAGTACGGCACGACGGGCGCGCCGTCGATCAGGCCCGTCTGCAGGCCGGGCAGGATGTCCGCCGTCTCCAGGAGCACCGGGTTCCAGCCCATGCCCTTCATGAAGTCGGCCTGGTCGGTCGAGCCCGACCAGGTGAAGAGCTTGACGCGCTTCATGTCGTCGGGCGTCTTCACCGGGTCCTTGGTGAAGAACCGCACCCAGCCGACGTCGCCGAAGAAGAGCGACACGAAGCCCTTCTCGTTCAGAGTCTTCTCGAGGCGCGGCAGGAGCGCGGCGCGCACCGCGGCCGCCTCGTCGAGGCCGTCGAAGGCCAGCGGCAGGTTCTGGATCGCCGTGACGGACGGGTCGATCTCGCGCAGTCCGGTGACGCTGATCAGCGCGGCCTGCAGCTGACCCGCGCGCATGCGCCGCACCATGTCGGCCTCGCCGCCCATCGTGCCGTCCGGGTAGATCGTGACGCCCAGGCCGCCCTCGGGCCCGCTCTTCCAGGCCTCGCCCATCGCCAGCAAGGCCTTGTGGTAGCTCGAGCCCTTCGGCACGAGCGTCGCCAGCTTGATCGGCTTGCGATCGAGCGCGACCGCGGGCTCGACGTTCGGCGCCGGCGCGAGCGAGAGGGCGGCGACGAGGCCCAACAGCGTGATCATGGTTCCGGACTCCGTTCGTTCACTCGAGGAACAGCTCGTCGACGCGCGACGCGAGCCAGCGCGCGCGGCGTTGTTGGATCAGGTTCTCGACGCGCCGATCCGGGGCGGCGTCCACGTCGATCGCGAGGGCCGCGTCGAGCAGCTTCAGGAACTCCGCACGGTCCTGCTCGGCCACCGAGACCGCTTCGGCGAGAGCCACGTACGGGCCGGCCGAACGCCCGTGCGAGAGCTCGACGGCGCGCGCGAACTGCTGGCGGGACCGCTCGTGCGCGCCGCGCTCGCCGCCGATGCGCGAGCCCTCGTACGAGATCAGGATCCCCCGCAGCGCTCCTGCGCCGTAGCCCTCGTCGATGGCCAGCGCGCGGTCGAGCAGCGTCTCGAGGACCGGCTGGTCGGCCACCGCGTCGGGACGGTCCTTCGAGAGCGCGAGCGACGCGCCCCATCCGGCGGCGGTCCAGTACAGGGCCTCCATCTCGGGCTCGCCCAGCCGCGCGGCCGCGGCCCGCGGATCGCGCGCGAGCTCGGCGCGGAACCCGGGCTGGCACACCTCGAGCGCGCGCAGTCCGTACTCGCGGCCGCGCAGGTACAGCTTGCGCGCGCGCTCGCGCAGCGCCTCCGCGCGCGCCAGGCTCTCGGCCTCGACAATGTCGCCGTCGAGCGCCACGAACGCGAACGCGTACTGCACGAACCCGCGCGCCAGCGCCGTCAGGAGCTCCTGGTGCTCGGGCTGCGACTGCAGCACGTTCTCCATGAGCTTCAGCCCGAAGGGCGAGGCCTCGCGGATCAGCTCGACGTCCTCGTCGGAGGCGAACGTGCCGCCGGTCCCGGCCAGGGCGTCGGCCACCTTGCCGGTGGCGTAGCGCTCGATGGAACAGCCGCCCGCGACGCACGCGAGGAGCAGGGCCGAGGCGACCGGGCGAACGTGCCGGGGGGTGTCCAAGGCCGGAATCGTAATCATCCGAGGGCCGAAGGGGAGAGGTGACCCCGCGGTGACGGATGCGTCCCGTGCGCGGGACGTTGCGCGCGAAAACCCACGGTCCGGATCGGCCTCGCTAGACTGGGGCCATGGCGCTGGCCCCCACCCTTCTGCCGGATCTCGAGGAGCGCACGGAATCCCGGGCGAAACCGCGCGTCGCTCCGCGCTGGAAGGTGATCCTGCACAACGACGACGTCACGACCTTCGAGTTCGTGATCGACCTGCTCGTGCGCCTCTTCCACAAGAGCCCCGGCGAGGCCGACCGCCTCACGCACGAGATCCACTACTCGGGCGCGGCAGTCGTCGAGATCACCTCCTTCGAGCGCGCCGAGCTGTACGTCGAACAGGTGCGCTCGACCGCGCGGCCCTCGGGCTTCCCGCTGTGCGCGACGCTCGAGCCCGAGTGAGCGCGACGCGGGCGCTCGTCGTCGGCACCGGCGTCTCCGGGCTCGCGTGCGCGCTGCGCCTCGCGCAGGCGGGCTTCGTGGTCGAGGCCTGGGAACGCGGCGGCGTCGAGCACGAGGTGTCGAGCGTCGCCGCCGCCATCTGGTTCCCCTACCGGGTCGGCCCGGCCGGGCTGGCCGAGCGCTGGGCGCTCGAGACGCTGCGCGAGCTCGAGCGCTTGTCCGCCGACGCCGCGACCGGCATCACGCTGCGCGCCGGCGTCCAGTGGTTCCCGGCCGGCGTCGATCCCGCGGACTTCCTGCGCGAGCTGCCCGGCCACCGCGAGCTCGAGCCCTCCGAGGTCCGCACCGACCGCGCGCGCGGCGTCGCGTTCCGCGTGCCGGTCGTCGACATGGGCGCGTTCCTGCCGTGGCTGCGCGCGCAGTGCGTCCTGCACGGCGTGACGTTCGCGCGGCGCGAGATCCGCTCGCTCGACGAGGCCCTCGACGCCTGCCCGCTCGTCGTGAACTGCACCGGCCTCGCCTCGCGCGAGCTGGCGCAGGACCGCGAGCTCGTCCCGATCCGCGGACAGGTCCTGCGCGTCCCCGGCGACCGCGCGCGCGACTTCGTGCTCGACGAGCACGGACCCGAGGGCCTGTGCTACGTGATCCCGCGCGGGCGCGACGTCGTGATCGGTGGCAGCGCGACCTCCGGACGCGAGGATCGGTCCCCCGACGCCGCGGAGACGGCCCTGATCCTGGCGCGCGCCCGCCGCCACATCCCGGGCCTCGCCGCCGCGGACGTGCTCGAGGTCAAAGTCGGCCTGCGCCCCGGTCGCCCCGCCGTCCGGCTCGAGGCCGAGAACCCGCGCCCCGGCCGCCTGCTGATCCACGACTACGGCCACGGCGGCGCCGGCCTGACCCTCTGCTTCGGCTGCGCGGACGCGGTCGTGCGGCTCGCGACCCAGGCGCGGGACGCCACCGAATCCAGGATCGGCGCCGGCTCGTAATCCGCCGCGGTGATGCGCGTTCACGGTACAACCCTGTCCGGTTTGGACACCCACGGACAATTCGTCGCGGCGCTGATGCTGTCCGCGCGCAAGGCACACGCCGCGGGAGCGGTGCTGCGCATGTCCGCGGCGAGTCCGCGCGAGCTGGGCGCGCTCGGTTCCGCCGGCTTCGCCGACCTGCACACGCACGCCGAAGGCCTGATCGACCACATCGGGACGGCGGCGATCGTCGGACGGCCCGCGCTCTATGCGCACCAGGTCGGCTGGCTCAAGCAATCGTTCGCGGCGCGCGGCGTCGAGCTCGCGGCGCTGCGCCACCTGCTCGTCGCGCTGCGCGAAGAGCTCCGGCAGGAGCTGCCCGCCGAAGCGGCGCGCACCGCGGCCGCGATCGCCGACGCCGGGATCGCGCACTTCGACGTAGCGCCGATCGACTCTCCCGGGCCGCTCGACGCCGACGGACCGCACGTCGACCTGGCGCGCCGCTACCTGCTCGCGGTCTTCGAGGGCCGGCGCCTCGACGCGATCCGACTCGTCGAGGATGCGATCGCCGGCGGGTTGAGCGTGGGCGACCTGTACTCGAAGGTGCTGGGCCGCGCGCAGGTCGAGATCGGCCGCATGTGGCAGCGCGGCGAGATCCACGTGGCCGAGGAGCACATGTCGTCGCGCATCACCGAACAGGTGATGGGCATCGTGAACGCGCGGATGCCGCGCCAGCCGAAGAACGGCAAGCGCGTCCTGGTCACCACGGCGAACGGCGACCTCCACGACATCGGCCTGCGCATGGTCGCGGACCACTTCGAGATGGGCGGCTGGGACGTCGTGTTCCTGGGCGCGAGCACGCCGGCCGAGGACGTGTCGCTCGCCGTGCGCGACTTCGACGTGGACCTCGTGGCGGTCGCGGCGAAGCTCGTTCTGCACGTGCGGACGACCGCGGAGTTGATCCAGACCGTGCGCGAGGGGCATCCGGGCCCGCGGCTCCCGATCCTGGTGGGCGGCGCCGCATTCCAGATCGTGCCCGACCTGTGGCAGATCGTCGGCGCGGACGGCGTCGCGGCGCACGCGGCGGAAGCGGTGGCTGTCGGCGAGAAGCTGACGCGAGCGGGCTGACCGCGGCGTCACGGTCCGGCGAGCGCGGATCGCCTCGATACGGTCGTGAAACGGCACGGCCGCTTACGGATTCGATCTGGACGGCAGCGTGCCGATCCCGGTGCGCTGCGCCGTCCTGGTCGCCGGCGCCACGCGTCACTACCAGGCGACGTACCGCAACTCCGCCACTTTCTGCACGAGCGCAACGTTCAACGTGACGAACGGCGTGCGCGCGTTGTGGGATCCGTGCTCCATTGCTTCCACGGTTCTCCGGGACTGCTCGCGCAGTGAGGCGCTTCACTCGTCCGAGGGCAGCTCCGTCGTCCAGTCGGACATCGACGGCCGATACCACACGGCGGAGTTCCAGCCGTCGGCCTCCCACCGCTCCTCGGGGATCAGCACGGGGGCCGCGTAGACGCCGTCGTTGTCTGGATCGGTGAAGACGCAGCGCGTCCCCGCCTCGTCGGCGACGTGCAACCAGAACACGCGGCCGTGCTCGACGTGCTGCCCGATGTTGAGGCTCGACGTGCGGCCCAGTCCGGGCGCGTCGCGATCGTCGCAGAGATGCACGCGCTCGCCGCTCCCGTCGATCCAGAGCTGCACGACGAGCTCGGGTTCGTGAGTGCCGACGAGCACGTAGCGACCGTCCACGTCGACCTGCATCCACCAGGCATCGGCGCCGAGCTGCGTGCGCAGGATCTCCTCGCGCGCGACCGTGCGCGGGCCCGCGGCCTCGCTCGAGATCCCCCAGCGGATCTGTTCGTCAGGTCGCCACGGGACCGGCGTCCCTCGGTGCGTGCCCGAGCGCACGAAATGTAGGAACGGGGCGCCGGCGGGCTCGCCGAGACTCCAGCGCTCGAGGACCGTCGCGCCGGACTCGACGCGGCCAAGAACGTACAGCTCGTTGGATTGGCGCGCGCACACCGCCACCACCTTCATGCCGGCGTCGACGCGCGGCAGCACGTCGTCCGTCATCGCGTCCCGGCCGGGCGTCGTCGCGCTGACGACGAGCGCGACCTGCGAGCCGTCGTGGACTCGCGACCACACGACGAGGTCGTTCGACATGAACAGGGGCTGGCCGTAGAGCGTCTCGCAGGCCTGGACCGCGGAAGTCGGCTCGCTGTCCGGTGTCGATGCAGTTGTCGCACGGGGAGCCGCGCAGGTCGCGCATGTCGAGGCGACCAGCACGGCGACGAAGGCCGCGCGCATCAACCCGCGTCGCGCCGCAGCGCGCGCTTCAGATCGTCCCCGAGCCGCCGCTCGAGGTGCTCCACGCCGAGCGTCCGCGCCAGCCCCTCGAACGTCTCGGCGTTCTCGGCCTCGTCCGGCGCGATGCGCGCGCCGGTGACGTCCAGGAACGAGAGCGACATGCGTTGCAGCTCCACGTCGAAGGACAGGATCCGCGCCGACACGCGCGTCCCGGGCTGGATCACGCCGCTCAGGCGCTGCGTCGGTCCGACGCCGGACTCGGACGCGGGCACGAGCCCTTCGACACCCGGACGGATCGCCACGAACGCGCCGAAGTCGCGCACGCGCGTCACGATGCCCGGCACGATCTGGCCGACGTAGGCGGTGCGCTCCAGGTCGAGCCACGGGCTCTCGTGCATCTGCTTCAGGCCGAGGCCGATGCGCTTCCCGCCGCGGCGGATGTGCAGAACCTTCAGATCGAGCGTGTCGCCGATCTTCACGACCGACTCCGGGCTCTCGACGCGCTCGTGCGACAGGTTCGACACATGCACGAGGCCTTCCAGCCCGTGGCCGATCGCGACGAACGCGCCGTAGTCCTCGAGGCGCGTCACGCGGCCTTGCACGACCTGGCCGATCCGCAGGCGGTCGACCTCGCGCTGGTGGTCGTCGTTGCGCTCGCGCTGCACGACGAGCTTGCGCGAGACGGTCACGCGCTGGCGCTCGCTGTCGACCTCGATGACCTCGACCGTGAAGACCTTGCCCACGAGCGGATCGGGGCGCTGGTCGCGCGGCAGTCCGGTGTGCGACTTCGGCATGAAGCCGTGCAGATCGCCGATCTTGACCTCCAGCCCCCCGGGCGCGACGCGCACGCAGCGCGCCTGCACGAGGCAGCCGATCTCCATCTGCTTCCACGTGGTCAGCGTCTTCTCGGTCGAGAGCGACAGCGACCACAGGCCCTCCTCGAGCCCGCGCAACGTGAACTCGTGCACGGATCCGAGGGCCGGCGGCTTCGCGAAGTGATGCAGCTCGATCACGCCCTGCATCCGCGGACCGAGCTCGACGAACACGTCGTTGCCGAACAGGCCGACCACGGTGCCGTTCCACACGCGCAGCGTGTGCGAACCGTGGGACGGGTCGGGGTTCGGCTCCTGGCGCAGCAGAGGGCGCATGCGTCCACCACCTCCGGGGCTGTGTGCCGGACGCGACGCGCGCTCGGCGGGCGAAGACTAGAACAAGCCTACTGCGGGGGAAAGCACTCGGGCAGGCGAACTTGGCGGAGACCGGCGTCTCGAATCCCTAGACTCAAGGGACCATGACGCTCACGACCGCCCTGCTCCTGCTGGCCGCCTGCGCCGCGCCGATCCGCGCCCAGTCCCCCGTCACACTCGGCGCACCGCCGCACCGCTACGCGTGGGAGGCGGGCTGGCTGAAGACGGAGAGCCTGGGCAACACGCACGGCGTCATCGTCGAGGACTCGGCCGGGCTGCTCTACCTGAACACGGACACGGAGCGGGCGATCTCCGTCTACGGCAAGGACGGCCAGCTCGTCCGCTCGTTCGGCGCCGAGGAGGGCGAGGGCGTGCACGGCATGTGCATCGTCCAGGAGAAGGACGGCGAGTTCCTCTACCACGTCAACTTCCGCCTGCACCACTGGAAGAAGCGCAAGCTCGACGGGACGCTCGTGTGGGAGCGCGGCGTGCCGACCGAGTCGGGCAAGTACGAGAAGCCCGACCAGTTCCATCCGACGAGCATCGCGGTCGTGCCCGACGGCTCGATCTTCGTCGCCGACGGCTACGGCCTGTCGTGGGTGCACCAGTACGACCACGCCGGCAAGTACGTGCGCTCGTTCGGCGGGCCGGGCGCGATGAACTGCTGCCACGGGCTGCTGATCGACACGCGGCGCACGCCCAACACGCTGCTCGTCGCGGACCGCGAGAACTCGCGCCTCTTGCGCTTCGACCTGGAAGGCAATCAGCTGGCCGAGATCAAGGGCATGTTCCGCCGGCCGTGCAGCATCCAGGAGCGCGACGGCTACCTCGCCGTGCCCGACCTGGCCGGCCGCGTGACGATCCTCGGGCCCGACGACCAGCTCGTCGCGCACCTCGGCGACCAGCCGGACGAGAAGAAGCGCGCGCGCAACGACGTGCCGAAGGCCGAATGGCAGGACGGCGTCTTCCTGTCGCCGCACAGCGCGCACTGGGATCGCGAAGGGAACCTGTACGTCATGGACTGGAACTTCCTCGGGCGCGTGAACAAGCTGCGCCGCCTCCTGCCGCCGCTGGTGAAGGGCGGCGTCGGCTACGACGACACGCCGTTCCTGCCGGGGTCGGAATGGCGCGTGCACGACAAGAACCGTCCGCCGGCGGAGATCGCCTCCGGAGCCGCGGGCGCGCTGTTCACCCCGCCGCCGCAAGGCGCGGTCGTGCTGTTCGACGGCAAGTCGCTCGCCGCGTGGAAGTCGGGAGCAAAGGACGCCGCCTGGAAGATCCAGGACGGCTACGCCGAGGTGAACGGCACGGGCAACATCGAGACGCGCGAGAAGTTCGGCGACTGCCAGCTGCACCTCGAGTTCGCGACGCCGAAGCCGCCCAAGGGCGACTCGCAGGGCCGTGGCAACAGCGGCGTGTTCCTGATGGGCCGCTACGAGATCCAGGTGCTCGACAGCTTCGAGAACCGCACCTACGCCGACGGCCAGTGCGCCGCGATGTACGGCCAGCAGCCGCCGCTCTACAACGCCAGCCTGCCGCCGGGCGAGTGGCAGAGCTACGACATCACGTTCCGCGCGCCGCGCTTCGCCGACGGCAAACTCGCGTCCCCCGCCACCGTGACCGTCGTGCACAACGGCGTGATCGTGCACGCGAACCAGGCGTTCCTCGGCGCGACGCAGCACCGCGCGCTGGCGACGTACTCCCCGCACGAAGCCGAGCTGCCGCTCGCGCTGCAAGACCACGGCGACCCGGTGCGCTACCGCAACATCTGGATCCGGCGGCTCTGAGTGAAAGATCGAGCCAGGCTCGATCTTTCACTCCTTCACGAACTGGTACGCGCCCGTATCGGCACCCCACACCTGCTTGCCGGCCGCGTCGAAGCCGCGGTCCCAGCTGGCGAGCAGCGTGGGCGTGATCGCGACCTCGCTCGTGGCGAACTTGGCGCCGTTCAGCTCGCTGGGGCAGGCGCCGTGTTCGGTCGTGCCGACGTAGGAACCGTCCGGCGCGCGGTGCAGGCGGATCGAGCAGCCAGTGCGCGGCACCAGTCCGGCGGGCGTCACGCCGCGGAGGAGCGCGGGATCCCTCCACGCGCCCGCGTATGCCAGCGCGTCGCCGGGCAACTCGTAGACGTCGCTCACGAGCCCGTGCTCGTCCTGGTGCACGCGGTAAACGCGCTGGCGGTAGGGCTTCTCCTGCTTCTCCGCCAGCGCCTGCTCGACGTACAGCCAACGGCCGTCCTCGCGCGACGTCCAGATCGGCGTCATGTGCAGGCGGATGTCGCGATAGTCCTTGTCCGCGGCGGCCTGCGCGGTGCTCGCGAACGAGCCGGTCATCCACGACGCGAGTTCGTCGACGTCGGAGCGCGACGGCCCGTTCGTGCGGCACGACGCGAGCAGCATGGCGAAGAGCGGGAGTGCGATCCGGTTGCGCATTCCTGCACGATACACGCGCACCCGAGTTCGCGTCATACCGGACACGTCTGTCGGCACGCGCGCAGCGCGCTCACGCTCCCCAGGTGATCGTCAGCCCGTTCGACAGGTTGAACGTCGAGACCGTGCAGAAGTTCGCCGCGTTGCGGTACCAGGTCTGGTACGTCCGCACGTCGCCTGCGACGCAGCCACCGCGCACGGATACCGGTGAATCGCCGGGCTGCGGACAGCTCGAGATCCCGCCGATGTTCACGGTCGTCTTCATGCGCACGATCGACCCGCCCGCGCAGCGCAGACCGTCGCCGAACGCGTTGCCGATCCCGCCGTTCTGCGCCTGCGAGCCCTGGGTGTAGAGCACGGTGGAGTTGGTCATCCCGCGACCGCCGAGCACCAAGCTGTCAGGCGCGATGCTCGCCGCACCGACCGCCTGAATCTGCGCGCCGCTGCCCAGCGAGTTCAGGCAGCCGCGGCCGAGGCCCGGAGCCGGAGTGTTGCCGCACGGGCACGCCGTGCCGGTGCCGTCGCCGAAGCAGATCGCCGTGCCGACCGCTTCGCAGGCGTCCGGACGTCCGTTCGCGTCGACGTCGAGCTCGAGCCCGTTCTGGGTGTCGTACACGTCCGCGATCGTGTTCGCGTTGCAGTCCGGCGTGAGGCCCCAGCACCAGTCGTCGACGAGCGAACCCCTTTCCATCCAGAGGAAGAGGCGGCCCGTGGCCGGATCCGCCGCGACGGCTTCGATCTTCGGCTGGATCGTGGCGGTGCTCGTCACGAACACGGTGTCGTCGACCGGATCCCACGCGATCTGCGTTCCGTCGAACTCGAACGCCTGCAGGTCCGAGCGCTGGTCTCCCATCGAAACGAGCAGCACACCGCCGCGACCTTGGAACAGTACCGGCCACGTCGGCACGTCCGTGAGCCACGCGATGCCCTTCGGATCCGCAGGCGTCACGGTCGGATCGACCGCTCCGGCGACGAGGAAGTTGCCGTCGGCCGTGCCGTCGAGCTGGAAGCTGTGGATCTTCAGCGCCGCTTCGACGCGAGCGCAGAGGCGGTGTGCCGCCGCCGCGCCCTCCGCGACGAGCGTCACGTCCGTGAGGTCCCTCATCGGCGGGTTCATCGGCAGCCCGAAGTTCATCGGCCCGTACGGGAGCAGCGCACCCGTCGTGTCTCAGTTCGGCTCGCCGGTGAGCACCCACGCAGCCCAGTCGCGTGTCGAGTAGCGCGGCGCTCCGCTCTCGTCCCGCGCGTCGCGCAGCTCGCGCTTGGCTTCCTTCAGCGCCTGCCACTTGGGCTTCTTTTCGACCCACAGGCGCCGGTAGAAGTCGAGCATCAGATCCTTCGTCGCCTCGTCCGGCACCCTCCACAAGGACGTGATCACGCTGCGCGCGCCAGCCATCTGCAGCGCCTTCTGCATCGACGCGACGCCCTGGCCCGCGCGCCGCTCGCCGACGTTCGTGTCGCACGCGCTGAGCACGGCGAGCTCGCATCCCGCGAGGTCGATCGAGGAGAGCTCCTCGGCCGTGAGCAGTCCCTCCGCACGGCCCAGCGCGTTCTCGGAACGATTGGCGCCGGCGAGCGCGAGCCCGCACAGGAGCATCGGGCTCATGCCCCTGACCTGCTCTTCTCCGCTCGCCCGTTTCCAGAGCGCATCCGGCCGCACGTCGTCCCACGAACGAATCGACTCCGGCGCGAACCAGCCGTGCGTCGCGACGTGCAGCCAGCGCGCTCGCGGTACGCACGCGAGCAGGCGCTTCTTGCTCGCGCCGCGATGCACGAGCAGATCGCTGGCCGCTTGCGTGCCGAAGGCGGAGCGGAACGTCGTCACGACGCCGTCCGACTCCCGCTCGGTCGCGGCGAGCGGCGCGAATCCGGCGACCCACGCGCCGCTGCGCAGCACGGTCGCCACCGCGACGGCAGCGCCCGGCGCACGCTCCGCCGCGTCGTAGTCGACGCCGCCGACGGCGACGAGCGCCGATGCGGACGCGAGCGGCTCGTCGGACTGCAAGAGCTCGCTCGAAGTGGCGCGCGTCTCGATGCGCCAGCGATCGCCGACCAGCACCGCTCCCTGCGCGTCGAGCGGCAGCGCGTCGAACGCCACGAGGTGCAGCACGTCGTCGAGCACGAGCACGAGGCGCTCGGATGCGCCGAGCGCCTCGCGCAGCGGGTCGAACGTGAGCTGGCGCAGGCGCTCGCCCGTGTCGATCGGGCTCGCGTTCTCGGAAGTGGCGGGCACGCCCAGCCCGCGGCCCTCCACCGCGCCGAGCGCGCCGCGCCACGCGAGGACCGCGGACTCGATCGGCGCACTGGGACCGAGGTCCACGAGCGTGAGCGGCGACTCGGTGCTCGCGTCGGGCGCCCCCCGCACCACGAACGCACACATCTTCTCGGTCGATCGCGTCCTCGGCACGGCCGAGCCGCTCGCACCGGGCTCCAGCGGCGGCTCGACCCGCACGTCCTCGTACCTGCGGAAAGCGACGAGCGTGGTGCGCTCCCCGATCCGGCGCGCGAGGGGTTCGACCTGCGGCCCCATCTCGTCAACACCGGTGCCCGCCACGCCGCGGGCGAGCGCGACGAGCTCACGCTCCGCTCGCTCGCGCTTCGCGAGTGCGGCGCCGAAGGTCTCGCTCGTCGCGCCACTCCGCACGAGGGCGGCCAGCTCGGAGCTCTCGTGCTCGAGGGCCGCGCGCAGCTCGGCGTACTCGTGCGAGCCCGCCGCCAGACGCGCGAGCCGCGCCGTGACGATCCCCGCGCCGCGCGTGCTCTCCGAGAGCACGAACGCGGCGCGCTCGAGCTCGTCCGTGCGCGCGTGCCCCGCGAGATCGCGGATGCACGCGAGCACGCCGCACAGGCTCTCTGCGGCGCGCGCGCAGCGTTCCTCGGCTTCGCGCGACGGGCATGCGAGGATGGCGTTGCGCGCCACCTGCGACTGCGCGTGAGCGACGTCCAGCGAAAGCTCGGCATACCGCTGCTCGCTCGCTGCGCGCCGCTCGGCACTCTGCCCGCCCGCTGCGCCGGCCCCGTGCACCAGCTCGGCGGCGATCGTGCGCGCCAGGTTCGAGCGTGCCGTCTGCAGGCCCGGATGGTCCGGCGGCAACGTGCGCAGCGCCGCATCCAGCGTCTCTTCCTCGAGAGCGCGCGCTCCGGCGAGATCGCCGAGCAGGTGCAGCATCCCGGCGAGGTTCATGCGCGCGACGAGGAGGTCGGGATGTCCAGGCGGAAGCGCTTGCGTGAGGGCTTCGACGATCTGGGTGAACTCCGCACGGGCGCGCGCGACGTCGCCGAGTGCGACGCACGCGTTGGCGAGGTTGCCTCGCGCGCGGACGAGGTCGATGTGCTCGGGCGGCAGCGAGCGCGAGCGGACCTCGACGACTTCCTCGAGGAGCGCGCGCGCGCCGCTGGCGTCGCCGAGCCGCCGGAGGATCGCGGCGAAGTCCTGCCGGACGCCCTGCAGTTCGGGATGGTCCGCGGGCAGAGTGCGCGTGCCGACGTCGAGGACCTGCTCCAAGAGGGCGCGTGCTCTCGGCAGGTCGTCCATCATGCCGAGCGTGTTCGCGAGGTTCTGCTGCGACTTGCGCAGGTCGGGATGATCGGCCGGCAGCCGGCTGGACAAGATCTCGACCACGCTTTCCTCGAGCACGCGCGCAGCTGCGAGATCGCCCATTGCCTTGAGCGTGAGGGCCAGATTCGAGCGCGCGATCTGCAGCGCCGGGTGCTCGGCGGGCAGCTGGCGCGAGTACGCCTCGAGCACGCTCTCCTGGAGCACGCGCGCCCGGGCCAGATCGCCAACCAGGTACAGCGAGCTGGCGAGGTTCAGCCGTGCCCGCTGCACGTCGAGGTGATCCGCGGGCAACTTGCGCAGCCGGCTCTCGAGCACCTGTTCCCGCAGCGCCCGGGCGCCGACGAGATCCCCCGTGCTCTCGAGCGTGTTCGCATGGTTCGACTGGAGCGCCACGAGCTGCGGGTGGTCGCGCGGCAGCGTGCGCGTGAGCGACTGCAACGCTTCCTCCTCGAGCTTCCGCCCGCCCTCCAGGTCGCCCAGCGACCGTTTCACCGCGGCGAGGTTCAAGCGCGCCGTCTGGAGACTCGGATGGTCCGCGGGCACGGTGCGCACGCGAACGTCGAGCACCTTCTGGAAGAGCGGGAGAGCGCTCTGGAGGTCGCCGAGCTGGAGCAGCGTGCCGGCGAGGTTCGTCCGCGCGCGCTGCAGATCGGGATCGTCGTCCGGCAGCGTGCGCGATCGGACTTCGAGCACTCGCTCGTCGAGAGGGCGCGCGCCGGCGAGATCCCCGAGCGCTTTGAGCGTCATCGCCAGGCTCGCGCGGGCGTCCTGCACGTCGGGATGGTCGTCGGGCATGGTGCGCATCAGCACCTCGAGCACCTTCTCGTCGAGAGCGCGCGCGCCGGCGAGATCGCCCAGGTCCCGCAACGTGGAGGCGAGGTTCGAGCGGGCCTCCTGCAGCGCCGGATCGTCGTCCGCAAGTGTGCGCGTACGCGCAGCGAGCACCTTCTCCTCCAGCGCGCGCGCCGTCGCGAAGTCGCCGAAGTGACTGCACGCGGCGGCGAAATTCTGCCGCGCCGACTGCAGTCGGGCGTCATCCTCCGGCAACGTGCGCGTGCGTGCGTCCAACACGAGCTCCCACGCCGTCTTCGCCGCGCGCTCGCTCTGCAGCCGCCACGCCGCGTATCCCGCGCGGTCGAGGAGCTTGACCCACACGGCAGTTCGATCCGCTTCCCGCGCGCCGACGAGCGCGGCGACCGCTTCGTCCGCCTTCGCTCGTGCGGTCGCCGGATCCGCGGACTTCCGGGCGGCGTCGGACTCGTCGAGCAGCGCTCGCTCGCGCACGAACTCGCTCTCCGTCTGCGTCGCAGGCCCCGGCTCCGAGGCTGCGTGCGCCGGATCCGCGCCTCTCGGCGCTGAGGGCACCGCGGCCGGGTCCTGCTTCGGCGTGCTGCCCTGCGCTCGAGCCGGATCGGCTTGCGCAGCGCCCGGCGGGATCGCGACGGGTTCGGGCCGGGTGGAATCCGGAGCGGACGTGCAGGCCGTCGCCAACGCGAAGATCACCGACGTGCGTGCGAGTGCGAGCCTCATGCGGTGCAGTGCCGACGCGCCTTGGGATTCGAGCGGATCGCTCGCTCGGGTCCGAAGCCCGCGGGCACGGGCAGAGCGGGAATCGATCGCGAGCGTCCCGCCGCGAGCGGGTCGCGACGGAGCGAGCGGGATCGTAGCAGACTCGCAGCGCTCGTCGCGTCGACGAAGCGCGGCCGTCGGACGGACGATTTTCCCCTCCGTCAGGCGAAACGAGGACCGACCGGGTTCGACCCCGTCGCTCCGAGCCGGACGCGCCGCCTGGCGCTCAGCGGGTCGGACGTGAGAAGCGCAGGAGGCCGGTGCTCGCGTTCCACACCTCGAGTCGCTGACCGCGCTCGACCCAGGCGATGTCGCCCTCGCCCTGGAACCAGACCCAGTCGGGCACCTCGGGCACGAGCACGTGGGCCGCCTTGCCCGTCGCCGCGTCGAGCGTGACGCCGCGCAGCGCGAGCGTCACCTGTTTCCCGTCGGCCGAGAACCACGCGCCCATCCCGCTGGGGTTCCCGCCGCCGTAGTCCCACGCGCCGAGACGCTTCTCGCTGGCCACGTCCCACAGCCGAGCCTGCCAGAAGGACCACGACGTCGTCACGAGCCGTGTGCCGTCGGGGCTGAAGCGCACGCAGCCGATCGCCAGGCCGCCGAAGATGTCCTCGTCGCAGTGCGACAGCTCGCGCACGTCGTCCGCGCGCGCGAAGCGCCACAAGCGCGCCTTGCAGTCGCCCGCCCCGATCGCGAGCACCTCGCCGCGCGGGTCGAAGTCGAGCGAGCCGACGTCGCCCGTGTCCTGTCCCATCGGCACGCGCAACGGCCCCGCCACGCGCTCGCCGTTGCGGGCCTTCCACACGGCGATCCCGCCGCGTGCGTCGCCCAGCGCGACGAGCTCGCCGTCGCGCGACACGGCGAGCGCGGTGTCCTCCACGCCCTCGTCGATCGTCAGCGCGGCGACGCGCTGGCCGGTGCGCGCTTCCCACATGCCCGCCTCGGCCGCGCCCAGCGCGACGACCACGACGTCC
>JBGAOR010000056.1:0-28053 GCA_044221705.1 Planctomycetota bacterium
GGATCTCCGCCGTGCCGTCCGTCGCCGGCTCGAACCGGCCGCGTTTCTCCGTGAAATTCGGCTCGGGATCGGCCGCGCGCGCGATCGCCGCGGCGCTGCGCGTGTCGACGTGCTGGACGCGCACGCACAGGATCCGCGCGCGCACCTTGTGCGCACGCAGCCGGTGCGCCGCGCGCTCCACGAGGTACGCCAGCATCGCGCGCACGATCTCGCGACGGCCTTCCTCGGGCTCGAACGTGCCGTCGCGCTGGATCGACCGCGGCGCGCGCGCGGTGCGCGTCCCGTCCGCCTCCAGCGTGTAGCTCGGTTCCACCGGCTCGCGGTCGATGCCGCGCGCGCGGTCGTGGAGGACGAGCCCGTGCGCGCCGAAGCTCGTGAACAGGACCTCGCGCGGCACGAGCGCGAGCTCGCCGACCGTGCGCACGCCGAAGCGCTCGAGCAGCCGCCCCGTCTTGTGCCCGCAGCCCGGCAGGTGCGCGACGGGGATGTGCGCCAGGAACGCGCGCTCGCTCCCGCCGAAGATCCACGCGACGGCGCCCGGCTTCGCCAGCTTGCCCGCGAGCCGCGCCAGCGTGCGCGACGACCCGATGCCGATCGTGACGGGCAGGCCCACTTCGTCGCGGATGCGCGCGCGCAAGCTCCCCGCGACGTCGATGGGGAGGCCCAGCGCGCGCTCGGTGCCGGTGAGGTCGGCGTAGAGGTCGTCGATCGACGTGACCTCGACGCGCGGCGTCGCGGCGAGCACGACGTCGACGACCCGCTCGCGCAGGGCGTTCGCGCCCTGTGAGTCGCCGCGGCGGAAGACGGCCGTCGGACAGAGCCGCGCGGCCTCGGCCAGCATCATCCCGGGCCGCACGCCCACCGCGCGCGCCTCGTAGGAGCAGGACATGACCAGGTTGCGGTCGGTCGGCATGCCGCCCACGACGACGGGCTTCCCGCGCAGCTCGGGGTGGAGCGCGACCTCGACCGACGCCAGGAACGCGTCGATGTCGAGGTGCAGGATCACGGGCGCGGCGCTCACGCGCCCAAGGTTACCCGAACGGATACCGAACCTGATGGCGCGCGGCTCGAACGGCGACCGGAAGAGCGCAGCTTTTCGGCCGTCGCGCCCGCGCGCAGCGCGCAGGCCCCGTAGTCCGGGCCCGGGACCTGGCCGGAGACCCGACTCGTGAGAACACGGAACTCGTTCCTGCTGGCCGTGGCGAAGACCGCCGCGGTGGCTGTGGCGCTCGGTGTGCTGGCCTGGTTCGTCGTGACGGAGCAGCGACGGGCGAACCCCGCAACTCCGCTGGCGGTGCCCGCGGTGCAGTCGTCGGATGCGTCCGCTCCGGCGAGCGCGACGTCGGCGGACCCGGCCGTCTTCCTGCCGTCGTCCAAGGTGCTGGCCGTCGACGCGCAGCCGAGCCTCGATGAGGCGGTGTTCCTGATGGGCTCGAAGTCCGGCATCGTGGCGCCGACCGCGAGCGGCGCCGGGTCCGATGCGCAAGTCGTGCAGCCACAGCCCGTGTTCCTCGGGAACTCGAAGAGCGGTGTGTGGACGGAATCCCCTCTGCCGCCGTCGCTGGTGTTTCCGCCGTTGGAGATCCATCCACCGTCGCAGGCGCCCGCCGTTCCGCCGGAGCCGGTGTTCCTCCCGAACTCGAAGAGCCGCGTGCTGGGAGGACTCGTCCGGCCGAACTTGAAACCGGCGGCGCCGCAACAGGCCGACCCGCAAGTGCCGTGAGGTGACGCCGTGCAGTCCCACGTCCTCGACACGCTCACGAACGCGCTCGTCTCCTTCTTGATCCTCTCCGCCGTCTTTCTGCCGCTCGAGCGGCTCTTCCCCGCGCACGACCAGCGCGTCCTCCGCGCCGAGTGGGGCACCGACCTCCTCTTCTTCCTGGGCCAGTACGTCCTGTGGACCGCGCCCGTCGTCGCCGTGCTCGTCGTCGTGCGCGAGCACGTCGACGCGCTGCCGCTCGCCGCTCTGCGCGAGGCCGTGCGCGCCCAGCCGTTCTGGCTGCAGTGCGCCGGCGTCGTCCTGCTCAGCGACGTGGCGATCTACTGGGCGCACCGCGCTTCGCACGCGGTGCCGTTCCTGTGGCGCTTCCACCGCGTGCACCACACGGCCGAGCGGCTCGACTGGCTGGCGGCGCATCGCGAGCACCCGTTCGACAACCTGTACACGCGCCTCGTCGAGAACCTGCCGCTCCTCGTGCTGGGCTTCCCGATCCAGGCGCTGGCGGGCTTCGCGATGTTCCGCGGCCTGTGGGCGATCTACATCCACTCGAACGTGTCGCTCGGGCCGGGGCCGCTGCGCTACGTGCTCGGCGCGCCGCGCCTGCACCACTGGCACCACGAGGTCGAGCGCGGCGGGCGCGTGAACTTCGCCAACCTGAGCCCGCTCATGGACCTCGCGTTCGGCACCTACCACGACCCGGGTGCGATGCCGGCGCGCTACGGACCGGGTTCGCACTCCGCGCGCGGGTACGTGTCGCAGTTGATCGCGCCGTTCCGGCGGCGCGGGCGCGGCGAGCCATCGCAGACTGCGCGAACGATCGCCTGACCGCCTCGAGCGCGCGCTCCGCCTCGGTCCGAGCTCGCGCTCCGATCCGAGGGGATCCCGCGCGACGCCCCGTGCGCGCGAGGCGGAGGTATCCTGTCGTCGTTCCCGTTCCCGCGCCGGCCCGGCGTGCATGCCTGCCTCTCGATCTTCATCCCTGGAAAGGAACATCCGCGATGAGCTCCTCGCCGACAGCCTCCTGGCTCCTGGCCGCGTCCTCCATCCTCTGCGCCGCGGTGACGACCGCGGCATCCGCCCCGACCGATGCCGAGCGCGACGCCGCCGGCCTCGACGGGACCGCGACCTCACCCGCACTGCCGAGCGTGCGCGGTGCCGGATCCGGCGGTTCCGCGCTCGGTCCCGTGCTGCCCGTCCCCGTCTCCGTCGTGCTGAAGGTCGGCGACGCACCCGCGGGCGCGCCCGTCGGCGACACGGTCAGCGCGCTCAATTCGCCGTTCACCGACGGCAACGGCAAGGTCGGCTTCGTCGGTTCGCTCGCGCCCTCGTCGGCGCGCTTCGTGTGGCACGACACGGGGCTCGTCTTCCTCTCGACCTCGGCGCCGACGCCGCTCACCGGCGGCGAGGGCACGATGGGGACGAGCGACACCGGCGGCTTCATCTACAGCCCATCCGTCAACGGCACGGACGGCGTGTGGTCGCACAACGGGCTGCTCGCGGTCGGCGGAACGCAGGCCGCGGGTTTTCCCGCCGGGACGAACTCGACGTTCCACAGCCGGCCCACGATGCGTCCCGACGGACGCGCGCACTGGGTGGCCGGGCTCAACGCGAGCGGCGGCACGACGACGCAGTTCCGCACGATCTACACGAGCCCGGATGCGACGGCGGCCAACGCGGTTCCGGTGATCACGGAGGGCGACCTCGTCGGCACGCAGGCCATCCTCACGTTGGAGTTCAGCTACGACTTCTCCGACGACAGCGCGCACCACATCCAGAAGATGAGCCTCGACACGGGCAGCACGACGAACGACTCGGCCATCTGGGTCGACGGTGCGGTCGTCGCGCGCGAGCTCGACTCCACGGGGGCGGGCGACGCGTGGCAGGCCTTCGACAACGTCTCGATCAACACCCAAGGCCACTACCTGTTCTCGGGCGACACGAACGGCGCGACGGCCACGGACGAGTTCATCGCCTACGACGGCGTGCTCGCGTTGCGCGAAGGAGCGACGGTGGACGGCGTCGTGCTCGGGACCAGCGTGAACACGCTGGCGATCAACGACCTGAACCAGGCCGTGCACATCTGGAGCGTCGCCGGCGGCGAAGCGCTGTTCTACGCCTGCGACGCGTCCGATCTGGCCGGGACCTCGCAGCTCCTGCTGCGCACCGGCGACACGGTCGACGTGGACGGCAACGGCACGGCCGACGCCACGGTGGCCGACTTCGAGGCGTCGTTCGTCATCGGACCCGGCCTGGACCTGGCCGAGGACGGGCGCGTGTTCGTCGAGCTGACCCTGACGTTCGTCACCGGCGACGCGGAAGCGATCGTGGCGCTCACGCTGCCCGCGGGTTGTGGCGGGATCGCGGCGTTCTGCCCGGGCGACGGGACGGGGACCGCATGCCCGTGCGGCAACTCCGGGACGGCGGGGAACGGCTGCGCGAACTCCGTGAACGCGAACGGCGCGAACCTCGCCGCGACCGGCACGCCGAGCCTCGCCGCGGACACGCTCGTGCTGCAGGGCTCGGGCATGCCCAACAGCTCGGCGCTGTACTTCCAGGGCACCTCGGACCTCGCCGGCGGAGCCGGGACCGCGTTCGGCGACGGGTTGCGTTGCGCCGGCGGTTCGATCATCCGGCTGTCGACGAAGTTCAATGCCGCGGGCGCGTCCCAGTTCCCGGTCGGCGGCGATCCGTCGGTCTCGGTGCGCGGCCTCGTCGCGGCTCCGGGCTCGCGGACGTACCAGGTCTGGTACCGCAACGCGGCCGCGTTCTGCACGACCTCCACGTTCAACCTCACGAACGGCTTGCGCGTGGACTGGACGCTGTAGGCCGACGAGCCCGGCGATCGGGCGCGGCGGCGCGCTCGATCGCCGCGGTCCGCTCGATCGGCGCGAGTGCCGGTGCCCGACGGATCGCTCCGGCGACGCGCGGGTGACGGCGGCGTCCGAGCGCGGCCCAGGCGGATAGCATGCCCGCGCTCCGTCCCTTGGGTCCTCCGTCCACATCCCCGTCCGACAGCGCCAGGTCCGGCGGACGATCGCGGCTGGCCGACCTGTTCGTGTGGGGCACGTTCGCGCTGCTCCTCGCGAACGCGATCCGCTTCGTCGCGCAATACGGGCCGCGCGTGATGTTGATGGACGACCTGTCCGTCGGTCTCACCGAGGTCGTGCCGCGCGGGCTCACGTTCGCGAACTTCTGGAACTTCCACAACGAGCACCGCATCCCGGTGCCGCGGGCGATCCAGTACGCGCTCTACCAGGCGACCGGGGACATCCGCTCGGGGATGTACTTCAGCGTGGCGCTCCTGGCCGCGATCGCCGCCGCGACGATCGTCGCCGCGCGCCGCCTCCGGGGCCGCGCTTCGTGGACCGACGCCGTGTTCGCCGTGGTCTGGCTGCAGACGGGCAACTGCGAGAACCTGCTCATGGGGTTCCAGCTGTCGCTGATCCTGCCCACGGCGCTCGTGTGCGCGATCGTCCTGAACGGGATCCTCGACCCGCGGCCGAGTTCGTCGCGTTCGGCGCTCCTCTCGGGCCTCGCTCTGCTCGTGCTGCCCTTGTGCGGCGGGCCCGGCATGCTCCAGGCCCCGGCGCTCGGCGCGTGGCTCGTGCTGTGCGGCGTCGACGCCTGGCGCCATCCGGGCGAGCACGTGCGCGAGCGCCGCCGCGTCGCGTGGATCCTGTGGTCGTTCACCGCCGCGACCGTCGTCGTGATGGTCCTCTACGTCCAGGGCTTCCGCTCTTCGTCCGCGGAGCACGGCTTCGGCGGTTTCGCCGGCGTCGGCCGCACGGCGCTGACGGCGCTCGCGCTCGCCATCGGTCCGGCGGCGGAGACCTGGTGGCCCTGGTCGGGCATCGGCGTGCTCGCGCTGGCGGTCTCGGCGCTCGCCCTCGCGGCGCGTGCGTGGATGCAGCGCGCCGAACGCGCGCGCGCTCTCGGGATCGCCGCGGCGGTCGCGGCGACGCTGAGTCTCGCGCTGGGCATCGGCCTCGGGCGCAGTTGGATGAACCCCGAGGGCAGCTTCCCGATCCGCTACGTCGGCCTCGCGACGCCGATCGTCGGGACGGCGTACTTCGCCTGGCATCTCCACGGTCCGCGGCGCCTCGCGTCGATCGTGAACGCCGGGATGTGCGCGGCGTCGATGCTCGCGTTCGCGCTGGTCGGCTGGAGCTACGGCGAGCGGACCGGCGCGAAGAAGCACGACACCGCCGTCGCGCTCGAGCGCGATCTCGAACGCGGTGCGCCGCCGGCGCAGATCCTGTGGAAGTACACGCGCTTCGTGGAGCCCGACGTGCGCCGCATGGCCTACGCCTACGGGCTGTTCGCGGAGCTGCGCAAGCCGCCGTTCGACCGCGCCGCCGAGTCGACGCGTCTCGGTTTCCTGCGGCAGGAATTCGATCCGGAGCCCGCGAACGTGACCGGCGATGTCGAGCCCGCGCCGGCGGACGCGCGGGGCGAGCGCGGCTGGTGGATGCAGCCCGGATCCGGCGTGTCGTGCTTCGTGCCGGCCGACGCGCGGCGCGTCACCCTGCGCTGCGCGGTGCCGGACGATCGAGGCGCGCTGCGCTTCGTCGCCGCCACGCTGACCGCCGGGACCTTCTGGGGCCGGCGGATCGTGTTCGATCGCGAGCTGGACGGCGACGGCGGGAGCGCGGCGCCGGTCGAGGTCTCGTTCGAGCTGCCTCCGGACTGCGGTTTCGTGAACCTGCGCGTGGTCGCTCCGCTCGACGGCCGGCCCGCGGCCGCGCGCGGCTGGTGGAGCCGCATGCGCTTCGAGTGAGATCCGCGGGCGCGCGCGTCCGCGCTGCCGCGCGCGGGAGATCTGCTCGCCGACCGGTCGGGAAACAGTGCGGCCTCCGTCGCCGGAGGCCGCGCGTCGTCGGAACCGCGAGCGCGCTCGCGCCCGTCAGCTGCCCCAGAGCACCGTCACGCCGTTCGTCAGGTTGAACGTGTCGCTGGTGCAGAAGCTCGCCGCGTTGCGGTACCAGGCCTGGTACGTGCGCGTGCCCGGACCGGCGATCCCGCCGCGCACGGACACCGATGGGTCGCCGCCCTGCGGATAGCTCGACGCGCCCGCGGACGCCGTCTTCGTGCCGAGGCGCACGACCGATCCGCCCGCGCAGCGCAGGCCGTCGCCGAACGCGACGCCCAGGCCGCCGTTCTGCGACTGCGTGCCCTGGAAGAAGAGCACCGACGCGTTCGCCGGCAAGCCCGACGCGTTCAGCGCGAACGTGTCCGCGCCGACGCTCACGACGCCCGAGCCGGCCAGCAGGCCGCTCGACCCGGTCGAGTTCGCGCAGCC
This sequence comes from Planctomycetota bacterium, assembly GCA_044221705.1. Taxonomy (GTDB): domain Bacteria; phylum Planctomycetota; class UBA1135; order UBA1135; genus JAEUHZ01. The sequence goes on from JBGAOR010000056.1 coordinate 7,020, forward strand.
CGCGCCGGCCGAGCCGACGTTGCCGCACGGGCACGCGCCGCCCGTGCCGTCGCCGGCGCAGGTCGACTCGAAGCCGACGCAGATCGCTTCCGTGATCGCGAAGTCGTCGATCGCCGCTTCGACGATCGAGCCGGCGTTGAGGTCCTCGGCGACGAAGCGCACGCGCACCGTGCTCGTCGGGGCGACGAAGTCCGCGACGCGGAACTCGTGGCGGTACCAGCCGCCCGCGGCCTGCGCGTTGCCGGGCCCGAGCGTCTCGACGTTCACCCAGCTCGTGCCGCCGTTGTTCGACACGTCGACGCGGAAGCTGTCGTCGATCGCCGTGTTGCCGTTGTTCACGTACCAGCGCCAGTAGCCGACGACCGGGTTCGCGACCGCGGCCAGGTTGTACGTGTTCGAGAGCAGCGTCGTGCGCCCCGTGTCGACGTCGGCGTCACCGATGGCGCCGCCCACCGTGCCCTGGCCGGTGAACCAGCAGATCGTGCCGGCGCCGGCCGTGTGGTCGTCCTCGGACTGCGCGCCGCTGCCGATCGGGTTCGCGCGGACCCACAGGCCGGAAGCGGCCGTGTCCGTCGCCGTGTCGCGCACGAAGCCGCCCGCGTTCGCCTCGAAGTCGGTCGCGGTGATCGTCGACGTCCCGAAGGAGACCTGCGCGCTGTACGAAGCGGCCGGCGCGCCCTCGGGGGCCGTCCACACGATGCCGTTCTGGCCCGTGGCCGACACGTAGTAGTTGACGGTGGTGCCGCAGGGGAACTGAGGGAATACCGCGCTGTAGAGGTCGCCGCCCAACGGCTGGAGCGCGACGGGCGTGTAGTTGCCGCCCGTGCTCCAGTACAGGGTCGGCGAACCCGCCTGCAGCATGCCCGGCGTGTTCTGCAGGATCTGCACGATCGTCGAATCGCCCGCGGGGCTCAGTTCGGTCGGCGATCCGGCCGGGAACGCGAAGCCGAGCTGCGGCGTGCCGACCCACCAGGCGAAGAACCCGTTCTCGATGTCGGAGCCGATCACGACCCCGCTTTGGAAGTACGGGTAGTTGTTCCACAGCCCGTTGTAGCCCGTCGCGTCGTCGGCCGGATACGTGTCGAACCAGGCCACGAGCGTCGGCGTCGTCGCGCCGCTCGCGGTGTCGAAGACGCGCAGGCCGCTGCGGTAGTTCGCGTGGTAGACGAGCGAACCCTTGGTGTAGAGGTTGTGGTCGACCGTCACACCGTTCTGGTACTCGCCGATGTACGTGAGGACCGGGATCGGCTGGTTCAGGTTCGACGCGTCGAACACGCGCGTGAACGGACGGCCGTCGACCTCGTCGTTGTGGAAGAGGCGCGTGCGGTCGGGCGAGAGCCAGGCCTGGTGCGAGTAGTTCGGCGAGCCGTACGTCACGTGCAGCAGGTGTTGCGGCGCCGCGGCGTTCGTCACGTCGACGATGTCGATGCCCGTGTCCGTGTAGCCGCTGCCGAGGCCGCCGCAGCAGATCGCGAGCTCGCGCGGACCGCCGCCCGGACCGCCGGTCGGATAGGTGACGACCTGGGACTCGTGGACGTAGCGGTCGGCCCACGCGCCGAGGTACGTCGGGCTGGCCGGGTTCGCGTTCAGATCGTAGATGCGCAGCCCGTTGCCGCCGCCGCCGTCGCGGTACAGCCGGCCGGAGGTCGGGTTGAGCGCCAGCGTGTGCGTCGCCGTGCTGCCGCCGGTGGTGACCGTGTTCGCCAGCGTGACGACGCCGTTGTCGACGTTCGAGAGGTCGATGACCTGGATGCCGCCGCCGCCTTCGGAACCGGCGTAGGCGTACGTGCCGAACGCACGCACGTCGCGCCACAGGCTCTGCGGCCCGGCGATCTGGCCGACGATGACCGGGTTGCCCGGCTGCGTGATCTCGATGATCGCGGTGCCGTTCGAGTGGCCGAACAGCGCGTACTCGCGGCCCGACGGCGACGTGTAGCCGAAGCACGAGTTGCCGTTGCCGCCCGACGCGACGCCGAAGTCCGAGAGCGGCATCCACGCGAGCAGCGTGACGTTGTTGCGCGCGAACTGGTCGCCGACGCCGAGGTCCTGCTGGCCGCCGCCCGTGGCGTACTGGCGCTTGAGCGCGTTGCGCCAGCCGGGGCCCTGGTAGGCCGGGCGCTTGTCGAGCAGCTTCGGATCGCCGTCGTGCGCGAACGCGACGGGGACAGTGAAGGCGGCGGCGAGGAGAGGCAGGAGCAGACGGCGGTGTTCGTGCATGGAGAGGGGGCCGGAAAGGAATTCCGGAGCTGGGGGCGACGCGAGCCCTACCCATCCATCGTGCACCGGTTGCGGGGATCGGTCTACTGGCGGAGCGCGAGAGTTCGCGCGGAGGCCCGCGCGGGGGGCGCCGAGCGGTGCTCGCGCCGACCGCCGTGCACGCCGTTCCGGATCGCGCGCTCGCCGGCGCGGGTCGTCCCGGCCCGCTTCAGGACCGCGACAGGGCGCGATCGAGCGCGGCCAGGAGCTCCGGCTCGCGCGCGGGCTTCTCGAGGAACGCGACGGCGCCCTGATCGAGCGCGAGCTGGCGCGTGCGCGCGTCGGCATGTCCCGTGAGGAAGACGATCGGCAGGTCGGATCCGCTGCGCTCGAGCTCGCCTTGGAGGTCGAGCCCGCTGCGGCCCGGCATGCGCAGGTCGAGCAGCAGGCAGCCCGGCTCGTCGGAGTCGTACGCGGCCAGGAACTCCTCGGCCGATCCGAAGGCCCGCACGCGGAAGCCGCACGAGGAGAGGAGCCGGTTCAACGCGCGCCGCAGCGCCTCGTCGTCGTCGACGAGGAACACGGTCCCGCGCGCGTTCGCGGCGCTCGCCTTCGTCGCCCCGACGCCGGCGGCGACGGGGTTCGACGGGGCCGGGGTGGCCGGCTGGCGATCGGACGGCCCGCGCGGCTCGGGCGCGCGGCCGGCCGACGTGTCGGCGTCGTTGCGCGCCGCACGACGGCTCGAGGGGTGACGGGGATCCATCCTGGAGGCTCTCTCGCCGGACCCGTGCGCCGCCCGGCGAGGGCGGAGCGCGTTCAGGAGCTCGCGCTCCGTGTCCGACGTACTGCACTGTGCACCGGACCGCCGCGCTCGGCCATAGCACCTTCGGGTAGACCCCGCCGCTTTCAGCCCTGGCCGATGCCGAGGTGCTGCGCCATCCGCACCAGGTCGGCCAGCGAGTCCGCGCGCATCTTCTGCAGCACGCGCGCGCGGTGCAGCTTGACGGTCCGCTCGGCGATCCCCAGGGCGTAGGCCACCTGCTTGTTGAGCTGGCCCGTGACGATCGCCGCCAGGATCTCCTGCTCGCGCTGCGTCAGCGTCGCGTACCGGCGCTGCAGCGTCGCGAGCGCGCCGCTCGCCTCGCGCGTCTTCGCGTCGCGTTCGAGCGCGCGCTCGAGAGCCTGGAGGAGCTCGGCCTCGCGCACCGGCTTCTGCAGCAGGTCGACGGCGCCCTGCTTCATCGCCTGCACGCTCGTGCTCACCTCGGCGTGGCCGGTCAGGAAGACGATCGGCAGATTCACGCCGCGCGTGAGCAGCACCTGCTGCAGGTCGAACCCGCTCTGTCCGGGCATGCGCACGTCGAGCAGCAGGCATCCCGCCTGGCTCGCGTCGAGCTGTTGGAGGAACGCGTCGGCCGACGCGAACGCGCGCACCGCGTAGCCGTGCGAGTCGAGCAGACGCTCCGTGGCGCGCCGCAGCGCGTCGTCGTCGTCCACCAGGAAGATGGTCCCGTGTCCCATCAGGCCCTGCCTTTCCGTTGCGAGTCCGCGGGCAGGTCCACGCGGAAGGCGGCCCCGCCGGCCGACCCGGATCCGAGTCCCAGGCGGCCTCCGTGAGCTTCGACGATCGTGCGGCAGATCGCCAGCCCGAGCCCCATCCCGGCCGGTTTCGTGGTGACGTAGGGCTGGAAGAGCCGCCCGCGGATCTCGGCCGAGACGCCCGGTCCGCTGTCCTGCACCTCGAGCGCGATGCCGCCGTCCGAACGACTCGTCCGGATGCGGATCCGGCGCTCGCCGGCCTGCGTCGACATCGCTTCGCAGGCGTTCTTGATCAGGTTCACGAGGACCTGCTGGATCTGCACGCCGTCGGCCGCGACCTGCGGCAGGTCCGTCGCCAGCTCGAGTTCGACCGCGGCGTGCTGGTCCTCGATCTCGCGGCGCACGAGCGGCAGCGTGCCGTGCACGAGCGCGTTGACGTCCAGGGGCGCGCGCTCGGCCTCGTGCTTGCGCAGGAACTGCCGCAGTCGGCGGATCACCTCCGACGCGCGCTCGCCCTGCTGCGCGATGTCGCGCAGGATCGCGTCCAGGTCGGCGCTGCTCACGCCGTCGCGCGCCAGGAACCGGCGCGCCGCCTCGGCGTTGGTGACGATCGCGGCCAGCGGTTGGTTGACCTCGTGCGCGAGCGACGTGGCGAGCTCGCCCGCCGTGGCCACGCGCGCCACGTGCGCGAGCTCGTCGCGCAGTCGCGAAGAACGCTCCTCGGCCAGGACGCGACCCTGCGTGGCCTCGAGCAGGGTCTGTGCGCGGCGCTGGACGATGCCGATGCGCAGGCGGTGCAGCGCGAACAAGGCGCCCATCGCCGCCAGGACGAACAGCGCGCGGAATCCGGGGGTCTGCCACCACGCGGGCAGGATGGTGAGGCGGAGGGCCTGCGGCTCCGAGCTCCACACGCCGTCCTCGTTGCGCGCGGTGACGCGGAACGTGTAGCCGCCGGGCGCGAGCGCCGTGTACGAGGCCTGGCGCGAGCGGTCTGCGTCGATCCACTCCTCGTCGTACCCGTCGAGCCGGTAGCGGAAGCGGATGCGCTCGGGAGCGGTGAGGCAGAAGGCCGTGAACTCGAACGAGAGGCGGCGCGTGCCCGCGGGAACCTCCAGATTCCCGTTGGTGTCGAGCGCGACGTCCTCGGTGCGCACGTTCTGGATGCGCACGCGCGGCTCGGCGCGGTTGAACGGGAAATCCTGGGCGTCGATGCGGACCGTGCCCGAGATCATCCCGAACCACATGCGGCCGGCCGCGTCGCGGAACCCGCCGGGTTGAGCCGGGCTGGCTTCGTTCAGGCCCGCTTCCGGTCCGATCACGACCGGGTCGATGCGCGAGCGGCGGCCGTCGAGCACCGCCATGAGATCCGCGCGGTCGGCCACGATCAGCCCCATGTTCGAGAGCATCCACAGGCGATCCTGGTCGTCGAACAGGATGCTCGAGAGCGAACCGTCGAGGAGGCCGTTCCTGGTCGTCAGCTTGCGCGCGCGACCTCGCGAGAACAGCGCGAGACCGCCCCCGTGCGTGGCGAACCACAGATCGCCGTTCGGCTCGGGCAGGATGTCGCGCACGGTGCCGAAGGGCAGGCCGTCCTCCGGCCCGTAGCGCGTGACCACGCCGTCGCGCGCGCAGAAGACCTGGTCGATGCCCCCGGCCCACACGCTCGAGTCCGGCGCGACCGACAGGACGAGGATCGGAGGGGGGATGTCGAGCTCCTCGTGCACCTCGTCGTCGAGTCCGACCCGCAGCAGGTGCCCGCCGATCGTCGAGAGCCAGATCGAACCGTCCGGCCTCTCGGCCATGGGCCCGACTCCGGGCGTGAAGGGGAGATCGGGCAGCACCTGCTCGAATCTCTCGCTGTCGTCTTCTTCGCTGCGCATCCACGAGCCGTTGACGCCGACCCACGTGCGCCCGCGCCGGTCGTGGAGCAGCGCGTGCACGATCGGCGGCCTGGGGCCCGGCACGTCGAGGTCCTGCTCGCGCTCCTCGCCGGTCTTCGGGATGATCCGCGCCAGGCCACGCTCGAAGTAGCCGACCCACGCGCCGCCCTGGCCGTCGTCGCAGATCGCGCGGACCATCGATCTCCCGGGCACGCGCTCGTAGGCCTGGAGTCGGCTCGGACGCAGCCGCATGAGCCCGGCCTCCGTGCCGCCCAGCCAGGCATTGCCCTCCTGGTCCAGGAGGATCGAGCGCGTGGCGAAGTCCTGCGGCAGCTCGCCCACGGAGTGCACGCGCAGGTCGGGCGAACGCCCCGTTTCGATCGCGATGCGCCGCGCGCCGCCGGGAGTTCCCACCCACACGGTGCCGCGGCCGTCGTCCACGATCACGTCGACGATCGCGTCGATCGGCGGATCGACGCGGACCGGTTCGACCGCGCCCTCGCGCGCGAGCGCGAGCCCGTCGACCAGTCCCACCCAGATGCCGTTCGCCGCGGCCGGGGCGATCGAGAGGATCCAGCCCGGCACGGAGAGGCGCGCCAACTCGACGCCGGACGGCTGGAACAGGACGAGTTCCTGGCGGATCGCCGCGCACACCACGCCGTCCGTCCGCGAGCAGAGTCCACGGTACAGGTCCGCGCCATGCGGCTCGGCGAGCTCCGACCACGCTCCGTCGGCGAAGCGCTGCAGATGGCCGCTGCTGCCCTGGGTCCACAGCGAGCCATCGCGCGCGTGGAGGAGCCCGAGGACGCCGTCCGTGCCCGGGACGACGAGGCTCCGGTCCAGCCGGCCGTCGCGGAGGTGGTGCAGGCCGCCTTCCAACGTCGCGAACCACAGGCCGCCCGATCCGTCCTCGACCAGTGCCGTGATGTGGTTCGAGCGGAGTCCCGGCAACGTGTCGATGTCGAAGCGGCGGAACTCGAACCCGTCGAAGCACAAGAGCCCGCCGTGCGTCGCGATCCACAACTCGCCCTCGGCGTTCTGCACGAGCGCGTTGATCGAGCTCTGCGGCAGTCCGTTGGTGATGTTCCACCAGCGCGCATGGAAGCTCTCCGCCGTGCCGGACGGCGACTGCTGCGCGCGCGCGACCCCGGCCGAGAGCACGAGGATCGCGAGGATCGAGGCGAGCACGGAGAGCGCTCGAGCGCGCGCCAGAACCCGGGACCGCGGGGCTCTCGGTGGCACGGCGATGCGGTGCGCGCTCATCGGCCCAGTATCGCCGAGCGCGACGCCGCGGGCGAGGAGTCGACCGCGTTCGAAGACACCCGACGCGCCGGCGTCGCGCCGCTGCCGCGGAACCGCCGCCGATCCGCGGGCTGGCCGCCGACTACGCGCCCGCGCCGGCCGACGATGCGCCCGCGCGGGCCGACCAGGCGGTCGGATCGACGAACGGCTTCGCCAGCGCGGGGCCGGCTGGCGCCGCGAGCTCGATCGGTGCGCCGCCGCGCTCGACGCGCACCTCGACCCGGCCCTCGACCGGGTCCTTCCAGGCGGCCTGGATCGAAGCCGCGTCGGTGACGTCGCGGCCGTTCACCGTCCGGATCGTGTCGCCCTCGAGCAGGCCGAGCCGAGCGGCCTCCGACTGCCGGTCGAGCGCCGTGATGCGCGTGCCCTCGAAGTTCGCGCGCAGCACGCGCGGCATCGGCTGGCGCGTGATCGCGACCCCGAGGCGGCCGAGCTCGGCCTCGGGATCGAAGCCGCCGGGCGTCTCGATCCAGCGCGCGACGCGCTCGCGTGCCGCGGGACCCAGCGTGCTCTCGACGTGCGCGAGGAAGTCGGCGGTGCCCGGTCCCTTCCCGCCCGGACTCCAGCGCGGGTCGTTCACGAACTCGCGCAGCCAGCCGTCGAGCCCGTCCGCGCGCCCCGCGCGGCGCAGCTCGAGGTCGAGCAGCGCCGCGACGAGCAGGCCGCCGCCGTACGTGGCCTCGTAGTGCGCCTTGCCCTCGAAGAAACGCGGACCGCCGGCCTGCGCGAGCGTCGTGTCGAGCTTCGGCGCGAGTCCGTTCCAGCCCTCGAGCTTTTCGCCCAGCTCCTCGCCGAACTTCTCCCACGACATGAGCCCGAGCCGCGCCGGCACGACGTGCGCGTACCAGTCCGTGAAGCCCTCGCCGACGAAGCGCAGGTCGTCGCCGAAGTCGAGCCGCGCGACGCCCCACAGGTGGTGGAACTCGTGCGCGACGAGGTGGTCGATCATCTCGCCCGCGATCGGGTTCGCGAGGTCGCCCGAGACCTGCAGCACCATCGCGCCGGTCTTGGGCGAGCCCGCGAACGAGAAGCCCCGGATCGGCTTGGGAGCGACGAAGAGGAACAGGTACTCCGTGCGCGGGACCATGCCGAACAGGTCGAGCTCGGCCGCGCAGATCTTCTCGATCGCCGGCACCGCGAGCGCTTCGAGCGCGGGTTGTCCGGGCGCGATCCCGACCTGGATGCGCATGCCCTCGAGCTCGATGCGCCGCGTCGTCCACCCGCCCAGCGCCACGAGGTCGTCCTGCAGCGCGTGCCGCGAGCCGGGATCGAACGTGCCCGGCTCGACCTCGCGCCACGGGCAGAGGACCGGCCAGTGCGCCGGGGTCTCGAAGCGCACGCGGTACCGCGCGTCGTCGCCGAACTCGGGCGCGACCATCAGCGCGCCGGTCATCAGCAACGCGTGGTCGGCCGTCGTGTACGGATGTCCGAACGAGTCGCGCTCCGCGACGTCGGGACGGTCGTGCGCGGTCAGGGCGCTCGTCCACGTCACGACCGCGTCGGTCGCGCCGCCGGTCGCGAGCTTCCAGCGGTAGGGACCGTCGGATTCGAGCGCGAGCGGCGCGCCAGCCGCCGTCGTGGCCGCGAGAGGCACGGCGAGGAGCGGAGCCTCGAGCCGCAGGAACGAGTAGCCCTCGGGCAGCGACAGCGCGAGCTCGTCCGCCCGTGGATCGAGGCCGCTGAGCCGCATCTCGACCTCGGCTGCGCGCGCCGCCGGATCGAGGAGCCGCACGCGGTAGTCGGCGCGCGGGCCGCTGCGGAGGTCGGCGGGTGCGCCGGAAGACGTCGCGCAACCGGCGACGAGCGGCGGGAGGAAGGCGAGGGTGGCGAGCGTTCGCGGGATGCGCATGGGGTGGCGACTACGCGCGTGGCGGAGCGGCGTTGGTTCCATTTCCGCGCGCGCCGCGGAGCGCGGGCCGACGCTACACTCGCGCGCTTGGAAATCGTCCTCGTCCACCCCGAGATCCCGCACAACACGGGCTGCGCCGCGCGGCTCGCGGCCGGGCTCGGCTTGCGCCTGCACCTCGTCGAACCGCTCGGTTTCAGCCTGGAAGACCGCTACCTGAAGCGCGCCGGGCTCGACTACTGGCCGCTCGTCGAACTGGTCGTCCACCGTTCGTGGAGTGCCGCCTCGCAGGCGCTCGCCGCCGATTCCAAACGGCCGTTCGCCGATCGTCTGCGCCTCTTCAGCGCGCGCGGCGGGCGGTCGCTCTTCGAGACCGACTTCGCGGCCGACGACGTGCTCGTGTTCGGATCGGAGAGCCGCGGCCTGCCCGCGCGACTCCTCGCCGATCACGCCGACCGGCGCGTCTACGTCCCGATCCGGAGCGGCGTGCGCAGCCTCAACCTGGCCAATGTGACGTGCCTCGGCGTGTACACGGCGATGGTGCGTGCCGGCGTTCCGCTGCCGGAGAACGACGGTCAGTACGTCGCGCATCCGCGGGCCGCGGAGGACGTGAAGCCGTCCTCGCGCGTCGAACGGGTCGACGCGTGAGCGCGCGCGACGCGCGGCCCGACCTGGGCGCCGCGGACGAACGCGCGGACGAGTTCGCGCCGGACGATGTCGTCGAAGTGTCGCACGATGACTCCGGATCGATCGCGGGCGAATCGTCCGCGGCGCCGGGGACCGCCGAACGCAAGCCGCGCCAGGGCGACGAGTTCACGCTCTCGATCGACGCGTTCGACGTGCGCGGGCACGGGCTCGCGCGATCGGGCCCGTACCGCTTCCGCGTCCAGCGCGCGGCCGTCGGGTCCACCGTGCGCGCGCGCGTGCTGCGCCGCCGCCGCGACGAGGTCGAGGCCGTCGCGCTCGCGGTGGTGGACGCCGGACCGCACGCCGCGCGGCCGGAATGCGCACACTTCCGCGCCTGCGGCGGCTGCTCGTTCCAGGACCTCGCCTACGCCGAGCAGCTTGCCGGCAAGAAGCGCCTCGTGGAATCGGCGCTCGGCGCGCGCGGACTCCTGGCGCACGGGATCGTCGTCGAGGACGTCGTCCCGGCGCCGGAGACGTGGCGCTACCGCAACAAGATGGAGTTCACGTTCTCCAACCGGCGCTGGATCGCGCCCGGCGAACCCGAGGGCGTGGACGCGTCGTTCGCGCTGGGGATGCACGCGCTGGGCCTCTACTCGAAGGTCGTCGACGTGCGCGTCTGTCCGATTCAGTCCGAGATCGCGGACCGCATCGTGGACGTGGCGCGCGCGATCGCGCTCGAGCGCGGCGTGTCGGCCTGGGACCTGAAGGTGCGCGCCGGACTGTTGCGCCATCTCGTCGTCCGCCGCGCGCAGCGCACGGGCGAGGTGCTGGTGAACCTCGTGACGTCCGCCGACGCGCCGGAGATCGTCGAGCCCTACGCGGCCGAGCTCGCGTCGCGCGTCCCCGGCATCACGACGATCGTCCAGACGGTGAACGCGCGCGCGGCGACGACCGCGATCGGCGAGCGCGAGCGGACTTTGCTCGGCGCCGGCACGATCACGGAGGAGCTGTGCGGCCTGCGCTTCGCGATCTCGGCCGGCTCGTTCTTCCAGACGAACACGCTGGCGGCCGAGCGCATGTACCAGGCCGTGCTCGAGGAGGCCGCGCTGGGTACCGACGGCGTTGCCTGGGACCTGTACTGCGGCACGGGCACGATCTCGCTCGTGCTGGCGCGCGGCGCGCGCGCGGTCGTCGGCTTCGAGCTCGTGGCCAGCGCGATCCGCGACGCGCGCGCGAACGCCGAGCGCAACGGCGTCGCCAACGTGCGCTTCGTCGAGGGCGACGTGCTGACCGGCCTCTCGGCGACGTCGGACCTGCCGACGCCCGACGTGCTCGTGCTCGACCCGCCGCGCGCCGGGTTGCATCCGCGCGTCGTGCCGTCGCTCGCCTCCGTCCCCGCGCGCCGGATCGTGTACGTCTCGTGCAACCCCGCCGCCGCCGCGGTCGACGTCGAGGCCTTCGGCCGGATCGGCTGGCGCGTCGCGCGCGTGCGACCGTTCGACCAGTTCCCGCACACGCCGCACGTCGAGACCGTGCTGACGCTCGAGCGCGCGCCGTGAACGAGCCCCGGGAACCGGCCGAGGAGCGCCCGCCGCGGCAGTGGGGTAGCCGCTGCGAGGAGTGCGCGCACGTCCGAGGCGTCCGCTCGGCGAAGGGCGCGGTGTTCCTGATGTGCCGGCTCGGCGTGGAGGATCCGGCGTGGCCGAAGTACCCGCCGCAGCCGGTCGTTTCTTGTCCCCGCTTCGAGTGCTACGTTCCGCCACGATGAAGGTCCTGCGCACGGTTCCCGGCAGCCTCCTCGCCGCCGCCCCGAGCCTGCGCGACGAGAACTTCATGCACACGGTCGTCCTGATGTGCGGGCACGGCGACGAGGGCGCGCACGGGCTGGTCATCAACCGGCCCTCGCCGGTCACGATCGACAAGCTCATGCCGGCCCACGACCTGCTCGCGCGCCAGCGCAACGTCGTGCACGCCGGCGGCCCGGTCGGGCTCGACACGCTCCAGTTCGTCCACCGCGTCCCCGGGCGCATCGCCGGCGGCATCGAGCTGTCGTCGGGCCTCTACCTGGGCGGCGACATCGACCAGCTGGCGCAGTTCCTCGAGGAGCGCGGCGAGACGGCGGCCGAGGACGTGCGGCTGATCCTGGGCTACGCCGGCTGGGGAGCGGGCCAGCTCGAGGACGAGCTCGCCGGCGGTTCGTGGATCCCGGTGAGCCTGAAGCCCGAATGGGTCTTCGCGCCCGACTCGCAGGGCATCTGGCGCCAGGTCGTGCGCTCGCTCGGCGGCGCCGCGGCGGGTCTCGAGGACCTGCCGCCCGACGTCAGCTGGAACTGACGCCGGGTCGGGATCGCCGCGTCAGTTCGTCGCCCCGTTCGTGACCAACCGGCGCGGCGCGAGCTCCTCGCGGCCGTGGGCTCCCACGGGGTGCAGCCCGCTCAGGTCGAGCACGCGTTCCATCAGGCGCACGCGCTCCTGCATCGCCAGCGACGCCACCGGGATGTACGGGATGCGGAAGAGCTCGAGCAGGAGCTTCACCATGCCGTCGATGCGCACGACCTCTTCCCACTCGACGCCGGCGCGTACGCCGTCGGCCACGACGAGCTCCTTGTGCGGGCGCAGGAAGAACACGATGCCGCCGCGCACGGACTCGAGGTAGGTCGAGAGCCGCGGATCGGTCGCGATCTCGCCCAGGATCGTCGCGTGGTGGCCGGCGTAGGCCAGGTTGCAGAACGCGCGGTCGGACACGAACGAGCCGGTCTGCTTGAACTCGGCGTCGATCTGGCGCTCGAAGACCTGGCGCTGGTAGCGGTCGACCAGGTCGACGTTCGAGCGCAGCGCGTCGAGCTGCGCCTCCATCTCGGCCAGCACGCCGCGCGCGACCTCCGAGATCATCGGCAGGCCGTAGCGGTCGCGGACCCAGCGGGCCAGGGTGGTCTTGCCGGTCGCGTGGGCGCCGACGAGGTAGATGCGGACGGCGGGCTGCTCGGTGGGCTGCATGTGGGGGGGTGCTCCGGCTCGGAACACTATCCGTGGTGGTCGTCCCCGTCGAGATGCGGGTTCGCGGACTCCGCCGCCTTCACGAGTTGCGGCATGGACCGACCGGCCTGGGCCTTGCACGATGCGGCCGCCCGACCGCCCGGAGAACCCTGTGAGCACGCCGACCGCCGCCCCGACCACCCCCTCGACCCCGCCCAAGCGGGGACTGCTGGGCTTCTTGTTCAAGACGACCCTGGGCTGCACCGCGTTCGCGTTCGGAAGCCTGGTCGTCGTGGTCCTGCTACTGCCGACCATGCTCTCCGGCACGGTCGCGAGCCGCGGAGCGGCGGCCTTCGACGAGCGGTTCCAGGGACGCCTCGAAATCGGCTCGGCCTCCCTGGCCTGGTTCGGGGAGCAGTCGGCGCGCGGCGTGCGCCTCCTGGATCCGTCGGGCGCCGAGGTCGCGCGCGCGGACGCGACGCTGCCGTCGCTGTGGAGCCTGGTGCGGTCGGGCGGGACGCGTCTTGGGACGATCGTCCTCGACGTCGAGGCGAACCTCGCGGCCGACGACGCCGGCACGACGAACCTGCAGCGCGCGCTCGCGCCGCGGCGGCCGAGCACGCCGGCGGGCGAGCCCGAGGGCGACGCCGAACCGTTCGACGCGGCGAAGTTCGCGCGCGAGCTCGATGCCGACGTGCGCGTGAACGTGAAGCGCCTCGCCTGGTCGGACGCCGACACGCGGCGCGTCGGGAAGCCGTTCGTGGTCGAGGACGTCGTCCTGCACGCGTTCAAGAAGCCCTCGACGCCGCTCGTCGCGCTCGTCACCGGACGCATCGCGGGCGAGAAGCCGGGCACGCTCGAGATCGACGTGAACGTCGATGGCCCCATCGATCCCGCGGCGCGCTGGCCGCTAGGCCGCACGCAGGCGAAGGGGCGCGTCGAGGGCTTCTCGACGGCGCTCGTCGACGGACTCAGCCGTCTCTCGGGCGACCTCGTCGAGGTCCTCGGGTCGACGTTCGCGCTGCGCTTCGACGTGAAGGCCGAGTCGGCCGAGCAGGGCGTCGCCGACCTCGAGCTCGACGGCGCGAACGCCGACGTCGCGATCCACGCGCGCCTCGCCGGCGGCGAGATCACGGGCGGCGACCAGCCGTTCCTCACGGCGACGACGCCGATGCCGCGCGGGATCCTCGAGCGCAGCTTGCGCGCGAAGCTGCCGCCGGACGCGCGCGTGACGCTCGGCGATGCCGGGAAATCGTGGACGGTTCGCGTGCCCAAGCTGCGGCTGCCGGTGCCGGATCCGAAGGCGCGCGACATGGCCAGCCTGCGGCCGGCGCTGGAGAAGGCCGAGATCGACGTCGAGGTCGACCTGCCGGGTTCCGCGACGATCGAGACGGACGCGCTGCGCGCGGCGAAGCTCACGGCCGGGATCTCCGCGATGAAGCTCACCGCCCGCGCGGCACCGGGGCAACCGCTGCTCGCGCAGTTCGACGCCGCGCTCGACGCCGGCGCGCCGGGGCGCGTGCACGTCGAGGCGAAGGTGCCCGACGCGTTCGCGCTGATGGCCGGCGGCCCGATCCCGCGCGTCGACGCGCAGGTGGCGATCGAGGGGCTGTCGACGCTGGCGCTCGGGGAATTCTCCGGCCAGGGAGCGCGCATCGCGACTGCGCTCGGTCCCGTCGTGCGCGTCGACGTCGATGGGCGGCAGGTGAACTTCGAAGGCGGCGACGTGCGCGTGCGCGTGAGCTCGGCGCAGCTCGAAGCCGACCTGGCCTTGAAGGTGCGGCAAGGTGTCCTCACCAACTCCGGCCACGGCCCCGCGCACATCGTCTGGACACCGACGACGGAGTTCATCGCGACCGAGATCGGGCCGCGGCTGCCTGCCGGTACCCGCGTGGAGGCGGAAGGCGTCCTGGCCATCGACGTGACCGCGCTCGCCGTGCCGCTGCTCGATCCTGTGACCAAGGCCTTCGTCGGGTCCGAAGCGTTGATGGCGGGTGTCGCAGCCCACGTCGCGATCGCTGCGCCGACCCTGACGAGCACGATGGCGGCGGAGCCCGCCCCGCACCGGATCACGCTGCGCCGGACGAAGCTCGACGCACAGTTCGGAGGTGGGTCGAAGCAGGCCGCCCAGCTGGAGGCCGACATCGAGCTCGGGAACCCGCCGACTGCGCCGGCGCACCTCTCCGCCAACGCGCAGGTCGATGGCTCGGTGGCTTCGCTCTCGGCAGGTGGCATGCCGCCGGTCTCGGTCACCTTCTTCGCACTTCGCGACGTGGACTCGATCGTCGTCGAGCGCATGGCCGGATTTCCCGACACGGTGTCGGCGCTGTTCGGGCCCAACTTCACGGTCGGTGGCTCGTTCGACGGCAGCGTGCCAACGGCCCGGAAGTTCGACGTCGCGATCGCCGGGGCGACTGGTCGAGTCTCGTGCAACGGCACTCTCGAGGACGGCCGGGTGGTCGCGATCGGCGATTCCGGTATCACGGCGCGCCTGAACGTGACGCCCGAGCTGTTGCGCGCGCGTCTCGGACCATCCCTGCCCGTGGGGACGCGGATCGAGGTCGCCGGCAAGGACCCGGGCGTCATCGAGCTGAAGTTGTGCGATTTCGCGACGCCGCTCGAGGCGCCCGATCTCGCGCGGCGTATCGCCGACACGAAGGCCTACCTCGAGGTCGTGCTGCCCTCGATCGCCTATGAGGATCCGAAGACGGAAGCGGCCGGACGTTCGGTCGTGCTGAGCGCGGCGAAGCTCACGGCGACGCTGGCCCACGAGACGAGGCCGAACCTGCGCTTCACGGCGCGCATCGAGGATGCGACGCCGGGCTCGGTCGATGTGGAGGTCACCGCGCTCGATCCGCTCGAGAAACTCCAGGGCGATGCGGCCTGGAAGACCTTCCGCGCCTTGGCCCGCGTCCACGCCGAGAACGTGCCGACCGCGCTCGTCGACGCGCTCGCCGGGCAGGATGGCCTGCTCGTCGACGCGCTCGGACCGCGCATCCTGATCGACGTGCAGGCGCCCGACGTCGCGTTCGATCGCGGCGCGATCGAGGCGCGCGTCGAGAGCGGCAAGAACCGCGTCGCGCTCGCGGCGCACGTCGAGGACGGAACGCTGGTCATCGACAAGACCGACGGCCTGGACGTGGACGTCGCGCTCGGGCCGCTCGTCATGGACCGCGTGGTCGGCAGCCTGTTGCCCATGCTCAAGAAGGCCAGCTTCCTGGGCGCGATCGACACGCAGCAGGTGACGTCGAGCACGGAGTTCGCGCCGTTCCTGCTGAAGTCGAGCGACGTGCGCTTCGCGCTGGGCGGCGACGTCACGAAGCTGAACGGCGTCTTCCGCATCGACCTGGGCAAGCTGACGTTCCAAGGTCTGCCGATGCTCGACCAGCTGGGCGTCGCGCTCGACGCGGCGGAAGTGCGGTTGCCGGCGTTCAGCGTCCCGATCAAGGACGGCGTGGCGGTCTACGACAAGCTGCCCATCCGTCTCGGCGGCCGCGACGTCCTGTTCGACGGTTCCGTGCGGCTCGTCGACGGCGAGATGAAGCTCGCCACGAAGTTGCCGCTCGCGATGTTCGGCAAGAAGTTCGACCGCGAGCTGGCCAAGATCCGCGACTTCGTGCCGGCGGACACCGCGGTGCCGATCGTGCTCTCGGGCACGTGGAACAAGCCGCGCGTCGGATTCCAGGACGGCTTCCTCGAGGGCCTGCTCGAGAGCGCGGCCGGGAAGGGCATCGACGACCTGCTCGACGGGCTCCTGGGCGGCAAGAAGAAGAAGCCGAAGTAGCGCGGATCGGCGTCAGATCGGCGGCAGCGCGCGGCCGACCTTCGCCGACACGACCTCGACGAGCCGTTGGAGCAGCTCGTGTCCGTCCTTCTCGTCGAGCCACGCGCGTCGCTCCGCGTTCCAGTCGTAGTGCCACGCGCGCGCGCCGGCCGCGAACCACATCTGGTTCGTGGCGGTCTGGCGGTTGAGCACGAAGCGCGCGCGGTCGGCGAACTCGAGCGTCACGACGCCGTCCGTGCTCGTGGCCTCGACCTCGTCGGGGTCGAACTGGTCGCCCCAGCGCGCGACGCGCGCGAGAGCGGCGTCGGCGAGTCCGAGGTACGTCTGGCGGTCCATGGCGCGCAGGATAGCCGCGCGCGCTCCGCGTCCGTCACGCGATCGAGGAGAAGAACCCGTCCTGCGACCAGTCGGACATCCACTGCGCGACGCGCGGCTCCAGCTCGGCCGGATCGCCGGCGTGCGCCGCCGCGGCCGCCGCGATCGCGGCGGCGAGGCTCGCGCCCGCGTGCAGCGCGCGCAACGCGGCGAACGCCGCCGGATCCAGGTCGCGCCGCCACACGACGTCGTCCTTGCGCCACACGACGAGGCGCGTGCGCGCCGGATCGAGCGGTGGCATCTCCTCGCCCTGACGGACGGCGCGGACGATCGCGTTCGCGCGGTGGCCGAGCTCGAGCAGCTCGAGCGCGCCGATCAGGCGCGGCCGCGGGTCGGCCCACGTGCTCGCCGGCAGCGCGGCGATGTCCGCGGGGGACAGCGCGACCTCGCGCGGCGCGTCGAACACGCGCGTCATCGAGAGCTCCACGCGCGCGACGTCGGCGAGCAGCGCGCCGTTCTCCAGATCCGCGCGGCCCGCGATCCAATCGGGCACGTGCCGGCCCAGCACGGAGAGCGTGAAACTGTGCGGCGGGTGATCGGCCAGGTAGCCGCGCGCCAGAGCCTCGAACTCGTCCGCGCCCGCGACGGCGCGGACGGCCGGGTAGTCCTCGGCCAGGACGTTCACGAGTCGCGCGACGTGCATGTCGGCGTAGATCGCCACGCGCTCCTCCGCGGTCAGCGTGCGCGAGGGGAGGACGTGCGCTCCCGCCGCTTCGATCTCCGTGCAGAACGGTCCGTGCGGCAGGCTCGGGCGCACGACCGCGCCCTGGAACCAGGCCTGCAGCTCGGCCAGCTCACCGCGCGGCATCGGCGACTCCTCGCGACGCAGCCGCGAGCATCTCGCGCGCGCGCAGCGCCTCGGCGTGCACGACGTCGAGCTCCGGGATGTCCTCGTCCCACTCGTACAGCACCGAGCGCGGCCCCGTGCGCTCGAGCGCATGGCGCAGGAGGTCCCACACCTCGAGGCGTGCCGTCCCTGAATGCGTGTCGAGCAGGTGCGTGCCCTTGTCCGTGTGGCCCGCGACGTGGAACTGCACGACGCGCTCGGCCGGCAGAGCGTCCACGTAGGCGACGGGGTCGAAGCCGTGATTGCGACTCGACACGTAGACGTTGTTCACGTCGAGGAGCAGCGCGCAGTCCGCTTCCTCGGCCATGCGGGCCATGAACTCGGCCTCGCTCATCTGCGACGCGCGGAACTCGACGTACGAGGACGGGTTCTCGAGCGCGATCGGGCGCTCCAGGATCTCCTGCACCTGCTTCACGCGCGCGACGACGTGGCGCAGGCATTCCTCGGTGTACGGCAGCGGCAGGAGGTCGTGCACGTTGCGCCCGGCGACCCCGGTCCAGCACACGTGGTCGCTGATCCAGCGAGGCCCGATCCGCGCCGCGAGGTCCTTGACCTGCGCCAGGTAGTCGCGGTCGAGCGGGTCCGTGCTGCCGATCGACAGCGAGACGCCGTGGAAGACCACCGGGTAGTGCGCCGCGACCTGCTCGAGCACGCGCAGCGGACGCCCGCCCGTCGCCAGGAAGTTCTCGGTGATCACCTCGAACCACTCGATCGGCGGGCGCTCGGCCAGCACGCGCGCGTAGTGCGTCGTGCGCAGACCGATGCCGACTCCGAGGTCCGGCAAATCGAAATGAGCGGGTGTCATGGTGGGGGGGCGCGAGCCCTCGGCTGCGGGTGCGTCCGAGAGCTCGCGCATGCGCTCCGCTCGGATCAGTGCTTCACGGGGACGGCGCAGCCGCCCTGGCCCTTGCAGGCATTCTGCCCGGCGCACGCGTGGCTCGCCGTCTTGCAGCCGCCCTGACCCTTGCACGCGTTCAGACCCTTGCACGAGTGGTGCTCGGCCGTCGCGCACCCGCCTTGTCCCTTGCAGGCGTTCTTGCCGGCGCAGGCGTTGCTGGCGGTGTGGCAGCCGCCCTGGCCCTTGCACGCGTTCATGCTCTTGCAGGCGTGCTTGTCGCCCGCCGCCGAGCTCATCGAGGCGTCCTTGTCCGAGCCCGAGCGACAACCGGCGAGGGGCGCTCCGGCGGCGAGCGCCGCGATGGCGGCGGCCACGAGGGGGGTCACGTTCTTCATGGAATCTCCAGTCGGTCGACCTGTGTCTCGGCCGGTGGAAGTCACCGGCCACGGACGACCTACGTATCACCTCCCCCGGTCCGGACGGCGTATTTCCCGGGGAGCGACCCGGTTCCGGCCAGACCGTGGGCGACTGGCCGCGGCTACTCGAGGCCCATCGCCGCCACGCCTTCCTCGTCGAAGCCGAGGAGGTGGCCGATCTCGTGGTAGAGCGTCGTGCGGATCTGCTCCGAGAGCTCCGCCTCGTCGCGCGAGGCCCGTTCCAGGTTGCGCTGGAACAGGAAGATGCGCGGCGGCAGCTCGGCGGTCGCGTCCGATCCGGCGTCGAGGCGCGAGACACCAACGAAGAGCCCCAGGAGGTCGGGCGGCGTCCCGGCCGGCTCGGCCAGGTCGACCATCCACTCGGACGGGACGGACTCGACGACGATCTCGGTGTTCTCGAGCGCGTCGCGGAACTGCTGCGGCAGCGCCTCGACGGCCGCCGCCGTGATGTGCTCGAAGTCGGCGTGGTCGAAGCGCGGCGGCATCGGCATCGCGTCCGGGTCGATCGCGTGCGCCTCGTGCATCAGGGCGTCGGCCCCGGCGAAATCGCCCTGGATCTCGTGCGCGAGCGACAGCCGCTCGAGCACGCCGACGGTGCGCTCGATGCCGGCCAGTTTCTCGAGGACCGTCCGCGCCTCGCCGATCCGCCACTCGGCGAGCAGCAGGCAGCCGGCGGCCCAGAGGTAGTCCGGATGGTCGTCGACGTCGGCCGCTTCGCGCACGCGGTCGAGGGCGGCGCGCGCGCCGGCGAGGTCGCCCAGCTCGGTGCGCGCGATGCCCTCCGGGATCCAGCGGTCGGGCCAGTCAGGGTCCACGTTCTCGAGTTCGCGCAGCGCGGTCTCCGGATCGCCGGCGTCGATCGCCGTCCAGGCGCGATCGAGGGCTTCGTCCTCGGGACCCGGTTCCTGCTCGTCCCAACCGCTCCAGGCGGGTTCGCTCGGTGTTGCTTGGTTGCTCACGCGTGGCATTCTCGCCTGAGGCGCGCCTCGGGTGCCACAAGGGCATGGAGCGAAGCGCGGCGCACGCATAACCTCTGCGCCCGGCACGACCGTCGAGTGCCCACACACCGTGCTTCCTGAACTCGCGTTGGCCGCGCTCGACCCCTCGGAGACCACGCGGCTGCTCGTGGCGCTGGGCGTCTTGCTGGTCTCCGCGCGCGTGCTGGGCGAGCTGGCGCGCAAGCTGAACCAGCCCTCGGTCCTGGGCGAGCTCGCCGCGGGCGTCCTGCTCGGCCCGGCGCTGCTCGGGCGCGTGATGCCCGAGGTCCAGTCGTGGCTCTTCCCGGCCGAGGGACCGTCGCGCGTCGTGCTCGAGGGGATCCGCATGCTGGCGGTGACCCTGTTCCTGCTGGTCGCCGGGCTCGAGGTCGACTTCTCGCGCGTCCTGAAGCAGGGCCGTGCGGCGTCGTCGGTCGGCATCCTCGGGATCGCGGCGCCCTTCGGCATCGGCTTCGTGATCGCCTGGCGGTTCCCGGCGCTCGTCGGCTGGTCGGGACAGGTCCCGCACGGCATGTACGCGTTGTTCTTCGCGACGGCGCTGTCGATCAGCGCGCTGCCCGTCATCGCGAAGACGTTGATCGACCTGCACCTCTACCGGTCGGACTTCGGGATGGTCGTGATCGC
Organism: Planctomycetota bacterium; assembly: GCA_044221705.1. GTDB lineage: Bacteria > Planctomycetota > UBA1135 > UBA1135 > JAEUHZ01. The sequence continues at coordinate 27,289 of JBGAOR010000056.1, forward strand.
CTCGGCGATCTTCAACGACCTCGTCGGGTGGATGGTGTTCGCCGTCATCCTCGGGATGATCGGCGCGCAGGGCTCGCCCGACGCGCTGATCGGCGTCGTCGCCTCGATCATCGCCTTCACGGCGCTGATCCTCTCCGTCGGGCGCTGGGGCATCCACCGCATCTTGCCCTGGGTGCAGGCGCACACGTCGTGGCCCAGCGGCGTGCTCGTCTTCGCGATCGCGCTGGCCCTGTTCGGCGGCGCGCTGACCGAGAAGGCCGGCCTGCACGCGATCTTCGGCGCGTTCCTGACCGGCGTGGCGCTGGGGGATTCGTCGCACCTGCGCGAGCGCACGCGCACGACGATCCGCGAGTTCGTGTCGAGCTTCTTCGCGCCGCTCTTCTTCGCCGGGATCGGCGTCGGGATCGACTTCGTCGCGCACTTCGACCCGCTCTTGTGCCTCGTCGTCATGCTCGTGGCCTGCGTGGGCAAGATCGGCGGCGCGGCGCTGGGCGCCCGCATCGCCGGCATGGTCCCGCGCGAGTCGTGGGCCATCGGCTTCGCGATGAACGCGCGCGGCAGCATGGAGATCGTGCTCGGCCTCACCGCGCTCAAGTACGCCATCATCGACGAGCGCATGTTCGTGGCGCTGGTCGTCATGGCGCTCTCGACGTCCGTCATGAGCGGCCCGTTCATCCAGCGCGTGCTGGGCCGCAGCCGCCCGCGCCGGTTCGCGCGCCTGCTCTCGGCCCGGACGTTCATCGACCGCCTGACGAGCGCGGACCG
>JBGAOR010000057.1:0-27726 GCA_044221705.1 Planctomycetota bacterium
GCCGCGGTACATCGGCGCGACGACCTGCACGTCGTCGATCCACTTGAGGCCGAACGTCTCGGGGATGCGCCGCGTCACGACGTCGACTAACAGGTCCGCGGCCTTCTCGGGGTCGTCCTCGCCGAAGAAGTAGAAGTCGGACGCGCGATCGCCGCGCGGGGGCAGGTCGGGCTCCTCGCCGCGCAGGATCCGGTGCGCGTTCACGACGATGCGGCTGTCGTGCGCCTGGCGGAAGATCTCGGTGAGACGCCAGCGCGGCACGTCCTCGCACGCGAGGAGGTCGCCGAGGACGTTGCCCGGCCCCACGGACGGCAGCTGATCGGGGTCGCCGACGAGGACGAGCCGCGTCGGCGCGGCGATCGCCTTCACGAGGTGGTGCGCCAGCACGACGTCGAGCATCGACACCTCGTCGACGACGACGAGGTCGGCGTCGAGCGGGTTGCGCGCGTCGTGCACGAAGCCCTCGGTCGTGGGGTCGTAGCCCAGCAGGCGGTGCACGGTCTGCGCCTGTTCGCCCGTCGCTTCCGACAGGCGTTTCGCCGCGCGGCCGGTGGGGGACGCGAGCAGGATCTTCGCCCCCTTCGCGCGCGCCAATTGCACGACGAAGCGCGTGATCGTGGTCTTGCCGACGCCCGGTCCGCCGGTCAGCAGCGCCAGCGGCCGAGCCAGCAGTCCGAGCACGGCGTCGCGCTGCGTCGCGTGCAGCGACACGCCCGACTTGCGCTCCGCGCGCTCCAGGTCGCCGGCGTCCGCGAACGGCGCGCGCGCTCCGGAGCGCAGGATGCGCGACAGGTTCTTCGCCAGCTCCTTCTCGCAGTGCGCGAGGTGCGGCAGGTAGACGCGCTGGACGCCGTCGTCGAGCGCCTCGATCGTGACCGCCGACGTGCGCGCCAGCTCGTCGACGCACGCTTCGAGCACCGCGGCCGGCACCGCGTCCTCGAGCGTCGTCCCGGCCTTCGCGACGAGCTCCGTGCGCGTCACGAGCGTGTGCCCGTCGCCCGACGCCTCCTGCAGTGCGTGCACGAGCGCCGCGCGTCCGCGCCGCGGATCGTCGGGCGCCACGCCCAGCGCGTGCGCGATGCGATCGGCGATCGCGAAGCCGATGCCGCCGACCGCGCCGGCCAGCCGGTACGGATCGGCGCGCACGAGCTCCTCGGCCTCGGGCCCGAGCTTGCGCACGACCGCCGCCGCCTGGACCGGCCCGAGCCCGTGTCCGCGCAGGAAGCCCTGCGCCTTGTGCGCGCCGAAGTCGAGCGCGACGGCGGCGAGCAGCTTCTCGCGCACGTTGCCGCGCAGCCCCTTCACCAGGTCGAGCTTCTCGGGGTGCGCGAGCATCTCCGTGAACGCGTCGTCGCCGAGCGCGGCGACGATGCGCTCGGCGAGCTTCTCGCCGACGCCCTCGAAGCGATCGGAGGCGAGGTACTTCACGAGGCCCGAGCGCCCGGCCGGCGGCAGGACCTCGACCGTCTCGAACTCGAACTGGGTCCCGTGCTCCTTGTGCAGGGTCCAGCGGCCACCCAGCCTCACGCGCAGACCCGGCGCGGGCCGGTCGATGCGGCCGACGGCGGTCAGCAGGTCCGGGGCGAACGGATAGCGGTCGGCGGGCGGTCCATAACCCTTTTCGGGGCTGATCCTTAGGACCGAGTACAGGCTCTCCTCGTGGGTGTAGGTGACGCGCTCGACCGAGCCGACCAGCTCGGCCTCCGGAGACGCGCCCGACCCTTTCCCGCCCGGATCCACGCGCGGCAGGATCCCAGGCTCGCCCGTCCGATTCCAGCCGGGCCTTGGTGTCCGCGCGGGCGCCCGCTATCCTCTTCGCCCGCCTTTCACGCGCGCCCGACGGCCGCGCGATGTCCAGACATACTCCCGAAGGAATCGACGTGTGATCAAAGTTCAGGTCCGTGCCAACGAGTCTCTCGAGGCCGCGCTGCGGCGCTTCAAGCGCCAGTGCAACTACAGCGGCATCTTCCGCCTCGCGAAGGCGAACACGTGGCACGAGAAGCGTTCGGACAAGCGCCGCCGGGAGCGCCGCGAACGCCTGCGCATCATCCAGAAGGCGACGCGCAAGAACGACCCGACCAAGCTGAAGAAGCGCCGTCGCGCTCGCCCGATGCGCAAGCCGTCGTTCTCGCAGTCGGGTCCGCCCTCGGCCGTATAACCAGCGCGTTCGCGCGCTCACCGTCTCGACCCGGCCTCCGCGCCGGGTCGCGTCGTGTCTGGACGTCCGCGCGCAGCGCGTATCCTGGGAAGTCGCATGGGCCTCTTCGGCAAGGAACGCGACCTCAACGTGGCCCCGAGCCACGTCGAGCTCGTCGTCCAGGCCAACGACTGGCAGCGCCCTCACGCCGGCTTCGAGATCCGCCTCGACTCCTTCCTCGTGCACCACCTCTCGTGGCGCTCGCGCACGTCGATCCAGGACCTGATCCGCACGGGCCACGTCCTGATCGACCCGTCCCGTCCCGATCGCCCGAACGGCGGCGAGGAGCCCTTCGAGGAGCGCCGGCCCGGCCGCAAGCTCGCGCACGGTTCGCGCGTCGTCGTCGTCATCCCCGAAGAGCTGCGCCCCGTCATCGGTCCGGCGACGGACGAGCTGACGGTGCTCTACGACGACGGCCGTGCGCTCGGCGTCGACAAGCCCGCGGGCGTCGTCGTGCACCCGAGCGGCCGCCACGTGTCCGACACGCTGATCCAGCGCGTGCACGCGCGCTACGGCGGCGGGTTCGAGCTCGAGAAGCTGGGCGCGCCGCGCCTCTGCCATCGACTCGACCGCGAGACGAGCGGGATCGTCCTCGTCGCGCTGGATCCGGCCGCGCACGCGGACCTGCAGCAGCAGTTCGAGCGCCGCGAGGTCGAGAAGGAGTACCTGACGATCGTGCGCGGCAACCCCGAACGCGAATCGGGCGTCGTCGACCTGCCGATCGGGACGACGCGCGTGTCGACGGTCGCGTTGAAGATGCAGGTCGCGGCGGACGGACAGGATTGCCGCACCGAATGGCGCGTGGTCGAGCGCTTCGACGACTGCGCGCTCGTCGCGTGCCATCCGATCACCGGACGCCAGCACCAGATCCGCGTGCACATGCACGCGATCGGTCATCCGGTCGTGGGCGACAAGCTGTACGGCGTGGACGACGCGCTGTTCGAGCGCAGCCTCGACGACCTGTTGACCGACGAGGACCGCGCGGAGCTCGGCATGGACCGCCACGCGCTGCACAACCACCGGCTCGCGTTCCGCTCGCCCGTGACGGGCGAGCGCGTCGAGATCGAGAGCCCGATGCCGGACGACATGCGCGAGTACCTGGCGGGGCGATGACCTCCAGGCCGGCGCCGACGCAACGACCCGGGTCGGCGGGCGCGCCGAGGATCGCGGCCTAGAAGCGGATCGAGTACGACACGCCCAGGCTGTAGTGCTCGTCGAGGTTCGCGACCACGAGCCCGAACAGCTGTCCTCCGTCGGCGCCGTACTCTGCGGTGTGGTGCAGGTTGTGGCCGTCCCACAGGCTCGTCGTGCTGATCCGGTCGCTCCAGCCGATCCGCAGCCCGCCGATGCCGACCAACTCGTCGTCGAAGGTGCCGAACGACGCTCCCACGTAGGGTGCGAGCGGCAGTCCGATCCAGGGCTCCAGATCCTTCGAGAACGTCCCGTAGATCGCGCGACCGTGCGGCGTGCCGATGCGGTCGGAGCTCGTCCCGAAGATCAGGGCGGGCCAGTTGCCTTCCTCAGGCACCGCGAGCCAGTTGGCGATCGGACCGATGTCCGGGGCGAGCGGGTTGAGCTCCAGCCCGGCCGAGAGGGTCGGCGTGAACTGGTACATCGCGGTCGTGCGAAGCTCGGCACGGTCGACGTCGATCCCGGGGATCCACCGAACGCCGAGCACCCAGCGGCTCTCCATGCTTCCATCGGCGGTCACACGGACCCCCGCACCCTCGCCGGGTCACACGGGTCACGACGGGACGCGCAAGACCGGCTCCTGCACGGGCTGGGCGATCAGGAGCAGGGCGAGCGGAGCCAGGATCATCGGGGCGGGAACTCTAGCATCGGCCTCCAGAACCTCGTCTCCTGAGGGATCTGCGCCACGTGCGTCGTCCCGCTTCGCTTCGAACGCCATCACCGGCCGGAAGTTGAGGCGAGCAGGGTCCTCGGCGACGCGCTGCGCTGCGCCGGCGCGATCGAGCTTCTCCGTGCCGGAGCTCGTCCCCGACTCCGGAGTCCGGAGGTGCCCGGCTCGGTGCCGCAGCGCGGCACCGTTCGAACGCCGCGATACCGAGTCGCGGGCCGTCGAGCGCCGCGCAACGCGCCCGCGCCGTCAGTCGCCGATCCTCGGCGCCACGTAGGTCGCGCACGGATCGACGGGCTTCGCGTACGGACCGTTCCAGCCGTCGAGGAAGAACTGGTCGAGGCGTCGCGGCAGCGCGCCGCCCTCGATCACGACGCCCACGTTGCGCGATGCGTGGAAGTAGTCCTTCTCCCAGTTGCTCGTGCCGACCCAGGCGGCGCGGCCGTCGACGGCCAGGTACTTGGCGTGGACCACGCGCGCGAACGGCACGAAGCCGGCGGCGCTCTGCGGGATCGTGACCAGCTTCACCTCGACGTTCGCGAGCGGCTCGAGCGCCTGCAGGCCCTCGATCGTGCCCTTCCGCATGCACCAATCGGCCACGAGGATCTGCACGCGGACGTTGCGCGCGGCGGCGCGGCGCAGCGCGTTCTCGAGGTCCTCGAAGTACCCGTCGCGGCCGGTCATCTTGTAGGTGAGCAGCTGCACGCGCACCGTCGTCTTCGCGCCGTCGATCAAGGCGACGATCCGCGGCAGGTCCCACAGGCGCGGATCGGGCGCGAGTTCGACCGGCGAATAGACCGGCGTGATCGTGAAGGCGTCCGCGCCTTCGCCGGCGCGCAGCGGGAAAGCGTCGGCTGCCTTGGACTCCGACGCCGTCCGTTTCGCGCCGCCGGCGAGGCTCCAGTCGAGCTCGAACGCCTCGAGGAAGGTCGCCGCGACCGGCGTCGAGTCGACGAGCACGCCCAGCTCCTGGATGTGCTCGAGCGAGCGCCAGTCGAGGTTCTGGCTGCCGAGGTAGGTGACGCGTCCGTCGACGACGAAGTACTTCGCGTGCAGCACGCCGCTCGTCACGGGCTTCAGGTCGAGGAGTCGCGTCTCGACGCCCTTCGAGCGCGCCAGCCGATCGATCGTCTCGGGGTACGTCGCGTGGAACTTCGCGTCGAACAGCCCGCGGACCTTCACGCCGCGCGCCGCGGCGCGCTCGATCGCGGCGATCACCGCGCCGAGCTTCGAACCGGCGGGCGCGCCCGGCTCCTCGCTGGCATAGAACTCGGCCAGGTCGATCGAGGACTTCGCGGCGTCGATCACCTCGAGCCAGACCGCGCTCGCGTCGCGCACGTCGGCGTGATCGAGCGTCGTGCCGCTGGGCCAGCTCTCGACGAGCTCGACGCGGGCGGGCGACTGGACGAGGGACGCGAGCGCGACGAGCAGTGCGGGGAACATCGCCCGAGCCTACGAATTCGCCGCCGCGGCTGCATGGAGTGCGGCCGCGGCGGCGAGCGTGGACGCGATCAGGGGATGCGGAAGTCGATGTCGAAGCGGATCCGGTACGGATCCTCGCTCGCGTCGGCGTCCGAGGTCAGGCCCCACAGGCGCAGCGACACGTTCTCGAGCACGAAGTACTGCACGCCGGCCATGAAGCCGCTCATGCCGGCGCCGAGGCCCGTGCCCGCGATCGGCGTGTCGTCCTGCGCGACCGCGGAGAACACCGCGTTCGCGTCGAGGTCGTAGTACGCGCCGAACACGTTCCAGTTGCCCTTGCCCTTGGTGTGGCCGAGCTGGACGCCGGCCGCGTAGCCCGTGTCCTCGCCGGTGTCGTCGTCGAGGTTGTTGAAGTACTGGCCGAACGCGGTGACCTGGCTGAAGCCCTCGCCGGCGAGCGCGAGCCCGAGGTACGTGTCCCAGATGGCGAAGCCGCCGTTGTCGAGGGTGTTGCCCTGGTTGCTGCCGGCGAAGTCGAAGTTCCGCAGGCTCGACCAGGCCGAGTACGAGCTCGCCAGCGTGATCGTCGTGCTCTCGCTGGTCTTGACGTACACGTTGGCCTGCGCGCCGAGCACCGACGGGTCGGCGCCCGAACCGGTCTGCGAGTTGATCTCCGTCGCCACGCCGTAGATGCCGCGCACGTCGAAGGAGACGTCGCCGTCGGCCTTCGGGGCCCAGACCGCGGCGACTCCGGCCGGCTGCACGTCGTCGTCCCACGCGAGCTCGCGCACCGGGGACGGCCGCGTGTACACGTGCGCGAACTTGCCGCCGGTCAGCGTCCAGCTCGACTCGGGCTTCCACTCGAGGAACAGGCGGTCGATGCCGACCTGGGTCGCGCTGAAGCCGTCGGCGTCGCCGAAGTCCCAGTGCGGGTTGTTCGCATCGCGGCCGTCGGAGACCGTCGTGAAGCGCGTGCCGGCCTTGAGCCCGTCTGCGATCTGGTAGTCCGCGCTGAGGCGGAAGCGCAGGCGTCCGCGGATCCGATCCTCGCCGTTCACCTGGTCGAACGTGCCCTCGGCGCGCACGCGGCCGTCGGCCGTGACCTTGAGGCGCTTCCAGGGATCGTCCGGATCCTCACTGCTCGCGATCGGAGCGACCGAGGACGGGAACAGGTTCGGGGTGGGGGGAGTCGCGTCGACGACCGTGCAGAGGAAAGCTGCGGGGAACATGAGTCCTCGATGGCAGGGGGAGTGGTGAGCGGGCGACGTCGCCGCGCTCCATGGACGGACGTTCGGTCAGAACGTGTCGAGTCCTCAGCGGACCTCGACGAAGCGGATCGTGCGCGACAGCTGAGCGGGCCGGTCGCCGTCTGGCAACACCCGCGCGGGTTTCCCGTCGATCTCGGCGTATCCGGTGATCATCGTATTGACACGCGGGCCGGACTGCGCCGGGCGGAGCTGGAACTCGCGGCCCTCGTTCAGCCAGATGCGGCGCTCGGTCAGGCCCGTGAACCAGCGCGCGGGGCCGAGCCCGTCGACCGCGTCCGCCTCGACGACGTCGGCCGGGATCCAGCCGTACTGCGGGACGAAGTACTCGACCCAGCAGCGGTAGCCGGGGTCGTAGACCGTGTCCTCCTTCTTCGGGTTGATGCGGTAGCCCATCTCGAGGCGCGCCGGGATGCCGCGCGCACGCGCGAGCGCGATGAAGAGCGAGTGCAGGTCCGTGCAGCAGCCGCCGCCCTTCTCGAGACAGGTGGCCGAGTCGCCGATGCCGCAGTTGGGCTTCGTCGGGTCCTTCGAGTAGTGGTCCGCGACCGTGGCGACGTGCTGCAAGAGCTTGCGCGCCTGCGTGGCCGGGTTCGCGTCGTCGCCGCAGACCGACTTGGCCATCGCCGCGATCTGAGGCGTGACTTCCATGTGCGGCGCGTCGAGGCGCACTTCCTCGGCGTACATGTGCCGGTGGAGGTCCGTGATCGGCGTGACCTTCGCCGGATCGATCGCGACGAGCACGGGCTCGCGCCGCACGGTGAACTCAACGACCGTCTCGATCGCCGGCGGCTTGGGCGACGCGACCTCCACGTAGAGGAACCGGTTGCCGCGGTCGGCGTCGCGCTCCACGCGCCACGTGCCCGGCGCCGTGACGACCGAGAAGTCGAGCACGTCCTGGTGCCGTTCGTTGTCGGGGATGGAGATCCACCAGCGCACCGACTTCGCGCCCTCGGGGATGTCGGACAGCTTCACCGTCTGCTGCACGCGGTACGTGCGCGTCTCGCCCAGCGGGACTTCGTCGGTGCGTTCCGTGCCGGGGCCGAAGCCGGGGAGTGCCAGGAGCAGAGCGAGGACCGGAGCGTGGATCATATGGGGAGCGTGCGGCTGGGACGGCGAAGCCGGATCGCGGATCGCCGTCGCGGACTGGATTCGAGCCGCCCCAGGGTATGCGCGGCGTGGAGCGCGCGAGACACGCTCGTAATTCCTATTGCTCGACTCCGCCGCGCGGCCGACGGGTCCAGCGACTGCGTCAGGCGGCGCGCGGATCCTGTGCCACGGGCCCCGGGATCCCGCGGCGCTCCCCGAAGACGGCCAGCGCGAGCAGCACGACGGACACGACGATCGCCGCGGGCCAGGTCTCCAGGAACTTCCAGGCCGCGACGGCGGCCACGACTTGAACGGCACCGAGCGTCATCATCGCGCCGGTCCAGTCCATCTCGACCAGCAGGTCGTCGGGCGAGCGCGACAGCGGCAGGTCGCGCACGCACAGCGCGTAGACGGGCCCGAGCACGAGCCAGGCGACGAGCGCCGCGGGAACGACGAGGCGCACCGCGAACCCGGGCCCGGCCTGCCACGCCGCGAGCACGAACAGCGCTGCGTAGAGCGGGAAGAGGAAGCGCACCGCGATCGCCTTGCGCGCGCCGGCGTGCAGGGCCGACGTCTCGAGCGGCGCGCCGTCGAGCAGCCAGCGCGCCGCGTGACTGGCGCTGGCGGGCACGTGCACGAGCAGCACCGGCATCCACACGGGCGGTGCGAACAGCAACAGCGCGAGGAGGGCTTCGCGCTCGGGCCCGCCCGACTTCGCGCCGGCCGCGAGGAACGCCAGCGGGATCCCGACCAGCGGGTACGTGCGCAAGACGACGTCGCGTTCGAGCGGCAGGAGGCGCGCGACGAGCTCGAAGCTGGCGCGCTCCTCGCGCTTCACCCACAGGCGCGCCGCGAGCGCGTGCAGCGGCGACAGCGCGTACGAGAGCGCGCCGCGACGCAGCGCGCTCGGCGCCGGTGCGGCCGGCGCGAGGACGAGCAGGACCAGCGCGGACGCGCTCGCCGCGAGCGCCGGCCACCACGTGCCCGCGAAACCGCGCGCGAACCACGCCGAGGGCAGCCAGGCCAGCCAGCCGGGGCCGTCCTCCATCCGTTGGACGCGCGCGAGCTCGGGCACCAGGCGCAGCCCGACGAGCGCGCCGACGACGACGCCGGCGAAGAGCAGCGTCTGTCAGGACGAGCGCGCCCTCCGCCCGGCCGACGAGCACCGACAGCGTGGCGAGCAGTCCCGCGGCGAGCGTCAGCGCGAGCCCGAGCCCCGCGGCGACGAGCGTCGCGCGTTCGAGGACGCCCCAGCCGTGCGGCGCGAAGAGCGCGGCGGGGATCAGGCTCGACGCGGCGAGTCCCGCGACGACGAGGATCGCGACGAAGCTGCGCGCCAACCGGATCTCGCGCGGCGTGACCGGCTGTGCGGCGATCCACTCCTCGGAGGGATCGGCGCGCAGGAGGGGCGCGAGATCGCCCAGCAGCGGCAGCGCGACGAGCGCCGCGGACAACGAGAGGATCGCCAGCGCGAACGGGAACGGACCGAGCGAGTCGCGGACGAGCAGCGCCGCGAGCGCGCCCACCGATCCGTGGACGACGAGCGGCGCGACGGGGATCGCGCCGCCGGCGACGTGGTGCGCGAAGCCCGCGCGAGCGAGTGCGAGGATGCGGCGGAGCACGGGTGCGCGCAGGGTATCAGTCCGCCGCGGGACCCGATGCGGCGCGATCGCCGAACGGATCCCGCGGGCGGTTCGCGCGCGTCACTTCATGCGCGCGATCAGGGCCTCGTTCAGGCGCGTGTACTCTTCCTTGATCGCGCCCTCGGCCTTCTTCGCCATCGCGAGCGAGGCCTCGGCCGCGGCGATCGCGCCCTTCTTGTCGCCCATCTTGGCCAGGATGAGGCCCTTGCGGTAGGTCATCCAGAACGCCTCGGGCTGCTCCGCGATGCCGGCGTCCATCCAGGCGACGGCCTTCTTCAGGTCGAGGTCGTTCTCGTAATAGAACATCGCCGCCTGCAGGTACGGCTTCTTGCCCGCGCCGGCCATCGCGGCCTCGATCTGCGGCACGACGACGCTCTTCACGTCGACTTCGAGCTTCACCGGCACGCGCGTCTTCTCCCACGTCAGGTAGAGCGTCGCCGAGGCGTCGCGCAGGTCGCCGACGCCGATCTCGAACGTCTCGACGGCTTCAGCCAGCATCGCGGGCTTCACCGTGACGCGCGCCTGGTCGTCCTTCTTGTCGTACGCGTACGAGCCCCACTGGTCCGTGACCTTGCTCAGGATGATCGTCCACTCGCCGGCCGCGGGGATCGTGAAGAGCGCGTACTTGCCGGCCGGGACGTCGGCACCGCCGAACTTGATCGGCGTGCTGAACGAGATCGACGTCGCCGTGTTCGCGCCCGTGCGCCAGACCTCGCCGTACGGCACGAGCTCGCCGAAGACCTTGCGGCCCTTCGCGCCCGGCCGCCCGTAGACGACTTCGACGTCGGTGAGGCCGACGCGCTGCGTGAGCTTGCCCGTGGGGCTCGCGGCGGGGAAGTCGATCTTCGCCGGCGTCTGCGCGGGAGCGGCGACCGCGAGCGTCAGGGCGACCGAGGAAAGCAGTGCGGCGCGGAGCAGTGTGTTGAGCATGGTTCGATCGCGAAGGAGTGAGTGATCTGGACAGGAATGGCCAGCATGGTCGCCACGGACCGCGCGGTTGCAACCTCGGGCTCGCGAAGTGCGCGACGTTTCCGGGCGGAAACGGCGCGCGCGGGACGCCAGAGCGAACCGTTACACTGCGCGAATCGATGGACGTCGTCGTGCAAGGCCCGGCCGGGCGTCTGGAGGCCAAGCTGTGGGAGCCGCAGGGCCACGCCGCGCCGCGCGCCATCGCCGTCTTCTGTCATCCGCACCCGCTCTACGGCGGGACGATGGACAACAAGGTCGTCTTCCGCGCCGCGCGCGGGCTCCAGAACGGCGGCGTCGCCGTGCTGCGCTTCGACTTCCGCGGCGTGCGGCGCTCCGAAGGCGTACACGACGGCAAGGGCGGCGAGGTCGACGACCTCGGCGCGGCGCTCGACTGGATGGTCGCGCGCTACCCCGGCGTCGAGCCGTGGGCCGGCGGGTTCTCGTTCGGCTCGCGCACGGCGGTGCAGCGCGCGCTCGTCGATCCGCGCATCCGGAGGCTCGTGCTCGTCGCGCTGCCGGTTCTGGCCTTCGATTGCTCGTACTTCGCGCAGGTCGCGATCCCTACGCTCGTCGTCATGGGCGAGAAGGACACGTACGGCACGCTGCCCGAGCTGCGCCGGCAGTTCCCGCGCCTGCACGCCGGCATCGAGACGGTCGAGATCGCGGGCGCGGGGCACTTCTTCGACGATCAGACCCAGGAGCTGCAGGAGACCGTGCGCGCCTACGCCGCGCGTTCGATCGCGGCCACAGGAACGACTCCATGAACGATCTCGTCTTCCCGGCCGACAAGGTCCCCTCGATCCGCCGGCTCATGATGCCGCGCGACACGAATGCCCTGGGATCGATCTTCGGGGGCATCATCCTGTCCGAGATCGACTTGGCGGCCGCGGTCGAGGCCCACAAGAGCCATCCGTCGCGCATCGTGACCGTCGCGATGGACAAGGTCGAGTTCAAGCAGCCGGTCCAGGTCGGCGACCTCGTGTCCTTCTACACGGAGACGACGCGCGTGGGGCGCACGTCGATCACCGTGCACGTCTCCGTGTGGGCGCAGAGGCGCTTCGGCGGCGGCGAGTTCGTGCACGTCACCGAGGCGGACGTGACCATGGTCGCGGTCGACGAACACGGGAAGCCGACGGCCGTGTCGAAGGCGTCCGCGCGAACCTGATGCGGCATGCGCGGCGGTCGCCGTGGCCGGGATGGGGCGCGAGCGCTCGGCGCCGATAGAATCCGCGGCGTGATGCGCGCCGAGCAACCCGGGACACCGACGACCGTCGTCGTCTGCACGCTGAATCGGCGCGCGAGCTGTCTCGAGACGCTCGAGAGCCTGGCGCGGCAGGACACGACGGCGTTCACCGTGCTGGTCGTCGACAACGGCGGCCGCGACGGGACGGCCGAGGCCGTGGCCGAGCGCGCCCGCGCGTTCCCGGTGCCCCTGCAGGTCGTCGTGGAGCCCCGGCCGGGAGCGTCCGCCGCGCGCAATCGGGCACTGGCCGAACGCGGCGACGACCTCCTGATCTTCCTCGACGACGACGTCACGTGCTCGCCCGGGCTCGTCGCCGCGTTCCAGCGCGCGTTCGCCGACCCGCGCGTCGCCGCGGCCGGCGGACGGATCGTGCTGGGTCTGCCCGACGGCGCGGACGACCTGTTGCTGCATCACGCGCCGCACACGTACGGCGGACCGTGGGCGGCGTACGACCTCGGGGCCACGACGCGCGCGACGGGCGGCGAGGTCCCGATGCCTTTCGGCGGCAACATGGCGATCCGCGCGCCGATCCTGCGCGCGATCGGCGGCTTCCGCGACGACATCGGCTACGGGACCAGCGGACTGCCGGGCGAGGACACGGCGCTGTTCCGCAAGCTCGAGGCGGAGGAGAAGCTCGTGCTCTACGTGGCCGACGCGGCCGTGATCCACCGCTTCCAGCGCGAGAAGATGACGCGCGAGTACTTCCTGGCGTGGTACCGATCGCAAGGGCGATCGGCGGCGTTCATGAGCCGCGGCGACCGGTCGTCGGCGCGACGCGCGTGGAGCGTGGTCGAGGAGTCGCTCAAGCTGGCGCGCTACGGCGTCAAGCGCGCGCTCACGCGCGACGAGCGGAAGCGCTTCTCGCTGTCCTGCAAGCTCGAGCGCGCGCGCGGCAAGCTCACGGGCCTGGTGCACGCGTCGTGAAGTCCTCCGTCATCGTCTGCACCTACGAGGCGCCGCGCGAGTTGGACCTGGTCCTGGCGGCGCTGTCGCGCCAGACGCGCGCGCCCGACGAGGTCTTCGTCGCCGACGACGGCTCGAAATCGACGACGCGCGACGTGGTCGACGAGTGGCGCGGGCGGCTCGCGTGTCCGCTGCACCACGTGTGGCAGTCGGACGTCGGGTACCGCAAGGCGCGCATCGTGAACGAGGCCGCGCGGCGTTCGATCGGCGATCACCTGCTCATGCTCGACGGCGATTCCTTCCCGCATCGCGCCTGGGTCGAGGACCACACGTCCGCCGCGGACGGCCGCACGGTCCTGTGCGGGCGACGCGTGAAGCTCGGGCCCCGGATCTCGCCGACGGTCACGCGCGCGGACGTCCTCGAAGGCCGTTTCGACAGCGTGCTCGCGCCGCGGCTCCTCGCGAGCGCGCTGCGCGGCGACACGCAGCGGCTCTCGCTCGGCATCCGGTTGCCGGCGCCGGTGGCTCGGACCCTCCACCCGCGTCCGCGGAAGCTGATGGGCGTGAACTTCAGCCTCCCGCGCGAGGCGTTGATCGAGGTGAACGGTTTCGACGAGGCCTGGGTCACGTACGGACACGAGGATCGCGACCTCGAGCTGCGCTTGCAGCGCGCCGGCCGTCCGTTCCGGGCGCTCCTGAACCGCGCGATCGTCTTCCACGTGTGGCACCGCGAACGCGAGAAGACGGATCTGACGCGCGCGCTGCTCAAGTCCGTCGAGGAATCGGATCGCGTGCGTTGCGAGCAGGGTCTCCGCGGGAGCGTCCCCTTCGATCCGGCGACGTGAGCGCGAGCGCGGCGCCTAGTTCGCCGCGGACGGCTTCGCGACCACGACCACGATCTCCTCGCCGTGCTCCGGACGGCGGAGGCCGCGCGCATCCGCGAACTTCGCGCGCACGCGCTCGACGCGGCGCCGCCACCCGGGCAGCGACCGCGTGCGCAGCGGATCGAGACCCAGGCGCACGCAGGCGCTGGCTTCGAACATCCACCCGGACTCCTGCGTCGTCTGGAACTCGAGGTCGCCCTCGATGCCGGCGCGACCCAGGAGCTGCACGATCGATCGACGCGTGTGGAGCGCGATGTGGCTCGGCGGCTGGAGCGCGAACCAATCCGCTCCGAAGCGCCGATGTCCCAGGGACTCGACGTTGGGCGTCGCGATCCACAGTCGGCCGCCCGGCGCCAGGAGCCGCCAGCAGTGGCGCACGTACTCGACCGGCGCGTGCAGGTGCTCGATCACGTGATCCATCGTGACGGCATCCATCGCGCCGGCCGCGAGTCCGATCCGCGGCAACGGCGTCTCGAGGACCCGCAGGCCCGCCGAGCGCGCGATCGCCGCGGAGGCGCCGTCCGTCTCGACCCCGGTGCAGGTCCAGCCCAGGTGGCGCATCCGCAGCAGGTAGGTGCCGTTCCCGCACCCGACGTCGAGCAGACGTCCGTCGCGGCGCCAGGGCATGTGCCGGATCGAGCGGTCCAGCGCGAGCTCGCGCGCCGTGCCGAGCGCGGAGCCCCGCGCGACCTCCGCGCCGTCGATCGGATATCCCCAGCGTTCGTGGAGCCGCGACAGTTCGGCGCGCCTGCGCTCTCGCCGGCGCGCGCCCTGCGTCGGTGCGAACGGGATCTCCGGCGCGCGATGCGTGTAGTAGGCCGAGTAGGCGCGGTGCACCGTGGCTTCGGTCGGCCTCGGATCGAGGTAGAGACAGCCGCAGCTGCCGCAGCGACACGAGTTCCAGCGCCCTGGCGCGACGCCGAAGGCCTTGTCGTGAAGGCCCGCGTAACCCGCGGTGCGTTCCGCCGAACCGCACGCCGGGCATTCCGGCACCGGCTCCGTGTCGGCCGCCGGCCACTCGGTCTGCGTCGACGGAGCTCGCCGCCGATCGCGCGAGTCGGCGCCGTCGACGGCCGGGCTCGGAGCGAGGCCTCCGTCCTCCATGGCTAGAACTTGCGCTCCATCGTGCGTTCGGCCCGTCTGCGCAGCTTCGCGCCGCCGAGCGCGTCCGGCCAGACCTGCGCCAGGGCCAGCTCGAGCATCCTCGCGCGCGACGGGCGCAGCATCCAGGCCCGGAGGATCGCGCGCGAGAGCGCGGCGCCCGTGCGCCCGTCGTCGAGCGCTTCGCGCACCAGCAGGTCGCCGCGCCGGCTGCGCAGGGCGAGGCCGTACATGCGGCGTCGATCCGGCGCGCGACTGCGCTCCAGCGCGGCCTCGAGGACGAGGACTTCCTCGCGGCGCATCGAGAGTCGATTGCGGCTCAGGTTCCCGTCCCACACGCGCCAGCGGGCGAGGATCTCGTTCGTGCCGCGCACGCGCGCGCCGTGCTCGGCCAGGCGCAGCCACAGATCCCAGTCTCCGCAGCGCAGGAAGCGGACGTCGAACCCGCCGGCCTCGACGAGCGCGCTGCGGCGCACGATCACGGTCAGCGCGCCGAAGAGGCAGTGACGGGAGAGGCGCTCGAGCACGTCGCCCTCCGGCAGGCGTCGCGGGTCCTCGAACGCGGGCTGCAGGTCGGCTCGGCCGTTCCAGTGCGCGTAGTTCGAGAAGACGAGGTCCGCCGGCGGCTGTTGTCGAGCCAGCTCCAGCTGTCGCTCGAGCTTGTGCGGCAGCCACACGTCGTCGTGGTCGAGCAGCGCGATCCACTCGCCCGTGGCGCGGGCCAGCGCCAGGTTGCGCGCAGCCTGCGTGCCGGCATTGGCCTGGCGCAGCACCCGGATCCGCGGATCGACGGCCGCCAGCGATTCGAGCACGGCGACGGTGCGATCGGTCGAGCCGTCGTCGACGACCAGGAGCTCCCAATCCTGGTGCGTCTGCGCGCGCACGGACTCCACGGTCTCGGCCACGAACGCCTCGGCGTTGTAGGCCGGCACGAGCACAGAGACCTTCACCGCGCGCTCCGCATCGTCGCGGATCCAGGGAAGCACGACCTCGACGACTCGCGCGGCATGCGGGCGGCATCGTAGGTGAATCGCCGAGGCGGGGAAGGGCGCGGCGGGGCGGCGGACTCGCGGGCCGTTCGCGACTCCCGTCTGGGAGCGGACGGCCGGACACGCCATCATCGCCGGCTTGCAGGCGGCGAAGTCCAATCCGGTCGGCATCCTCCCGGCGGCGGTGTCGCGCGGACTCGGCGTGGCGGCGTGCGTCGCGGCTTTCGCGGCGCTGGTGCTGCGGCTGCACGCCCCGATCGGGTCCTACGACGAGGGGATCCTGCTGGCCGACGCGGGGTTCGTCCACGACGGCGCGCTGCCGCACCGCGACTTCTACACGAACTATCCGCCGGGGATCTTCTTCGCGATCGCGGGGCTCTGGAAGGCGTTCGGAATATCCATCCTCGTCGAGCGCGTGCTCGGCCTCGCGCTGCACCTCGCGGCCGCGTTGATCGCGGGCAAGCTGGCCGGTCGGCTCCGCTCCGAGCGGTTCTCCTTCTTCGCCGCCAGTGCGGTCCTGTTCTGGGCGGCGGGCGCAGGGCTCGCACCGCGCGCGTGGCTCGCGGCGATGGTCGCCGCGCTCGCCTTCGCGTGGTTCCTGTGGAGCGCGCTCGAATCGTCCAGGCTCGCGCCGTGGTTTCGCGCCGGAGTCGCGCTCGGCTGCGTGGGCGGACTCCGCCACGACCTGTTCGGTTACATCGGCATCGTCGCCGCCCTGATCGCGGGAGCGCGGTGGGCGACGACGAGGTCCGAGCCGCGCGGGCCGTGGATCCGGCGCGTCGCGTCCCTGTCGGCGGGTGCGGCGACGGTGCTCGCGCTGGTGTACGTGCCGGTCCTCGCGACGGCCGGGACGGACCGCGTCGTGCGCGACCTCTTCGTCGAGCAGTCGCGCGTGCTCGCGGCCCGGACGTTGCCTCTGTTCACCAAGTGGGGCCTGCGCGGATACCAGTGGATGTTCGCCCTCGAGGCCGCGGTCCCGCTCGCGGCCGGATTCGTGCTCGTGCGCCGCGGCTGGTCGAACGGCGTGGCCGTCGTCGGCGGCCTCGCGCTGGCCGTCCTGCCGGCGGCGGCCGGGCGGAGCGACGCCGTGCACGTGATCGGCTGCTCGACTCCGGCGCTCGTCCTCGCGTCGGCGTGCGGTCTCTCGCGGCTGGAGAGCGCGAGTTCGAGTCGGGTTCGCTGGGCGATCGCGACCGCCATGGTCGGCACGCTCGTCGTCCCGGCGCCGCACCTCCTGTCGTTCCGTGCGCCGCGCGGCGAGGCGGTCGCGGAACGACACTCACGGTACGGCGGCGTGATGGAGACCGTGGAACGCCGCCGGGCGCGCGAGGAGGTCCTGGACTACGTCCGCGACCATTCCCGGCCCGACGAGGCGATCTTCGTCGGCACGCGGACCCACGACGTGGTGTTCGTGAACGAGGTCGAGCTCTACTTCCTGGCCGAGCGGCGCGGTGCGACGCGCTGGATGCAGTTCGACCCGAACCTGACGAACCGCCTGGACGTGCAGCAGGAGATCGCGGCCGACCTCGACCGTGCGCGGGCGCCGCTCGTCGTCCTGTGCGACTGCTGCTACCGCGACGAGGGCAGCGGCAACGGGAACCCGGGTGCGCACTGGCTCGACGAGTACCTGGCGCTGAAGTACGCGCCGGCGCTGGAGACGGGCCCGTACCTCGTCCTGCGGCGGATCGAGGCGAGCGGCCGCTAGGACCGGACCGCGACGGTCGCGGCCCGCGGCGGTCAGCCCAGGATCCGCCGCGCCCGCTCGCGCGGGTCCTCGGCGCGGGTCAGCGCGCTGAACACCTGCTCGAGCGTCGCGCCGCCGTGCGCCTGCGTCCGCAGTTCGTCGAGCGAACCCACCGCGACCAGGCGCCCGTGGTCGAGGATCGCGATCCGGTCGCACACGCGCTCGGCCACGTCGAGCAGGTGCGACGTGTACAGCACGGCGCCGCCGCGATCTGCCCACGCGCGCAGGACTTCCTTGATCACGACCGTCGTGGGCGCGTCGAGCCCGTTCAGCGGCTCGTCGAGCACGAGCAGCGGCGGCTTCGGGAGCAGCGCGCAGGCCAGCGCGACCTTCTGGCGCATCCCACGCGAGAAGGTCCCGACCGGATCGTCCGCGCGATCGCCCAGGTCGAGGGCCTGGAGCAGGCGGTCGGCCTCGGCGCCGATGGCGCGCTCCTCGAGGCCGTGGAGCCGGCCGACGAGCTCGAGGTGACCCTTGGCGCCCAGGTTCGCGTACAGCGGCGCGCCGTCCGGCACGAACGCCACGCGCCGGCGCGCCGCGAGCGGTTCCCGAGCGATGTCGAGCCCGGACAGGAACGCCTGCCCCGTCGTGGGCGCCAGCAGGCCGCACAGGATGCGCAGCGCCGTCGTCTTCCCCGCCCCGTTCGGGCCGAGCAGGCCGAAGACCTCGCCGGCGCGGACGTCCAAAGTGAGTTCGGAGAGCGCGGTGTGCTCTCCGAACGTCTTCCCGACCGCCTTCAGCTCGGCCAGCGCCTGCACGCGCGAGGCTCAGTCGAGGATGGAATCGGCTTCGTAGACCGTGGCCGGGACGCCGACCTTGGCGGTGACTTCCTCGGCGATCTCGGCCAGCTTGGCCTTCGAGACCGACTTGACCTTCTTGCCCAGGCCCTTCTCGGAGCGCAGGAGCTGCACTTCGCGCGGCTTCAGCTCGCCGACCTTCTTCAGCCAGGCCTTGACCTCGGCGTCGCTCGTGTTGTCGATGCCGTCGCCCTTCAGGAAGCGCGCCTGGAGGATCAGGTTCTCGGCCGTCGAGAGGGCCGCCATCAGGCTCGTGTACTCGGCCGGCTTGCGGCCGGTCAGCGCCGCGAACGTCTTGGCCGAGCCCCACTCCATGCGCAGGTAGACCCGGTCGAACAGCCCCAGGACGCGGCGCAGCGCCGGCTCGTCCAGGTGCGGGTTGTCCAGGGCGAGGCACAACTTGGCCTTGGCGAACCACTTGTTGCGCAGGTCGCGCATGTTCTCGGTGATCTCGCGGAAGTCCGGGTGGAGCGACGGGTCGGCGGCCGAGCCGTAGACCGCGATCGCCTCGATCTTCTCGCCGGCCTTCGAGATGCGGATCATGTGCCGGGCGGCGGTGGTCACGATGACCGAGGCGCGCGGCATCCGGTTGTCGCGGCTGACCGCGAGGGCCATGTCCTGGGAGCCGAGGTCGACCCCCAGGGTGCTGCCGAGCCGAGCCGCCTTGCGCGGGCCCGAGAAGATCGGGCAATCGGTCACGGCGACGACGGGGGTGGTGGGAGTGGTGACGAGTTCGGCCATGGAGGGCGGTGCGGGGGCGCCTGCGGATGGGCGGCACTCCCCGAAAAGGGACTCTGCGAGGATAACCCCCAGCCCAGATCCTTCCCAGGCCCAGGTCGAAGCCCCTTCCGGTCCGGGAGCAGAACCCACAGCCCGAGGCTCAGCGCGGTCGCCAGGCGCGCGGGGTGCTCCGCGGCGAGTCGCAACCAGGCCAGGAGCGCCCCTTCCCCGGCGGTGACCGGGATGGCCTCCTGGAGCGCAAGCAGGATCCAAGTGGCCAGCAAACCGCCCAGAACCGCGCTTCGAGCTCGATGCTCGCCCCCGGTCGCCTCGGCTTCGGGTGACCGCGGACGATCGAACTGCGGGTGCGACACGGTCGGGCCTCCGCGAGGGGAGACGTTCGGGGCGCTCCGCGGTCGCAGGTCGGCTCGACGATTTCGGTCCGGCGTCCGGCGACGCAGCCCGTCGGTCACCGGCGGAGACCACCCCGGCCGAGGCGGGGCAGCGTCGCGCGGCTCTCAGCGCGGCGTGACGGCGGACCGCGCGCAGCGCTGGACGAGCTCGTCGAGCGGCTGGAAGACGACCTCCCAGTCGTAGGTCGACTCGACGAACCGACGGGCGGCTCGGCCCAGCTCCAGCGCGCGCTCGGGGGACGTCAGCAGGTCGACGACCTCGCGCGCGAACGCCTCGGGCTCGTCCCGGACCCGGAAGTCGCGCCCGTCGACGCCCTCGACCCCCTGGGTCGCGCACGTGGTCCCGACGACGGGCAACCCCATCGCCATCGCCTCCAGGACCTTGTTCTGGATCCCGCGCGCGATGCGCAGGGGCGCGACGCTCAAGGACGCCTTCCCGAGCCACGTGCGGGTGTCGTCGACGAACCCGGTGACCTCGACGCCCGGGACGTCGGCCAGGCGCTGGACCTCGGGCGTCGGGTGCGAGCCGACGATCGAGAACGCGGCCGACGGCACCGACCGGCGCACGAGCGGCAGGATCTCGCGCACGAACCACACGCAACCCTCGGCGTTGGGCAGGTAGTTCATCACGCCGGTGAACACGATCCGTCCCGGCTCGCGACCGGACCAGCGCGGGGCGTAGTAGGCGAGGTCGACGCCGTTGCGCAGCACGACGGCGGTCGCCCCGGGGATCTCGCGCTCGAAGACGGCCTTCTCCAGCGGCGTGCAGACGACGTTGGCCGAGAACGAGCGCGCGATGCGCCGTTCGAACTCGAGGAGCGTGCGGTGCTCGCGCGCGTACACGTGCCGCATCGGGAAGCCGCTGCGCTCGGCGTACTGGCGCCACTTGTCCGAGTCGAGCTCGCCGAAGTGCATGATCCGCGGCAACGTCGCGTGCTTCTCGAGGAATGCGCCCATCGAGGACGAGTACGCGTAGGCGAGATCCGACTCCGGCGCCAGCGCATCGACGGCCGCCTGCAGCTCGCGCGAACCGTACACGCCCAGCGTCAGCGGCTTCTGCGTCAGCAGCAGCGGCAGCGCCGCGATCTTCGCCGCGCGATCGCGGTAGGGGATCGCGGTCGTCGGATAGCCCTTCTTCCGCAGCTCCTCGGCCGCGGCCACGTCCTTCGCGTCGTGCGCGAACGCGACGATGCGCACCTCGTGCGCGCGCCCGAGCCGCTCGACGAGCCGCCACGTCGTGATCTTGTCCCCGCGGTTCGGCGGGTACGGCACCCGCTGCGCCAGGAACAGGATCCGCATCCCGCCGAGCCGACCGATGCCATCAGCCAGCCCGCGAATCCTCGCATCGTGCGGTCGGTTTCCCGCGAGTTCCGCGGGTCGAAATCGGCGGATGCGGTCGAAGTGAGCCAGGCACCGGAGCGGTGGCCGGCGAAGGAGTGCCGGCTGACACGCCGCGCGGGCGGCGTTCGGTGATCCTCAGGCCGGCGGCCGTGAAGCGCGCGGTCGGTGGCTTCGGCGTGTTGGGCAGGGCAACCGGAGAGGGCGAACCAGCCGCCGGGGCGCAGGCAGGCGCGGAAGTCGGCCGCGTGGAGTTGCAGGACGTCGGAGTAGATGTTCATGACGGGCCGTCGAACCAGCGGTCGCGCGCGAGACGCTCGAAGCCGCCGGTCGAGAAACGGCGACGTCGGCGACTCCGTTGCGCTCGGCGAGGTGTCGCGGGCGTTGGGCTCGGCGTTGGGATCGATGTCGAACGCGACGACCTCGCGCGCGCCGAACTGCGCGGCCCCGGCACCGCCAGGATCCCGCTGCCCGTCCCGCAGTCGACGACGCGCTCGCCGTGGACCGGGCATCCGGATCGCGCAGCATCATCCGCGTGGTCGCCGTGCCGGCCGCTGCCGAAGGCCCCGGGCTCGCGCATCGTCGTCGCCGGGGCGGGTCGCGGAGGTCGTCCACGGCGAGCACGTCAGCTTGCCCACGCGGAACGCCTCCAGACCTTCATCCGGACCTCGCGTAGTCCTCGGGCGGGCGCAGAGCACGCACAGCGTCGCCCGTGACGCGCGAGGCCGCGCGGCTTCCACACGCTTCGCCTTCCTCGCGCCACGCCGCAGGAACGTGCGCACGTACTTGAAGGCCCTCGCGCCGCGCAGCGCGCCGCCCGTCGCGACCCAGCCGGCCAGGCTGCGTCCACGTGCGGGCCGTCCTGCAGCGCCTCCGCGATGCGCGCACGTGCCAATCCGATCGGCGCGAGCACGCCCACCTCGGTCAGGCGGGGTAGCTCGCGCGCGTCTCGGCGTCCACGTGCCAGCTGATGCGCCGATCCGACCGGTCCGGCAGTGCGGGTTTCCTCCTCGTATCCGGTCGTCCCCAGGGTGAACGCGTCGAACGGCGTGTCGAGGCCGCGATCGCGCACTTCGTCGGTCAGGTGCATGTGCTCCAGCGCCTCGCGCACGCAGCGATCCGTGTCGCCGCGCACGAGCCGCGCCAGGTCGCTCGCGCCGCCGCCGGCTTCGCCCTCGAACGCCTGCGCGACGGGCAGCTCGCGCAGGAACATGCGGTGTCGCGGATCCAAGGCGCGGCCGTCGAGCACGAAGACGCAGCCGCGGTCGCTCTCGCGCCGCATCAGGCGGCCGAAGCCCTGACGGAACTTCGAGAGCGACTTGGGCATGTAGATCTGCCGGCGCTGTTCGGCGATGCCGATCGCGGCGCACTGCGCCTGGTGGTAGCGGTCGGGCACGCCGTAGGGGAGCTTGACGATGACGAGGTACTGCAGCGTTTCGCCCGGGAAATCCGCGCCGTACCAGAACGTGTCGACGCCCATCAACACCGACCCGACGCGCGCGCGGAAGAGGTCGGCGAGCTCCTCCTTCACCGTCCCAGCCTGGTTCTGGAACCAGAACGGGATGCGCCGCGCGCGGAAGAAGCCGACGAGCTCCTCGCCGACCTTCTTCATGTCGCTCGCGTTCGTGAACAGCACGAGCATGCGCCCGCGCGTTCGCTCGGCGAGGTGCGCCACGAAGCGGCGCACGTAGGCCAGGAAGGCGTCCTTGTCGCGCTGCACGTTCGGCGCGTCCTTCGGGATCGCGACCAGCACGCGGTTCCAGTCGAAGACGTCCGGCGCCTTGAACGTGCGCACCACGCAGCCCGTGCGGTCCTCGCCCTCGGCGGGGCGCGCCGCGCGATCGAGCCCGAGGTAGGCCTTCGCCGCGTCGAAGCCGCCGCCGATCCAGGTGGTCGCGGACAGGAACGCCGCGCACGAGAGCTCGGGATAGTACGTCCGTCCGAGCACCTCGTTCGGCAGCAGCACGCGCGCCGCGAGGACGAGCCCGCCGCGCGGTTCCGGCTCGACGTCGTAGAAGAACGACGCCGCGAAGCTGGGCTTCTCCTCGTCCAGCGGGAGCCACGCGCCGATCGTCGTCAGCGCCTCGTCGAGGTCGGCGCGCACGAGGTCGAGCGCGCGCCTCAGGCTCCCCGCGCCGCGCAGCGGCAGGTCCGCGATGCGTTCGGCCAGGTCCGACAGGCACGTCTCGAGCAGCGCACCGGCGCGCGAGGTCTCGATGCGCGCCCGGACGAGCTCGCCGCCCTGGTTCTCGGCGTACTCGCGCATCAGGAAGTGCTGCTCGCTCTCGGGCCGCAGGCGCAGTTCCTCGCGGCGCCACGCGTCGAACTCCAGCGCGGTGCGCTCGAGCTCGTCGACGCACGACTCGAGGTCCTCGTACGCGCCCGCGGCATTGTCGACGCAGTCCCCCGACGGAGTTCCCGACAGGACCTGGCGCGCCAACCGGTCGATCACCGCTCTGGAGTACGGCCGGTCCGGCTGGCGAATGCGGCCGAGGATGCCGCGCAGCTCGCGGAACGCCAGCGTGCGGCTCCAGGCGTTGTGCGCCTGCTCGTGCAGGTGCTCGCACTCGTCGAACACGAGCCGGCGGAAGAACTCGGGCCGCGCCAGCGCGAACGCCTGGTTCACGATGACCACGTGCGACTTCTCGGCGCGCTTGCGCGCGACCTCGGCGCCGCACGCCATCCGATCCTGCTTGTGCGTGCAGCAGCCGCTCTGGCCGCGCACCGAACGCACGATCGACTCGAGCGCCTTGAGGTACGGCGCGGTCGACGAGAGACGGATCGGCGGACGCCGCGGCAGGCGGTCGAGGTCGCCATCGAGGTCCGTCATGGCGAAGACCGCGAGCTGGGACCACGCCAGCCAGGCCTCGCCCGACTCGTCCTCGGGCGGGCTCGTCTTCAGCGCGCGCCAGCACAGGTAGTTGTCGCGGCCCTTCAAGAGCGTCACGCGGACTCCGGGCTCGACGCCGGCGCGCGTCAGCGCCGCGAGGGCTCGCGGCACTTCGCGATCGAGCGCCTGCTCCTGCAGCGCGCGCGTGTACGTCGCGATGCCGATGCGCACGTCGTGACGTCGCGCCCACAGGAACGCCGGCACGAGGTACGCCAACGTCTTGCCCGTGCCCGTCGGCGCGTGCACGAGCAGGAGCTCGCGCGATCCGAGCGTGCGCGCGACCTCGCGCGCCGTCTGGTGCTGGCTGGCGCGGTACGAGCCCGGCGCGGCGCCGTTCCTGCCGACCTGCGCGCCGCTACCGCCGAAGAGCGCCGGCAGATGGCGCTCGAAGACCTCATCGAGCACGCGCGAGTCCTCGGGGTCGAAGGGCATGTCGCCCTCGCGGTCCGCGGGGACGTTGTCGAGCGCCGACCAGCGCTCCATCTCGCGCGCGCACGCCGGCCGCGCGTCCTCGAGGAGGTCCTCGAGCGCGTCCTCGTGCCGCGAGAAACGCGCGAGACGTCCGTCCTCGACCCCCGGCAGGGCGTCACCGGCCCAGGCCGACGTCGCGTCGAGCAGCGACAGCGCGAGGCCGATGCGTCCCGCCGCGGGCCCGTCGGTCGCGGCGAGTCCGCGCCAGGCGCGCGTGCACGCCGCGGCGAGCACGCGCAGGAGCGGCTCCTCGAGCGCGTGCACGCGTCGCGCGAGCTCGACCGCGGCGTCGCGCAGGTCGTTCGGCCCGAACGCGCTCGCGTGCGCGTCCTGCGCGAGCAACCCGACCAGTCCCTCGCGCCGGCCCGCGAGTCGTCCCGGCAGGAAGAGCCCGCACAGCTCGTCGAGGCCGATGCACGCGCCCGTCTCGCGGCCCGTCAGCTGCTCGTGCCAGGCCCCGAACGCGTCGGCGTCGGGCGCGACGACGGGCAGCGCACCGACGAACGCGACGAGGCCGGCCCAGGCCTCCTCGGGTCCGGGCGCGCCCTCGAACGCGCCCTCGTCGAGTCCGAACGCGCGCGCCGCCGCCGCAGCAGCGGCTTCGCGCGGCGCGCAGACGGAATCGAAGACCTCCCACGCGCCTTCCTGCACGCCCGGTCGGATCGCCTGGATGCGCACCAGCGCGTCCAACCCCGGATCGGGGCCCGTCGTCCAGGGGACGACGAACGCCGGGCGCGGACCTCGTACGGGGCGCGGTTCCGACTGCGCCGCGCGGCGCGGCGCGGAACCTTGGGGCGGAAGGATCACTCGGCGCATCATGACACGGCATCTCCTGCCCCACGGACGTTCGAGCGGGCGGAAGGTCGCGTTCTCGAGGCGGAATCCGCGCGGGGGACCCGGCGTCTCGACGGACCCGAGGTGGAAGGGCTATCCTGCTCCGCCTTTTCCTCGCGGCCGGAGCCCCGAGGACGCCGCTCGGCACCGCCCCCTCGAACCCCGCTAAGCACCCAGACTCATCCGATGGAGATCACGACGATCCAGTACGACGGTTACGAGAAGGTGGTCCGCTGCCGCGACGCGAAGACCGGGCTCCACGCCCTGATCGCGGTGCACGACACGACCCTCGGACCGGCACTCGGCGGGATGCGGATGCTGCCGTACGCGCGCGAGGACGACGCGCTCTTCGACGTGCTGCGCCTGGCGAAGGGTATGACGTACAAGTCGGCCGCGGCCGACACGGGCCTCGGCGGCGGCAAGTCGGTGATCATCGGCGACCCGGCGACGCTCAAGAACGAGGCGTTCTTCCGCGCGATGGGTCGCTTCATCGACAGCCTCGACGGCAAGTACATCACCGCCGAGGACATGAACATCGGCGTGAAGGACCTCGAGCTCGTCCGCAAGGAGACGCGCTGGGTCACCGGCCTCTCGCGCGAGTCGGGCAGCTCGGGCAACCCGAGTCCGTACACCGCGATCGGTTGCCACCACGGCATGCGCGCCGTCCTCGAGGAGCTGGACGGCAAGGCCGACTTCAAGGGCAAGCGCATCCTGTTCCAGGGCATCGGCGCGGTCGGCGGACGGCTGGCCGAGCTCGTCCACGCCGACGGCGCGCACGTGATCGTGTGCGATATCGACGAGGCCAAGGCCGCGCGACTCGCCAAGCAGCACGGCTGGGAAGTCGTCACCGACGCGAAGCACGTCGACGTCCCGTGCGACATCTACGCGCCCTGCGCGCGCGGCGAAGGCCTCCACGACGGGACGATCCCGCGCCTCAAGTGCCGCGCGGTCGCCGGCGCGGCGAACAACCAGCTGCTCGAGCAGCGCCACGGCCGCGATCTGAAGGCGCGCGGGATCCTGTACGCGCCGGACTTCCTCATCAACGCGGGCGGCATCATCAACGTGTCGATCGAGATGCTCCCGGGCGGCTACGACGAGAAGAAGTCGCTGGCCAAGATCGAGAGCATCCACACGAACCTCAAGAAGGTCTTCGAGATCGCGAAGACCGAGGGCATCCCGACGCACGAAGCCGCGGTGCGCCTGGCGGAACAGCGCATCGCGAAGGGGCGCGCGGCCAAGCTGGCCGCGAAGGCCTGATCGAGGCGGGGCGGCGCGTGGAATTCACTCCGCGCCTCGCCCTCCTGGCGCTCCTGCTCCTCGTCCTGCCGGCTGCGGTGACCGTCCTCTTCCTCGCGCGCAACGCGCATCCCGCCGTCGAGTCGGGAGACCAGCCGGGCGGCGTGATCGAAGGCCGTCTCGTGTCCCGCGGCGCGCCCTCGCCCGGGACCGCGCTCGAGGGAATCGCACTCGAGATCGCGGGCGTTCCCCGCGAAGGTTCGGCCTCGATCCTCGCGCGCGGCACGACCGGCGCCGAGGGACGGTTCGCACTCTCGGTCCCTCCGTTCGCCGGTCACTACGAGATCCGCGTCGCGCCGGGCGTCTGGCAGCCCTCGACCGCGCCGGTCTCGCTGCTCGGCGGGGCGGCGAAGGGCGGGCGCACCGAAGCCGTCGTCCCCGTGCGCGCCGCGGCGCGGCTCGAGCTCACCTTCGTGCGCCGATCCGGGACCGCAGTGCGCGGCGGACGGTGGACGATCGCGGGCGAGGCCTCGCGCAGCTGGTTCTCCGCGGCGGGATCGAGCTTCGAATCCAGCGGCTCGTTCGACGGCGCGGAGCTGACGATCGACGGCCTGCCGCCGATGCGCGCGCGCGTCCTCGTGCGCCTCGACGGCGGCGACCGCAGCGAGCTCGTCGTCGACCTCGCGGTCGGCCCCAATCGCCACACGGTCGAGCTCTAGCCGCGTCCCGGCCGCCGCCAGCCCCGCGTCCGGCACGATCCGCGGCCCCGTGGTACGGTTCCCGATGGCGCACAGGACCCCCGCGCCGGAGCCCTCCCCATGCAGAAACTGCTCTCGATCGCGGCCTCCGTGGCGCTGTGCGCCGTCGCCGCCTCGGCCCAGACGACGTTCGTCTACGACCTCGTCCAGTCCTCCAGCAACTTCACGTGGAGCGGGACTTCCACGCTCGGGAACATCGTCGGGAACCCGTCGAACGCGTTCCAGCTCGCGGGCACGACGAACCTCGACCTCGTGCTGCAGAGCGGCGCGCAGCCCTACGCGTCGGGCGCGTTCAGCGGCGGCGCCGCGGCCGCGGTCCCCGACCTGCACGGGCGCATCAACAACCCGCTGCCTTTCCTGCCGCCGCTCGCGACGATCGACGTCGTCGGGCTCGTGCTCAGCCCCACGTCGCCGTCGTTCACGGTCGGAGCGGGCGGCGCGTTCACCGGCTCGGTGACGATGACGGCGCTGGCTGGAACGTTGACCGTCACGCCGCTCGGCAGCGCGCCGACGAACACGCCGCTGGCCGGCAGCTCGTCGGCTCCGGGTGCGATGAACGGCACGCTCACGCTCAGCGGCGGCGCGCTGCGCCTGAACGCGCCGGTGAACTCGACGTTCGCGTTCAGCGACCCGACGAGCGGCGCGAGCGGGACGATCACGGTCATCGGCACCGTCGTGGGGCAGTACCCGCTGGTCCGGAGCTTCTGCGCCGGCGACGGCTCGGGGCTCGCGTGCCCGTGCGGCAACACGGCACCGGCGAACTCTGGCCGCGGCTGCCTGAACTCGACCGGCGTCGGCGCGCTGCTCGCGACGACGGGATCGCCGGTGGTGAGCGCGGACTCGCTCGTGCTCGCCGCGAGCGGGATGCCGGCCAGCACGTCGGTCCTCTACTTCCAGGGCACGAGCGAAGCCGGTGCGGGCGCGGGCGTCGTCTTCGGAGACGGCAAGCGCTGCGCGGCGGG
>JBGAOR010000058.1:0-27568 GCA_044221705.1 Planctomycetota bacterium
CGCCCACTCGCGCGGCTCGCGCACGTCGACGAGTTGCAGGTCGTCGCCGCGCGCGATCCTCTCGCGCAGGTCGAGCGGCGTGAGGCGCGCGTTCAATCGCGGAACGCGAGCGGCGGGTGGTCGTAGGCGGCCGGCGTCGCGACGCCGAGCAGCGCCAGCGCCGTCGGCGCGATGTGCAGGAGGTCGATCCCCTTCTCGGGGATCACGACCTTGCGGTTCGAGAAGAAGACGCCCTGCACGAGGTCGGCCGCGACCGACACGTGGTCGCCGGACCAGTTCAGGCGGTTGTCCTCGAACACGGGGCCGGGGCCGAACGTGCCCGTGTTCGGGACCTCGACGAGCTGGATGTCGCCCAGCGTCGTGGCCCACGACACGCGCCACGTCGCGGCGAAGCCGACCATCAGGTCGGGCTCCTCGGAGAGGTACGGCCCGGAGTGGATCTCGGAGATCACGTAGGCGTCGCGCACGGCGCTCCGGCCTTCGTCCTGCATCGCCCGGAGCTTCTGCTGGATCTCGCGCAAGAGCGCGGGTGCGTCCTTCGGCGCCACGGTCCCGTCGCGCTCGCGGCCCTGCAGGTTCAGGTAGATCCCGCCGAGCCCGACGGCGTAGGCGCGCGTCTTCGGCCAGTCGACGAACGAGAGCGCGCGCGAGTCGGCCTTGGTCGCGTCGGGCAGCACCGCCAGGTAGCCCTCGCGCGCCAGCCAGTTGTTCAGGTGGACCTGGCGGTGGAAGGACTGGAAGCCGTGGTCCGCGCACACGAGCAGCGTGTCGCCCGGCTTGACGTGGTCCTTCAGCACCTCGCCCACCACGCGGTCCATCGACTGGTACGAGGCGCGGATCGCGTCGGACAGCGCGATGTCCTCGCCGAAGAAGCGCGTGCGCCGCGCGGCCTTCGCGGCGTCGTAGGCCGGGTGCTGCGCGTCGGCGAACTGATACATCATGTGCTGGACGCGGTCGGGCGTGCTCTCGACGAACATCAGACCGCGCCAGTCGGGCTGCTTCAGCGCGGCGCGCAGGAGGGACTCGCGCGAGCGCTGCGTCGCCTCGATGTCCTCGAGGAACGTGACCGGATCGATCTCGCGGTCCTTGAACGGCATCGTGAGGCAGGCCCAGCCGACGGTCTCGTAGGGCTCGCCCGCGGCGTGCGCGAGCTCGGCGGCGAACCCGGGCGGCTGGCTGACCGGCTGCCACCAGGCCGGGTGCGCCGGGTCGAACTGCAGGAAGTCGACGAAGAGCTCGAACGGGTCGGCGCGCTTCACGAGCTTCACGCGCGTGATCGCGCGCACCTTGACGAGCGGCGAGAGCTCGAAGGTCAGGTGGTACCAGCTCGACCACTGGCCCTCCGCGAGCGACTGCTCCTGGGCCCCGATCGACACGCGCGTCTCCCCGCCCGCCGCGAGCTCGACGCGCAGCGGCAGGCTCACGCGACCTTCGTCCGAGCTGCGGAAGCGGCCTTGCAGCTGCAGGCGCGGCAACACCTCGGTCTGGAGCTCGCGCTTCCTCTTGCGCAGCGCCTCGACGTCGGCCGAGGACTGGCCGGGCTTGCCCATGCGCGCGTCGATCGCCTCGACCTCGCGCTGCGCGGCGTCGATCGCCACGAAGTCGTAGGGGCCGTAGATCCAGCTCTCGATCACGCCGTCGCGCTCGTCCACGCGGAAGATGCGGCCGGCCGTGCTGGTCGGCTGGCCGATCGGCGCGCGCTCGAGCACCTTCGGGTCGGTCGTGTACACGAACCAGTCGCCGTTGTTGGAGCGCACGTCGGGCACGCCCAGCCCGGAGAGGACGCGCGCGCCCGGAACGTCGGGCCGGTCCCACGACATCGCGCTGTCGATGACGACGCACGGGACGCCGGCCTTCGCGGCCTCCTCCCAGAACGGCGCGGCCTTCGTCGGGTTGCCGACCACGTCGGAGATCGAGTGCGGCACGTAGCTGCCCGAGATGCGCGCGCCCGCTCCGCCGACGGCGCCCAGCACGACGGCCATCGGCACCGCGACGCGCGCACGGATCTTCAGCAGTCCGGCGAAGACGGCCAGGAAGACGAGCGCCGCGCCGAGCCCGACCGCGAACGCGAGCACCCACGGGTTCTGTCCGATCAGCACGCGCTCGAGGAACGGCAGCGCGAACGACGTCGACGCGCGCGCCTCGTGCGTGACGTGACCCAGCGCGGGCATCGGCGTGCCGTCGGGCAGGAGCTCGCGCTTCACGAAACCGGGGATGCCCGTCTTGGCCGGGTTCTGGCCCGAGTTCAGCGCGGCCCACGACACCGGCGACTCGGCCGGCATCGTCGTGCCGAGCGGCGCGAACGTGCCCGTCTCGCGCAGCCTCGCCAGGTTCGGCAGGAGCCCCTCGTCCATCATCTTCGCCGTGGTCCGCGCGTCGGCCCCGTCGAAGCCCAGCACGAAGAGCCGCCCCTTGGGAGCCGGCGCGCCGGACTGGGCTCGCGCCGGGATCGCCAGGAGGAGCGCGATGGCGAGGGCGAAGGCCAGGGCGGCCGCGGCCTTCGCGGCCGGGAGGGTGCGTTCGAGCATCGGATCTCTTCGGGCGGAGCGGGTGGTCGTGGGCGGCCAGGGGCTACGATCGCGGCCCGCCGGGCCCGGATGGATCGGACGCGCGGCGTACGGCGGATGAGCGTGGAGCGCGAGAAGAGAAGCGGCCGGACGGCCGGGGTCAAGGACGGTTCGGCGGGTGTGGCCCTGGCGGGGCTCGTCGCGCTGGTCCTCGGCGCGCTCGTCGGGGCCTGGTTCTGGCTGCGCGCCCCCGCCCCGGCGCGAGATCGCGCCGAGCCGCTCCCCGCGGCCGCGCGGTCCGCGCCGGCTCCCGCGTCGCTCGAGCCGAATCCCGGGCGGACGGACGCGGCCGCGCCCAGCGCACCCGCGCGTCCGGTCGAGGACCCGGACCGTTTTCGCGGTCGCGGGCGGATCCGCGGCGAGCTCGCGCTCGACGGCGTCGAGATGCCCGAGCGCTGGACGCTCGTCCTCGAGCCCCACCCGACCCTGGTCGGAGCCGAGAGCGCCGCGCGCCGGCGCGTGGAGTACGTGCACGGCGAGCGGAGCTTCGAGGCCGGCGACCTGCCGCTGGGCGGCTA
Source organism: Planctomycetota bacterium (assembly GCA_044221705.1). Classification (GTDB taxonomy): domain Bacteria; phylum Planctomycetota; class UBA1135; order UBA1135; genus JAEUHZ01. The sequence goes on from JBGAOR010000058.1 coordinate 3,086, forward strand.
CCGCGTGTACGCCGAGATCGCCGGGCTGAACTCGACGAGCGCGTCGGTGCCGCTCGTGCGCGGTTCGAGCGACGTGTACGTCACGCTGCGCATCGCGCGCGCCGGGATCGTCGACGGCTTCGTGTTCGACGACGCGGGCGCGCCAGCGGAGGGCCTCGTCGTGACGATCGAGAGCGTCCGCACGCGCGCGCGCACCAGCGCCGAGGTCGACGCGACGGGCGCCTTCGTGCTGCGCGACGTCGTGGACGGCGACTACCACATCGACTTCGGGCCGGTCGAGCGGCCGCTCGTCCCGCGCGGACAGTTCACGTTCAAGGCGCCGACCCTGCGCTGGCGCGAGACGCGACTCCCACCGACGGGATCGGCGCGCATCGCGGTCGTCGACGCGCGCGGGATCCGGATCCAGGACGCGGAGGTCCAGGGGTCGGGCAGCCCGCAGGGCGTCGTGCGCGGTCACACCGGCGGCGACGGCGAGCTGCGCGCGCGCTTCCTGTGGCCCGCGCGCTACGAGATCCGCGCGACGGCTCCCGACGGCCGCGCCGGGCGCGCCAGCGCCGAGGTCCGCCCCGGCGCGAACGCGGACGTCGCGATCACGGTGGAGTGACCGCGCTCGCGCCGCGGATCCAGCGCTCGAAGTCGGCGCACGCGCCCTCGAACCCGCCGCGCGCCGTGTCGGCGATCTCCTCGCGTCCGTGCACCACGCGGATGCGCGCGTCCAGGTCGATCGGACCCGTGTGCCGCGGGATCGAGGGCTCGCGCGCGAGGTCGGCGCGCGCCTCGCGGAGCGCCTCGTCCGTGCTGCGGTTCACGTGCGCGGCGATCGCGGCCGAGGACAGCGGCTCGCCGGTCAGGTTCTCCACGAAGTCCAGGAAGGAGAGGTTGTTCCCCGGACGCCAGTAGTGCTCGCGCAGGTCGGGTCCGATGCGCGGATCGTCGACGAGGTGCCCGTCGCGCGCGCGGAAGAACGCGCGGGTCTGGTGCACGGCGATCTCCGCCAGCACGTAGCCGTGGTAGTACGCGCTGCTCTCGCCGGCCAGGAGGTGCGGCACGGACAGCGTGGGCCGCGGCGATCCCTCGTCGAGGAACAGGAGGCGCCGCTCCACCGCGCGGATCTCGGACAGCACGCGCTCGGCGGAGAGCTCGCCGTCCGGGATCTCGTAGATCGCGCGCTCGGCCGCGCACACGCTGACCATGGCGCGCAGGTTCCAGGCCGCGAACGGCTGCGCGGCGCGGATGCCGCGCTCGATCAGCTCGCCGGGGATCGGCGCACCGTCCAGGTCGCGCGCGTAGCGGCGCTGCCAGTCCGGATCGGACACGAGGCTGTCGAGGAACATGCTCTGCAGCTCGGAGAACGCGACCGACGTCGGCGCGAACTCCTGGCTGAAGCACGGGCTCGGCATGTCGACGTTGGCGAAGTGCGCCGCGTGCCCGCCCTCGTGGAAGAGCGTCTCGAGCGCGCGCCGGCCCGCGCCGACCATCCCCGGGATCGCGTTGGCCGTGAACTGGATGCGGGCCGGCCGCCACGCGCCGCGCTCGCGCCACGCCGGCACCGGCCCGTGCATGAAGCCGTTCTCGTACTTCCCCTTCCGGTCGACGAGGTCGAGCACGAGCGTCGCGCCGCGGTATCCGATGCCGAGCGCCGCGAACGACCGGCCGTAGCGCTCGAGCGCCTTCGCGAACGGGAAGTAGGGATCCTGCGCGGTCGTGACGTCGCCGCCCACGGCCTGGCGCAGGTTCCACGGGCGCGCCGCCTCGCGCCCCTTCTCGGCGACGAGGCCCTCGAGCGCGCGTCGCGCCGCGTCGCGCGTGCGCAGCTCGAGGTCGTCGAGGTGCGCGAAGACCTCGGCCTTCGTGAGCCCCTCGACGCGCCGCACCTTCCAGTCGTAGTAGTCCTCGGCGCCGAGCAGGCGGCCCAGCGCGTTGCGCTTCCGCACGACCTCGAGGAATCCGTGCGCGAGGACGTGCGTTTCGACGCTGCGCAGCGCGTCCCAGGCCGACTTGCGCACGGCTTCGTCGGGGTCGCTGGCGAGCAGCACCGAGAGCTTCACCGAGGACGCGGGCCGCAGCGCGCCCGTCGCGTCGCGCGCGCGCAGCTCGAGCCGCGCGCGCTCGCCCGCCAGCGCGGCTTCGAGGGCCACGATCTCGTCCTGCAGCGCGCGCGCGGGCGGCGAGTCGATCACGTGGGCCTCGAACGTCGCCAGCCAGCCCGAGAGCGCCAGGACGTCGTCCGCGTGCGGCCGCGGCACGTCGGCGGGCTCGTCGAGCAGCGCCTCGGCCTCCGCGATCGCGCCGCGCACGGCCGCGAGCCGCGCGGGATCCGACAGGAACGTCTGGAGCTCGACCTCGCGCCGCGCGAGGTCGGCCCGCGCCGCGTCCGCGTCGTCCGCAGTGCCCGTGTAGGCGGTCCAGAACGCGTCCTCCTTCGCGGTGTGGACGCGCTCGTAGTCGTGGTTCAGGGCGCGCACGAAGGCGGCGGTCCCGGCAGCGCTCGTCGTCATCGTTGGGATCCCGGGGGCCGTCCCGGACTCGCGGCGTGCGCTCCGTCAGGCCCCATCGAGGGCGCGCGTGAAGTCGCGGGCCAGGTCGCGCACGTCCTCGATGCCGACCGACACGCGGATGAAGCCCGGCGCGATGCCGGCCGCGAGACGCTCTCCGGGCGACATCTTCGCGTGGCTCGTGTTGTAGGGCAGGCTCACGAGCGTCTCGACGCCGCCCAGGCTCGATGCCTCGAGCGCCAGTTCGAGACGACGGATCGTGCGCAGCGCGGCCTCGTCGCCGCCGCGCACGACGAGGGAGAGCATCCCGCCCGATCCGGCGAGCGTCCGCACGGCGCGCTCGTGCGCGCGGTGACTCGGCAGCCCGGGGTACAGCACGCGCTCGACGCGCGGGTGACGCTCCAGGATCCGCGCCAGCTCGAGCGCGTTCGCCTGATGGCGGTCCATGCGCAGGGCGAGCGTCTTGAGACCGCGGTCGAGCAGGAACGCCGCGTGCGGATCCATGCAGCCGCCGCCGAGCTGCATCCAGCGGTACACGCGCGCCATGAGCGCCCGGCCGCCGCTGACGCACCCGCCGATCACGTCGGAGTGGCCGCCCATGTACTTCGTCGTCGAGTGGATGGAGAGATCCGCGCCCAGCGCCAGCGGCCGCTGCAGGAGCGGCGTCGCGAACGTGGCGTCGACGAGCACCTTCGCGCCCGCCGCGTGCGCGTCGGCGGCGATGCGCGGCAGGTCGGGCACGTCGAGAGACGGGTTCGTGATCGTCTCGAAGAAGACGACGTCCGCGCCGCGCGCGAACGCCGCGCGGCGCGCGGGCTCGTCGTTCAGGTCGACGAACTCCGCCGCGACGCCGAGCGGCGCGAGCAGGTTCGCGAAGAGGTCCCAGGAGGTGCCGTAGATCTCGCGGTGCGCGACGACGCGCGAGCCGCTCGCGACGCAGGCCATCGCCGCGGCGTGGATGGCGGCCATGCCCGACGCGAAGAGCAGCGTGCGCTCGGCGCCCTCGAGCGCGGCGATGCGCTCCTGCACCACGTCGAGCGTCGGGTTCTTGATGCGCGTGTAGATCAGCGCCTCGGACGAGCGGCCGCTGGTCATCGCCGCGTACGAGTCGTCGTCGAGGAGGAACGTCGTGCTGTGCACGACGGGCGCGACGACGGCGCGCTGGGCGGCGCTGGCGCGGTGTCCGGCGTGGATGCACTGCGTCGCCGGATGGAGCGGGGCGGGCTCCGCCTGCGGGTCGGACTCGGGCGCGCGATCCGGAGTGGTCACCCGCGGATCGTAGCCGTGCGGACGCGCCGGCGGAAAGTCGCGTTTCGATGGACGTCGGCGCGCGGGGTCGCGCCTACACTCCGCATTCCATGGCCAACGCCCCCCTGCTGGACCCGGCACTCATCGACCTGTCGCGCACGGTGGCGACGAAAACCGAGATCTACACGGTGCTGAAGCAGGCCGGGCGCTTCGCGCTGCTCGACTCGATCGCGTACTTCGGCAAGGAGGACGGCACCGCCGTCGGCTGGAAGGACATCCGCGCCGACGACTGGTGGGCCGCGGACCACATCCCCGGGCGGCCGCTCTTCCCCGGCGTCCTGATGACCGAGGCGGCGGCGCAGCTGGCGAGCTGGGACTACATCCAGCGCACGCAGGACTTCCAGAGCTTCCTGGGCTTCGCCGGCCTGAACGAGACGCGCTTCCGCGGCATCGTGGAACCGGGCGTGCGCATGCACTGGATCTCGAAGACGCTGCGCATCCGCACGCGGATGTTCGTGTACCAGGTCCAGGGCTTCGTGGCCGAGAGCCTGGTGTTCGAGACCGAGGTCGTCGGCACGATCCTGTAGCGCAGCGTGGCGCGCTCGCGCGCCACGCCACGTGAAACGAGAGGTCAGCCAGCGCCCCGACCTCGCGAGGTCGATGCCGGTTTCACCGCGGGGCGGCCCCCGTCTCACCCTGGCTCAGGGCCCGTACCGCCCCTCGATCCCGTTGGACAGCGAGAACCCGCCGGCCTGGTTCGGATCGACGAGCACGGCCTGCAGGAACACCGACGTCCCCACGAGGAACGGATCGTTCGGGATCGGGAAGCGCACGGCGCCCACGCCGTCGCTCTCGACGCGGAGCCGCTGCATCCGCTGGATCGGATCGGCGAGGAGCGTCCCGCCCGCGAACGGCGCGGACCCCCCGAACACCGAGTGCAAGAGCCACCCCGTGCGCTGACCCAGATCCGAGGCCGTGACGAAGAGCGTCGCCGTCGTGCCGATCGACGGCGGCGTGACGCTGGCCAGGTCGAGCGTGTTCGCGCCGCCCAGGTTGTCGCCGTAGCGCACCCACACGGCGGTCGGCGGCGTGCTCGGCAGGCGGTAGTCCCAGATGCCGCGCGCGTACGTGCCGAAGCGCATCAGGCCGCGCCCGGGCACGGCCTCGACCGACCAGTAGGTCGTGATGGGCGTGCCGAGCTGCATCGCGTTGACCCACGAGCCGTTCGCGCGCACGAAGCGCCACGCGCCGGCCTCGGTCGCGGCGTAGATGTCGCCCGTTCCGTCCTCGGCGTAGGCGAGGTCGTACACCATCGTCGCCGGCAGCCCCGTCGTCAGCGCCGTCCACGTCGTGCCGCCGTCGAGCGTGCGCCGCACGCCGGCCGTGCTGTAGCCCGATCCGCCGACGACCGCCTCGAGCGGATCGGTCGGGTGCACCGCGATCGTGTTGCCGTAGAAGTAGTGCGGCGTCGGGCCGGCGTTCGCGGACTCGGTCCAGTTCAGGCCGTGGTCCGTCGAGCGGAAGAGGCGCCCGGCCTCGTTCGCCGCGTACGCGCGCTGTCCGTTCGACGGCGCGAACGCGACGGCCGAGAGGTACGTCGCCCCGCCCGTCAGGAAGTTGAACGTCGTGTGCTGGACCGGCGTCCAGCTCGAGGCCAGGTTCTTGTTGTAGCGATAGAGCTTGTCGCCGCAGTAGAAGAACTTCTCGGTGTCGAGCGGGTCCGCGGTCACCATCGGCAGCCAGCCGTGCGCGCCGGCCGGGAAGTTCGATTGCCGCAGGATCGGGCTCAGCTCGCCCTGCGCGATCAACACGAAGCCCGGGTAGGTCGAGTACACGAGCCCGTGCGTCCCGTCCGACGACGTGAGGTGTCCGTAGTCGCCGCTGATGAGCTGGTCGAAGTCCGTCGAGGGCCCCGAGCCCGTCGGCGCCTGGTACACGCCGCGCTGGTAGCCCTGATCCTGCGCGCCGGCCTGGATGCGGTCGGGGTTCGCGCGCGAAGTGAGCGTCGAGTAGTACTGGCTCGTGCCGATGCCGGTCAGCGTCAGGTTGTTGACCGTCACGCCGCCGTCGAGGCTCTCGAAGAGTCCCCCGTCGGTGCCGAAGTACCAGCGCTCGCCGCCGCTCGGGTTCGGCCAGCAGACGATGCCCGGGATGTCGGCGTGCAGCTTCGTCGCGGGGTTGGCGTAGTAGTCGCCCCAGCCGTTGATCTTCGTGAACGAGACGCCGGCGTTCGACGAGCGCCAGACCTCGAGCCCGCCGTACATCACCTTGGACGCGTCGATCGTCGACGCGCACAGCGTGCCGTCCCAGATGTCCGTGATGTTCGACGTGAAACCCCACGTCGCGCCCGCGTCGTCGGAGCGGTAGAGCTTCCAGCCGCTGGCGTTCTCGATCGCCGCGTACAAGGTCGGAGCGCCGGCTTCGGACCCCGTGAGGATCCCGCGCGTCGCCGTCGCGTCGATCGTCCCGCGCGCGGCGAAGCTCGTCGCGCCGTTCGTCGAGGAGCAGGTACGCCTGGCTGGCCTGGAACGGCGCCTTGCGCGGCACCCACATCCAGCCCGGGTGGTTCTGCGTGCCGGTCCAGCGGTTCGAGAACGTGCGGCCGCGGTCGGTCGACGCGAACACGCCCGGCTTCGTCCCGCCCGAGTTGTACTGGCCGTAGACGAGGATCGTCTGCGACGCGTCGGCCAGCACGCCGACGCCGCGGCACGACGAGAGGGTCGGCAATCCGGCGGGCGTCTCCCACGTGACGCCGTCGTCGCGCGACACGCGCACGCGGCCGCCGTCCATCGCCTGCACGACGACGTCCGGTCCGCCGGGGATGTCCGTCGGCACGACCACGACGTGGTGCGCGCCGCCGTACAGGTTGTCCGACCGCGGCGTCCAAGCGGTGCCGTTCGGGTTGCCGCGCCAGACGCCACCCAGATCCGCGCCGATCCACAGCGGGGACGCGAGCGTCCCGCCCTCGACGCGCGCGACGGTGTGGATGCGGCCGCACTGGTTCTTGCTGCCGACCTCGGTCCAATCGGTCGTGGCGAGAGCCTGCTGGTGCGCGAGCTGCGCGCGTCGGCGCTCCTCGCGGCGCACGTTCTCGGCCTCGATCGCGCGCCAGTCGACGCCGGGCGCGGTGCGGTGGATGTGCTCGATCCAGTCGGCGCGGCCCTGCTTGTCGCGCTCGACGCGCTCGATCACGCCGCCCTCGGTCGGGAGCGGATGGTGCAGCGCCATCAGCGAATCGAACGGGTGCTCCTTGTCGAGCGGCTTGCGCGCCGAGAGCTTCTTGGGTGTGGCAGCCGCGCCAGCCGCGGGCTCGGACGGCGCCGGCGCGGAGGCGCAGGCCTGCACGAGCACGGCCGCGAGCAGCGCGGCCGGGAGGTTCCAGGAGACCGCCGGTCGGATCGACCGTGCGGGAGCGGGGCGCGGGGAGAGCTTCTTCATGGGCAAGGTCGAGGACCTATCCCATCGAGCCTACCCCGTGACGGCTCAGTCCTGGAGATTCGCGCCGAATCCGATCGGTTTCGGCGGCGGCGGCGGCGGTTCTCCGCCGACGTCGAGGATGGCCAGGACGTCCAGCTCGCGGCAGACGCAGCCGACACCCAGCAGTTCCGAGAGCGAAGGCCGGGTCGCGCCGCCCTCGCCGTGGATCGCCTCCTTGACGTACGTGCCGTGCTCGGTGCGCAGGCGCACGCGCAGCTCGCCCGCGGAGCCGGTCGGTTCGAACGCCAGGAACTCGATCCAGCGTTCGCGCTCCTTGTCGGCGCGCCGGTGCGCGACGCGCGCGGGCGTCTGCTGCACGACCTGCAGCCGCTTCCCGACCAGCGCCGTGCAGCGCGCGGGATCCACCGGCGCGTCGAGCGCCACGAGCGCCTCGTACTCCTTCGCGTGCGGCTCCTCCTTGAGCACGCGCACGCGCGACTTGTCGGCCCAGTGCAGCCCGCGGATCTCGAGCCGGCCCTCGTTGCGCCGGTTGATCTCGGCCTCGACCGCGGCCAGGTCGACGTCGAGGACCTTGGGGCTCTCGACCTCGAAGACGAACGGGCGGCCGTCGCCCAGCATGCGCACGTCGAGGTCCTCGCGCCCCGCGCCGTGGAACTTGTGACGCCGCGTCTTGAACGCCGCGCCGAGCACCCAGCCGACGAGTTCCTGCACCGACTCGCGCGTGAGCTTGCCGAAGCCTTCGCAGCGCGCGCAGTTCCGGCGCCGGCGCGGATGGCCCTTGCACTCCGGGCAGAAGAACACGGTCTGCGGCAGGTCGCGCGTCAGCTTGCGGTAGCGGCCCTCGACGAAGAGCTTCACGCGCGGCAGCTCGGGCTCGCGCTGCGCAGGATGGCGTTCGTGCCGGCGCGGCGCGAACTCGTCGCGCTGCGCTCCCGCGCGGCCCGGGGCCGAACCTCCCGGTTCCGTCCACTCCGCCTCGCCGTCGGGCGTCGCACCGCCGTCGGGCGTCGCACTGCCGGGCGTCGATCGGTCGCGCGGGTCCGGCCGCGGCTCGGCGCCCTCCGCGTTCGTCGAGGCCTCGCGCCGTTCGTCCCGCGGTGTTCCGGTTTCGCTCATGCGTGGCTCGGGATCGTGCCGCGCGGCCCGGCGCGGAGGGCGAGCAGGATACCGATCCGTGCCGCGCTCCGAAACGCGCGCGTGAGCGCTGCGCCGCCGTTCCCTAGAATCCGGCGCCCACAGGGCCCCTCCATGCACCCGATCCTCTTCGAGATCCCCGGCCTGGGGTTCCCCGTGCGCTCCTTCGGGCTCATGGTCGCGTTGGGCTTCCTCCTCGGCTCGTTCCTGATCGGCAAGCTCGCCGCGCGCTACTCGGACGATCCCAAGCTCGACCCGCAGCGCTTCGCCAACGTCACCGTGTGGCTCGTCGTCGGCGTGATCGTCGGCGCGCGGCTCATGTACGTGCTGGTCGAGGTCCTGCGCGACTCGAACACCGGTCGCAGCTTCCGCGCGGATCCCATGAGCATCCTGTACGTGTGGCAGGGCGGGCTCGTCATGTACGGCGGACTGATCGGCGCGATGACGCTCGGGATGTGGGCCGCGAAGCGCGAGGGGCTCGACCCGCGGCGCGCGGCGGACATCGGGCTCGTGGGCGGCTTCTGCGGTCAGGCGGTCGGGCGCGTCGGATGTCTCCTGGTCGGCGACGATTACGGCAAGGTCGTGCCGAAGGACCTCGAGTGGCTGCCGTTCCCGATCACGCTGCGCGTGCCGGCCGTGCTTCCGCACGACAGCCTGTTCGGCCTGGAGAACCAGGGCCATCTGCTCTGGGCGACGCAGCCGCTCATGTCGATCAAGGCGCTGATCGTCGCGTTCATCGGCTGGCAGGTGCTGAAGCGCCGGCGCTACGGCGGCCAGGCGGCGCTGTGGATGCTCTTCTCGTACGGCGTGCTGCGCTTCTCGGTCGAGCTCTTGCGCGGCGACAACGTGCGCGGCGTGTGGTTCGGCGGCGCGATCTCGACGTCGCAGATCGTGTCGATCGGGCTCGTCCTCGTGTGCGGCGGGCTGCTCCTGAAGTTCCGCGGGCGCCGCGATCCCCCGCTCGCCGCGGCCGTGGGCTGACGCGGCGATGCCGCGGCGCAGGAGAATCGGGGACGGGGCCGCGACGCTCTTCCCGGTCGAGCGACCCGCACAGGAGTTCGAGGAACCGGCGCGCGCGCCGCGCATCCTGGCCGGGCTCGACGAGGCCGGCTTCGGCCCGATGCTCGGGCCGCTGACGATCGGCTGCGTCGCGCTGCGATCCGAGGACGGCGTCGTCGATCCGTGGGAACGTCTGGCGGCCGTCGTGTCGCGCGCGGGCGAGCGCGATCCGGACCGCCTGTGCGTGGGCGACTCGAAGGCCGTCTTCGAACGCAACGCACGCGGTCGCGCGCGCCTCGAGCGCACGGTGCTCGCGTTCCACTCGCTGCTGCACGGCGTGCCCGCGGACGGGCGCGAGTTCCTGGCCGCCACGCGCGAGCCGCTGGCGTGCGCCGACCTCGCGCGCGAGTTCTGGCACGGCTGCGTCGCGCGCGGGCTCGCGTCCGAGCGCGATCCGTCGATCGAATCCGCGCGGCTCGCGCTCGCCGCGGCCTTGCGGTCAGCGCGCCTCGAGCTCGCCGTGTGCGGCGTGCGCGCCGTCCCGGCCGCGACGCTGAACGCGTCGTTCGCGCGCACGGGCAGCAAGGGCGCGACGCACTGGGAACAGTGCTCGCCGTTCCTGGCGCACCTCTGGGAGGACTTCGCGCGCGAGGGCGTCGAGCTCGTCGTCGACCGCCACGGCGGACGGATGCGCTACGCGGCGCTCCTGCGCGAGACCTTCCCGGACGCCGACGTCGCCACGGAATCGGAGGCCCCCGCGCGCTCGACGTACCGCCTGCACGGCCCGGACGGCCGGTGGATGCGCGCGACGTTCGCCGAGAAGGCCGACGCCCTGTCGTTCCCGGTCGCGCTGGCCTCGTGCTGCGCCAAGTACGCCCGCGAGCTGTGCATGGACGCCTTCAACGCGCACTTCGCCCGGCTGCAGCCGGACCTCGAGCCCACGGCCGGGTACGTCACGGACGCGCGGCGCTGGCTGGCGGACGCCGGCCCCGCGCTGGAACGCGCCGGATTCACCCGCGAAACGCTGGTTCGCACGCGCTGAGCGCGCGAATCCCCTCGCGCCCGCTGGTATCGTTCGTCGATCCACCCCTGGAGCCCCTGTCCGTGAAGATCGCCATCCTCGGCGCCGGCGTCACCGGCCTCTCCCTGGCCCGCTTCCTCGTCGAGGGCGGTCTCGACGCGGGCGCGATCCACCTCTTCGAGGAGGGCTCGGCGCCGGGCGGGCTGTGCGCCTCGAAGAACGTCGACGGTTTCACCTACGACGTGACGGGCGGGCACATCCTGTACAGCAAGGACAAGCCCGCGATGGCCTGGATCCAGGAGAAGGCCGGCGGCCCCGACGCCTTCGTCCAGAAGGACCGGCACACGCGCATCCGCTTCGGCCAGCGCTGGGTGAACTACCCGTTCGAGAACGGGCTGGGCGACCTGCCGCCCGAGGCCAACTTCGACTGCCTGCGCGGCTACGTCGCGGCCTGGCACGAGCGGCAGGTCACGAAGAGCGCGGCGCCGAAGGAGTTCGGCGCGTGGGTGCGCTGGCGTTTCGGCGAAGGGATCGCGCGCCACTTCATGGATCCCTACAACCACAAGGTCTGGAAGCGCGATCTCGACTTCCTGACCAGCGACTGGGTCGCGGGCCGCGTGCCCGACGCGCCGGTGGACGACGTGCTGCGCTCCTCGGTCGGCATCCGCACCGAGGGCTACACGCACCAGTCGATCTTCCTGTACCCGAAGCAGGGCGGCTTCCAGGCGATCACGGACGGCATCGCTCAGCCGCTCCAGCCGCGCATCCGTCTCGGCACGCGCGTGCGCGAGATCACGAGGCGCGGCGACGGCTGGCGCGTGAACGACGAGGACTTCGACGTCGTCGTGAACACGCTGTCGCTCACGTACCTGCCCGACCTCCTCGTGGCGATGCCGGCGGAGATCGCGGCCGCGTGCCGTGCGCTCGAGTACAACGGCATCGTGTGCGTGCTGCTCGCGCTCGACCGCGCGGCGCACCCGGACCTGTCGTGGATCTACCTGCCGCACGAGGCGCAGGGCCCGGCGAACCGCATCACGTACATGTCGAACTACGCGCCGAGCCTCGCGCCCAAGGGGCGCTCGTCGCTCCTGTGCGAGGTCACGACGCGCGGCGGCCAGCCGTTCCCGGGCGCCGAGCTCGAGCGCGACATCGTCGACGGGCTCGCGCGGTCGGGGCTCATCCGCCGCGACGAGGTCCTGTTCCACGACCGCACGACGACGAAGCAGGCCTACGTCGTCTTCGACCACGGCTACGCGGCGCGCCGGCAGGCGATCTTCGCCTGGCTCGATTCCGTGGGGCTGACCACGCTCGGCCGGTTCGGGCGGTTCGAGTACGACAACTCGGACCAGTGCGTCATCAAGGCCCGCGAGCTGGCCGGGAAACTCCTTCCGCGCCTGCGCGCAGGCGCCTGATCCGCGGACGGAGCCCGCCCGCGCGGGGCTCCGCGGGGGGGGGGCCGCGGCATTCCCGCCTGGATTTCGGCCGCGATCCGCCCGGCCCCCCGCAGCGGGGTAGGGTTCAGCGAGAAGAGTCCTTGTCCGCAGTTCCAAGCCATTCCCGCCGGAACTTCGAAGCCATCCGCTACGTCCCACCCTCGTGCGCGCACGGTCAGCGACCCCGCCGTCGTGACCGTGTCCGCCCTGGTCAAGGCACGCCGCGTGCGGAGGCCGCCTCCATGGAAACGAACCAACCTCGCCTCGCCATCGCCTTCGTGCTCTCCGGTCTCGCCGCCTGCGGCGGGGGTGGCGGAGGTGGAACGGGCGGAGTCGCCCCGGTCGCCGGACCCTCGAACCTCGCGTACTCGGACGACGACGCCCTCGAGCTGTCGGGCGTCGAGATCGCGCCGCTCCTGCCGACGTTCGACGGTGACGTCGACGCGTTCGACGTCGTGCCCGGCCTGCCGCCCGGTCTCGTCCTGGACCCCCTGACGGGCGTCGTCGCCGGGACGCCGCTCGCGCCCGCGGCGCGCCGTACCTACACGATCACGGCCCGCAACGCCGGCGGTTCGGCCTCGATCGGCCTGCGCCTCGAGGTCGGCGCGCCCCAACGATTCGCGTTCGTGAGCAGCGCGACGGACGACAGCCTGGCGACGCTCGCGGTCGACACCGTCGCCGACCGCCTCTTGCGCGGCCCGCTCGCCCTGTCCGCTCCGGCCGACGTCGGCGCCGAGCGCGCGGTGGCGCACCCGAACGGGCACTTCGTCTACGTCCCGCACGCGACGTCGAACACCCTGGCCGTCTGGCGCGTCGACGAAGCCAGCGGCGCCCTGAACCGGCTCGCCTCGGTGCCGCTGGGCGCGGGCCCGCACGCGGCCGTCTTCCATCCCTCGGGCGCGTGGCTGCTCGTCACGAGCCAGCTCGACGACCAGATCCAGGTGTTCAGCGTCGGCGCGGGCAACGGGCTCCTGACGGAGACGGGCGTGGTCGCGCTCGGCACGCAGCCTTCCGACGCGGCGTTCTCGCCCGACGGGCGACAGCTCTTCGTGACCCACGCGGGCATCGTCATGAACGGGCTCGGCAGCTCGCTCGCGAGCTACGCGTTCGACGAGGACCTCGGGACGCTCGCGCTGCAGGCGCCGCCGCTGGCGCTGAACGGCGGCCGTCCGCTGCGTTTGGTCGTCGATCCGCACGAATCGCTCGTGTACCTGACGCTGAGCATGTTCGACGCGGTCCTGTCCGTGCGCACGAGCGCGTCGGGCGCGCTGACCCCGATCGCGCCGCTGCGGCCGGCGGGCGACGAGCCGGCCGACCTCGCGGTGGACGCGCGCGGCCGCTTCCTCTTCGTGGCGGACTCCGCCGAGGACTCGATCCGCGTGTTCGCGGTCCAGCCCGGGACCGGAGCCCTGACGACGACCGGCACCTTCGCGGCCGGCGACGAGCCGCGCGGCCTGCGCGCCGACCCGCTGGGCGAGCGCCTGTTCGCCGTGGCGCGCGGCTCGGGCGAGCTGCTCACGTACGCCGTCGCGAACGACGGCTCGCTCGAGCAGGACGGTTCGCTGGCGGTCCGTCCCGGCACGGGCTCGATCGCGTTCGCCACGGGCGCGAAGCCCCTGGCGTGGGCCCCGCGCTTCGTCCACTGTGCGAACACGGGCTCCGACGACGTCCACGCCTTCCGCGTCGACGCGGAGACGGGCGCGCTGACGTTCAGCGGCCAGGCGTTCACCGACGACGCGCCCACGAGCCTCGCGATCGACCCGCGCACCCTCTTCGCGGTCGTCGTCGCCGAGGGCGCGCACACCGTGCAGTCCTTCGCCATCTCGGGCCTCGACGGCACGCTGTCCCCCGCCGCGCCGAGCGTCGCCGTCACCGGCACCCCGACGCACGTGGCGATCGATCCCTCGGGACGCTTCGCGTACGTCACGGCGCGCGACGTCGCGCTCGCCGGCGACGGCTGGCTCCTCACCTTCGCCATCGAGCCGCTCACGGGCGCGCTGACCCAGATCGACGCGCGTCCCGCGGGTTCGACCTCCTGCTCGGTCGCGATCGAGCCGACGGGCGAGTACGCGTACGTGGCGAACCGCGGCAACGGCACACCGGGCACCGCGCGCATCGCCGCGTTCCGGCTCGACTCCGAGACCGGCATCCCCGCCGCCGTGGGCAGCCCGGTCGTCGCGCCGGGGATCACCGACCTCGCGTTCCACCCGGACGGGCGCACCGCTTACGCGGTGCTGCGCGGATCGGACGCGCTGGCGCGCTACGCGATCGACCGCGCGAGCGGCGACCTGACCGCCGTTCCGCCGGTCGCGGGGACGGGGCTCGAGCCGGCCGCGCTCGTGCTGGATCCGCGCCGCCGCTTCGCGTGGGCCTCGTACACGGGCAACGCGGCGCTGGGCGAGATCGACGTGCTGCCCGTCCTCGCGGACGGCCAGTTCGGCGCGGTCCAGCAATCGGTCGTGGACGGCGACAACCCGATCGCGATGGCGCTCGACGCCTCGGGGCGATTCCTCTACGCCGCGAACCAGGGCTCGCACGACATCTCGATCCTGGCCGTGGATCCCGCGACCGGGATGCTCACGGCGCGGGTCCCCATGATCGCGGGCACGGCTCCCACCGCGATCGTCGCCAGCGGGACGACCTACTGACGGACGCGACGAGGGCGGAGCGGCGTGCCAGACTGCGCGCATGCTCACCGCCCTCCTCGCCGTCCTGTCGATCGCAGCCGGAGACCGCATCACGGGGCGCGAGTTCGCCTCGCGCTCGGAGGTCGTCGCGAGGAACGGCATGGCCGCGACGAGCGTGCCGCTCGCGACGCAGGCCGCGCTCGAGATCCTGCGCGCCGGCGGCAGCGCGGTGGACGCGGCGATCGCGGCGAACGCGGTGCAGGGCCTGCTCGAACCGACCGGTTCGGGCGTCGGCGGAGACCTGTTCGCGCTGGTGTGGGAGCCCGGGGCGAAGAAGCTCTTCGGCCTGAACGCCAGCGGTCGCTCGCCGGCGAGCCTCGAACTCGCGGAGTTCCAGAAGCGCGGCCTGAAACACATCCCGCCGCAGGGGCCGCTGCCGGTCTCGGTGCCCGGCTGCGTCGACGGCTGGTGCGAGCTGTCGGCGAAGTTCGGGAAGCTCCCGCTCGCGCGCGTGCTCGAGCCGGCGATCCGCTACGCGCGCGAGGGCGCGCCGGTCACCGAGCTCGTCGCGTACTACTGGGCGCGCAGCGTGCCGCTGCTCGGGAAGTACGACGGCTTCCTGGCGCAGATGACGATCGACGGGCGCGCGCCGAAGACGGGCGAGATCTGGCGCAACGCGAACCTGGCGAAGCTCTACGAGAAGATCGGACGCGAGGGCCGCGCGGCGTTCTATGCCGGCGATACGGCGCGCACGATCGAGGAGTACATGCGCACGCAGGGCGGGTTCCTCACGGCGGCCGATCTCGCGGCGCACCGCTCCGACTGGGTCGAGCCCGTGTCGGTGAACTACCGCGGCTACGACGTGTGGGAGATCCCGCCGCCGGGCCAGGGGATCGCGGCGCTCCAGATCCTGAACGTGCTCGAGGGCTTCGACCTGAAGGCCTGGGGCTTCGGCAGCGTGGAGTACGTGCACGCCTTCGTCGAGGCCAAGAAGCTCGCGTTCGAGGACCGCGCGCGCTTCTACGCCGACCCCGCGTTCGCGCGCGTGCCGACCACGGCGATCCTGAGCGACGAATACGCCGCGAAGCAGCGCGCGCGCATCGGCGAGAAGGCCGCGAAGACCGTCGAGCCCGGCAACCCGGCGCTCGAGGAGGGCGACACGATCTGTCTCTCGACCGCGGACGCGAGCGGGATGATGGTCTCGCTGATCCAGAGCAACTACCGCGGCATGGGCAGCGGCATGACGCCGCCCGGGCTCGGCTTCGTGCTTCACGACCGCGGCGAGCTCTTCGACCTCGAACCCGGGCGCGCGAACAGCTACGCACCGTCGAAGCGCCCGTTCCACACGATCATCCCGGGCTTCGTGACGAAGGACGGCGAGGCGATCCTCGCGTTCGGCGTCATGGGCGGCGCGACGCAGCCTCAGGGCCACGCGCAGATCGTCGTGAACCTGGTCGATTTCGGCATGAACACGCAGGAAGCCGGCGACGCGCCGCGCATCCTGCACGACGGCTCGAGCGAGCCGACGGGCGAGCGCATGACCGACGGCGGCAAGGTGTCGCTCGAGGAGGGGTACGGCTGGGAGACCGTGCGCGGACTCCTGCAGAAGGGCCACGTCGTCGGCTGGAACCTGGGCGAGTACGGCGGCTACCAGGCCATCCGCCGCGATCCGAAGACGGGCGTGTACTTCGGCGCGAGCGAGTCGCGCAAGGACGGGCAGGCGGCGGGCTACTGACGCCGCGCGCGCGTCACTTCCGGCTCGAGGCCTTCTTGAGGAAGTCGCGCTCGCCCTTCGAGAGGCTGCCGATCCCCTCGCGCGAGATCTTGGCCAGCAGGTCGTCGACGCGCGCCTCGTCGGACTGCGCGCGCTCGACCTCCTTCACGGCGCGGCGCATCTCGAACGCCTCGACCGGGTCCTTGCGGATCAGCCCCGAGCGCACCGCGAGGTAGCCGTACGCCAGACCGCCCAGGTGGATCAGGTGCGCGGTCCCCGACGAGCCGTGCTTGAGCTGGAGCAGGGCCGAGAACGCCGTGCCCGCGACGATGATGATCGCGAACCAGCGCATCGTCAGCGGGACGAGGATGAACGTGATGCGGCGGTCCGGGTACAGCGTCGCGGTCGCCATCATCACGCCGAAGCAGGCGCCCGACGCGCCGATCGCCGGGCCCGACGGCATGCCCATCCAGCCCGCGGCGAGGAAGACGAACGCGCCGAGAACCTGCGACGCGACGTAGGTGATGAGGAACCGGCGCGAACCGAGCTCCTCCTCCAGCATCGTGCCGAACATGTAGAGCGTCAGCAGGTTGCCGATCAGGTGCCACAGGTCGACCGGACTGTGCAGCAGACCGTACGTGAGGAGCTCCCACAGCGGCACGATCGGCAGGTTCGCGAACCACCGCGATCCGTCGAGCTGCAGCGGATCGGTCACGCGCGCGTACGTCGCGTCGCTGGCGAGGTACAGCACGAACACGCCCAGGTGGATCGCGGCGAGGGCGATCAGGAGACGCCGCACCACCGGCGTCGGCCGCGGAAAGAAGACCTGCGGCATCCCGACAGGCGGTCCGTCCTCTTGGCGCGGTGCCATGGCGGGTTCAGCGCGCGACCGGTGCCGGCGCCTGCGCGCTCTCGGCCGAGCGCAGGGTGTTCGCGAGGAGCATCGCGATGGTCATCGGCCCGACGCCCCCCGGAACCGGAGTGATCCAGGCGGCGCGCTCGCGGGCGGGCCCGAAATCGACGTCGCCGGCCAGGGTTCCGTCGTCCAGGCGGTTGATCCCGACGTCGAGCACGGTCGCGCCGAGCTTCACCCAGGCGCCCTTCACGAGCCGCGGCCGCCCCACCGCGGCGACCAGGATGTCGGCGCGCGCGCACACGGCCGCCAGGTCGCCTGTGCGCGAGTGCGCGATCGTCACCGTGGCGTTGCGCTCGAGCGCCAGCGCCGCGAGGGGCTTGCCGACCAGCATGGAGCGGCCGAGCACCACGAACTCGCGCCCCTCGATCGCGATGCCGTGCCGGTCGAGCAGCTCGATGCAGCCGATCGGCGTGCACGGACGCAGGCCCGGACGGCCGAGCGCGAGCGCGGCGACGTTGTGCGCCGTCAAGCCGTCGACGTCCTTCGCCGGGTCGATGCGCTGGATGACGCGCTCGGCGTCGAGGCCCTTCGGCAAGGGCATCTGCACCAGGATCCCGTGGACGGCCGGGTTCGCGTTCTGCGCTTCGACGAGCGCCTCCAGCTCGGCCTGGGTCGCCGTCGCGGGGAGGCGCAGCGTGTGCACGGCGAAACCGGCCTCGTGCGCGGCCTTGTCCTTGTTGCGCACGTAGACGTGGCTCGCGGGGTCGTCGCCCACGAGGATCACCGTCAAGCCCGGCACGCGTCCCCGCGCGGCGAGCCGCAGCGCGCGCTCGCGCACCTCGGCGCGCACGGCCGCCGCGGTGGCCTTGCCGTCGAGGATGCGCGCCCCGCTCATCGGTCCTCGTTCGCGGCCGCGCCGCCCGTCTCGGCCTTCGCCTGCTGCTGCGCCGGCGCGGGCCCCTGCTGTCCCTCTTGCGGTTCGACGCCGTCGTCGGTGTAGCGGTGCAGGCTCTTCTGGCTGTCGGGCAGGTAGCCGAAGACCTGGAACGTGAGGAAGACGCTCAGCGCGCCCGCGACGAGCGCGCCCATCGCCTTCGCGCCGCGGTATCCGCCCAGGAGACGCAGGTGGATGTAGATCACGTACACGAGCCAGGTGATCAGCGCGGAGTTCTCCTTGCTGTCCCAGCCCCAGTAGTTGGCCCAGGCCTCCTGGGCCCAGAACGCGCCCATCCACAGGCCGGCGGTCAGGAACGGGAAGCCGACCGCGAACGCGCGGAAGCTGACGTCGTCGAGCTCCTTCTCGAGCCGCAGCACGGTGTCGGCGCCGGGGACGCGCCCCGCCGCGAGGAGGCCCGCGAACACCACGGCCGACACGACGAGCAGCGGGATGGTCACGAGGTGCGCGAACGGGATCAGCACGAGGCCGGCCAGGATCCAGGCCTGGCTCTGCCAGCTCTGTCCGCCGCGGTACACGCCGCTCCAGAAGCGCGTGACGAAGTACACGATCGCGATGAGGGCCGCGATGCCCATCGTCGCGTAGCTGAAGATGAGGCACGAGAGGTGCGGCGCGAACCACCAGCTCTGCAGCGCGGGCGGCAGGTCGCGCTGCGCCGTCGCCAGCGTGCGCACGTGCGCGTGCGTGAACACGACGCCCGCGAGCACCAGGAGGATCAGCACGTCCTCGACGATCGCCCAGCCGTGTCCGCGCTTGCGCAGGTTCAGCGCGACCCACAGCACGAGCATGGAGAGGCCCAGCGCCAGCGTGAACATCGCGAGCACTTCGGCCATCGTCTGGCTCGGGAAGTGGTTCACCTCGTGCCAGCGGTACCCGACGGCCGTCGCCATCGCGGCGGTGGCCAGCGTCATGAACAGGATGGGCCCGTAGGCGACCCATCCCGGACGCGAGCCGTCCTTCGACGGCCAGGCGTGGAACAGGATCGAGACGAGGGCCGCCAGGATGCCGAGCCCGCACAGGACGTCGGCGCCGACGAGCAGCCGCGACGAGAGCAGGATGTCCTCGCGGGAGAAGATTTCGAGCGGGTTCATGCCGTCACCTTGGCGCGCCGTGCGCGCGCTTCGGCGATCGGTCGCAGCACGAAGGCCACGATCGCGCCGAAGATCGTCAACCACATCCCGTAGAGCACGAACGGGATCCCCGGGTCGTACACGACCCCGATCCCCGAGTAGGACGGTACGCGCGGATCGGCGTTCGTCTGGAAGAAGCGGTAGCCGCGGTACACGAAGTAGTCGTTGACGCGGATCTCGCGCTCGCGGACCGAGCCCATGTCGACCGCCTGCCAGGCGCCGTCCGCGCCCCTCTCGTGCACGGACAGCACGCTGCGCCACTCGAACGGCATCGTCTCGGTGTTCTCGTAGTAGCGGATCCAGAAGCGCTGGTCGCCCGACGACCACACGTTCGCGCGCCCGTTGTCGGTCGAGGCCATCTTGAGCGTGCGCGTCACGGCCGTCGGCTCGCCCGGGTCCGTGGTCAGGCGCAGCACGACGCCGGTCGGATCGCGCGAGTAGAAGTGCTCGTCGTAGGCCGGCCCGCTGATGAAGTCGGCCGTCGGGTCGAACTCGATCGGGGTCTCGAAGCGCACGTTGCGCAGGCTCTCGCGCAGCGTGACCTGCGTCTCGCCCCCGAGCGCGAGGACCTGCCCCGGCTGCACCGGCGTGGATCGCCCCTCCGGATCCACGAGCTCGAGCGGCCGTTTCGGACCGTAGGCCAGCACGTACCGCGGCGGGCCGGGGGACAACCAGCGCTCCCACTCGAGGTTCAGCGCGAGGTCGGGGTAGGCGTACTCCTTGTGCATCCCCTGGGATTCGGCGTCGAAGCTCTCGCCGACCACGCGGCGTTCGGGCGCGCCGCCGCCCGACTGCGTGATCTCGACGACGATGCCCGGGTTGGAGGGGAACTGCTCGGCGAGCGGACGCGGATCGAGGATCTCGGACTTCGTCTGCGGGTCGAAGCGCAGGTCGCCCGCCGCGGCCACGATGCGCACGCGGTAGCCGGCCGGCCCCTCGACGGTCTCGCCGACGCGGACGGGCACGACCTTGGGCTCGACGTCGCCCGCCGCGGCCACGCGCATCGACATCCAGCCGATGCGCCCTTCCTCCTTCGGCTGCGCCATCTTGCGCGCGATCTCGGGATCGTCCCCGTAGGCGACGGCCAGGCGGAACTTCCAGCCCGGGTCGAGGAACGGCGGCATCCGCGGATCGGGCGTCAGGAAGACGGAGCGCTCGCGCACGTCGGGCTGCGCGCCCTCCTGGCTCTGCGCGCTCAGCGCCGCGCGGTCGAGCGTGCCGAGCACGACGAGCGGACCGAGCCCGTCCGGGTCGTCCGCACGTTCGGCCTCCCACCAGCGCGGAGCGCCGACGACGGCCTTCTCGTGGACCTCCGCGACCTCGATCTGGATGCGCGGCCGCTTGCCGCCGCGACCGCTGTCGACGAAGTCGAGCTCGATCTTGCGCCCCGGCCAGAGCGTGTAGGTGGGCAGGTTCGACTTGAAGTCCTCGTCGAAGAACCCGACCTCGAGCGTCTTCCAGTCGCGGCGCGCGAACTCGTCGAGCGACAGCGCGAACGGCATCTGCCGCTTCTTGGCCGGGTCCTGGAAGCCGTCGTACACGTTGCGCGGCGGATCGCCGAGCATCAGGTGCAGGATGCCGCGGTCCGTCTTCAGCTTGCTGTAGAGGCCGCCGGCGAGCAGCGTCATCACGCCGAAGTGCACGAGCACGTAGCCGCCCTTCTTGAGCGTGAACCACTGGCGCGGCGCGCCCTTGAACGTGTTCAGCGCCACGCCGACGAACAGGAGCCCGAGCAGCGTCGCGAACCAGTTCGACTTGTAGGCGCGGTTCAGGTCGAGCGCCGTGCAGATCTGGAACGCGCGGCGGAACGCGTGCTCGTTCGCGCGGATCAGGTTGCCGATCTCCTGGGACTTCATGCGCCCGGAGAAGGCCGCGCCCATCTGCTTCTCGCGGTTCTCGCGCTCCTCGATCCCGTAGCGGTCCTGGAACGTCTCGAGCCGGGCCGCGACTCCCGGCGGGAGCGCCGACTCGGGCATCCCGATGCCGTAGAGGTGCAGCAGGTGGTAGACGAAGAAGCCCTCCGCCCAGCGGAACGCGGCGTATTCGTTCTTCCACTGCTTCAGGCGCGCGACCTGGTCGGAGGTCAGCGTCGCGAGCGCCGGATGGTCGTCGGGCCGGCGGCGGAAGTCCTCGTCGGACTTCATCTTCGGGGCCGGCACGTACGCGTCGAACACCTCGCTCGGAATGTCGCGGACGTCGGGCACGCGCTCGGTCGGATCCTCGAAGCCCGTGATCTGCGGCACGAGAACGCCCAGCGCCACGGCGAGGAGCGCCAGCGAGACGAGGGCGACTCCGACCTGCATCGTGCGGAAGAAGCGCAGCACCGCCGCGCGCTGC
The DNA here is from genome assembly GCA_044221705.1 of Planctomycetota bacterium. Taxonomy (GTDB): domain Bacteria; phylum Planctomycetota; class UBA1135; order UBA1135; genus JAEUHZ01. The sequence continues at coordinate 24,473 of JBGAOR010000058.1, forward strand.
AAGACGAGGAACACGCCCATCGCCAGCACGAAGCCGCCGAAGGCCACGGCCTGCAGGCCGGTCGCCTCGCCGTCGGCGACGCGTCCGAGCACCGAGAGCGCCACCTGTCCCGCCACCACGAGCACGAGGATCAGCGCCGTCGCGTTCCAGAAGCCCCAGCGGAAGGGGCGTCGTCCTGCGCCGGCGCTGTTCTTGGGTTCGTTCACGTTCTCTCCTACCAACGCCGTTCCAACACGTAGTCCGTCAGGTCCTCGAGCGCCGCGCGGGCCGGCGATTCGGACAGCGCCGCGACGCGCGCGCGCGCGCGGTGCGAGAGCTCGGCCGCGCGCGCCATCGCGCTCTCGACGCCTCCCGCGAGATCGCAGGCGGAGCGCAGGAGCTCCACGCGCCGCGTGAGGCCGGGCTGGGTGAAGATCTCGCGGATCCGCGCCTGCGTCGCGACGTCGGCGCGCCGGTAGGCGTGCAGGACGGGCAGGGTGACCTTGCCGTCCTCGACGTCGTTGCCGACGGACTTGCCCACCACGCTCTCCTCGCCGACGACGTCCAGGCAGTCGTCGACGATCTGGAACGCGAGGCCGATCTCCAGGCCGTACTGCCACAGCTCCTGGCCGATCTCCTCGCGGCCGCCGGGATAACGCGCGCCGAGTTCGCAGGCCGCCGCGTACAGGGTCGCGGTCTTCGCGCCGGCGATGCTCTCGCAACGCTCGTCCGTGAGCTCGAAGTCGTAGCGCAGCGTGCTCTGCTCGATCTCGCCGACGCAGATGCGCCGCGTGGCCTCGGCCAGCGCGCGGCTCGCGAGACGGCTCGAGAGATCCGTCGAGAGCGCGAACGCGCGTGCGTAGAGGAAGTCGCCCAGGAGCACGGCGACCTGGTTGTCCCAGCGCTGGTGCACCGTCGCGACGCGCCGCCGCACGTCCGCGCCGTCGAGCACGTCGTCGTGCACGAGCGTCGCGAGGTGGATCATCTCGACGATCGCCGCGATCGCCGGGTGCTCGTCGGTCGCGTTGCCGGTCGCGTCGCCCGCGAGCAGCACGAGCGCGCCGCGCAGTTGCTTGCCGCGGAAGCGTCCGACGTGCCCGGTCATGTCGACGACGGCGTGCGAACGCTCCGCCACCTGGCGCGCGAGGATCTCGCGCATGCGCGCCATGCCGTCCTCGACGGGGGCGATCAGCCGCTCGAGGCGCGCGTCGGAGGCGCTCACGGCCGGACCTCGCGCGCGGGATCCGAGGACACTGCGCCGATCGCGCCGCGCGCCCGGTCGAGATCGGTGGCGGTGTTCACGTTCTCGAGCACGCCCGCGCGCGCGAACTCCGCCGCGTCCAGCGACTCGAGCCGCGGCCGGCGTCCGTCGGTCCAGTCGTGCGCGAAGAGGGCGATCATGCGGCGGTCTCCGGCGTCGAGCGCGGCTCGGACCGCCGGCGCGACGCGCGTGTGGTACACGCCGCACAGGGGCTCCACCCCCGCGGCGCTCGAAACCAGGAGCACGTCGCAATCGTCGCGCTCGGCCCGTTCCGCGAGCCGCGCCAGGTCGTCCGGCTCGAGCGCGGGCATGTCGACGGCGACGACGAGCAGGCGCTCGTAGCGCGCGGCCGCGAGCGCGGCCTCGAGTCCCGCCAACGGACCGAGGTCCGGCGCACGATCGAGCACGACGGGCAGACCGCACTCGGGGTAGCGCGCCGCGGACCCGGTCGCGAGCAGGACCTCGTCGCAGATCGGACGCAGGGCCGCGACCGCGCGCTCGAGCAGCGTCTGTCCGCCGACCTCGAGCGCCGCCTTGTCGGAGCCCATGCGCCGGCTCCGGACCGCCACACGACGACCCCGGTCCGTCCGCGCGCGCGCACGGACGGCCACTCCCGCGTCGACGGGCTCGGGGCGACCGGGGGCACGGGTCGCGGGGCGAGCTAGTGCTCGCGGTTCGTCCCGTTCTTCGGCGGCGCGTCCGCGGGCGGCGCGGCCTCCTTGCCGCCCTCGTTCATGCCCTTCTTGAACTCGTGGACGCTGCTCCCCATCGAGCGCGCCAGCTCGGGCAGCTTGCGCGCCCCGAAGAGGAGCAGGATGGCGAACACGATCAGGAGGATCTCGGGGAGACCCAGTGCGGCGGCGATCGGCAACATGCGGTTCCTTGGTCTGGCGTGGTCCGGAGGTACGAGCCTCGGCCCTCGCCAACCTCCAGTCTAGGGGATCGACCCGCGCGGGTCCCCTGGCAGCGCCCCAAATCGCGGTTCGGACGGGCTCGAACGCGCGCGCCTCTCGATGCGGCGCCGGACGCGCGGCTCGAACGAAGGTACTTCCAGGTCCGGGGACGCCACCGTGCCCTCGCGCTTCTCCCCCACCCCGGCGCCCAGGCCGACGCGCAGGCCGGCCGCGTGGAGGCCGACGCGCACCTCGGTGGCCGCGCTGTACGTCGAGAGCCGGCTGCCGGGAGCCATGCGGCGGGCGACCTCGGCCAGGAACGCGCGCGACCAGAGGTCGGGCTCGACGCGCGGAGAGAACGGGTCGAGGAAGACCGCGTCGAAGAGCGCACCGTCCGGTAGTGCCGCCAGGCTGGATCGCGCATCGCCGATCCGGAGGCACAAGCGGCCCCCGGCCAGCGCGACGACCTCGGCGTCGGGTTCCGCGAGCGCCGACCGCAACGCCGCACGCACCGGCGCGTGCCAGATCTCGAGATCGGCCGGCTCGCGCGGCTCGGCGGCGACGCGCGCGAGCAGGTCCGCGTCGCACTCGAGGCTCGTCGCGTCGAGCTCGACTCCGGTGCCCGCGAGCGCTTCGAGCGCCGCGGCCAGGTTGAACCCAAGCCCGGTGCCGATGTCGAGCAGCCGCAGCGTGCGCGTCCCCGTCGACGCGAGCTCGAGCGCGCGCTCGCGCAGCCGGCACTCGGCGGCATAGCGCTGGCGCGCCTGCGTCCACGCGCCCGAGAGCGAGTGGAACGTCTCGCCGTGCCCGCCGTGCGCCAGCGTGGACGAGCCGTCCGCGGTGCGGCGTTCGATCCAGCGCTCGCTCATCGCCGCCTCGCCACCGCGAAGCGGCGAGCGCTGTGCGCGACGGTCCGATCGGCGCGATCCGCGGGGCACGGCGACATGCCCGCTCAAGGTAGCG
>JBGAOR010000059.1:0-27499 GCA_044221705.1 Planctomycetota bacterium
TACCTGCAGGGCGACGCCGCGCTGGGCCTCGGTTCCGGCGCGCCGTTCGGCGACGGGCTGCGTTGCCTCGGCGGGACGCTCGCGCGGCTCGGGACCGAGGTCAACGATCCGGCCGGTTCGTCGCGCCACGGCGCGCCGGTCGGCGACGTCCCCATCTCGGTGCGCGGCGCGATCGGCGCGAGCGGAGGCGTGCGTCACTACCAGATCTGGTACCGCGACGCGGCGCCGTTCTGCACGCCGGCGACGTTCGGCCTCAGCAATGCGCTGACGGTCGTCTGGACGCCGTAGCGTCGCGGACGCGCGCGTCACGGCCCGCACCTGCGTGCGGGCTGCTCGGGTAGCGCAGGCTTCAGGTCGCGTTCTTGAGTGCCGCATGCGCCGCCGCGAGCCGCGCGATCGGCACGCGGAACGGCGAGCACGACACGTAGTCGAGGCCGATCTCGTGGCAGAAGTCGATCGAGCGCGGCTCCCCGCCGTGCTCGCCGCAGATCCCGGTCTCGAGGCCGGGCCGCGCGCGCCGACCGCGCTCGATCGCGAGACGCATGAGCTGGCCGACGCCGTCGCGGTCGATCGTCGCGAACGGGTTGTCCTTCAGGATGCCCTTCTGCAGGTACTCGGTCAGGAAGCCCGTCTCGGCGTCGTCGCGCGAGATGCCGAAGGTCGTCTGCGTCAGGTCGTTCGTGCCGAAGGAGAAGAACTCGGCGTGCGCCGCCAGCCTGTCGGCCACGATCGCGGCACGCGGGATCTCGATCATCGTGCCGAACTGGTACTTCACCTTCCGGCCGCGCTCCTTCATCACCGCGCGCGCTTCCACCTCGAGGATCTCGCGCTCGACACGCAGCTCGGCGCTCGTCGCCGTCAGCGGGATCATGATCTTCGGCTGCACGACGACGCCGTCCCTGGCGCAGTCGCAGGCCGCCTCGAAGATCGCGCGGACCTGCATGCGCACCAGCTCGGGCATGTGGATGCCGAGCCGCACGCCGCGCAGGCCGAGCATGGGGTTCTGCTCGCGCAGCTCGTCGACCTTGCCCAGCATGCGGCGGCGCTCGGCCAGGTCCTTCGTCATCGCCGGCTCGTCGCCGGCGTGCAACGACAGCCGCGTCTCGAGCGCCGTCGTGTCGCGCACGAGGCGGTCGTGGTCGGGCAGGAACTCGTGCAGCGGCGGGTCGATGAGCCGGATGGTGACCGGCAGCCCGTCCATCGCGCGGAACAGTCCGTCGAAGTCGGCGCGCTGCAGCGGGAGCAGCGTCGCCAGGTGCCGCGCGCGCTCCTTCGCGTCGGCCGCGAGGATCAGGGCCTGCACGACCGGCAGGCGCTCCGTCTCGAAGAACATGTGCTCCGTCCGGCACAGGCCGATGCCCTGCGCGCCGAACTTGCGCGCGCGCGCGGCGTCGCGCGGGTAGTCAGCGTTGGCCCACACGCCCAGGCGGCGCTCGGCGTCGGCCCAGGCGAGCAACTGCAGGAGGTGCTCGTCGGCGACGTCCGGCACGACCGTCGGCAGCTGTCCGAGGTACACCTCGCCGGTCGTCCCGTCGATCGAGATCCAGTCGCCCTCCGCGACCACGACCCCGCCCGGTCCCGTCATGCGGCGCGCTTCGACGTCGACCTCGAGGTGCAGCACGCCGACGACCGCCGGCTTGCCGAACTGGCGCGCGACGAGCGCCGCGTGGCTCGTGCGTCCGCCGCGGCTCGTCACGACGCCCTGCGCGGCGAGCAATCCGTGCACGTCGTCGGGCTTCGTCTCGGGCCGCACGAGGACGACCTGCTTCTTCTCCGCGCGCGCCCAGCGCTCGGCCGTGTCGGCGTCGAACGCGACCTGACCGATCGCGGCGCCGGGCGACACGTTGAGGCCCGTGGCCAGGAGCTTGCCCGCGGACTTCGCCGCGCGCCGCGCTTCGCCGTCGAACTGCGGGTGCAGGAAGTAGTCGACGTGCTCGGGGCTCACGCGCAACAGGGCTTCCTGTCGCGTGATGCGCTTCTGGCGCGCGAACTCGACGGCGATGCGGATCGCGGCCTGCGCGCTGCGCTTCGCGTTGCGCGTCTGCAGCATCCACAGATGGCCGTCCTCGACCGTGAACTCGACGTCCTGCACCTCGCGGTAGTGCTTCTCGAGCAGCGCGCAGTAGCGCTGGAACTCCTTCCACAGCTTCGGGGCCCACTGCTTCATCGCGGCGATGGGCATCGTCGCGCGCGTGCCGGACACCACGTCCTCGCCCTGCGCGTTGACCAGGAAGTCGCCCTCGATCTCGTCCGCGCCGGTCGTGACGTCGCGCGTCGTCGCCACGCCGGTGGCGGAGGTCGGGCCCATGTTGCCGAACACCATCGCCACGACGTTCACGGCGGTCCCGAGGTCGTGCGCGATGCCGGCCGCCGTGCGGTAGTCGAACGCGCGCTTCCCGTTCCAGGAGCGGAACACGGCTTCGACGGCCAGGCGCAGCTGCTCGCGCGGTTCCTCCGGGAAGGGGCGACGGGTGTGGGCCTCGACCACGCCGCGGAACTTCCGCGTGAGCTCGCGCAGGTCGGCCGCCGGCAGCTCGGCGTCGTTGGTCACGCCGCGTCGAGCGCGCGCCGCCTCGAGCAGCGCGTCGAACGGCTCGTCGGGCACGCCCAGCACGACGCGCCCGTACATCTGCACGAGGCGCCGGTACGAGTCGTAGGCGAAGCGCTCGTCGGACGTCCTCTGCGCCAGGCTCTCGGCGACCGCCTCGGTCATGCCGATGTTGAGCACCGTGTCCATCATGCCGGGCATCGAGAACTTCGCCCCCGAACGGCAGGACACGAGCAGCGGTCGCGCGGGATCGCCGAAGCGTTTGCCCGTGGCGCGCTCGATGCGCGCGAGCGCGCGCTCGATCTCGGACCAGAGGGCCGGCGAAAGGGTCCCGCTCCCGGCGAGGAACGACTTGCAGGCCGTGGTCGTGATCACGAACCCGGGCGGGACCGGCAACCCGAGCGACGTCATCTCGGCCAGGTTGGCGCCCTTCCCTCCGAGCAGGCCGTGCACGGCGTCGCGCGATCCGGCGGCGCGCAGCGCCTTCGCGTACTGTCCGAAGTCGTAGACCTGTTGCTCGGCGGCGTTCTTCTTCTTGCCGGCGGACGCGGCGGGAGACGTGGCGGCCTGACGGATCACGGCGGGCATGCGAGGACTCCTCGTGGGGACGAGTCCGCATGGGAACCCGCCCGGCGGACGGACGCCATGGGCCGGAGGGCGCACGTGCGTAGGCGCGACGCCGGCATCGCGACGGTCGCCTACGCACTTCGCTGCCTGCGCGCGCGCTGAGCTGAGCTCGGCTGCGCTGCGCGACCGAGCGCGGCGCTCAGCCGATCCCGAGCCGCTTGGCGAGGTGGTGCAGGTTGCTGCGGTGGACCCCGAGCACGCGCGCGGCCGCGGCCGCGTTGCCACCGGCGCGCGCGAGCTCCTCGCGGATGACGGCGCGCTGGTAGTCGTCGACGGCGGCGCGCAGCGTGCGACCCGCGAGCTCGGTCGTCACCCCGCTCGCCGTGCGCGCTCCGCCGTTCGTCGCGGGCGCGCCGGTTCCCGTCCGGTCGCGCGGCGGCGCGGCCTCGATGGCGTCACCCAGACCCAGGTCGGCGGCCTGCACGACCACCGCGTCGCCCGGCCGGCTGCGCGCCGACGCGTGCAGCACGGCGCGCGCGACGACGTTCTCGAGCTCGCGCACGTTGCCGGGCCAGTCGCTCGTCGAGAGCGTCGCGAGCGCCGCCGGCTGGAAGCGGATCGGTCCGGTGCCGAGCCGGCGGCGAACGCCGTCGGCGAAGTGCCCGGTGAGGAGCGGGATGTCGCTCTTGTGCTCGCGCAGCGGCGGCACGCGGATGCGGCACACGTCGAGGCGGTGCAGCAGGTCGGCGCGGAATCGGCCGGCGCGCACCTCGGCTTCGAGATCGCGGTTCGTCGCGGCCAGGATGCGCACGTCGACGTGGGCGGTGTGGTCGCTGCCGACGGGCTGGATCTCGCCCGACTGCAGCGCGCGCAACAGTTTCGGCTGCATCGCCGGCGGCAGCTCGCCGATCTCGTCGAGGAACAGCGTGGCCCCGTCGGCCACGCGGAACTTGCCCGGACGCGCCTTGTCGGCGCCGCTGAACGCGCCCTTGGCGTGGCCGAACAGCTCGCTCTCGACGATCGACTCGGGGAGAGCGGCGCAGTTCACGTACACGAGCGGCTTCTCCGCGCGGCGCGACTGCGAGTGCAGCGTGCGCACGACGATCTCCTTGCCGACGCCCGTCTCGCCCGTGACGAGCACGGGGAACTCGGAGCGCGCGACGAGCTCGACCTCGCGCCGCAGACCGTCCATCGCGTCGCTGGACCCGATCAGGAATCCGCCGCGCCGGTCGAGCATGTCGCGCACGAGGTCTTGCGCGACGAGGCCCTGGTGCTGCGCGTGCTGCTCGAGGGCCTCGATCAGGTCGCTCGTCCGCAACGCGGCCGCGGCCAGCGCGGCGAGGTGGGCGAGGAAGCGCTTGTCGACGGCGTCGAACGTGCCCGGTCGCAGCGCGTCGACCGTGAGCACGCCGACGAGCTCGCCCTCGACGCGCAGCGGACAGCCGAGGCACGCGTGCACGTGGAGGTGCGGATCGCCCTCGACCAGGCCGTCGTACGGATCCGGGAGCGACGTCTCGGCCGGGAACACGATCGGCTCGGCGCTCTGGCACAGGATGTCGAGGCGCGGGTGTTCGGCGCGTTGGAACCGGCGCCCGAGCACGTCCGCGGACAGGCCGTGCGCGGCGACCGGCACGAGGACCGCGCCCTCGAGACGCAGCAGCGCCACGGCGTCGCACGGCAGCGCGCGCCGCACCGCGTCGACGAGGCGTTTCGAGCGGTCCTCGCTGGTCAGCGAGGCGGTCATGTCGAGCGCGATCGGGAGCAGGTCGTCCAGCGTCGGGTGTGTTGTGGGCATCGCAACCTCGTTGTGGAGTCTACGCCCTGCGGGCGTTGCGCGCGCCACAACGATCCGCCCCAAGTCGTTGCGGGGCAGGGGTCCGCTCGCGGCACGGTGCGTGCTTTCCAGCCCCTCGTCCCCGCCGGCTCCGGTCCGGATGCACCTGTCCACGAACCCGAAAGCGACCGCCATGACCAGCACGATGCCGCCGATCACCCCGAAGACCACCCTGGCCGACCTCGCCGCGACCCGCGCCGGTGCGTCGCGCGTCTTCTACCGGCACGGCCTCGACTTCTGCTGCCACGGCCGCGTCAGCCTGGCCGAGGCCTGCGCCAAGAAGCACCTCGCGCTCGACGAGCTCGTGAGGGAGCTCGAGGCGCAGGTCCCGCTGGCGCCGGACTTCGAGCGCTGGGACGAGCGACCGATCCCGGACCTCGTGAAGCACGTGCTCGAGCGCTTCCATGCCGGGCACCGCGCCGAGCTCCCGCGCCTGCTCGAGATGGCGCGCAAGGTCGAGAAGGTCCACGCCGACAAGGCGAGCTGCCCGCGCGGGCTGGCCGACCACCTCGAGCGCGTGGCCGAGGAGCTCGAGATGCACATGCAGAAGGAGGAGCAGGTCCTCTTCCCGCTGATCCTCGCCGGCCGCGGCCGGATGGCGGCGATGCCGATCCAGGTCATGGAGGAGGAGCACGACGACCACGGGCGCAACCTCGCGAAGCTGCGCGAGCTCGCGACGGGTTTCACGCCGCCCGACGACGCGTGCGGGACGTGGCGGGCGCTGTACCTGGGCCTGGCCGAGCTGGACCAGGAGGTCATGCACCACATCCACACGGAGAACAACATCCTGTTCCCGCGCGCGCTGCGCGGCTGAGCGGCGTCACCACGCGCCGACCGCGCACACGGCCGCCAGGAGGAGCCCCGCGCCCGCGAGCCATCCGAGCACGGCTGCCGCGATCGGCCTCCAGCCCAGCGCCGCGATCGCGAGCGGCCGGATCGAGAAGCCGACGCCGGCGAGCGCCATCAGCAAGGCCCAGTTCGTGACGTGCGCCAGCACGGTGCGCTCGCTCGACGCGAACCCGCCCGCGGCGGCGACCGCGGCGACGAGCGCCAGTCCCCAGACGAAGCCCGGCACGCGACGCGCGACGGCGTGCGCCGTGTGCGCGACGGATCGCGCGGCGATGCGCTCGCCACCCGGCCCGTGACGGCGCGCGTGGCCGAGGACGGGGATCCACTGGAGCAGGTTGACGACGAAGCGGAATGCGCCCGTGCCGCGCAGCGCCTCGAGCGATTGCGCGCCGCCGATCAGCACCGCCTCGGCGGTCGTGGGCATGGCGATGCCGGCCCAGCGCGCGAGCTCGGTCGAGCCGAGGCCCATCCGCGTCGCGACCAGCGGCATCAGCACGAACCCCGTCGTACCGGCGACCAGCGCCGCCGCGATCGCGAGCAGGCGCGCGCGCGGCGGCGAGGACGGATCGCTCTCCTCGGCCGCGAGGACCGCGCTGATGCCGCAGCCCGTGAGGCCGACCGAGACGAGGCTCGCCGCGCGCGGAGACTCGCCCGCGCAGAGCAACGCGCGGCGCACGAACCATCCCGAGGCGGACCAGTGCGCCACGAGCAACGCGAGGCCGGCGAGACCGACCGTGCGCGCGGCTTCGAGGTCGCACTGCGAGCCGAGCAGGACCATGCCGACCGTCAGCGGGACCTCCGCCGCCGGCCGCACGTTGCGCAGCGCCGGCACGCGCGTGAACGCCGCGCCGGCCGCGATGCCGAGGAACAGCGTCGTGGGCGGCAGCGGCAGCGCGGGCAGCGCGCGGTGCAGCGACCACGCGCCGATCGCTACGGCCGCGAGGAGTGCGAGCTCCGCGCTCCAGCGCGCGGTGGCGAGAGCGGCGGCCGGCGAACGCGCCGCATCCGCCGACGGAACATCCGTCGTGACGTCCACGCGTTCACCATGGGACCGCGGACAACCAGCCCCACTTCACCGCTCCGACGATCGCGCCGGAGAGTAGGAAGGGGAGCAGCGGACGGCCTGCGGAAGCCGGGGAGTGGACGGTCGGCATCGTGCGGTTCGTGACGTTCATGGAGGGCTCGGGATCCGGTCGGACGTGTGGAATGACCTGGAAGTGCCGCTGGAAACGAAGAAGGCCACCGCGTGGCGGTGGCCTTCGTGAATCCAGCGGGCGCGAATCTTCGTCTAGTTCGCCGACCTCACGGATCCCGAGCGGCCACCGAGTCGGTGGTTCGTGCGGAGACACATCATCGCTGGAGTCGAGTCCGATGTCGATCGGACGTTTCGAGCGCGAAGTGTAGTCGCGACGCCGAGAACCGGCAAGCGCGCCGCGTCGGTTCGCGTCGGAACGCACGGCGCGGCGAGAGGTCCGTCTGGCGCACCTGGCACCCGCCCGTCCTCGGGAGCATGTCGTGCGCGGCTATCGAGCCACGGGGGCCGCGTGGGGCAGGTCTCCCGCCAGGTCGTGGATCAGGTTGAGGACCATGTTGTCGATCAGCTCCGACTTCCTCTCCATCGGGTCGTCGGAGAAGGACCAGGGCAGCACGAACCAGTGCAGCCACGTGGAGACGCTCTCCTCGTAGATGTACTGCTTCACCGTCGCGCCTTCGTGCTTCAGCTTGGCCTCGAGGTAGAGATCGGTCTCGGAGTACGCCGGCAAGAGCCCGAGCGAGGCGACGAAGAAGAGCGCCAGCGTGTACGTGACCGCGGGGTTCCGCTCGGTCTCGCGGTAGTACATGTCGACGTGCCACTCGCCCGGTTGCTTCTGGCGCGTCGCCTCGGCGAAGGCGCGGCGGAAGAGCGGCTCGAGGCGCGACTTCAACACGGACGGCACGCCGGCCGGCGTCGGGGTCGTGACGACCAGGGCCTCGTCCAGGCCGAGCACCCCGGAGTCCGAGAACTCGTACGTGATCGGAGCGAGACGTCCGTCACCCTCGTAGTCGGCGAGCGAACGCTTCGGCAGTCGGCCCTCCGAGAAGCTCGCGCAGGCCGCGCACGCGAACCACGCCAACGTCCAGGTGGGGACCTGGATCACGCGAAACGTCGCCGCGCCGTTCATGAGAGTCCTCCGTTCGCACCGTCGCGATCGAGTCGCGATCATCCCGCGCGCGGCGCGAGGCCGCCAACACTCCTCGACCGCGGAAATGCGCGCGGAGTACGCCATTCGGCGCAGGGCCGCGACGCGGAGTGGGCAGTTCGAGCCGCCGCGGTCTGGCGTGCCGCGCGGCGGCGGATATCGTGCGCGTTCGGACGCTCGTCACGGAACCGGCGCGACTCGGCGCTTCTGGAACAGGACGCATGAACTGGAACAAGGTCGGACGCTGGGTGCTCCTCGCCTGCAGCCTGGCGCTGGGGGTCTTCGCCGGGCTGTGCGGCTTCTGGATCTTCGAGGCCAAGGTGCCCGCGGCCATGCAGACCGCGGTGCTGGCCACGGAAGCGCGCGTCTACTACCTGAGCTCGGGTCTCGTGCTCGGCTTCGCGATCTTCGGCCTCGCGCTGCTGGGCGTGTGGATCGCGGGACGGTCGGCGTCGGCGAAGGTCCGCCGCGAGTTCGCGTCGAAGTGACCCGCGCGCCGCGGCGGCGGCGGGACGCGCGATTCAGCGCGCCGGCGCGTCGCGCCAGTGGTCCTTCGGCACGTAGACCTTGCCCTCGGGCTGCGCCATGAAGTGCGGCGACATGATCTGGACGCCGGACTCGTTGAACGCGTCCTGGATGTGCGCGTGCAGCTCCGAGAGCATCGGCAGCCGCGCGCTGGGCTCGTCGAGGTGCACGCGCAGCTCGTACTCGACGTAGAAGTCGGACAGCGCGCGCTGCAGCACGAACGGCGCCGGTTCCTTGCGCAGCCCGGACGTCTTGCCCGCGGCCGCGAGCAGCAGCTCGTGGACCTGTCTCCAGGGCGTGTCGTAGCCGATCGTGACGGTCGTCGAGACGATCGAGCCCTGCTCGCGCGCGAGCCGCGTGTAGTTCGTCACGCGATCGCCGATGACGACCGCGTTGGGGATCGTGACCTCTTCGAGCTTCTGCGTGACGATCTTCGTCGACAGCACGCCGACCGTCGTGACCGTGCCCTCGACCTCGCCGATGCGCACGAAGTCCCCGGACTTCAGCGCGCGCGTGTAGACCAGCACGAAGCCGCTCATCAGCTGGTTCACGAGGCCCGACGAGCCCAGCGTGATCATCAGGCCGGCGAAGACGCTGACGCCCTTGAACGCCTCGCTGCTCGAGCCCGGCACGTACGGGTACGCGACGACGATCGCGAAGAGCCACAGCAGGGCGACCGCGATGCGCCGCGTGGCGCGCGCGGACTCGGGCTCCAGCCAGGTGACCTGGACGTATCCCTGCTCGACGCGCAGGAAGAACGAGTCGATGACCCGAGTGACGATGCGGGTCGAGACGAGGATCAGGAGGACGGTGAACAGCTTCGGCACGGCGCCGATCACGGCGCCGCCTAGCAGTTGCAGCTCGGCCTGCAGGAAGCCACCGAGCTCGCGACCCCACGGTTCCGTGTAGGGGAACTGCACGAACACGAAGGTCAGCCACAGGTACGCCGCCACCGCGACCACTGCCGCCGCGGTCACGCGCGCGAACCCGCGCTGCAGCGCGAAGAAGTACGCGGCGACGTCGACGCCGAAGACCAGCCACTTCCGCCGCGAGAGGCGGCCCTCGAGACGAGCCAGCGCCTTGCGCCGGCCGCGCACGGCGAGCCAGACCGCGGCCGCGAAGGCCAGCGTCGCCGCGACCGACAGCCCGATCGCGCGCAGGAGCGCGGGCAGGCTCCGGTGCTCCGCTTGTGCGCGCAGGACCTCGCGGAGCCGCTCGGCGGCGTCGTCGGCGAACTGCTGCAGCGTGAGCCCCGACTCGGGATCGACGTCCTGCGGCAGGAGCCCCACGATCATCCGCGAGTCGATCGTGACGAACACGCCGGTCAGCTCGTTGAGCTGACCCTGCGCGACCGCGACCGTGCCCTTCAGCGACTCGAGCGGCAGCTCCTCGATGCGCTTCTGCGCGTTCGCGACGCGCGTCGACGGATCCACCTCGTCGACCTTCGCGCGCAGCGTGACGACGGGACGGTTCCAGACGGACAGCGTGGCCGGCTCGCCGACGCGCACCGTGTGCACGGCGACCGGGGCGGGTTGCTGCTGTCCGAGCCCGATCAGCGCGAGCAGCACGATCGCCGCCGCCGCGCAGACGAGGCGGCGGACTGCGACTCCGCCGCCGCACGCGCGCGCGCCGAAGCCTCGCCGCCGCGGATGCTCGACCGCCGCGGTCATGCGCGACTACTTGCCCGTCGAGGCCGGCTTGCGCTTCGCGAGTGCCGCGCGCCCCTCGGCCTCGTCGACGCGCACGACGGTCGGGTGGCGCGTGTCGCGCTCGACGGTGATGCCGAGGTACACGGTCCCGCCCGCGACCGCGGGCAGCTCGCAGAAGCCCTCGACCGCGTCCTGGTCGAAGCCCAGGCCTTCGTAGATGAAGCGGCCGACGCCCTGCGCCGCGGGCCGATCCCAGCACAGGTATTCGCCCTCGTGCAGCACGCCGACCTCGCGGTCGTTGTCGAACACGCGCACGTTGCGCCACGAGCCCGCGACCTGATCGCGCCGGCCGACGTAGATGCGCGTCGAGTCGGCGCGCACCGCGGTGCTCTGCTCGGGCATCGGCACCTTCTGGTGCGACGAGCTGGCGCAGGCGGAGAGGGCGGCGAGGAGCACGGCGGCGAGGGCGATCGAGGGGCGCATCTGGGGGATCGGTGGGGGGCTCGGGGACCGCGCGGAGAGCGCGGCGACGGGACTGTACAGAACTACGGGCGGACGCGGACGGCGGGTGGTTGCGGTCGGCGGGCCAGCGCGGTCGGGCGCGCGCTCCCGCGAGTGCGGCAGCGCACGCCCGCTCGATGGCACTACCAGCGGCCCCAGCCCTGGCTGGACGCTTCCTCGATGCGCGCGCGCGCCGCGAGAGCCGCCGGGTTCTTGGGATCGAGCGCCAGGGCCGCGTTGACCTCGTTCAGCGCGCCGCGGTAGTCCGACTTGACGGTCTCGAGGCTGGCCATGTGCAGGTGCACGTCGACCATCTGCCCGATGACGACCGAGCGGTAGCTCGCCGTGCTCTCGCGCGTCTTGGCGTCGTCGTACTTCTTCTCGAGGCCGTCGATGATGCCCAGCACGTCCTGGCCGTCCGAGAGCGCCGACTTGAAGAGCCCGCTGGCCTGGCTGTTCCCGCGCGCCTGCAGTCCCTTCTTGGTCTTCTCGACCATCTCGGCGTACTGCTTCTTGCCCTTGTCGATGTCCTTCTGGAGCGCGTCGGAGGCCTTCTTGTCCACCGCCGCGATCTTCTCGCTGCGCCGCTGCGAGTAGTGCTTGTCGAGCGCCGCCGCGGCCTCCTTGGCCTCGGGCTCGTCGGGCAGCTTCTCGATCAGCACGGTCAGCCACTTCTCGGCTTCGGCGATGTCGTTCTTCGCGACGGCCGCGCGCGCGTTCTTCATGCAGGCCTCGGCGGCCATGCGCTTCAGCTTCGTCATCTCCGCGTCGACGGCGGCCTTGAGCTTGGGATCGAGCTTCGCCGCGGTCTCGTAGCGGCGGGCGGCGTGCGCGTAGAGCCCGGCGTCGCGCGCGAAGTTCGCGACCTGGAGCTGCTTCCCGGCGTCGTCCGGCGGGACGAGGCTGGCGTTCACGAGGTACACCGAGCGCGCGTCGAGCTGGTCCAACGCGTACTGCACGTCCTTGCCGGCGTCCGTCGTGACGTAGAGCGTCTTCGCGGCCGCGTCGTAGCGCGTGACCTTGCCGGTGACCGTCGAGCCGTTCTTGAGCTTCAGCGTCGCCGCGCCTGCCGGCAGGGCGAGGAAGGCGAGCGCCGCGACGAACGCGACCGAGCGGAGTGTGGAGCGCATGGTCAGTCCTTCTTTCCGTGCGGGATCTCGAGCTTGCCGCACACGCAGTCGGGGTTGTCCGGGTTGGCCTTGCCCGCGAGGCACGACGGGTGCGCGCAACCTTCGAGGTCCGCCATCGGCGTACCGCAGGTGCACGGGATGTCCTCGTGCGTGGACTTGCAGGCCGGAGCCAGCGCCAGGAGGAGCGTGGCGAGCAGGGGGAGGAGTGTCTTCATGTTCATGCGATTCGGAGGCCGGGCCGGAGTCTTCCGGTCGCCCCGGCGCGGGGTGTGGGAATGCGAACCGGGCCGGATCCGTCGCGGACCCGGCCCGGCGTGAACTTCAGAACGAGTAGCCGATGCCGATGCTGAACTGGTCGAAGTCGCCGTCGGCGCTCTCGCCTCCGGCCGAGTAGTCGGCGCCGATCAGCTTGCGGTAGTCGAGGCCCAGGTTGAACCCTTCGCCGAACGTGTAGTAGGCGCCCGCCCGCATGTAGAAGGCCAGCGCATCGTCGTCGATGTCCACCGACGATCCGCCCGCGCTCGCGTCCACTTCGGCGTTGGTCCACGACGCGCCGGCGGCGAGGTAGGGATGCAGGCGGTCGCCGGCCAGCGAGAACGTCTTGCGCGCGCCGGCATAGAGCTCCCAGGTCTGCGTGTCGACGTCGATGCCGCTCACCTTCCCCGAGTCCTCGGCGATCGAGAACCCGATCTCGAAGCCGACCGGATCGAAGGGACCGTAGCTGTCGAACTCGACGCCGAAGGAGGTCTGCTCGTCGACCGGATCCCAGTCGCCGTCGTCCAGGTAGCGCTGGCCGACGAGCATGGTGACGTTGCTCACGGTCGCCGGGCTCTTGGGCTTCGCCTCGGAGCCCGTGGCGGCGCAGGAAGCCAGCAGCGCGAGCGCGCAGATCGTCGGGAAGGCGGGTCGCATCGGATTCCTAGGGGGTCGGGACGGCCGGATTCGCCCGCGCAGGATAGCGGCCCGCGCTCGAACGCGCGCCGTCGCGGGCGCACACCGGGCACGCGTGCGCACTCGTGCGCACGGGGGCGCCGGTCAGAACGGGCCCCAATCGCCGAACAGGTTGCCGAAGACGAGGAAGACCGCCGTCTCGCCCGGCTCCGTGGCTCCCGCGCCGAGGAACACGGCCCCGAACGGGGTGTCGACGCCCGCGAACACCGATCCCGACCAGCGCAGGTCCTGGAACTCGATGCTGTTGCGCGCGGACCAGGCCTGGCCCGCCTCGAGCGACGCGCCCAGGTTCCAGTCGAGCAGCCGGCGGTCGAGGCCGCGCCGTCCGAGCTGCACCCAGGTCGCCGCGCGCGCGAGCCCGACGTGCGCGCCGCTCACGCTGTCGCGCCCGAGCCCCGAGAGTCGCAGGAAACCGCCCAGCGGGAACGCGTTCTGGAGCGCGGTCTCGTCGTCGAGTGCCGTGTCGAACTCGCCGCCCAGCACGAGCGTCGTGCGCCCGAACGTCAGGGCGTGGTCGATCTGCGCCTGCAGGTAGCTCTCCTGCTCGCCGCCCAGCCAGTCGGCCGGGCCCGTGACGACGACGCGCCCGATCGAACCCTCGCGCGGCAGCGCGAGCGAGTCGACGGTGTCGATCGTGACGCTGCCCTCGTAGAAACCCTGGTCGAACGACTCGCTGGGGACCAGGTCGGGGAGCCCGACGGCGAGACCGACGCGCCCGGCCTGCTTGACGATCCCGGCGCGCAGCTCGCCCCACTCTCCCAGGACGCGGCCGACGTCGACGCGTCCGCCCACGGCCCACACGTCGAGCGCGGCGACGACGTCCTCGCCGACCGTGACGTTCACGCGCTGCTGCTGGTACGCGACCGCGGGCGCGACGAACCAGCGCGCGCTGCGGTCGATCGGCTGCCAGTACTCGCTGAACACGAGGATGCGGCTGCCGACCTCGACGCGGTTGCGCCACTCGGCGCCGCGGCCGTCGATCGGACGGAGCGTGAGCGCCGCGCCCAGCACGAACGTGGCGTCCTGGCCGAAGACGCCCTCGAGCGCGGCGCCGGCGCGCGGACTCCACTGGTACTCGGGCGCGTCGTGCGTGCGGAACAGGAGGTCCGACTTGCCGTCCGGTCGTGGTTCCAGCACCGCGTCGATGCGCTCGTGGTAGTCGAGGCCGTACAGCCGTCGCAGCGTGAGCGAGACGTCGTCGACGTCGAGCCGTTCGCCGGGCTCGCTCAGCACGCGGTCGCGCAGGACTTCCTCGTCGAGGCCCGTCGCGTCCTCGAAGCGGACCTCGCCGAGCACGGGCAGCGCCGGCCGGCGAGCCTTCCGCGCGGAGAGGTGCTCTTCCCAACCGGCTGCGTCGAGCGCGAGCCGCGCGAGCTCGGGCGCGCGCGCCATCACCGCCTCACGCCCGCTCTGGAGCACGTCGACGGCGCAGCGGAAGTCCTCCTCGTCCGCGCCGCCCGGATCCGGCATGATCAGCACGTCGCTCGGGCGCAGCCGCGCGAGCGACGATTTCCGCGCCGACTCGCCCGCCAGCACGCGCAGGTGCGCGGAAGCCTGCAGGAACGACGAGAGGCGCTCCGGATTGTCGAGCTCGAGCGCGCAGTCGATCACCAGGACCACGTCGCAACCCGCGTCGATCGCGGCACCCACGGGGATCGGGTCGAGCAGCGCGCCGCTGCCCAGCTCGCGGCCGCCGACCTCGACCGGCGCGTAGAGCCCGGGCGTCGCCGCGCTGGCCAGGATCGCGGTGGCCAGGTCGCCCGAATCGAGCACCACGCTCTCGCCGCGCAGCATGTCGGTCGTCACCGCTCGGAACGGCACCGGCAGGTCGTCGAAGCGCGCGGCACCCGCCGTGCGCAGCGTCGCGCTCGAGAGGAGCCACGAGACCCACCGCGTGCGCGCCAGACCGCGCGCGAGACCGAGGTGCCCCGGCCCGAACGCCACCGGCAGCTCGAACAGGAAATCGCGGTCGACCGAGCGCTGCCGCCACGAGAGCAGCGTGCGCGGGACCTTGCCGCTCAACGCGTCGAGCCACGTCGGGGAGAGGAGCATCTCGCGCACCTCGCGCGCCGAGTAGCCGGCCGCGTAGACGCCGCCGACCAGCGTGCCCGCGCCGCTGCCGACCACGAAGTCGACCGGGACGTGCAGCTCCTCGAGCGCCTCGAGCGCGCCGACCTGCGCCAGCGTGTGCGCGCCACCCGAGGAAAGGACGAGCCCGACGCGCGGTCGCGCGACGGCGGCCGGGCCGGGCGCGTCCTGCGGCGAGAACGCGAGCGCCGCCACGCAGAGGAGGATCGACGCCGGCATCGGGCGGGATGCTACGGGTGCGGATCGCCGCGGGATAGTGGCTCGGCGGCGTGCTCGGCGTCCTCGTGCCGGGTGCGCGACGTCCGCCGGCCTCGGAAGCCGTGAAGCGCGGTCGGTCGCTCGCGACGCGCAGCGTCCCCACTGGAATCCGGGGGGCCGAAGGCATCGATGGATGCGCGGCCTTCCCGCCCGGATGACTCACAGGGTGGGCGGCGGTCCGCGGCCGGCACACCAGGGCGATCCGCGTGGTGTTCTTCGAGCGGTGCCACGCGAGGTCCTCTCGCGATGCGGGCCGTTCGGACGCTCCGCCCCGAACCGCGCGGAGTGCGCGTGCTGCGAGGCGTCCGATGGCGGGCGATGCGATCCTGCCCCGTGCTCTCTCGCTGCGAGCGCTCGAAGAGACTCTGGCCAGCGAGTGAGGCGAGTCCGGGATCGCCGCCTGCACGAAAGCCCGCAGCCCGTTGAACGAGCCTTGCTGCGGCTTGGCGGGCGCTCGCGCTGCGGCTTCGAACTCGTCGGGCCGTGCTGAGCTGCCCATGGGGTCGCCTCGGCCGTCCCTTCGTCGCTCACCTGGCTGCGCAGCTGCCCGCTGCGCCTCGTGACGGGGCCTTCTCGACGTGCTGCTCGAGGCACGCCGGATCCCACTCGGCTCCGCCGCGTGGCGATTCGCGGGTCGCGATGAGGCCGCCATGCGTCCACCCGAACGAGAGCAACCACGACTTCGGCCGCGGCAGCGCTCGATCCGCGCGCGGTGCGCGGTCGGCCCAGCCCTCGAACCATGGACCTGACGAGTAGGCGTCGATCCCGAGGATCTGCGCCCCGTGTTTGCGCGCGTTCTGCACCGCGTAGACGAGCGCATTGCGCACCGCGC
Organism: Planctomycetota bacterium; assembly: GCA_044221705.1. Classification (GTDB taxonomy): domain Bacteria; phylum Planctomycetota; class UBA1135; order UBA1135; genus JAEUHZ01. The sequence goes on from JBGAOR010000059.1 coordinate 15,913, forward strand.
GAGGTGTCTTCAGCACGAGTGCGTGGTAGCGGTCGCCGATCACGCGACCGCGACGATCCCAGGCTCGGTTGAGAGCTCTCGCGATGCGCACGAGCAGCCCCTTCATGCCGCGGCCGAGCGCGCGCTCGTCCTGTGCCTCGACGACCAAGTGCAGGTGTGTCGACTGGATCGAGTACTCGACGAGGCGGAATCCGAACCGGTCGGAGCCCGCGGCGAGCGTGTCGCGGAGCAGCGCGAGCGTACGCTCGCGACGCAGGCTCGGCAGACCGTCGACGAGCTTGGTCGTGACCAAGACCGGCGTGTGACGCGTCACGCGCGCGCGCCGTGAGTGCGCGAGGAGCGCGCGCTCGCCAGCGGGCTTTCGACCCGCGCCATCTCGTACGCCTCCGCGGCGGAAGAGCGCGAGTTGCTCCGCCGTGTTCCTTCGACTGCGATGCATCGGAAACCTCCCTTCCATGGACGAGCGGCGCGCGCCGGAGGCGCTGCAATTCGCGAAGGAATGTGGCGCAACGCGCGATCGGACTGGACGCCGGACTTCGAATCGGCGGACATCCAGGACCGCATCGGAATGCCGCGGCCGAACGAGGTCGCTCATCGCAGCGAGCACGGCGAGGACGGCACGCGAAGTGGGCGTGCAGATGCCGCGCGCGAGCAGGCCGTGCAAGCCCGGACTCGGACCCGATCGCGCAGGCCCAGACTGGTGACTCGATCGCATCGGAGGCTTGGTGCAGCGCGGGGCTCGCGTCGTGACGAGCGCACGATCGCGATCGGCTACGTGACCCGGCCCTGCGATCCGGCTTCGCAAGGCCGACGTTGGCCACGCCGAGCGCTCCCACCACGCGCACTCCGGCAACTCACACCGAGCGCAGCGCCATGGAGGTCCGGGCGGCGATCCCGAGCCGCTGAGCCTCGTGAATCCTCCGGCCTCAGCGCAGGACGCCCGCGAGCGGTCGCGCCGCGCGCGGTTGAGCCGCGCCGTAGTCCTCGCCCAGCGCCGCCGCGAGCGTCGCCGCGATCTGCGACTGCGTCGACGGTCCGGCGTCGCGGCGCGCGCCGAGCGCCGGCGTGTCCGGGCCGAGCACCGCGATCCAGATCTCCTCGGCGCCCGCCACGTCCTGGCCGTGCTTGCTCCAGTCGTCGGGGCCGCGCCCGCGGCCGTGGTCGGCGGCCACGATCAGCGTCGTCGTGCCGCGGTGCGACTCCATGGACTGCAGCGTCTCCCACAGCTCGCGCAGGAACCGGTCGGTGCGGTGCGCGGCCTCGAGGTAGCGGTCGTAGCGGCCCTCGTGCGCGAACTCGTCCGTCTCGCCGAACGTGAAGTACAGGACGCGCGGCGCGTGGACCTTCGCGTACTCGATCATCGCGTGGAAGCCGATCGCGTCGGGCGGCATCGAGTCCCACTGGCGCGGCAGCTCGGTCTTCAGTTCGTTGAGCAGCGCCTGCTCGCGCGAGACCGGTTCCGCGAGCACCGGCTCGAAGCCCGCGTTCACGAAGAAGCCGCAGCGCTCGCGGTTCACGATCCACGGCACGACGTCCCACACGCCGAACGCGGCGACCTTGCCCGCGAAGCCCGGACGGCCGTGCAGGAACTCGAGCACGGTGGCGTTCGGATTGGGCTTCTTGTCGTTGCTGTCGATGCGCGCGTCGGGGAAGCCGACGAGCATCTCGCTGTAGCCCGGATAGCTGAACTTCAGGCCGTTCGTCGAGTCGACGGGCGAACCCGCGTCGCGGTCGCCCAGGATCTGGCCGCGCGCGGCGACCGTCTCCCACACGAACGGCATGAGCAGCGCGCGCCGCGCGGCCGCGTCGTCGCGCCAGTACGCGCGCCGCAGCGCGTCCTGGTCCTTCACGTGGCCCTTCTCGTGCTCGATCAACGCGCGGTCGGCGCCGTGGAAGACCTCCTGCCAGCGCAGGCCGTCGACGAGGACGAGCACGGCGTTCTGCGTGGCGCGCGGTGTGGCCGTCGAGTGCGCGGACGGTGGCGTCGACCGGGCGGGCACGACCGTCGACTGCGCTGACGTTGCGAGCGCGATCGGAGCGAGGAACGCGAACGCGGCGATGCCGATGGCGGTGCGGTGCATGCGCGGAGTGTCGCCGCGGCGGCCGCCGTCGTCCACGCCGCCTTCAGGTCGCTTCTTCGTCCGGTCCGTCGCGCCGATCCCGGTCCAGGTCGAGCTGGAGCTGGAGGTACGTGCGGTCGTTGATGCGCCCCGAATCGCGCAGGGAGAGGAGCTCGCGCCCCTGCTCGTCCGCCACCGCGCGGCGGACCTCCTGGCTGACGGCGATGCGTGCACGCGCCTGGTCGCGCTGCTCCTTGTCCTCGTCGCGCAAGGTCACGAGCTCGTCGGCCATGAACGTGCGCCAGTGATGCACGGACAGCGGACAGCTCGTCTCCGAACAGAACGCGTCGAGTCGGCGGATGCCCGCGACGAGCATCGCCTCGCGCGCCGCGCGGACCTCGGCTTCGCCGTCGTCGTCGCCGCGGATCCCGAGGGCGCGCGCCAGCGGACCCAGAGTCAGGCCCTGGACGAACAGCGTCACGAGGATCACGCACAGCACGCAGGCCAGCATCGCTTGTCGACCGGGGAACGGGGTCCCGTCGTCGAGCGCGACCGGGATGGCCAGGGCTGCCGCGAGCGAGATCACGCCGCGCACGCCGCACCACGAGACGAGCACCACGTTCTTCAGGGGCGGATAGCCGCCCTCGTGCTTTCGCAGCTTCGGCGACAGGAGCAGCGGCAGGTACGCGCCCGGGAACACCCACGCGATCCGCACGAGGATCACGACCGCCGACAGGACGAGGCCGGCGACGAGGAGGCTGGAGCTCGAACCCACCTCCGATTCGCGCACGAGGCGCGGCGCCTCGAGTCCGATGAAGATGAACGACAGGCCGTTGAGCGCCCAGGTCATCAGGCCCCAGGCCGAGTACAGCTCGACACGCGCCGTCGCCGGGATGAGGTGGATGCGCCACGAGACGATGAACCCCGCCACGACGACCGCCAGGACTCCCGAAGCCTCCAGCTCGCTCGCGATCCAGTAGGCCAGGTAGGGCGAGAGCAGCGAGAGGCCGAACAGCAGCTCCGTCGAGCGCCCGATCCGGTTGAGCCACGAGAAGAACACGCCGACCAGGAGGCCGACGACGACGCCTCCGCCGGCGACCTCGGCGAAGCGCAGCGCGATCGCGCTCGCTTCGAACGCGCCGCTGAGCACGACGGCCACGCCGATCTGCACGCCGACGAGACCCGTCGCGTCGTTCACGAGGCTCTCGCCGCCCAGGATGGCGGTCGTGCGCCGCGGCACGCGCAGCTTCTCGATCACGGACTGCACCGCGACCGTGTCCGTCGGCGAGACGATGGCGCCGATGACGAAGCAGACCGCCCAGGGCAGCTCGGGCATCAGCGCGTGCGCGGCGAGTCCGACCGCCAGGATCGTGGCGGCGACGAGCCCGATCGCGAGCATCAGGATCGGCCGCAGCCAGCGCTGGAAGTCCACCCACGACGTGTCGAACGCGTCGGCGTAGAGGATCGGCGGCAGGAAGATCGCCAGGATCAGCTCGGGATCGAGCGGCCGGCGCGGCAGACCGGGCACGAACGCCAGCCCGAGGCCCACGAGGGCCAGCACGATGGGCTCGGAGATGCGCAGCCGGCGTGCGATGGGCGCCGACACGGCGAGCGCCGCGAGCAGCGCGACGAGGACGGGGAGTGTGTCGGCCAAGCGGCGCGCAGGGTACGGTCCGATCGCGCGCCGGTCGCTACGATCCGCGCATGCTCCTCGCCCTCTGCGCCGCCCTGACCTGCCTCGGGTCCTCGCCCGGAACCGCCGTGCGCGTCGAGGATCCCGCGCCCGCGCCGAAGACCGCGCGCGTGCTCGTGCCGGGCACGCGCATCCGTCTCGACCCGCCCGCCGGTCACGAGCCGGGGCGCGGCTTCCTGGGCTACCAGTGGCCCGAGTCGGCGGCCTCGCTGATCGTCGTCGAGATGCCCGGCGCCTACGCCGAGGTCGCCAAGGGTTTCGACGCGAAGGCCATCGAGAAGGGCGGGATGAAGCTCGTCTCGGCGACCGACGCGAAGATCAGCGGGCGCGACGCGCGGCTGGTCCACACGACCCAGGAGTCGCAGGGGATCCGCTTCGAGAAGTGGATCGCGATCTACGGCGACGACAAGCGCAGCGTGCTGCTCAACGCCGTCTACCCCGAGGAGCTGGCCGGCACGTTCTCCGACCCGATGAAGGCGGCGCTGCTCGGGTCCGAGTGGGATCCGAACCTCGAGGTCGATCCGTTCGCGCCGCTGCCGTGGACCATCGCGAAGCCGGAAGGGCTGCGCTTCGCCGGGAACATGGGCACGACGCTGGCCTACACCGAGGACGGCGAGTTCGTGCAGAAGGGCAAGGGCGGTGCCGCGCGCATCCTCGTGTCGCCCTCGATGGGCGAGGTGCAGGTCGGCGACGCGCGCGCGTTCGCCGAGAAGCGGCTGGCGCAGCTGCCGCTGGGCAAGAACGCCGCGATCGAGTCCTCCACGGCTTTCGAGGCCGGCGGTCGGAAGGGCTGGGAGATCGTCGCGAAGGCGCGCGACGAGAAGGAGGCGGTCGACCTGCTCGTGCACCAGGTGGTTCTGGTCGGCGAGGGCGAGTACCACCTGTTCGTCTCGCAGTGCGGGGTGGACCGGCGCGAGACCTGGCTGCCGCGGTTCCGGGCCTGCGCGTCGAGTTGGAAGCTCAAGGAAGCGCCGAAGGACGCGCCGAAGTGAGGGCATGACGCGCCTGAAGGTCTGTTGCATCCAGGACGAGGCCGAAGCCCGGCTCGCGATCGAGCACGGCGCGGCGGCGATCGGCCTCGTCGCGGCGATGCCGAGCGGTCCGGGCCCCATCCCGGAGGCGCAGATCGCGCTCGTGGCGCGCGCGGTCGGCTCGCGCGCCGCGACGTTCCTGCTGACCTCGCTCGTGGAGGCCGACGCGATCGCGGAACAGCACGCGCGCTGCGCCACGAGCACGATCCAACTCGTCGACCACGTCGAGGTGCTCGAGCGCGCGCGTCTGCGCCGCCTGGTGCCCGGCATCGCGCTCGTGCAGGTGATCCACGTCGCCGGGCCCGACTCGATCGACGAAGCGCGCGCCGGCGCCGAGCACGCCGACGCGCTGCTGCTCGATTCCGGCAGTCGCAGCGCCGCGACGAAGGAACTGGGCGGCACGGGTCGCGTTCACGACTGGAGCGTGAGCCGCCGCATCGTCGAGTCCGTGCGCCTGCCCGTGTGGCTCGCCGGCGGACTCCGGCCCGACAACGTCGCCGACGCAGTCGCACGCGTGCAGCCACACGGAGTCGACCTGTGCACCGGCGTGCGCACGGACGGACGGCTCGACGCCGCGAAGCTCCGCGCGTTCGCGCGCGCGCTCGCCAGTTGAAGAACGAGCCAGGCTCGATCTTCAACTGCCGGTCGGTCAGTTGAAGAACGGGCCTGGCTCGATCATCACTTCTGCTTCTTGAGCAGGTCGCGGATCTCCGCGAGCAGCACTTCTTGCGCCGGCGGAGCGGCCGGGGCGGCCGGCTTGGCTTCTTCCTTCTTCTTCGCGGCGTTCATGGCCTTGATGACCATGAAGAGCACGAAGGCGACGATGACGAACTTGATGATCGCGTCGATCACCGAGCCGTAGCCGATCTTCGGGGCTTTCTCGCCTTGTCCGAGGACGATGGCCATGTCCTTGAAGTTCACGCCGCCGGTCGCGGCGCCGACGATCGGCATGAGCACGTCGCTGACGAGGGCCGCGACGATGGCGCCGAACGCGCCGCCGATCACGACGCCGATGGCCATGTCGACGACGTTGCCGCGCATCGCGAAGGCCTTGAACTCACTCATCATTCCCATGGTGACTCCTCGGGGATTCTCGGGGGGGGGGATTCGAATCGTTGGAACGGGGAGGGCGCGATCAGCCGTTGGACTTCATCGCGCCCAGGAATTCGTCGGCCTCGGCGATCGAGGCCTGCATGTCGTCGATCAGCTTCGTCACGTCGCCCTGGATCGAGACCGCGGTCTCGGAGAGCGAGTTGATCGCCTGCGCGTTCAGGTTGTGCTTCAGGAACAGCACGCGGTCTTTGAACGCGGCGAGCACCGGATCCATGCTCGCCGACGCCCTCTTCATCGACCCGACGAGGTCCGCGTAGCGGCGCTTCGTCTGGTCGAGGCTCTCCTGGCTCGTGCGCTTGAGCGCCGGGTCCGAGTACTGGCCGATCTCGGTCTTCCACTCGGAGAACATCGCGTCGGCCACGTCCTCGACCGACTGGATCTTCTCGCGCACCGCGTCGGCCTGGTCCCGGCAGTCCTCGTACGAGTCGTCGAGCTTCTCGTACGTCTCCTCCAGCTTGCCGCCCTGGATGCCCGTCACCGCCTTGAAGCGCTCGTAGGTCGACACGAACTGCTCCTTCGCGTCCTTCTGCTCCTCCTTCGCGTCCTCGACGCGGTCGACGAGGATCTCGCGCTTCGCGTAGCCGAACTTCTCCATCGTCGCGAAGTACGCCGATTGGCACGAAGTCAGGGCGATCGAAGCGAGAGCGGGGACGAGGACCGCCAGTGCGGTCGCGATGCGGCGTTGCGGGCCCATGGTGCGCGAACTCCGGGGATCAGAAGGACCAGCCGAGTCCCAGCGTGATCGAGTGGTCGTTGCGGTCGAGCCCCGCGGACGGCGTGTTGTCGTAGTCCCACACCCACTGCAGCTGCAGGAACATCGCGTCCGTCAGCGAAGTCTTGAAGCGCGTGTCGCTGCGCCCGAAGAAGTCCTCGGAGTCCTCGAGGCTCGGGTAGGCGGCGAGCGTGTTGGCCAGGCTCGACTTGTCGTTGATCTTCCAGTCGATGTTGTTCGCGGCGCGGGCCGAGATGTAGTCCGCGTCCTCTCCGGCGTAGCGCGACTCGTTGAAGTAGCCGGCACCGACTTCCGAGCCCCACTTCAGCGTGTCCGTCTCGCGCCACTGATAGCCGACGCCGGCACCGATGAAGTCGCGGCGCTGGATGTCCGCCAGACGGTCCGTCTGGACGCCGGCGTTGGCGAATGCGTACAGCTGCTTCGAGAGGAAGTAGTCGTACTTCAGGCCCAAACCGGCCTTGCGCGCGTTGAGCACGTACTCGTTCGTGACCTGGTCCTTCGTGTCGCCGTAGTTCCAGTAGCCGGTCGCCGTCCAGCGGTCGTCCTCGCCGCGGTACTGGGCCTCGGCGCTCGCGTTCACGGCGCGCGTGTCGGTGTTGCCGGTCTGGTACGTCGCGCCGATCGCGACGGAGCCGGTCCACTTGTGCTTGACCGGTTCCGGCGCGTCCTCGGCCACGAAGGCCGACAGGGGTTGCACGTTCGTTTCGAGGGGCGCGCTGTCGGCGTTCGCGGCGGGCGCGATCGTTCCGAGGAGCAGGATGGCGGGGTTCATCGTCTCTACCTTGGTGCTTGGGACCCGTGCGCTGGATCGAGACGATCCTGCCTTGTGACGCCGGGCCGAGGGGGATGGGGCTGCCGAGGCGATTCCGTCGGGAATCGGCCGGGCGGGTTGGATTCACCGGCTCGCGCCGGGGGGAGTGTCCGATTCGCGACCCACGCCGATGCGGGCGCTCCGCGGGGTTGCGGGCGAAGATCATGACGCGCGAGACCGCACGCGCAAGGCTGGCCCGATCCCGGGGAACCCGCGGTAACCTGCCGGCGATGCCGACGTGCCTGTCCGGTTCCTGGACCGCTTGGGCGCTCGCCTTCCTCCCGTGCACGCAGAAGGGCGACGTCGCCGGCGAGCCGCAACCTCCGCTCGCACCGGGGCTCGCCACGGCGAGCGCGCCCGCATTGAGCCCGGCGGAGTCGCTGGCGAGCTTCGTCGTCGCCGATGGACTGCGCGTCGAGCTCGTCGCCGCGGAGCCGCTGATCGAGGCACCGGTGCAGGCCGTGTTCGACGGCGACGGACGCTTGTGGGTCGTCGAGATGCGCGGCTACATGCGCGACGTCGATGGAAAGGACGAGAGCGCGCCGCTGGGTCGCGTGTCGGTGCTGCACGACGACGACGGCGACGGGCGCATGGATCGCGCGGTGCGCTTCCTCGACGGGCTCGTGCTGCCGCGTTCGGTCGCGCCGACGCGCGACGGAGCGCTCGTCATCGCGCCGCCGCACGTGCTCTTCTGCCGCGACACGGACGGCGACGGCGTCGCGGACGAGCGCACGGTCGTCGACACCGGGATCGCGGGGATCGCGAGCCCCGAGTACGGACCGAACGGCCTCATGCCGACGCTCGACAACGCGTTCGCCTGTGCGCGCCACGACGTGCGCTACCGATTCGTCGCGGGCAAGTGGATGAAGGAAGCCGTCGCCTCGGGCGGACAGTGGGGGATCGCCGAGGACGACGCGGGTCGGGTCTATTTCGACACGAACTCGAACGTGCTGCGCGGACACCTCGTGCCGGCGCGCGAAGCCGTACTGAACCCGTTCCTCGACGCGTCGCGCATCGCGGACGTCGAGCTGGCGAAGGACCACTCCGTGCGGCCGATCCGCGCGACGACGGCGGTGAACCGCGCGTACAAGCCGGGCTGGCTCGTCGACGGGCGCATCACGAAGGCCGACGCGATCTGCGGCGTGCTCGTCGAGCGCGGAGGACTCTTTCCCGCTGAGTTCCGCAGCGACGTGTTCGTGTGCGAGCCGGTCGGCAACCTCGTGCACTGGCTTGAGCTCGGCGCGACCGGCGCCGTGCCGCGCGCTGCGCCGCAACCGGCCGCGCGGCCGCTGCTGGCGTCCACCGACGAGCGCTTCCGCCCCGTGAACCTCGCGAGCGGACCCGACGGCGCCGTGTACGTCGTCGACATGCAGCGCGGCCTGCTGCAGCACCGCCAGTTCCTCACGACGTTCCTGCGCGAACAGACGCTGGCGCGCGGGCTCGTCGAGCCGCTCGATCGCGGGCGGATCTGGCGCGTCGTGCCCGTGGACGCGAAGCGCGCGCGCGTTCCGCCGCTGTCCACGCTCTCGAGCGACGAACTCTTGCCGTACCTCGGCCAGGCGAACGCGTTCCTGCGGCGCGAGGCGCAGCGGCACTTCGTCGAGGACGACTGGGACGAAGCGATCGTGCTGCCGAAGCTGCGCGCCGCCGCGACGAGAGCGACGAGCGCGAGCGCGCGGATCCACGCACTGTGGTCGCTCGACGGACGCGGCGAGCTAGACGAGGACACGCTAATCGCCGCGATCGGCGACGCGGACGATTCCGTGCGCCTCCAGGCGCTGCGCGCGGCAACCGGGCGCGACGTCAGCGGTCGACTCGCCGCGGCGCTCGGCGGCGGAGCGCAGGCGGCAGCGGAGCGCATCGACGTCCTGCGGCAGCGCATCGCGGCGCTCGCGCTGGCGCGCAGCGTCCACGCGGATCCGATCGCGCTCCGGCTCACGGTGGAACACCTCGATCGCCCCGAGATCCGACACGCGTTGCTGCTCGGCACCGAGGGACGCGGTCTCGACCTGCTCGGGCTCCTCACGGCGCGGTCCGAGGTCGCTGCACGCGAGATCGACACCACTCTGTGCCGCGAATTCGCCGCGTCGATCGCGCGCGAGGCCCGGCCCGAGTTCGTGAGCGCGACGATCGAACGTGCCTGCGAGCTCGTGATGCTCCGCGACGGACGTGGTGTCGCGCTGCTCGAAGGCGTGCAATCCGCCCGACCGCGTGCGCCGCGCCGCCTGCGCATCGACCGCGCGCCCGCTGGGCTCGAGAAGCTCGCGGCGCGCGGCTTGGGCCGGACGGACGGACAGGACGCGGAATCCGCGCTCGCGCGCGACGTGCTCGACGCGATCTCGTGGCCCGGCCGCGTCGGCCTGCCGCCGGAAGCGGTCGTGGCGCCGCTCTCCCCCGACGACCTCGCGCGCTTCGAGCGCGGTCGCGCCGTCTACGCCAGCGTGTGCGCCGCGTGTCACCAGCCGAGCGGTCTCGGCGCGCCCGGCATCGCGCCGCCCTTGCGCGACAGCGAGTTCGCGCTCGGCGACGCATCGCGGGCCGCGGCGATCGTGCTCGCAGGGTTACAGGGGCCGATCGAAGTCGTCGGGCGCTCGTGGGACCTCGAGATGCCGGCGTGGAACGCGAACGACGACGAGCTCGCGTCCGTGCTGACCTACGTGCGCCGCGAGTGGGGCCACACGGCGTCACCCGTGACCGAAGCTGACGTCCGTTTGGCCCGCGATCGCGTGCGTCGACGCCGCGGCCCGCTCGACGCGCGCGTGCTCGCTACGTGGGGGACAAGCAGCCAGATCCCCGGCTGGCGCGCGATCGGCGACGCGCTCTGGAGCGTCGAGGACGGCGCGATCCGCGGCAAGGTCGGCGGCGGCAAGCAGAGCTTCCTCGCGACCGAGCGCGCGTACGGCGACTTCGCGCTCGAGGTGGACGTGAAGCTGCTCGGCGACGGCAACTCCGGCATCCAGGTGCGCAGCCACCAGAAGGACGACGGACGCGTCTTCGGCTACCAGATCGAGATCGACCCGAGCGCGCGCGCGTGGTCGGGCGGACTCTACGACGAGGGCCGGCGCGGCTGGCTGAACGATCTCTCGAAGAACGACGCCGGCCGCGCGGCGTTCAAGAGGGGCGAATGGAATCGGTACCGCATCGAGTGCGAGGGTCCGTGGATCCGCGCCTGGGTCAACGGCGTGCCGACGGCGGACTGGATCGACCCGCTTGATCTCGAGGGCTTCGTCGCGTTGCAGGTCCACTCCGGGCAGGACACGGACGTGCTGTGGCGCGGACTCGCGATCGAGGACCGCGGCACGCGCGCGTGGAAACCGATCTGCGACGCCGAGCGTTGGCGCAGAGAAGGCGGCGGGATCGGCCGCGGCCTGGTCGACCCGCGCCAGGTCGCCGACGGCACGCTGCGCGTGCGCTCGAAGGGCCCCGGGATCGTCGTGCACTTCCGTCAGGACATGCTCGATCCGGGCAATCCCGACCCACGCACGCTCGGACCCGGGCTCCTGCGCTCCGTGGATGGCTACCTGCTGCGCGTGAGCGACCTGCCGCTTCCCGACGGCCAATCCTGGGACGGCATCCACGACGTGGTCGTGAGCACGTGGGGGGATCGGATCGCCGTGCACGTCGATGGGCGCCTGGTGATCGACGTGCGCGACGGCGCCTTCACGAGGGGGACCGCCATGGTCGCGCACGACGCCGCGCGAGGTCCCGGAGAGGTCGAGTCGATCGAGGTCCTCGGGCTGCCGGTCCGCTGAGCCGCCCGGCGCGGCCTGGGTTCCGGGTGCGGGGGTCGGCGCAGAGTTCCTGAGGATTCGTGCACAGAGCGCGGATCCGGCGGCGGTGGAATCGCGCCATGCACCCCGCCGCCTGCCTCGTCCTCCTCGCCCTGGCGTTCCCTGCGCGTCCGACCGACGGACCGGCTCAGGAGCCGGCGACCCCGGCGGCGCCGGCAGCGCCGGCCGCCGAGGAGGTCCTCCCCAAGCTCTTGCCGCACGTCGGAGCCCTCTCGCGCGACCGCGCACGGCTCGCACTCGGCACGCTGACCGGGCGCGGGGGAGGCGTCGTGGTGCTCGACCTCGACACCCGGCGCGTGACGCTGCGCGTCGCGGACGACGAGTCGCGCGAGCTGCGCGCGCTGGCGTGGAGCCC
>JBGAOR010000060.1:0-27592 GCA_044221705.1 Planctomycetota bacterium
GCGATGCGGCTCACGAACTCGCGCGACGACAAGGACGACGTGAAGCAGATGGACGACGCGGTCGTCGTCGCGCGCAACTTCCTCGCGCTCACGAATCCCGCGACGCTGCGCATCGCGCGCCTCGCGCTCCTCGCCGCCACCCCCGCGGGCATTCCGAAGGCGTTCGAGGGGCGCGCGAAGGCGCTGAGCTGGCTCGAGGTGCACAGCCCGGACTTCCGCCTTTCGCGCTCGATCGGCACCGGCGCGGACGGCGCGAACGCGCTCTACCGCGTGCAGCTCGGTCTCGATCCGAAGTCGTCGCTGCCCGTGCTTGCGCTGATCTACGACGCCGCGCCGGATGCGAGCGCGAGCGCGAAGCTCGGGCCGGGCACGCTGTTCCTCGAGCTGCGCGATTGGATCCTCGAGAGCGGCTACAAGCTGCCCAAGCAGATCGACACCTACGAGATGGAGCCGCAGGGCGCGTCGGCGAGCACCGCCCCGCCTGCGTTCCGACGCGACCCGACGACGAGCGTCGTGCTCAAGCGCGCGCGCATCAACCCGCCGCTCACGGCCGACTCGTTCCGTCCGCCGAAGAAGAGCTGACGATCGCGTGCGTCGGACGGCGGACCGCGCGGGGCGGAGCGGGCCGGACGTGTGAGCGCGCAGTGGCGCACATCAGAGGTGGGAGCGCGCGGGCGGTGCACCGATGCACATTCGCTCGCTGCGCTCGCTAGGGATGGATGTGGAAGTTGCGCATCATCCCCATGTCCTCGTGCACGAGGTTGTGGCAGTGGTACACGAAGAGCCCCGTGTACGAGCTGTAGCGCAGGAGGATGCGCACCGTCTCGCCGGGCATGATCATGAAGGTGTCCTTCCAACCCCAGTCCATGTAGCCGTCCTTGACGGTGCTCCAGTTCGTCGCGCCGCCGGGCGTGATGGTCCGGTCGAGGATCTGGAATTGGCGGCCGTGGAAGTGGATCGGGTGCGCGACCTGCAGCGTGCCCGTGGTGTTCGAGACCGTGATCACCTCGAGCGTGTCGCGCTGCACGATCTCGTTCGCCGCGACGGTCGTCATGCCGAAGACGCCGCCGTTGAGCACGAACCCCGAGCCCATGACGAAGGCGATCGGCAGGCTGCGCGGATTGCCCGCGTTGATCGCGTCGCTCAGGAGGTACGGCGTGTACGACGCGAGGCTCGCGGGCAAGGTCAGCGTTTCGGTCTCCGCTCGGTCGATGGACACCGTCATGAGGTCGAGCGCCGCGCCCTGGGCGCCGCCGGCGCCGAAGAAGGTCTGCGTGCGCAGTCGGAGCTGGGTCCCCAGCGGCTTCTGGCTGAAGTCGGTCCACAGCTCGACGCGCTCGCCGGGCGAGAGCATCAGGTACGGATACGTGCGCGGCGCGTCGATCAACCCGCCGTCGGTGCCGATCACGACGAGCGGCGTGCCGTCGCTCCACGTGAGCTTGTAGATGCGCGAGACCGATCCGTTCAGGATCCGGAAGCGGTAGACGCGCGTCGCGGCCGAGAACACGCCGCCGAACTTGCCGTTGACGAGGATCCGGTCGCCCAGGAACCCGGCCATCATGTTGGTCGTGTACACGAACTGGTTCGTGGCGTCGAAGCTCGCGTCCTGCAGCACGAGCGGCACGTCGTAGTCGCCGCGCGGCAGCGGCAGCGCGCGCTCCTCCGGATCGGACACGAGGAACAGGCCGGCCATGCCCTGGTACACCTGCTCGGCCGTGCGCATGTCCGTGTGCGGGTGGAACCAGTAGGTGCCCGCGCGATTCTGGATCGGGAACGAGTAGGTGCGCGTCGCGCCCGGAGCGAACCCGTCCATCGGGTGCCCGTCCATGTCGTGCGCGACGTCGAGTCCGTGCCAGTGCGTGACGTGGTCCTCGCCCAGCTGGTTCGCGAGGCGGATCACGACCTCCTGTCCGCGCGAGAGGCGCAGGATCGGCCCGAGGTGCGACCCCGGGATCGCCTGGAGTTCGGCGCCCGTGCCGAGCGCGACGCTGCCGGTGTACTTCCACACGGACGTCGGAGTGCCCGGCAGGATGGACGCGAGCCCCGGCGCGGCCACCAGGTCGAGCTCGACGTGCTGCGGAAGCCGCTGTGCGCGCGCACGGGGGCTCGTCGACGCCGCTTGCGCGTGCGCCGAGCGCAGGAACGGAGTCGCACCGACGGCCGCGAGGGCTCCGCCCGCGCGCAGGAAGTCGCGACGATCGAGCGCGATCGGGGGGAATGGACGGGGCAGGTCGTTCGTGCCGGTCATCGTGGCCTCGAGACGTGGTTCGGCGTGATCGAAGTGGCCCGGGCCGACCTGGGAGCGGAGGGAGAGAGTCGAACACCTCACGCGTGGACCGCCGACCGCTGCAGCGTCCGAGGCTCGGGCCCGAGCATGTTCACCCTATCCCGCTGCGCGAGGACGCGATCCCGCTCGAGTGCGCAGGTGGAGGGGGCGAAGTGCGCAGTCGGAGCAAGCCGCGCGACACGGATCACGAGCGCGCGAGGGACTCGCAGGGAAGTCGGCTGGCGCCGAACGACGTGGCGCTGGTCGATCGCCCCGTGCGCGTCAGGGATTGCGCCGCAACCAGGCGACGTAGCGCGGCGCGCTCCCGGGCAACTTCTCGAGCGCGGTCAGTCGCCACCCGCGGCCGATCAGCGTCAGTCGATCCGGACGGAAGGGGCGGCGGATGCGCAACTCGCCGTCCGCGTCGCTCAGGCCCTCGTCGAAGCCGTCGATCCTCAGCGTGACTCCGGGAACGGGCGGCGCGGCGAGCACGGCGGCTCCGATCGGTGACTTGGTGCGATCCTGGGGCCGACCCGAGCGTCGCGGCCGCTCGCCGCTCCACATCGCGGCTTCATCGGAGACATCGCTCGGGCTACCCGCGCGCAACACGATCTGCGCACCCCAGCCGGGCTCGAAACGAAGCTCGATGGGTGGCGGGCGGTCGGCCCTGTCCACGTCGGAGCCTTGCACGCCGAAGACCGGTTGCTGGCCTTCGCTCCACGCGCTCCAAGAGAAATCGATGCGCTTCAGGAGGACGAGCGGGCGCGCCGCACTCCAGCCGCCAGCGGGGAACAAGGAGCCCGAAGGGCCGAAGAGGATCTCCGCGTCCGTGCGCCCGCCGTCGCCGAATCGGTACGTGGCGAGCCGGTATGTCGGGGACTCCTGGAAGTGCGACGAAAGGAAGTCGCCCATCACCACGCGGCCCTCGATGCCGTCGAGCGCGAAATGGACGACTTCGCTCAGGAATCGATTCTCGATGTCGCCCTTCGCCAACCAGCCGCGCATGCGCCCCTCGGCCGCCTCGGGCCTCGCGACCACGTAGAGCGTGTCGGCGGAGAACCAGGGCAGCGACTCGCGGTTTTGGATGCGGCCCTCGTTCCGCCGGTTCGCGGGTTTCGTGGGGATCGGAACGAACTCGCTCGGTCCCTCCGACACGAGCACGTGGTGGTCCACGCGCTCGTCGCGCGACCAGCCGACGACGTGCTTCGTCCCGCCGTCGAGGTCCGTGAACTCGATCTCGCCCTTGTCGTCGGTGACGCCCTCGTCGAACACGGGCGCGGTGAGCGCGCCGACGATCGGCTCGTCGCGCGTGTCGTAGATCACGACACGCATCGGCAGCTTCTCGTGCTCGGGCGCGCGCAGGATGCGCAGGCGCGCCTCGGCGAAGGGCGCCGTGTCCACCTTCACGGCCGGATGGACGCCGACCGTCTTCTTCAACCCGCTCGCGCCCTTGCGATTCGCCGTGTCGTCGCGCACTTCGAGCGAGGCTCGGCATCCGTTCCGCGGCGGATACTCGCAGCGCGGATAGCGGATCCAGGGCCGATTTCCCGGCCGGAAGAGCCGCCACGACCACTCGCGGTCGGGGCGCGCGGTGCTCGGGGCGGTCGCGACGAGCCCGCCCTCGACGACCGCGATCTCGGCCACGATCTCGGGCGCGAGCGCGCTCTCGACGATGCGCGCGCGCCACGCGTCGGCGCGGATCCGACGGTCGTCGATGCCCGCGATCGGGATCGTGGGGCCGATCGGAACCTCGACGCGCCAATCGGTCGTGCCGCGCGCCGCGTCGTGCACGAGCTTCGCGCCGCCGACCTCGACGCCCTCGTCGCGGACGACCGCGCGGACCTCGCCGGACGGGAAATCGGCCGCGGAGGCGAAGCGTCCGTCCTCGCCGACCGCGATGCGTTCGACGCGCGTGCCCAGCGCGAGCTCGACCTCGACGAAAGGCACGATCTCGTGCGTCGCCGCGTCCACGACGATTCCGCGGACGGGACCGAGCGCGACCGCGGCCGCGCCACGCTTGGCGCGCCGCTCGACGTCCGCCGCGGACTCGCCCCGGGGTGCGGTCGGCACGTCGACCACACGCTCCGCCCCGAGGTTGGCGGGCTGCCGCTCGCCCTCCGCCGGCCGGTCGAACGCGACGGCCGACGTGCAGCCGCCCCGACCGACGAACAGCGCCAGCGAGATCAACAGGGCCAGGACCAAGACCGCGA
Organism: Planctomycetota bacterium; assembly: GCA_044221705.1. Taxonomy (GTDB): domain Bacteria; phylum Planctomycetota; class UBA1135; order UBA1135; genus JAEUHZ01. The sequence goes on from JBGAOR010000060.1 coordinate 4,477, forward strand.
GCGCGCCGAGCACACGCGAACGGGCGGTCGCCGGATTCGACGGGGCCATGCACCGATAGTCCGCTCACCCGCGAGAGTTGTCGAACTCCCCGCCGTTCCGCGCGCTTCCAGCGCGATCCGCGGGCGCGTACCGTGCTGGACCATGACCGCCGCCCCGGACGTCAAGTGGATGCGCCAGGCCGCTCGCCTCGCCCAGCGCGGCGTCGCGACGAACCAGGGCGGCCCGTTCGGCGCCGTGGTCGTGCGCGACGGGCTCGTCGTCGGCCGCGGCTTCAACCGCGTGATCGGCACGAACGACCCGACCGCGCACGCCGAGGTCGTCGCGATCCGCCAGGCCTGCCGCAAGCTGCGCACCTTCAGCCTCGCCGGCTGCGAGCTCTACGCCAGCTGCGAACCCTGCCCCATGTGCCTCGCCGCGATCCACTGGGCCCGCCTCGACCGCGTGTGGTACGCCTGCGACCGCCACGACGCCGCCCGCGCCGGCTTCGACGACGCCCTCTTCTACGCCGAGCTCGAGAAGGCCGCCCCCGAACGACGACTGCCCGTGGTGCATGCCTTCCGGGAAGCCGGTCTACCTGCGTTCCAGACCTGGATCGCCAAGCTGGACCGTGTCCCCTACTGACGCGAACATCTCCGCTCGGTGCCGCGAGTTGAACTCGCGGGAAGTTAGCCAGGCACCGAGCGGAGATGTTCGTCAGCGCAGGGTGATCGCGCGGAAGAGCAGCTGGAACGCTTGCTGCGACCAGCTGCGGTACTGCGGGCGGAAGCCGAAGAGGTGCACGTGGCCGCGGCCGTGTTGCACGCGGACCCAGGCGGGTTGGGTTGCGATGGCTTCGGGTTTCTGGATCCAGCCGGAGAGGAGGGTTTGCGTCGGGGCGTAGCGCAGGAGGACCTCGACGGTGTCGTTGGACGCGCCGGCGGCTTCGCCTTCCTTCTGCTTCATCGGGCGCCAGGCTTGCGGGCGGGAGCCGAAGACGGCCAGCGAATCGGGCAGTCCGGCAGTGAAGCGCGACGTGCCCTCGGGGATCGTGCGCAGCACGCTGCCGGGGCACGAGAAGTCCTTGTTCTCGGCCTCGGACGTCGTGTCGACGATCGGCAGCTTGAGCTGCTCGACGGCGAAGCGCGCGCTGTTGCCTACGGCGACCAGCGTCCCGCCGGCGCGCACGAACGACTCGATCGCGGCGGCGCCCTCGGTGCCCAGGCCCTCGGCGTACTCGGGGAACACGCTGCCTTCGGCGCGGCCGTCGAGGAGTTCCTTCGCGGACGTGCCGGGCAGCACGAGCACGTCGTAGTCGCGCGACAGCGTGCCGGCGCGCAGCGCTTCGTTGCGCACGGTCGTGTAGGGCACGCCGAACTCGTCGAACACCCAGCGCATCCAGCCTTCGTCCATGTCGCCGGACCACGGCGAGAACAGGCCGACCCGGAGCTTCGCGTCGACCTCGTGCGCGTCGACGAAGGCCTTGCCCGCCTGACCGGGTTCGCACGCGGCGAAGAGCCCTTCGTCGCCGGACTTCGAGCCGAAGGCCAGCGACTTGCCGGACTTCAGCTCGGCGAACGCGCGCTTCCAGCCGCGGCCGTCGCGCGTGTCGAGCACCGCGCGCCCGGCGCGCGCCGACGCGGGGCCGCGGAACGCGGCGACGAGATCCTCCGCGCGCGAGCGCGGCGTGGTCGCGCCCTTCGGCACCTCGACGCACTCGACGCGCTGCACGCCGAGCAGCAACGGGAGCGTCCAACCGGCGACGTCGTACGGCGCGTCGGCACCCGCCGGATAGCGCTGCACGTCGAACAGGTCCTGAACGTGGTCGCCGTACGGTTGCGCGCGGCGGATCACGATGCTGCCGGCGGGCCATGTGCGGCCGTCGGCGATCAACGGCTCGCTCGCCACCTCGCATTCGACGCCCGTCGCGAGCAGCGCCGAGCACAGCCGTTCGACCGCCGCCACGTCGTCCTGGTCGGACGGCAACACCCACGCGCGCGGCACGGACTGCTCGCCACGGCGAATCGCGCGCCGCGCCGTTTCCAGCCTGTTTTCCAGGTAGAAACGGCGTTCGCGCGCCAGGCTGGCGACCAGGGAACGCGCGAACGCCGTCTCGTACCGGACGATGTCGCCGATGCGCCACCAGCCGCCCGGCCACGGGTCGAGGAACGAGTTGCTGGGCGCGTAGGTCCCCGTCCCGTCCGGAGCCTTCAGCTCGGAGCGCGGCAGGAAGATCGGGCTCGCGAGCCGCGCCGACGCCGCCTCGGTCAGGATCCCGACGATGCCGTGGCGCACCGGCACGTTGCGGTTGCCGCCGTTCCACCACATGTCGTACGTGCCGCCGGTCGCGACGCCGGTCAGGCCGGCGCGCGTCATGTCGAGCTGGCCGCGCGTGCCGAGCAGGTTGATCGCCGCGATCACGCCCGCGTCGAGGTTCGGGTTCAGCGGATCGCGGAACGGCGGGACGAACATGCGCTCCTGCTTCGAGCCCTGCTGGTGCACGTCCCAGTACACCTGCGGCCGCCACTCGTCGTAGAGGAGCCGCGTGACGACGCGCGTCTCCGCCAAGGACAGCATGAACCAGTCGCGGTTGTTGTCGTGTCCGGCGTAGTGCTGGTAGAGCTTCGTGAGCCCGGCGTCCTCGTAGGGCGTACCGACGATCCGCGCGTACCAGTCGGCGACGTGATCCAGCCCGTCGGGGTTCGACGTGGGCAGGATCACGACGACCAGCTCGCGCCGCGCCGACGCCCACGGCTCCTCGTCCGAGGTGGCCAGTAGGTGCGCGAACTGCATCGCGAACTGCGGCGCGGCGACCTCGGTCGCGTGCATCGCGCACGACACCATCACGAAGACCCGACCGTCGGCGAGCGCGCTCTCGATCTGGGCCGGCTTCGCGCCGCGCGGATCGGCGAGTACCCGCGCGTGCTCCTTCAGGACGCCGAGCCGCGCCATGTTCTCCTCGCTCGTGACGATCGCGGCCACGAAGTCGCGGCCTTCGGTCGTCTTCCCGACGCGATCGAGCGTCATCCGCGCGCTGGCCGCGTCGAGCTTCTCGAAGTAGCCGCGCACGACGTCCCATCCGGGCAGCACGTTGTCGGCGCCAACAGCGTGCCCAAGGCTGCTCTCGGGCGTCGGGACGGATTGCGCGCGCGCGAGCGCGGGGACGATCGCCAGCACCGCGGCGGCGGCGCACAGGGGGGAGCGGGACAGCATGGGCGCGGATGCTACGGGCGCAGCGCCGCCTCGTCGCGCTTCGAACGCGAACGCGCCGTTCGAGCGCGGTAGACTCCGATCGGCCCGATGCATCCGTCCCCCGCCGAAGCACCGCGCGAGCCCTCGACCCCGCGCGGCGGGATCCCCGAGGTTGCCGCGGGCACGCCCCAGCTCGCCGCGGAAGCCGACGCCGGTCTCGCGCCCGGCCCGACGCCGGCCTTCGACTTCTGGCGCGCGATCTACGAACGCCGCTCGATCCGGCGCTTCAAGCCCGACCCGGTGCCGCGCGAGCTGGTCACGCAGGTGCTTCACGCCGGCATCTGGGCACCGAGCTCGTGCAACTACCAGATGTGGGACTTCGTCGTCGTCGACGATCCCGCCGTGAACGCGCGGCTCGCGGCGCTCTCGTCGCAGATGGGGAACGCGCCGGTCAACGTGATCGTCAGCTACGGGCGCGACTTCAGCGAGGACGCCTGGGCCAACATCCAATCGGCCAGCGCCGCGATCGAGAACATGAGCCTCGCCGCGCACGTGCTCGGCCTGGGCACGTTCTGGATCACGCAGACCGGCGACAGGGAGAAGGTGCGCGAGGTCGTCGGGCTCCCCGAGGACCGCCTCGTCGTCGCCGTGCTCGCGCTGGGATACCCGGCGAACCCGCCGCGTTCCGGCCCGAAGCGCCGGCCGCTCGGGCACGTCGCGCACTGGAACCACTACGCCGGCAAGCCGATCCCGGGCTCGCCGGATCCGGAGGACTGGGACGCGGATCTGCTCGCCGTGTACCAGCGCGCGCGCGTGCTGAACGGCCTGCGCCACAACAAGCCGCGCGCGTGGGAGGTCGACGCGCTCGAGACGGCGCTCGACGTGCTCGTGCCGATTGGCCGCACGGCCGCGAGCGATGCGGCGAACGCGCCGCGCTGGCTCGACGTGCTGCCCTGCACGGGCATCGTCACGGAGAAGCTCGCCAAGCTGCGCCCGGGATACCGCTTCGACGTCGTCGAGCGCACGAGTGAGGTCGCCGACTTCGTGGCGCAGCGCGTGCGTCCGCGCGCCGCGACGTTCGGCTGGCCGCGCGCGAGCGCGCAGCTCCCGTCCCCGCCCGAGGGCACGTACGACGTCGTGTCGTGCACCTATCGGCTCGAGAACCTGCGCGCGACCGAGCGCGCGGAGTTCGTCGCCGACATGGCGCGCTGGCTGAAGCCCGGCGGGGTGCTCTTCCTGGCGTTCGTGAACGCGAGCTCGTACCACGACCTGGCCGAGTGGGCGCGCGCGCGCCGCGGCGGACTCGGCGGCGTGGAGTACGTGCTCGCGCCCGATCCGAGCATCGGGCCGTTCCGTTCGCTGCGCGCGCGCGACGTGGACACGTTCGCGCGCGGCGCGAACCTGCGTGCGTCGGGCTCGCTCGGCCTGCACGCCGCGCCGCCGGCTGCGGAGATCGATTTCCGCGCGCGGAACTCGTCCGAGCGCGCGCGCGGGCTCGCGCGGTTCGGCGCCGCGCTGCTGCGCGTGGGCGAATCGATCCCCGGCGTGCGCTCGGCGCGCGGGCGGTTCCAGTTCCGCAGCTACACGAAGGGCGGAAGCTCGGGCGGAGACCGGGGCTGACGCGAAGGCGAGGTGGCTCGCGCGTCGTCCTCCGCCGTGCTGGCCCGTGCCGCGCTCGCCGCCGGAAGCGAGGCGCCGACCCTGCAGGCCTCAGGACTCGCAGGGCCGGCGATGGTGGTCGGGGCCCGTTCCTCCCCGACTTCCGCCACGACTGTAATTGGTCCCGCGCAGGCCGCCATGGGGCAGTCGGCATCCTGGCGCGTCGAAACTACGATCCGACGCGGTCCGGGATCGGTCGGTCTCCGCCAGCCGGAGCCCGCGCGCCGTCGCGGCCTGGCCCGCCGCTTGCAATTCCCGGCGAAAACGATGGCGACGAAACGTCGCCTCCGTGCCGCGCCCTCGGCGCAGGCACCCGACCTCGGGTGTCACGCGACGACCACCGCGATCCCCGGGGCCTTCCTTCGACGGCGCGGCGCTGGACCGCGCCGACTGCATCCGGGCAAGGACCCGCGACCGTGCGCGAGGAGGTCACGACGCTCCGCACGTCGAGCTTCCGTCGGATGTGTGCACCGTCCTCTCGGGAAAATCGGAATCCCAGGGATCGCGGCACGCGGAGCACGTTCCCTCATGCAGGCGTCCGCACGCGGATGCTCCGGTCTCGCGCACTGCCCAGGCCACGCGGCATCCACGCGCAGACCATGGTGCGGTACCCCGTCGCAGGAGCCGATTCCCAGTTGGCGGCAGGAGTCCCGCCCCGAGACGTTCACTCGATGGCCAGCAGTCGTCGCGCTCGAAGGGCGGGTCCCGCACGGGACCCGCGTGCCGCACCGATCCTGCAGCCATGCCCCACCCACATGGAGAAAGCAAACGCATCCGAGCCCGATCAGGCGAGCGCTCTCGTCAAAGCCGGCCTCGTCGTGCTGGTGGCATTCGCCGGTGCGATCGCCGCCAACATCTGGTCGACGATCATCGAGCGCTACACGCCCGCGTACATCGGTGACCGTGTGGTGCACGCCGGCCACCATGTGAAGGTGGCCGTCGTCTACCCGCAAGCAGTGAGCATGAGCCCGCGCTACGAGCAGTTCCAGGCGGGGTTCATGTCCGAGCTGCGCGCCCACACGCAGGCTGACTTCATCGACGAGATGGTGCCGCTGGAAGACGCCGACCCGCAGTCTTGGCTGAAGGCTTCCTCGGATTCGATCAAGCGGCGCGGAGATCTCGACTACGTCGTCGCCATCGGAACGCAGGCCACGCGAGCACTCTACGAGGCGAAGGTACCGCAGGAGCTCATCGGCAGCCTGATCTCGTCCTCGGGTGCGCTCCGCGGCGAAGTCGACGAGACCCGTGTGACGCTCCTCAGGGACGTGGCTGACCCCGACATGTCGTTCTCCACTCTCCGCGTGGCGAAGCTCCTGGCTTCGATCGTGCAAGACACTCTGCCCGACGCATGCGGTGTCGTGATGCTCGAGTGGCAAGGGGAGGAGAGTTCGAGGCAGGTCCGCAGAGACTTGGCCCCGAAGCTCGCCAGTCATCCTCTCGACCAGCCGCACTTCCTCTCGATCATGGATCCTCAGCAACTCGAGTACACGCTGGATCGGATCGACCTGAACCGGGAGCGCGGTCTGGTCGTGCTCCACGATCGAAGACTGCTGAACGAGCGCGGTCGCATTTCTCGACACGCCGGGATCGTCCTCGTGACGAGTTGTCCGGACGACGTACAGGCACAGGACCCGGCAAGCCCGACGGCAGCACTGGGGTACGCCTACCACGATCTCGGACAGGAGTGCGGCCAAGGCCTGCTCTCCAAGATGCGCGCCGACGGGATGCTGTCGGGCGCCGATTCGACGGAGTTCGACTTCGTGCCCGCGCGCATCCTGCGCGTGAATCTGGGCAAGCTGCGGACGCAGTGTCAGGAGAGCGGAGCGACTCCGCCGTCGACCGAAACGTTGCTCGCGGGCCTCGCCCTAGCTTCAGGGCTGGATCCGGCGGCGGTGCAGATCGTCGGCGGCGTGCCGTGAACTCCCGACGTCTGGAATCGCCGGATCCGACGCGTCCCCGGCGTTCGCGCTGCGAGGACCGGTGGCAGCACGAGGCTCATGCCCAGCGGACGATGGTGGGTCCTTCCCGTGAGCGCCCTCGAGGCGATCCCCATCGAACCGTTCGAAAGGGATTCTGGTGTGGTGTTCCTCCCCACAGAGTGCGCTAGTTTCCGCGGCCCTGGCCCAGGAGTTTCCTCGCATGCTGCGCTCGTCCTCGACCCGTTCGCTATTTCCACTCCTCTTGCATGTCGCTTGGATCGCCACACTCGCGCTCGGCTCGAGCAGTTGCATCGCGCTGCACCGGATGGAGGTGAAACGCCGCAGCGAGATGGCGCAGATCGAGCTCGAGCGCGTGGCCAAGGACTGGAGCCAGACGATCCGCGCCAGCCAGGTCATCCCGATCTACCCGCTGTCCGAGGACGTGCAGCCGGGCGACGTGTTCCTCGTGACGAGCACGATCGAGCAGCAGCACGAGGACTACCTCGAGCGCGGCTACCTGCCGCTCACGAACCACGTCGCGCGCATCGACCCGGACGGCTACGTGCCCTTCTACGCGCAGTCGTTCGCGGCCAAGGACCTGCCCAAGTCGTGGCTGAACGTCGGGCAACCGTCGAGCTTCGCCGGCGCGCCGGGCGCGGCGTTCCCCACGTACTCGTTCTCCGTGAAGAGCGGACAGGCGTTCTCGGGCGCGCTGCCGATCCAGGGCGTGCCCGTCGGATTGAGCCTGCTCGGCGCGAGCGCGGCGACGGGCTCGGTGACGATCGCCGACGCGCGCACCTACGGCGTCGACATGATCTCGCTGCACCGCCAGGTCGAGGCCTGGGCGGCGCGCAACGCGACGTTCCTCGCGGCGTACGCGTCCGAGGTGAAGGCCGAGCGCTACCTGCGCGTCGTGACGCGCGTGTACCTGACGGGCCGGCTGGAGGTCAGCCTGAACGCGTCGAGCTCGAGCTCGGCCGGCCTGGACGTCGGCGTGCCGAAGCCGGCGGAGATCCCGGCACTCGCCGTGGGCTCCAGCGACGGGCCGATCGTCGTGCCGGACAACTACGAGAAGGCGCTCGACGGTTTGAACAAGGGCCTCGCGATCGACGCGGCGCCCGGCGCGTCGCTCAAGATCACCGCGGCTTCGGGCAACTCGGTGTCGATGAGCGAGAAGTTCCCGCGCCCGGTCGTCATCGGCTACCTGGGCTTCGACGTGCGTATCGGGCCGGGCGGCGCGCTCGGACCGCCGATGCCGACGCACGCCGTGCTCGAGTCGGGCGCGCGACCGGGCACGTCGGTGGCGGCGGTCGGGCCGCAGTCGACGCAGGTCGCGAACACGTACCGCGTGCTCGTCGAGCTCTCGAAGTCGGAATCCGCGGGCTCCGGCGAGATCGGCGCGACCGTCGCGGCCCTGGACGAGATGGCCGAGCGACTGTTGCCGCTGAAGCGTCCGGTGCCCATCGTCGACTCGAACCTCGAGGTCCTCTTCGCCGAGGGCACGCCGATCGACCGCGGGAACAGCGCGTTCCGTGCGCTGCTCTCGCACCTGGACGGCCTGCGGCGCTCGCGCGCCAACTACCTCGCGAAGCTGAACGAGGACCCGGCCCTGAAGGACGCGCGCACTGGCGAACTGGCGCGCGTACAGGCCGAGATCGTCGCGATCGAGGAGCGCCTGTTCGTCGTGCACGGACCGCTGCTCGCGAAGGCCGAGAAGCTGGCATCCCGCCCCTAGGAGGAACGATGGCTCGCAAGAAGAAGACCGCCGCCGCGGCGGGCGACGCGCCCATGCTCGACAAGACCACGTTCGAGCGCGACGACGCCGTGACGCCGCAGGACCGCAACGACGCGTTGGCGGACCTGCTGCTGAACGAGTGGAACCCGCTGATGATCGTGTCGATCCGCCGGATCGAGATCGGCACGGAGCGCGGCTGGGAGGCGACGTTCCGGACCTGACGCGTCTCCGCGTCAGCCCGGCACGATCGGCGCGCCCAGGTCCGCCGGCACGATCGTCCCCTGCGCGAACACCGCGGCGCGACGGATCACGTTCTCGAGCTCGCGCACGTTGCCGGGCCATTTCCAGGCCTCGAGCGCGGCCATCGCCTCGGGCGTGATGCCGATCTCGCGCCCCATCTCGCCGGCCAGCTTCTCGAGGAAGAAGTGCACGAGCCGCGGCACGTCGCCGGGACGCTCGCGCAGCGGCGGGAGCTGCAGCGTGATCACGTTCAGGCGGAAGTAGAGGTCCTCGCGGAAGGTCCCCTGCTTGCACATCGCGGCGAGGTCCTTGTTCGTCGCGGCGACGATGCGCACGTCGACGTGGATCACCTTGTTCGAGCCGACGGGACGCACCTCGCCCTCCTGCAGGACGCGCAGGAGCTTGCTCTGCATCGGGAGCGGCATGTCGCCGATCTCGTCGAGGAAGACGGTGCCGCCGTTCGCGGCGACGAAGTGCCCTTGGCGATCGGCGATCGCGCCCGTGAACGAGCCCTTCGCGTGCCCGAACAGCTCGCTCTCGAGCAGGTTCGCGGGCACGGCGGCGCAGTTCTCGGCCAGGAAGGGCTTCGACTTGCGCTTGCCGTGCTCGTGCAACGCCTTCGCGACGAGCTCCTTGCCCGTGCCGGTCTCGCCGAGGACGAGGGCGCTCACGTCGGTCGCCGCGACCTTGCCCAGGAGGTCGAACAGCGCGCGCATCTTGGGGCTGTCGCCGACGATGCCGAAGCGCAGCGGGATCTTGCCTTGCACGGGCGTCGCGGCGGCGAGGAGCTCGCGCCACGCGGTCTCGAGCGCGACGAGGTGGCCCGACTGGCGCGCCTCGTCGACGAGCGCCGCGAGCCGCGCGCGGAGGTCGTTCGTGCTCATCGCGCGGCCTTTCCGATCTTCTTGAGCTTGGCGTACTGCAGGAGCAGCGTCTTCGTGCCGTGCGCCGGAAAACGCACGGTCGCGCGCGCGTTCACGCCGCGGCCCTGCAGCGTCTCGATGACGCCCATCCCGAAGTGGTCGTGCTCGACGCGGTCGCCGGCGGCGAGCTCGGGGATCTGCGGCGGCGGTTCGAAGGCGCCCAGGACGACGAGCTCGTCCTCCTCGGGCGGCGCGCCGGACAGGAGCTCCTTCGGGATCTCGGACAGGAACCGCGACGGCGCGCGGTACGCCCACTCGCCGAACGTGCGCCGCGAGCGCGCGTGGGAGAGGTGCAGCCGATCGGCGGCGCGCGTCAGGCCGACGTAGAAGAGGCGGCGTTCCTCCTCGATGCCCGACTCGGCATCCGAGCCTTCCTCGGCCTGACGGATCGCGCGCACGTGCGGCAGGATCTCCTCCTCGCAGCCGGCCAGGAAGACGACCGGGAACTCGAGGCCCTTCGCGGCGTGCAGGGTCATCAATGTGACGCGGTCCGTGTCGTCCTCGAGCGCGTCGGCGTCGCTGACGAGCGCGATCTCCTCCAGGAAGCCGGGCAGTCCGCCGCGCACTTCCTCGCCGTTCGCGCGGCGGGCGAGCACGTCCTCCTCGTACGCGTCGGCGTGGCCGACGAGTTCCTCGACGTTGGCCTCGCGGTCGACGTCCTGCTCGGTCGCCATCTCCGAGTACCACGCGGCCGTGTCGATCAGACCCAGGATGCCGCGCAGCGCGAGCCCGGCCGGCAGCGTCGCGCACTCGGCGAGCTTCGTCCCCAGCGCGGCGAACGACTCCAGCCCGGCCTTCGCGCGGCCGCGGATCTGCGCGCGCAGCTCGGTCGAGCGCGCCGCCTCGAGCTGGGAGATGCGCCGGTCGGCGGCGAAGCGCTGCAGTTGCTCGAGCGACTTGTCGCCGATGCCGCGCGCGGGCGTGTTCACCGCGCGGCGGAACGCGACGTCGTCGCGCGGGTTCACGGCCAGCTTGGCGTAGGCGACGAGGTCCTTGATCTCGCGGCGCTCGTAGAACTCGGTGCCGGCCACGACCTGGTACGGGATGCGCGCGAGGCGCAGCGCGCTCTCGATCGCGCGCTGGAGGAAGTTCACGCGGTAGAAGATCGCGATCTCCTTGGCGCGCACTCCCTCGCGGCGCAGCGCGAGGATCTTCTCGGCGATGCGCTCGGCCTCGTCCTGCTCGTGCTCGCACTCGATCACCGCGATGCGCTCGCCCGGGCCGCGCTCGCTCCACAGGTCCTTCCGTTTGCGCTGCGAATTGCGCTCGATCACGGCCTGCGCGGCCTTGAGCACCGTGTTCACCGAGCGGTAGTTCTGCTCGAGCAGCACGACGCGGCAGCCGGGGAAGTCGCGCTCGAAGTCGAGGATGTTCTGGATGTCCGCGCCGCGCCAGCCGTAGATCGACTGGTCGGGATCGCCGCACACGGCGACGTTGCCGTGGCGCGAGCCGAGATGGCGCACGATCCGGTACTGCACGCGGTTCGTGTCCTGGTACTCGTCCACGAGCAGGTGCTCGAAGCGCTCGGCGTACGCGTCGCGCACGCCCGGATGGCGCTCGAAGAGCTCGAGCACCTTGACGAGCAGGTCGTCGAAGTCGAGCGCGTTCGAGGCGCGCAGCGACTCCTCGTAGCGCTTGCGGACTCGCGTGAAGACCTCGGTCTCCAGCGCGCCGTCGCCTTCCTCCTCGTCGGCCACGACGCGTGCGACCTCCGCGTCTTCGGGCGCTTCGTAACCCTGGTTCTTCCAGGCACTGATCCACCCGCCGACGACGGCCGGCTTGAAGCGCGTGACGTCGTAATCGGAATCCTGGATCGCGCGCTTGATGACCGCCGCCCGGTCGGCCGTGTCGTAGATCGTGAAGTCGCGCGTGTAGCCGCCGAGTATCTCGATCTCGCGCCGCAGGATCCGGGCGCCCATCGCGTGGAACGTGCTGATCCAGGCGCGGCTCGCCTCGGGCAGGATCTGCGCCACGCGCTCGCGCATCTCGCGCGCGGCCTTGTTCGTGAACGTGATCGCCAGGATCCGCCGCGGGTCGACGTGACGCTCGCGCACCAGCCAGGCGATGCGCCGCGTGATGACCCGCGTCTTCCCCGAGCCCGGGCCGGCCACGATCAGCATCGGACCGGACTCGTGCGTGACCGCCTCGACCTGCGCCGCATTCAGGCCGCGCAGGAGGTCCTCGCGCGGGCCCTCCGGCCGTGCGTGCATCGAGAAGAGGTCGCCGGTCGCGCTCATCGGGGCGACGATCCTACTGGAATCGACGTCGATTCCGCGCCTGGATCCGGACGCCCCGAAGCCGCAGCATGGGTCCGATGTCGACGATCCCGACGGGCACGAAGGACGCCGCCGCGAATCCGAGCCGCGCGGACCGCCCCCCGATCGCGCGTCGCGTCTGGATCGGACTCGCGGCGCTGGTCCTCCTCGCCGCCGCGCTGCGCTGGCCGGCGACGACGCGCCTCCTGCCGCACGCGCCCGAGCCCGACACGTACGTCGTGCAGCTCGCGCAGGACTACCGCGGCGATCCGGCGCTGATCCAGCACGTCGACTACGCCGAGCGCTATCCGGTCCTGCTCGCGCGCCTGCTCGCCGCGCTGCCGTGGCCCGCGCCCGAGGTCGATCCCGCGCGGCCCGACGCGGCCGACGCGATGCTGCGCGCCGGATCGGGGCCGTACCTCGCGGGACGCTGGCTCGTCCTCGCGATCTCGCTCCTCGCGATCCCGGGCACGTGGCTCGTCGCGCGGCGCCTCGCGGGCGAGCCGGCGGCGTGGATCGCGAGCGCGCTCGTCGCGACCTCGATGCTGCACGCCTTGTTCTCGACGCAGGCGCGACCGCACGCGCCGCAAGCCGCGATCGCCGTCTTCGCCGCCTGGGCCGCGATGCGCGTGGCCGAGCGCCCGACGATCGCGCGCTGCGCCGCCGCCGTCGTGCTCGCGTCGCTGTCGCTCTCGACGCTGCAGATCGGCGCGTCGACCTTGCCGCCGCTCTGCGTGGGCGCGTGGCTCGGCGGCGGGACGATGATCCGGCGCGCCGGACGAGCCGTGCTGCTCCCCGCGCTGGCGATCCTCGGCGCCCTGTGGGCCTACCCCTTCGCGCTGAACGTGCGCGAGAACGGCCTGCGCCTCGGCGGCAGCGGCGCGCACGAGATCGACTTCTCGCGCGCCGACTTCAGCGGGTTCGGCGAGCTGGCACGGCGCCTCGCCGAGCACGATCCGGCGCTCTTCCTGTTCGCCGCCGCCGGGCTCGCCAGCGTGCTCTACCGCTGGCGCTCGAGCGCGCGCGCCGTCGTGGCGAACCGCGACGTCGCCGTGGCGTGCGCGTGCGCGATCCCCTTCCTGGCGGTCGTCGGCCCCCTGGACGAGGTCTTCGAGCGCTTTCTGCTGCCGATCCTGCCCTGGATCGCGATCCTCGGCGCGGCGGTGCTCGTACGGCTCGCCGGTCCGCGTCCCCGCGCCGTCGCGATCGTCGGCGCCGTCGCGCTGCTCGCACCGCTCCTCCTGCTCGCGCACTTCGCGCGCGTGTCGGCCGCGCCGGACTCGGCCCAGCTCGTCGCGCGCTGGTTCGCGGAGCAACCCGACGCGCGCGACGCCGTCCTCGTCGCGAGCCCGGGCCTCGTCCTGCCCGCGCCCTTCGACGCCGCGTCGCTGCGCGCCGACCTGGCCGACAAGGCCGGCCGCACGAGCGCCTGGCCGCAGTACCAGGGCACGCGCCCCGACGCCGAGTTCCCGTCACCGCGTCTCGCGCACTACATGACGCCCGGCCGGCTGGCGCAGAAGCCCGAGGAAGGTCTCGCCGCCTGGTTCGACGGACTGCACCCGCGCTACGTGGTGATCGAGCGCACGAAGAAGAACCTGTTCCTGGCCGGCGGGCGCGAGCTGGCCGCGATCGCGCAGCAGCGCGGAACGCTCGTCTACCGGACGACGGGCGAGGCGCCGCAGATCGAGCAGCTCGGCCTGCTCCATTACCAGGCGATGGACGGCTACGTGCGGCGGCTCTTGCGCACGGAACGGTTCGGCGCGGCGCTCGAGGTGTGGCGGCTCGGAAGCTGACGACGCCCAGTCCGACGCTCACCAGACCACGCGAATCGCGTTCGTCGTGTTCCACGTCGACGCTGGATCGCAGAAGGTCGGCGAGAGATCGCGGTACCAGGCCTGGTACAGCCGGCTCGCTCCCGGCGGCAGCGGGTCTCCCAGCGCCGCAGCCCGGGCGCGGACGCTCGACGCTCCGGACTCCGGGACGACGATCTGCCCGTTCGTCGCGGAACGGGCGTACATCCGGCGCAGATTGCCCGCGGTGCAGCGCAGTCCGTCTCCGAAGCGCGGCGTGGCGCTCAGGGAGTAGTAGCTGTTGGAGTTGAACACGTCGCCCTGAAAGATCAGAGCGCTCGTGTTGGTCGGCAGGCTGGACGCTTGGAACGTCAGCGTGTCGTCGGCCGCCATCCCAGTCGCGGCGAGGTCGCCTCCGCCGGCGTCGAAGGAGTTGGGGCAGCCCCGCCCCTGCGCACCGAACGCGCCGCCACACGGGCAGTACGTGTAGGAGCCATCACCCGGGCAGAGTCGGCTGATGCCGGGTTGCAGGTTGGCCCAGGACGCGAGGCCATCGCAGGTGAGATACCCGCCGACTCGGTTCAGCCCTCCGCACATGTGGAGTTCAGGCCCTCGGCCGGCGTCGTAGACTGTGAAATCGAGGATACTGTCGAGTCCACTCGAGCCCGACACGCCCTGGCCTAGTGGCATCCAGACGTGCCCGTCGAAGCGCTGGGCCTTGTTCTCGGAACTCGCTGCGCTGACGTAGCAGAAGAGCGCAGGCCCGCGACCGTCGTCGTACGGGAACATCTGAGTCACATAACCGGCCGGTTGGCTTGAAACGGGAACCCACTGCGCGCCATCCCACCGCTGCATGTAGATCGAACCGAGCTGCGCTCCGGCGTAGAGAATTGGACCCGCGCCGGTATCAAGTACGCCCAGGGCATTCACGGTGTCCCACTGCGTCGGAACGGACCCCATGGCCGACCAGGCACCGTTCTGCCAGCGCGCAATCCTGCTGATCGGCGAACCGCCAATCGACGAGAACGAACCTGCGATGATCAGCGCCGGACCCGAGCCGTCGTCGTACGACACCATGGAATAGATGTCGCCGTTGTCGACGCCACTCGCCAGCGGATGCCAGCCTGCGTGGTCGTATCCCACGATCCCCCCAACCGAGAGCACGTTAGATGGTATCGAATGAACGTAGTTAAACCGGCCCGCGACATACAGTTTAGCGCCACTCCCGTCATCATGGACGAGCATCACGTTGGGACGAGCCCCAGGTCCGATCTGGAGCACGGAATAGCCTGGAGCTGACAATGGCTCCCACCCCGTTGCTGATCTCCACCTGAGAATGCTCGAGTAGGGACTCGTGAACCACCCACATGCGTACAGCGCAGCCCCGGTCCCATCGTCGTAGACAATGAGATCCGTTGCCAAGTCGTTCAGGTACGGCGGCCCGAGCCCCCTCCATCCGAGTGTGGGCGTCCATCGACCGATCCAGGCGTCGGAAGTCTGCTGAGGCTGCCAGCCGAAATCGCCGCTGAGGAACAGCTCGGGCCCATTCGGCGTCGTGAACGAGGAACAGGTAGTGGAGAACACGCCCTGCACGGGAATGGCCACGAAGTCCCGGTTCCAAGCCAAGCTCACGCTCTGCGCACGGATTGCTCCCGCGGTCGCCAGCATCAGGACTCCAAGCACCACCCCGGCGCGCAGCCCGTTCCTCGCACGAGTGATCATTCCTCCTGAACCCTCCCGTAGAGGCGCATTCCGGAGCGTGAGTCGCCCACAAGCAGTTGGCGACCCGAGCCCGCTCCGCGCAATGCCAACCCCTGAGCCATGCCCGGAGTGTCCAAGCAGGCGATTGGGATGAGATTGAACGTGCCGAGGTTCCGGCTGATGTCCAGGGTCGCAACCCTAGCGCGGCCCAGCGCGCAACAGAGCTCGTCGCCTCCTGTCCCGCCCGTTCTCGCCCTCGAACACCTCATGCCGCCTCGCGGATGCGCCTCGAACAGATCGACCCGCGGCAAGGGCATTCCCGGCGCAAGTCCAGGAACAGAGGGGGCGAGCAGTGTGGCGAGCGCAGGCATGTGGGATCCCCGTCGAGGCGAAGGATGGCTCGGGGCCCGGATGGAGGAGCAGGCGACCCGGAGGGAATCGGGCTGGATCCGAGGGTAACCAGGCTCTGCAGGGCGTCAACTTCCCGGGCTGACTTGGGGGGCCTCGAACTGGCGGGGAGCGTTGATGCGATCGAGCACCCCTGCGCGATCTCGCGGACGCTTTGCACGCAGCTCGAATCGCTGCTGCGCGGGCGCACGCCCCGGCTAGAACGGTAGAGTCCCGTCTGCTTGCACGAGTGCCCGCTGGAGGCCATCGTCGCCCGGATGCAGCGCTTCATCGGCCGGGATCTCGCGCGGCCCGACGGGCCGGCCAAGGTGCGCGGCGAGGCGGTCTACATCTCGGATCTGCGCGTGCCGGAGGCCTGGGTCGGCGGCACCGTGCGCTCGGACGTCGCGCGCGGCGTGCTGCGCGGGCTCGAGCGCGATCCGGGCTTCGACTGGACGCGCGTCGCGTTCGTCACGGCGGCGGACATCCCCGGCGAGAACGTGCAGGCGCTCATCGTCGACGACCAGCCGGTGCTGGCGAGCGGCGCGATCGAGCACTGGGGCGAGCCGCTGGCGTTGATCGCGGCGCCGGACGTCGCGACCCTCGAGGCGGCGCTCGCGGCCGTGCGTCCGCGCATCGATCCCGTCGCGCCGAACTTCGATCCCGAGCGCGCGACGCGTGTCTTCAAGACGATCCGCATCGCGAAGGGCGACGTCGACGCGGTCTTCGGCGCGCTGCCCTCCGGCGCGATCGTCGTCGAGGGCACGTACCGCACCGACAGCCAGGAGCAGCTCTACATCGAGCCGCAGGGTTGCATCGCCTGGCCGCCGGACGCCGACGGCACGATCACGGTCAAGGGCTCGCTGCAGTGCCCGCACTACGTGCGCAAGGCGCTCGTGCGCTGCTTCGGCGTCGCGCCCGAGAAGGCTCGCGTCGTGCAGATGGAGACCGGCGGCGGGTTCGGCGGCAAGGAGGAGTATCCGTCGGTCGTCGCCTGCCACGCGGCGCTGCTCGCGCGGGCGGCCGGGCGGCCGGTGAAGCTCTTCTACGACAGGCACGAGGATCTGGCGGTCACGCCCAAGCGCCATCCCGGCCGCGTGAAGCTGCGCGCGGCGTTCTCAGGCGAAGGCACAGCGCTCGCGCTCGACGCCGACGTGCTGTTCGACGGCGGCGCGTACACGACGCTGTCGCCGGTCGTCCTGTCGCGCGGCACGCTGCACGCGTCGGGTCCGTACCGCTGGCCGAGCGCGCGCATCGTCGGCCGCGTCGTCGCGACCAATCACGTTCCGTACGGCGCGTTTCGCGGGTTCGGCGCGCCGCAGACGTGCTTCGCGATCGAGCGGCTGTTCGACCGCGCGGCGCGCGAGCTGAGCGTCCATCCGTACGCATTGCGGCGCAAGAATGCCCTCGTCGCGGGCGACACGACGGCAACGGGACAGCTGCTCGAGCACAGCGTCGGATCCATGCAGGTCCTCGACGCGATCGCGCGCTCCTCCGCGTTCGACCGACATCCCTGGTGCTCGCCCCGCGCCGCGACGGGCGCGAAGCGGCGGGGACTCGGGATGTCGTTCTTCTTCCACGGCGCGGGCTTCACCGGGTCGGGCGAGGAGATGCTGAAGGGCCGCGTGCGCGTCGACCTCTTGCCCGACGGCCGCGCGGAGGTGCTCGCCGGATCGACCGAGATCGGCCAGGGCACGGACACGCTGTTCACAGCGATCGCGGCCGAGGCGCTGGGCGTCGACGTCGCGGACGTCGTGCTGGCGACGCCCGACACGGCGCGCGTGCCCGATTCGGGCCCCACCGTCGCGTCGCGCACGTGCATGGTCGTCGGCGGCGTGCTGGCGCAGGCTTGCGCGCAGTTGCGCGCGCGCATCGGCGACGGCGCGGGCGCGTGGCGCGAGCGCGCGCGGCGATTCCTCGCGGCGGGCGGCGACGGCAGCGTCACGGTGACCTACGCGTCGCCCGCCGGCGTGAAGTGGGACGACGCGAACTACAGGGGCGACGCGTATCCCGTGTTCGGCTGGGCCGCGGACGTCGCCGAGGTCGAGGTCGACGTCGACACGTGCGAGGTCGACGTGCTGCGTTTCTGGACGGCCGTCGACGTCGGGCACGCGCTGCAGCCGCGCCTCGTCACGGGCCAGATCGAGGGCGGATCGCTGCAGGCCGTCGGCTGGGCGCAGCGCGAGGTGATCACGACGCGCGACGGGCGCTTCGAGCAGGACCGCCTCGCGACGTGCATCGTGCCGACGACGCTCGACGCGCCGCGCTTCGACGTCACGCTCGTCGAGGTCCCCTACCCGCACGGTCCGTACGGCGCGAAGGGCGTGGGCGAGCTGCCGATGGACGGCGGCGCGCCGGCCGTGCTGTCGGCGATCGAGGACGCGCTGGGCGTGCACGCGGCGCGCGTGCCGGCGACGCCGGAACGCATCCTGGAATTGCTCGAGACGACCGCGGCGAGGCGCGCATGAAGTCCGTCTTCGACGAGGCCGATCCGATCGAGCTGCGCGTGCGCGTCAACGGCGTCGCGCGGACGCTGCGCGTGCCGCCGCTGCGTCGCTTGCTCGACGTCCTGCGCGACGACCTCGGTTTGTGCGGCTCCAAGGAAGGCTGCGGCGAGGGCGAGTGCGGCGCGTGCACGGTGCTCGTCGACGGTGAGGCGGTGCTGTCGTGCCTCGCGCCCGCGTGCCAGGTCGAGGGCGCGGACGTCGTCACCGTCGAGGGAGCCGGTTTCGAGCGCGTGCAGCAGTCGTTCCTGGCGCACGGCGGCGCGCAGTGCGGCATCTGCACGCCCGGGATGATCGTCATGACGCGCGCGTGGATCGACGCGTGCCGTCGCGACCGTGTCGAGCCGACCGAGGACGGCGCGCGCGTCGCGCTGGCCGGCAATCTGTGCCGCTGCACGGGCTACGGCGCGATCGTGGCGGCGGCGCTCGCCGCGGCGCGCGAGGAGAGCGCGTGAAGGTCGTCACCGCTCGCAGCCTCGACGAGGCGCTCGTCGCGCTCGCCGGCGCCACGAGCGCGAGCCGCATCCTGGCCGGCGGCACGGACCTCGTCGTCGAGATGGAGACCGGTCGCACGCGGCCCGACCTCGTCGTGGACGTGGGACGGCTGGCCGCGCTGCGCGGGATCCGCGAGACCGATGCGGGCGCCGAGGTCGGCGCGGGCGCCACGTGCACGGACATGCTGCACTCGGCCGTCGTAGCGCGGCACGCCGACATCCTGGTCGAGGCGGCGCGCGAGGTCGGCGCGGTCCAGATCCAGAACCGCGCGACGATCGGTGGCAACCTGGGCACCGCGTCGCCGGCGGCGGACCTCGTGCCGGCGCTCTTCGCGCTGGGCGCGCGCGTGCGGCTCGCGTCGCTGCGCGGCGCGCGCGAGCTGGCGGTCGAGGACTTCGTCACCGGCTACCGCGCGACCGCGCGGCGCGACGACGAGCTGATCGAGGCCGTCGTGCTGCCCCGACGCCCGGCCGGCGAGCGCCGCGCGTTCCGCAAGGTGGGCACGCGGCGCGCGCAGTCGATCAGCAAGCTCGTCGTCGCGCTCGCCGTCGGACCGCGCGGAGTCGGACCGCGCGGAATCGGAGGACCGCGCGGAATCGGAGCGCGCATCGCCGCCGGCTCCGTCGCGGAGTGCACGGTGCGCCTGCGCGCGCTCGAGGCGGCGCTGGCCGGCGGGTTGGAGCGCGCGAGCGTCGGGCCCGCCGTGCGCGCCGCGCTGCAGCGCGACGTCCGTCCGCGCGACGACGTGCGCTCGACCGCCGAGTACCGCCGCGCGGTGCTCGCACGACTCCTGACGCGCCTGATCACCGACACGCTGGCCGACTGAACCCCGAGGGATCCCCCCATGACCTGGCTCCTCGTCCTCCTCGCGCTCGCGATGGGCACCGCGTCCGCCGTGCAGGGCGTCACGAACGGCACGCTGAGCGGCCGCATCGGCCTCTCGAGCGCGGTGCTCGTCAACGCCACGATCGTGTTCGCCATCGCGCTCTGCGCCTGGCTCTTCTCGCGGCGCGGCCTCGTCACCGAGCCCGCGTCACCGTGGTGGCTCTACGTCGGCGGCGCGTACGGCCTGTTCATCATCGCCGGCGCCGCCTTCGCGTTCCCGCGACTCGGCGCGGGGCCGACGACGGCCCTGATGGTCGCCGCGCAGCTCTCGACCGCGCTGGCGCTCGATCACTTCGGCCTGCCGGCCGGCAAGATCGAGGTCACGCCCATGCGCCTCGTCGGCGCGGCGCTGCTCCTCGCGGGCGCCGTGCTCGTGCTGTGGCCGCGACTGCGTCCGGAGGGCTAGACTCCACGCGACCATGGATCCCACCCGACCGGCCGACGAGCTGCGCGCGAAGGTGCGTGCGCGTTGGCAGTCGGAGGACGCCGGCGCGCGCTACGCGATCCGCCGCTTCCGCGATCCGCGCGCGGCCCTGCGCGATCCGATGCTGGTCGAGCGCATCCTGGACCTGCACGGCGTGCGTCCGTCCCTGAAGCCGGTGCTCGACGTGCCCTGCGGCACCGGGCGGCTGCGCGGCGTGCTCGAGCGGCGCGGCATGCGCTACGTCGGCGCCGACGTGTCCTCCACGATGCTGGCCGAGGCCGCGTCGGCCGCGGACGCGGCGCTGGTGCTGGCCGACGCCGAGCGCCTGCCGTTCGCCGAGGATTCGTTCGACGTCGTCGTGTGCTGCCGTCTCCTGCACCACCTGCAGGACGAGGACGTGCTCGAGTCCGTCGTGCGCGAGCTCGTCCGCGTCAGCTCGCGCATGGTGATCGCCTCGTTCTGGGACTCGGGCTCGTGGCACGCGTGGCGTCGGCGCGTCGGCCTGCGGCGCGGCGAGGGCCCCAGCGGACGCCGCGCGGTCAGCAAGCGCGTCCTGCGGCGCGTCTTCGATGAATCGGGCGCGGGCATCGTCGACTTCCACCATTCGTTCCGCTTCGTCTCGCAGCAGACGTTCGCCGTCGCGATCAAGCGCGCACCCGTCGCCGAGCGCGACCCGGCGGCGCGCGGCGTGCGCGGGCGCCTGTTCGAGCTGGACCTGCCGACCACGCCCGGCTCCCTTGGCCCGGCTGGATCTTGAGACCGCGCTCGGCGCGCTCCACGTCGTCGGGTGGAGGCCCGAGGTCATGGAGGCCGCGGCGGAGCTCGCGCTGAGCTCAGCGGCCGCGGGCCGGCGCGGGATCGCGCGCATCGAGCTCGCCGGCCTGGACGCCGTGCTGAAGTGCAGCCCGCTGCACGGGAAGTCGGCGCTGCGCTGGGGCGCCAAGCGACTGCTCCTGCGCGCGCGCCTCCCGCGCGTGAACGAGTACTACAACCTCTCGTGGATGACCGAGCGTCTCTTCGCGACGCCGCTCCCGCTCGCGGCCGGAGGACTGGTGCGCGGCGGGATCCCGCGCTGGCAGTTCCTCGTCACGCGCTTCGTGCCCGACGGCGCGCAACTGCACGACTGGCTCGCCGGCGGAAGGCCTCCGGCGGAGCGCGCGGCGGTGTTCGACGAGATCGCGCGCGAGGTGGCGCGGCTGCACGCGTTGCGCTTCGTGCACCGCGATCTGTGGACGCGCAACCTGCTCGTGGTGCCGGCCGGCGGCCTCTCGCGCGTGATCTTCCTCGACGCCTGGGCCGGCGGGCCGGGGATCGGATGGCGCGGGACGGCACACGATCTGCGCTGCTTCGAGCGCGACATGGCGCCCTTGTGGTCGGCCGACGAGGCGGCCGCGTGGCGCGCTCGGTACGCGGCCGAGCTCGACACCGTCCGCTGATCAACCCGCGCAGCCGCGGATGAGCGGGAAGAGGAGCACGAAAGGGACCGGGACGCCGAGCGCCCACAGGTGGATGCCCATCTTGACCTTGCCGTCGCGCATGCGGATCCAGTTCGAGCGCATGTGTCGACACTCCGTTCGTGGTGGACGTCTATGCCGCGCGGCCGTCGGGGCCGTGCGCGGGATGCGACGCGAGCCGATCAGCCGGTTTCTGCGACCTCGAGGTCGTTCACAACGTCGATCACGCCGTCGCAGGAGCGCGCGATGCGCTCGGCTTCGGCCTTCTCGGCCGCGGTCGCGACGCGCCCCATCAGGTAGACGACGCCTTCCTCGGTGTTGACGTCGATGTTGTGCGCCTTGACGTCGTCGTCGCCGATCATCTTGGTCTTCACCGACGGGGTGATGGCGGAGTCGCTGATCTGGCTCGCAGCGCTCTGGTTCGTGCGGCAACTCTGGAGTTCCGGGACGGAGAGGGCGAGGGAGCCGACGAGGACGATGTTCGAGAGCATGGAGTTCGAAGTCATGGAGTTCCTTGCGTGCTGATGCGGAGCGGAGGTCGTGGGACTGGACGCGCTGTCGAGCACGAGTCGCGACACACGGCGCAGGCAAGACGTGTTCCACCGTGCGCGACGGCGCTCGAAGTGCGCCGATCGCACGGTGTGTGCGAGGTTCGTGGGAATCCGCGCAGCGCCCCGGTGAGAGGCTGTGAAGAGTTCGGGAACGCCTGTCAGGCTCGTCCGGCCGTGAGCCGGCAAGGCGCGGCGGCGACGCGTACTCGCCCGCGACGATTGGATGAACCGCAACTTTGCCAGCGTGCGGCCGTCCAGGCCTGGCTGGCGTTCCCGATGCCTTCCCCAGGTGATCCACGAGCCCGGATGACGTGGCGCTGCGATGCGCCGTCCACCGCACGGTCGCAGTCGGTGCGCGTTCCAGGACCGCGCGCGGGGTGAGCCGTCGGCGCGGCCGACGCCCGTCTTCCTCGTTCGGTTCGCGCAGGCGGTCGCGCTCGCGCGCTCCGTCCTGGTTCCGCTGCGGGCATTCGTCACGATCTGAGCGCCTGGGCGTGCTCGGCTTCGAGACGCTCGAGTCCGAGACCCGGCAGGCGCGAGCTGCTCGCGCGCGCACCAGGCCCACGGCCCATCTCTCGTACTGTCCGCGCCTCGGCCACGAAAGTGCACGGCCAGGGTCTTGGGCCGAGATCGATGTGCGCCGAATCAAAGTCCGATGCCCGGACCGAGCATGCGATCGATCTCGTTTCTTCGACATTTGTGACAACTTCGACGCGCGCCGATCGTCCATGGAAGGGAGGTGTCCGATGCGTCGCAGTCGAAGCAACACCGTGGAACAGCTCGCGCTCTTTCGCCGCGGAGGCAAGCGGGATGGAGCAGGAAGGAAGCCAGCTGGCGCGCGCGCTCGTCGCGCACGCCTCGCGTGCGCGCGTGACGCGGCACACGCCGGTCTTCGTGACGACGAGGCTCGTCGATGGGCTGCCGAACCTCCGGCGCGAGCGCACGCTCGCGCTCCTGCGCGAGACGCTCGCCGCCGGCGCTGACCGGTTCGGGTTCCGCCTCGTCGAGTACTCGATCCAGTCGAC
>JBGAOR010000061.1:0-27735 GCA_044221705.1 Planctomycetota bacterium
GCTCGGCCGGCGTGCACTCCTCGGTGAAGCCGACGACGCGGAAGTTGCCGTGGACCTTGACGACGGTCGCGCGCCTGGTGATCGCGGTGCTCGTAGTCGACATGGAGTCGCGCGCGGTTCGTAGTTGCGCCGATCTCGACGAGCGCGGCGTCGCGCGCGCCATGACGTCGGGCACGCGGAAGCTGCCGCCGATCTCGACGAGTTCGGCTGCGCGACGATCGTTCTCCCTGGCCCCCGGCGAACGTGTTGAAGAGCAACAGCACGGCGGCGGCGCAGTTGTTCACGCCGATCCCGGCTTCCGCGCCGGTCAGGCGCGCGAGCAGGTCGCCCAGGTAGTCGCTTGTCGCGCTTCTTCGCGTTCGTGGCGCGGTCGACCTCGAGCACGTCGTAGCTCCGCGCCGCGACCGCCATCGCGTCGGCGACCTCGGGGTGGACCGGCGCGCGGCCGAGCCCGGTGTTCAAGACGACTCCGGTCGCGTTCACGCAGCGCACGACGCCGCGTCCTTCCTCGCGCCGCGCGCGCCGATCGAGCTCGAGGTAGGGCTCCCCCGCCGCGCGCAGCGTGACGATGCGGTCCGCGTCGAGGCGGCCGGACTTGATCTCGGCGCGCCAAGCATCGAGCGTCTCGGCCGCGAAGCGCTGGAGCAGTTCGCGCCCGCACCGCGCTTCGAGCGGAGCCGCGCGCGGATCGCGCAAGACCTCGTCGATGGACGGCGGGGAGGCGGAAGGCGGCTTTGGATCGTCGGTCGCGAGCGGGTCGCTGACCTATCGTTGTCCTCTGCGGCGCGGCTTCCGACAAGGGCGGAGCGGGCGGCGGACGCTCGCGCGTCGCGGACATGCGCGGGGTACCGGAAACCACGCGCTGCCCGGAAACCTGGCGCTCGCTCGTGCGTCCCGGGGAGCATGCGACGACGCCTCCGGACCGCGAGCGCGGGGATCGTCCTGTGCCTGCTCGGCGCAACGCTCTTCCTGAACCGGGTGATGAACCGCGGCACCGAGTGCCGCAACAAGGTCCCCACCGACGTGATGACGCTCGAGGACGCGTGCGTGCGCTACACGGAGCGTCACGGCGGAGAGTCACCCCGGTCGCTCGCCGAGCTCGTCCGTCCCGATGCGCGGGGTGAGGCCTCGCTGAGCGCCACGCGGATCCCCCTCGATCCCTGGGGCCGCGCCTACCGCTACGAACCCGCGGATGCCGAGCACCCGTTCGTGCGCATCGGGACCCTCGGGCGCGACGGCCTGCCCGGCGGCGAGGGCGACGACGCGGACGTGGACAACGAGACGATCCGCGCGCGCATCGAGGCCTGGACGGATTCCCCCGACTCCGGGCGCGAGGAGTAGGATGCGGCCATGACGCCCGCACTCACGCTCGGTTCCCTGTCGTGTGTCGTCCTCGCCTGCGGCGGCGGCTGCTTCGATTCGAAGAGTACGCCCTGCCCCACTCCGGTCGTCGTCCCGGCCGAGAAGCCGGTCGAAGCGCCCGTCGCGGCGCAGACGCCGGACGCGGTCGTGCAACCCGTGGTCGCGCAGACCGCGGACGCGGCGCGCTGACGCCACGCGACGCGACGCCCCGCGCCGCGCGCGAGCCCGCTCGTCAGGATCCCCGCCGCGGGACGACCGCGGGGTGAGGCTCTTCGTGCTCGTCCGATTCGCCACGCGCTCGGGCAGGAGCGGGAGGCCCACGCCGCGATTCTGCGTAGCCGTGCGGAAGCCGCGTCGAGCTCGCGCGTCGGAGCGCGCATGCACACGGAGAACGCGATGCTCGCAGCGTTGACGGCGACGGCGATCTGTCTCGGCTCCGTGCTCGGCTCGGGGCGCGGCTGCTCCGATGCGACGACGCTCGCGGGCCGGGTGCCGGCGGACATCCGCGCGATCGAATCCGCCTGCGAGCTCTACGCCGCCCACCACGGGCGCTCGTACCCCGACGACCTGGCGCGCCTCGTCGAACGCGCAGCCGGGGGCTGGTCGTACCTGCGGCCGGGCTCGATCCCGCTCGATCCCTGGGGCCGGCCCTACCTGTACGCGCCGACCGACCTGCACTGCCGGCACCCGCGCATCTGGACTCTCGGCCGCGACGGCGTGGTCGGTGGAGACGGTGAGGATCGGGACGTCGACAACTGGATGCTGCGCGCGGATTTCGAGGCTCGCTGACGCGACGCGGTGCCGCCGGCGCTCGGCGCGCCCTCCCATCGCCGACGTGCTTCCCCTAACCTGCGCGCATGGCCCTCGCGACGACTCCGACACCGGCTGCCGCGGTCCGACGCTGGCGCCTGCGCGACACCGACTCCGCGGCGGTCGAGCTGCTCGCGCGCAGGCACTCGCTGTCGCGCGTCACGGCCGCGCTGCTCGTCGCGCGCGGTCACGCCGATCCCGAGCGCGCGAACGAGCACCTGCGGCCCGACCTGAAGCGCCTGCACGATCCGGCGCTCCTGCCGGACATGGCCAAGGCCGCGCAGCGCGTCGCGCGCGCGATCCGCGACCGCGAACCGATCCTCGTGCACGGCGACTACGACGTCGACGGCGTCACGGGCACGACGCTGCTCGTGCGCCTCTTGCGCACGCTGAAGGCCGACGTGCACTGGCACATCCCGAACCGCTTCACGGACGGCTACTCGTTCGGCGCGCACACGCTGACGCGCGCGCGGGAGTGCGGCGCGAAGCTCGTCATCAGCGTCGACAACGGCACGTCGGCGGTCGAGACGATCGCCGACCTCGCGGCGATGGGCGTCGACACGATCGTCACGGACCACCACGAGCCGCCGCACGGCGCGCTGCCTGCGGCGGTGGCGATCGTGAACCCGAAGCTGCACGACGCGACGTACCCGTTCCGCGAGCTGTGCGGCGGCGCGGTGGCGTTCAAGCTCGCGTGGGGCGTCGCCCAGGAGATCAGCGGCGCGTCGCGGGTCCGTGACGACCTGCGCGAGTTCCTCGTCGAGGCGATGGGCTACGTCGCGATCGCGACCGTGGCCGACGTCGTGCCGCTCGTCGGCGAGAACCGCATCCTGGCGCACCACGGTTTGAAGTCGCTCGAGCGCTCGAACCGGCCAGGCATCCGCGCACTGCTCCAGGTGTGCGGCGCGGGCGGGCGCGAGCTCCTGGCCGAGGACCTCGCGTTCCAGATCGCGCCGCGCATCAACGCCGCCGGGCGGCTCGACCACGCGCGGCACGCGGTCGAATTGCTGCTCGCCGAGGACGCCGGCGAAGCGCAGCGCCTCGCGACCGGACTCGACGAGATGAACCTGCGCCGGCGCGCGATCGAGGCCGAGATCCTGCAGCACGCGCTCGTCCAGGCCGAGCGCTACGCCGACGCGGCCCGCTGGCCCGTGCTCGTCCTGGCCGACGAGGGCTGGCACCAGGGTGTCGTCGGCATCGTCGCCGGCCGGCTCGTGCAGCGCTTCGACCGGCCGACGATCGTCATCGGGATGAACGGCGGCCGCGGTCGCGGCAGCGCGCGGTCCGTGCCGGGCTTCAGCGTGCTCGGCGCCATGGACGGAGGGCGCGCGCACGTCGTGAAGCACGGCGGCCACGAGCAGGCCGCGGGGCTCGAGATCGAGGCCGAGAACCTCGACGCGTTCCGCGAAGCCGTGTGCGAGCGCGCGCGCGAGATGCTGAGCGCGGCGCCGCTCGTGGCGCCCGAGCTGTGGATCGACTGCGACCTGCCCTTCCACGCGGTGACGCCCGCGCTGCAGAAGGAGCTCGACCGCCTGCAACCGTTCGGCCAGGACAACGGCCGGCCGATCTTCCACACCGCGGACCTGCGGCTCGCGGAGCCGGCGCGCGTGTGCGGCGCGGACAAGACGCACGTGATGCTCCAGCTCCGGTCGGGCGCGCACGTGCTGCGCGGGATGGCCTTCGGGATGGCGCGCCGCGAGCGCGAGCTCGCGATGGGCGCCCCGATCCACGCGGTCTACACGCCCAAGTGGAACAACTTCCGCGGCGAGACGAAGCTCGAGATCGAGGTGCTCGACTTCCGGACCGGACCAGCGGCGACACTCCAGTGAAAGATCGAGCCAGGCTCGTTCTTCAATGAAGAACGAGCCTGGCTCGATCTTTCCCTAGAAGCGCATCGTCCAGGCGATCTTGAAGGCGGCTGCTTCCTCGCGGACCACCAGCGCGTCGCCTTCGCGCGCGATCGTCGGGTTCAACACGACGTAGAACTCGCGGCCGGGCGCGAGGATCCAGCGCAGGCGGCTGTTCACGCCCAGCGTGTCCGAGTCGTTGTCGACCTGCACGAAGTTCGACCACAGGATGCGTTCGTCGAAGGCCAGGTCGAGCCGCGCGCGGCCGATCTGCGCCACGAAGTCGCCGTCCTCGAGGTCGACGTCCGAGCGCTGGTACGAGAGGCTCGCGTTGAGGAACGCGTTGGGTCGCCACGAGGCGCTGGCGACGGCGTCGACGCGCAGGCCGTCGTAGAACGTGCCGGACTCGAACGACACGGCGCCCGACAGCTCGCGCGCGTTGGCAAAGCTCGTCTCGAGCCGCGCGCGGCCGAAGTCGTACTCGCCCGGGTCGATCACGACGCCGTCGTGGATCTCGAACGGCGCGTCGAGGCGCTCGCGGTGCCCCTCGAGCTCCAGGTTCACGGCGTCGCCGGAGTCGAAGATCAGCCCGATCGGTTGGACTTCGACGAACCCCGTCTCGAGCCTGTCGTCGAGGTCGGTCACGACGAGGGCGTCGACCTGGTACTGCGTGCGCCGGATCGCGCCCTCGTGGCGCGGCTTGAGCTCGGCGTTGCCGGTCCAGCGCCGGATGCCGGTGCGCGGCGCGAAACCCAGCTCGGGCGAGAACTCCTCCTGGATCTCCGCGAACGCCGCGCCCAGCGTGAGCAGGTCGTTGGGATAGCGCACCGACGTGCCGTAGGCGACGTCGTCGCCGGACGAGCCGCCGTCCTCCGTGCGCAGGATCCAGGTCGACGACTGCAGCGTCTTGTTCCCCAGGAACGAGTTCGTCGCCAGGTTCACGTCGGCGCCGTACGTCGCCGCGTCCGTCGCTCCGGTCGGATCGCCGAGCGTGCCGATCACGCCGATCGTCGACTGCTCGCCGACGTTGTAGGCGAGCCGCGCGGTCCCGAGGTTCTGCTGGTCCAGCGTCGCCGTCGAGTCCGTCTCGACGTCGAGGAACCCGATGCTCCAGTCGCCGGCGCGACCCGTGAGCTTCGCGCCCACGAGGATCGGCACCTCGCCGCCCGAACCGTCGAGCCCGATGCGCCGGCTGAAGAACGGCAGGAGAACGCCCGGATCGAGGTCGCCGAAGTCGAAGATCCCCGCGTCCTGCAGGAAGAAGTCGCGCTTCTCGGGGAAGAACAGCGGGAAGCGCGTGAGGTTGATCTGACGGTCGTCGACCTCCGTCTCGGCGAAGTCCGTGTTCACCGTGACGGCGGCTTGCAGGCTGGGCGTGATCCGCCAGCTGGCGTCGAGTCCGGGCTGGCCGGTCAACGACGAGTCGCCGCCGCGCTCGTCGTCCGCGCGCAGGACGAAGAACGGCGTGATGTCGAGCCCGATGCCCTGCTCGGCGCCGTCGAACCCGGCCAGGTCGCCGGCCTGCGCGATGCGGAAGAAGCTCGAGTCCTGCGTGTGCGCCGCGAACCGCGCGAACTCCTCGTGCCGCTTGATGCAGCGGTTGATGTTGAAGCCCCACACCGGCTGCGCCGGATCGAACGCGACCGTGGCGAACGGGATCTGCATCTCCGCGGTCCAGCCCAGGTCGTCGATCCGCGCCGCGCCGTCGAAGATGCCGTCCCAGGCTTTCTTGAAGCCGGCGCCGTTCTTGGACACGAGCGCGTCCCCGATCGAGCCCGCCGCGCCGATCTGGAAGAAGTACGCGTTGCGCCGGTCGCGGAACGTGTCGAGCAGGATCTCGATCCGGTCGTCGGGATCGAGGTCGGCATCGCGCTGACGCAGCGTGGCCACGATGTTCTCGGGCTCGCGGTCGAAGCAGCGGATCCCGAAGTACAGCGCGTGCCCGTCGTGCACGACGCGGATCTCGGTGCGCTCGCTGGGATCGGCGTCGATCCGCGGGACCATCTGGCGCAGCGGCGCGATCGGCGGGACGTCGCGCCAGAAGGCCTCGTCGAGCCGGCCGTCCACGACCGGCGCCTCGCGCACGAAGACGACCTGCGCGCTCGGACGCGCCTGCGCCGGGGTATCCGGGCCGGCGCGGAGCGGGGCAGCCGAGAGCGCGGCGGCCGGGAGCGCGGCCCCCGAGAGCACGGCCCCCGAGAGCGCGGCGAGGCACGCCGCGATCACGCGTCCTCGATCTCGACCCAGACCGGCGCGTGGTCCGACAGCCCGGCCTTCTTCTCGATCCAGGCCTTCGTGACGCGCGGCGCGAGATCCGGCGTCGCCAGCACGTGGTCGATGCGCCAGCCGACGTCGTTCTCGCGCGCGGCGCCGCGGTTCGACCACCACGAGTAGAGCCCGGCAACCTCGGGGTGCAGCCGTCGCACGACGTCGACCCACCCGGACGCGAGAAGGCCCGCGAACCAGGCCCGTTCCTCGGGCAGGAAGCCCGAGTTCTTCTCGTTCGGCTTGGGTCGCGCGAGGTCGAGCGCGGTCGGCGCGATGTTCACGTCGCCGCACACGAGCACCGGCCGCTTCTCGCGGCGCAGCGCCGCGAACCACGGCTCGATCTCGGCCAGGAACTGGAACTTCGCCTTCTGCCGCTCCGGGCTGGATGACCCGCTGGGCACGTACAGGCTGATCACGGTCAGGTCGTGGAAGTCCGCGCGCAGCGCGCGGCCCTCGTCGCCGCAGTGCTCGAACGGAAGCCCCGCGACGTAGCGGTCGACGGCGGAGCGCGAGTAGACGCCCACGCCGGCGTAGCCCTTCTTCGACGCGCACTGCCAGCGCGCGTTCCACCCTTCCGGCGAGCGCAGGTCGTCCTCGACGTCGCTCTCGTGGGCGCGCAACTCCTGGACGCACAGCACGTCGGGCCGGGTACGGTCGAGCCAGCGTGCGAACCCGCGTCGGCCCGCGGAACGGATCCCGTTGAGATTGAGCGTGCAGACGGTCTTCGACATGGGAGCGCGGCATTCTGCGCGCTTCGCGCGTCCGCGGGAAGGTCCAGCAGCGCTATCCTGCGCGCCATGCCGCGCCTCTTCCTGGTCGATGGGACAGCTCTCGCCTACCGCGCGCACTTCGCGCTGCAGCGCCAGGGTTTCAACGCGCCCGACGGCACGCCGACCGGCGCGACGTACGGCTTCGCGCGCGCGCTGCACGACATCCTGGACAAGGAGAAGCCCGACCTGATCGCCGTCGCGTTCGACCCGCCCGGGACGACGTTCCGCCACAAGATGTACGCGGACTACAAGGCGACGCGTCAGAAGATGCCGGACGAGATCGTGCAGCAGCTCGACCTCCTGCGGCAGGTCACGCGCGCGCTCGGCCTGCCGCTCTTCGAGGTCAAGGGCTACGAGGCCGACGACGTGATCGGGACGCTGGCCGTGCAGGGTGAGCAGGCCGGCTACGACGTGATGATCGTGACGGGCGACAAGGACTTCCTGCAGCTCGTGACCGAGCACGTGAAGCTCTACAACGTGTTCAAGCCGGGCGTGCCGCTCCTGATCGAGGGCCCGGAGGAGTCCGTCGCGCGGCTGGGCGTCCCGCCGTCCCACATCGTCGACGTGCTGGCGATCATGGGCGACGCGTCCGACAACGTGCCCGGCGTCGCGGGCATCGGCGAGAAGGGCGCGATCAAGCTCCTCGTCGAGTGGAAGTCGCTCGACGCGCTGCTGGCGAACGTCGACGCGGTGAAGGGCAAGGCCGGCGAGTACATCCGTCGCGACCGCGCGCAGCTCGAGCTGTCGCGCGAGCTGGTCACGATCGCGCGCGACGTCCCTCTCGATCCGGGCTTCGCGGGCCTGCGGCCGCCCGCGCCGGACGCGAAGGCGCTGACCGAGCTGTACCGGCGCCTCGACTTCAAATCCCTGATCCCGAAGGTCAGCGCGGGCCCGAGGACCGCCGAGGCGCGCGACTACGTGCTCGTCCGCGACGCCGCGATGCTCGACGCGATGATCGCCGAGCTCGACGCGGCCGGCCGGTTCGCGTTCGACACGGAGACGACGAGCCTCTCGCCCCTGCAGGCGCGCCTCGTCGGCTGCTCCTTCAGCGCGCAGCCGATGCGCGCGTTCTACGTGCCGATGAACGCCGAACCGCCGGTCCTGCCGGGCGGCCCGCCGGCCATCCTCGAGGCGCTCCGGCCGCTGCTCACGGACCCGCGCTACGAGCGCGTCGGGCAGAACACGAAGTACGACTGGCTCGTGATGGGCGCGCACGGCGTCGACATGCCGCCGCCCTGGTTCGACACGATGGTCGCGAGCTTCTGCGCGGTCGGCGCCGCTCGGCGGCACAACCTGGACGACCTCGCGCTGCGCTTCTTCGACCTGCAGAAGATCCCGACGACGGCCCTGATCGGCACGGGCAAGTCGCAGATCACGATGGCCGAGGTGCCGGTCGAGAAGGTCGCCGAGTACGCCTGCGAGGACGCCGACGCGACGTGGCGGCTCGTCGCGCCGCTGCAGGCGGAGCTGCGCGAGAACGCCGCGGAGCATCTGTTCCGCGACCTCGAGATGCCGCTCGTGCCGGTGCTGACGGCGCTGGAGCGGCGCGGGATCCGCCTGGACGTCCCGGTCCTGACCGAGATCGGCCGCGGGCTGCAGGCCGAGATCGAGACGGCCGTCGCGCAGATCCACGCCATCGCCGGCGAGCCTTTCAACGTGAACAGCACGAAGGCGCTGGGCGAAGTGCTCTTCGAGAAGCTGAAGATCCAGGACGCCGCCGGCGTGAAGCGCCCCAAGAAGACGCAGACCGGCTACGCGACGGACGCGGCGACGCTGGAGCAGTGGTACGCCGACGTGCCGATCGTCACGGCGCTGCTCGAGTACCGCGAGATGCAGAAGCTCGCCAGCACCTACGTCGACACGCTGCCGACCTACGTCGATCCGAAGGACGGCCGCGTGCACAGCTCGTTCAGCCAGGTGAACGCCGCCACGGGAAGGCTCGCCTCGAGCGACCCGAACCTGCAGAACATCCCGGTGCGCACCGCGCGCGGGCGCGAATTGCGGAAGGCCTTCGTGCCGCGCGAGCCCGACGCTCTCGGCCGCTGGGTGCTCCTGTCCGCCGACTACAGCCAGGTGGAGCTCAGGATCCTGGCGCACCTGTGCGGCGATCCGGGGCTCGTGCGGGCCTTCGCCGAGGGCCGCGACGTCCACGCCGCGACCGCCGCGACCATCTTCGGAGTCGCGCCCGACGCGGTGACGCGCGAGATGCGCTCGCGTGCGAAGGCGATCAACTTCGGACTCCTCTACGGCATGGGGCCGGCGCGGCTCGCGCGCGAGACGAACCTCACCGTCCCCGAGGCGAAGCAGTTCATCGAGCGCTACTTCGAGTCGTTCCCCAGCGTGCGCGGCTGGATCGACGACACGCTCGAGATGGCGCGCGAGAAGGGCTACGTCGAGACGATCGCGGGCCGGCGGCGGCATTTCGCGGACATCACGTCCGACGACGCGCGCGTGCGCGTGTTCGCCGAGAACGCGGCCGTGAACACGCCCGTGCAGGGCTCGTCGGCCGACGTGATCAAGCGCGCGATGATCGATCTCGAGTCCCGGCTGTCGGCCTCGAAGCTCTCCGGCCGGATGCTCCTGCAGGTCCACGACGAGCTCGTGTTCGAGGTGCCCGAGCGCGAGCTCGACGAGACGCGCGAGCTGGTGCGCGACCGCATGGAGCACGCCTGGCCGCTGCGCGTGCCGCTGAAGGTCGACTTCGGGCACGGCGCGAACTGGCTCGAGGCGCACTAGGCGGCGCGCGCGCGGCTCCCGGAACTCCACCGCACCGCACCGCATCGACGCGCGAGGCGGACCGATGCCGGCCCGCCTCGCATGTCCCGGATCGACGAGCTCGTCGACGTGGGGTCGACGAGTCCCTCCGTGTCATGTGCCCCAGGTGACCCCGACGCCGTTCGTCAGGTTGAACGTCGAGGCCGTGCAGAAGGCCGCCGCGTTGCGGTACCAGCACTGGTACGTGCGCGAGCCCGGGCTCGCGACGAGTCCGCGCACCGAGACGCTCGGGTCGCCGCCGGCCGGGAACTGGGACGCGCCCGCCGCGTTGAACTTCGTCGCGAGGCGGATCACCGATCCGCCAGCGCAGCGCAGGCCGTCGCCGAAGACGACGCCGAGTCCGCCCGACTGTTGCGCCGTGCCCTGGAAGTAGAGCGCCGAGCTGTTCGGCATGCCCGTCCCGGCCAGGACGACCGTGTCCGCCGCGATGCTGGCGTTGCCGGTCGCGGCCAGGTGCGCACCGGCCGCGTTGATCGAGTTCGGGCAGCCGTTGCCGGCCACGCCCACGTTGCCGCACGGGCACGCGGTCGCCGTGCCGTCGCCGAAGCAGTACGCGGCGAAGGGCGAACCGGCCGACGGCACGAGGCGCAGCCCGCGGTAGGCCGTGTTGGCCGGCGCCGTGGTCACCGTCGTGAACACCGTGCCGACCCCCGTGTCCGTCCCCACGACGACGTTGTTCGCGCTCGTGGCGGTCGTCGTCGCGTAGAGCGTCGCCGCGCCGCCCTGCACCACGCCGGTCAGGCTGCGCGCGCCGCTCGTGCCGACGCTCAGCGTGTACTGCAGCGTCCACGTGCCGGCCGATTCGGTCCACTTCTGGATCCCGCCGCCTTGCGCCGCCGTGCGGTCGTCGGCGACGTACAGCGTCGCGGCGTCGGCGAAGAAGTAGTCGTAGCTGCTCGGACCGGTCGCGGTCGGGAAGCCCGGCAGGAGCGTCACCGTCTGTCCGGCCGTCGTCGGGAGGCCCGTGCCGACCGCCGAGACGCCCTGGAAGGTGCTCGAGGCGCTCGAGAGGTAGAGCTGGCCCGCCACGATCTGGACCATCCGGGTGTTCGTGGGCGCCATGTTGAGCGCGAGCGCCGTCGTCGCTCCCGTCGTGGCATACAGGACGCCGCTGTTCGAGCCGCTGAGCCACAGCGCGCTCCCGTCCTGGCTCGTGGCACTGCGCGGGTTGCCGCCCGAGAACGCGTCGAGCGCCGTCGTCGTGTCGACGTTGCCCGTGGCGATGTCGACGAGCGCGGCGACGCGCGGGACGGCGACGCTGGTCGTGCCGGCGATCGACGGGAGGCCCGGCGCGGTGCCGTAGCCCGCATGGACGAGGAAGCGTCCGTCGGCCGAGAGGTTGAGCAGCCCCTCCGACGTCGCGCTGCCGGAGTTCGTCAGCGGTTGATTCGCGCCCGAGGCTGCGGTCGGCAGGGGGATCGTCTGGACGAACACCCCCGCGGTCGTGAACTCGTCGAGGAACACCGCCGTGGATGCGCTCGTGAGTGCGGCCGTGCCGTCGCCGACGCGGACCGCGACGAGGTTGCCGGGCGTGATCTGGGCCGCGTCCGCGACGTGCGCGGCGACGGCGAGCAGAGCGACTCCGGCCAGGAGGGACGGGGTGAACGGGCGGCGGCTCGTCGCGATCGGCGCGGCGAGACGGGGCGAAGATTCCAGCATGGGTTGCGACTCTCTGGGTTCGGGGATCGAGCGGAGGGCACGCGCGACGCGCGGTGCTCTCGTGTCCGACCCTCGATCATGCCTCGGAGTGCAGGGTCCGGGCGAAGGGTCGGCCAAGAACTCGTCGATCCGGCGTCGAGGGCCGGTCCGCCGGGCCCCGCGGGTGCCGACGGGGGGCGCCGGAGAGGGCGGCCCGGACTTCCGGATCGTCGGCGGCCCGCCTACCCTGCCCGGCGTGATCCACTCCACCGCCCTCGTCCATCCCGGAGCGCGCTGCGCTGCCGACGTCTCGATCGGCCCCTTCAGCGTCGTCGAGGACGGCGCGGAACTCGGCGAGGGCGTCGTCCTCGGCGCGCACGTGCACGTGCACGGCTGCGTGCGGCTCGGCGCGCGCTCCAAGGTCGGGTCGAGCGCGGTGCTCGGCGGCGAGCCGCAGGACGTCAAGTACAAGGGCACGCCCTCGCGCGTCGAGATCGGCGCCGACGTACGCATCCACGAGCACGTCACCGTGCACCGCGCCACGACGGAGAACGGCGTCACGCGCGTGGGCGACGGCGTGATGCTGATGGCCGGCAGCCACGTCGCGCACGACTGCACCGTCGGCGATCGCGCGATCCTCACGAACGGCGCGATGATCGGCGGCCACTCGCAAATCGGCGAGCGCGCGATCCTCTCCGGCGGGGTCACCGTCCACCAGTTCTGCCGCGTGGGGCGCCTGACGATGCTGGCCGGCGGTTGCGGCATCGGGAAGGACGCGGTCCCCTTCTCGATCTTCTCGGGCGCGCTGCCGGCGCGGTGGCGCGCGCCGAACACGATCGGCATGAGGCGGGCCGGGTTCACGCAGGAGGAGCGGTTGACGCTGCGCCTCGCGATCCTCGACATCCTCGGCCGGCGGCATCCGGCGCTCGAAGCGGCGCGGCGCTACACGGACCATCCGCAGGCGAGCGTGCGCGAGGTGGCCGAGTTCGTGCTGAGCGCGAAGCGCGGCGTGATCCTCGCCGGACGCGGCGCGACCGGCGCGGAACTGGACCTGTGAGCCGGCGCGCGGCGATCGTCCGCGCGTGCGGCGCGCTGACCTGCGCGAGCGCGTTCGCGGCCTGCGGCGGCCAGGACGCGCGGCACGTGCTGCCGCCGGGGGCGACGCTCGGGGAACCGGTCGCCGTCGTCGCGACGGATCCGGTCGGCACGGACGGCGATTCGGCCGACGACCCGGCGATCTGGGTGCATCCGCAGTACCCGTCGCAGAGCCTCGTGTTCGGGACGAACAAGCGCGGCGGGCTCGAGTGGTACGGCCTCGACGGGAAGCGGCTGGGCGTCGTCTCCGATGGCCTCGAGCCCGACAACGTGGACGTGGCCTACTCCGTGCGTCTCGGCGAACGCGACGTCGACGTGCTGGGCGCCGCGGTCCGCGGCGCGCAGAAGGGCTTCATGCTCTGGATCGTCGACGCCGAAGCGCGCCGCGCGACGCCGGCGATCGACGCGGCGTTCCCCGTGTTCGGCGGGTCGATGCCCTACGGATCCACGCTGTACCGCCGCGCGCGCGACGGGGCGCTCTTCGCGTTCGTGAACGACAAGCA
Organism: Planctomycetota bacterium; assembly: GCA_044221705.1. GTDB lineage: Bacteria > Planctomycetota > UBA1135 > UBA1135 > JAEUHZ01. The sequence continues at coordinate 13,069 of JBGAOR010000061.1, forward strand.
GGGCCGCGTCGAGCAGTACCTGCTCGACGGTTCGAGCGGCGAGTTCGCGCCGCGGCTCGTGCGCGCGTTCGACGTCGGCGACCAGGTCGAGGGCTGCGTCGCCGACGAGGAGCGCGGCTGGTTCTTCGTCAGCGAGGAGACGCGCGCCATCTGGCGCTACGACGCCGAGCCGGACGCGCCGGCGACGGAGAAGGACCGCGTGGCCGTGCTCGAAGCCGGCCAGCCGGGCGTCGTGCCCGACCTCGAGGGCCTCACGATCTACTACGGCAAGGGCGGCAAGGGCTACCTGATCGCCTCGGTCCAGGGCGCGGACCGCTTCTTCGTGTTCGACCGCGAGGCGCCGCACGCGCTGCGCAAGGTGATCGACCCGCGCGCCACGACCGAGTTGGGCGACGTCGAGGACACGGACGGGATCGCGGTCGAGAGCTTCGCGCTGAGCGGGAAGTTCGACAGCGGGCTCTTCGTCGCGCAGGACGGCCGGAACGCTCCGCGGAACCAGGACTTCAAGTACTACGCCTGGTCCGACCTCGCGGGCGTCGACCTCCTGGTCGAGACCCGGCGGGACCCGCGCAAGCCGCACTGGCTGCGCTGATCCCGACTCGGCCGGCTCCCTACTCGGCCGGCTCGACTGCGCGGCCGGCGACGCCGGGCTGGCCGTCCGAGCCGTCGAGCCCGCGGGCGCGCGTGCGACCCAGCAGGCTGGCCGGGACGACGGCGCGCGCGCCGAACTTGCGGCGCAGCTTGTCCAGGCCCTCGGCCGCGCGCTCGAGCTTCGCGCGCGTCGGGACCTGCGCGCCGCGCAGGAGCTTCGGGGCGCCGTCGACGTCGCCGAACAGGCTCTCCTGGATCGGCGCGCGCACGTCGCTCAACGACGAGATCTGCACGCCGACCAGGCGCAGCGGCGCGATCGGCAGGCGATCGAGCAGCTCGCGCGCGGTCGAGTAGATGCGCGGCCCGAGGTTCGTCGGGTGGTCGAGCGTCTTCGTGCGCGTCAGCGTCGTGAAGTCGGAGTAGCGCGCCTTCAACGTGACGGTGCGCCCGCGCAGGCCCTTGTCGCGCAGGCCGAACGCGACCTCCTCGCAGAAGTCGAGGAGGTGGCGGCGCAATTCGTCGCGATCCGACACGTCCGTCGGGAACGTGCGCTCCATGCCGTGCGACTTCTCCTCGCGCCGCGGCGTGACGCGGCGCGTGTCGATGCCGTGCGCCAGGTCGTGGATCCAGGCGCCGCTCGCGCCGAACTCGCGCACGACCTCGTCGCGCGAACGCCGCGCCAAGTCGCCGATGGTCGCGACGCCCAGCGCCTCGAGACGCTTCGCCGTGCGCGGACCGACGCCCCAGATGCGCGAGACGGGCAGCGGGTCGAGCACCGCGCGCGCCTCGTGGGCCTGGATCACGCGGAAGCCCTCGGGCTTCGCCAGGTCGCTGGCCAGCTTGGCCAGGAACTTCGTGGGCGCGACGCCGACCGACGCCGGCAGCCCCGTGCGGTGCAGGATCTCGCGCTGGATCGCGCGGCCCACGTCGGCCGGGTCGCCGAAGAGCCGCTCGCAGCCGGCGACGTCGAGGAACGCCTCGTCGAGCGAGAGCGGCTCCACGAGCGGCGTGTACGAGCGGAAGATCGCCATGATGTCCCGCGAGACGCTCGTGTAGCGCTCGAAGTCGGGCGGCAGCAGCACGAGGTCGGGACACAGACGTCGCGCTTCCGCGGTCGACATGGCCGAGTGCACGCCGTGACGCCGTGCCTCGTAGGACGCCGCGGCGATCACGCCGCGCTGGTCGGACGGCCCGCCCACGCAGACCGGCAGCCCGGCGAGCGACGGGTTGTCGCGCGTTTCCACGGACGCGTAGAACGCGTCCATGTCCACGTGGAGGATCGTGGGCCGGACTTGCGCCATGGGATGGGGAGGGACAAGGATCCGCGAGCGGTCGGGCTTCCGCAACTCGCGACCCGGATCCGCCCCGACTCCGCGGGGTCGGGGCCCTCCGGTTGTGGAACGCGGGATTCCCCCTATCCTCTCCGCCCCGCTCCGCTCGGGAGCGCGCCGCCGAACGCCCATGCGCTTCCAGGACATCGCCCTCGCCGGCCTCGCGCACGCCCTGCCCGACCAGGTGGTGACGTCCGCGGCCATCGAGGAGCGACTGGCGCCCCTCTACGCGCGCCTCGCGCTGTCGCCGGGGCGGCTCGAGCTGCTCTCGGGGATCCGCGAACGCCGCGTCTGGCCGAGGGGCACGCGGCCGAGCACGGTCGCGGCGCGCGCGGGTGCGCTCGCGATCGAGCGCTCGGGGCTCGCGCGCGAACGCATCGGAGTGCTCGTGCACGCGTCGGTGTGCCGCGACTTCCACGAGCCCGCGACGCCGAGCGTCGCGCACCGCCTGCTCGGGCTCGGCACCCGCTGTCAGGCGTTCGACCTCGAACGCTTGCCCTGGCCCGCGAACGCGCTCGTGGTCGTGGCCGGCATGGTCGAGCGCGGCGACGTCGAGGCCGAACTCGTCGTCGCCGGCGAGGACGGCGGCCCGCTCGTCGAGGCGACGATCGCGCGCCTGCTCGCGATCGCGGACGACCCGCGCGCCGACGCGCGCGGCGAGCTCAAGCGCGCGTTCGCATCGCTCACGATCGGCGCGGGCGCGGCGGCGTGCGTCGTGACGCGCGCGTCGTTCGCGCCCGATGCGCCACGACTCGTGGGCGGCGCGTCGCTCGCGGCCGGAACACGTCGAGCTGTGCAGCGGCGACTTCGCGGCCGGCGCGGACGGCCCGCTCATGGCGACGGACTCCGAGGCGCTGCTGCGCGCCGGCTGCGAGCTCGCCGTCCGCACCTGGACCGAGTTCGAGCGCGAGGTCGGCTGGTCGCGCGCCGACGTCGACCGCGTCGTCACGCACCAGGTCGGCTCGGCGCACCGGCGGCTCCTGTTCGAGTCGCTGGGCCTCGACCTCGCGCGCGACTTCCCCACCTTCCCCGTCCTCGGGAACGTCGGGTCCGTTTCCCTGCCGGCCACGCTGGCGCTGGCCCTGGAGGCGGGTTTCGTGCGCCCCGGAGACCGCACGGCCCTGCTCGGGATCGGCAGCGGGCTGCAGTGTCTGATGCTGGCCGTCCGGGCCTGAAATCGGCGGCGCGGTAGCCCCTCTCCGGGGTGGACACCGACCGCCCCGGATGCGATACCTCCGCCTGCGCGCTTTTCAGGAATTCTTGAAAAGCGGCGCGTGCGCCCCGACCCAGCCCATGGCCGCCAAGAGCGATCCGAAGAGCGATTCCACGACCGCCGAGTTCGCCGGGCTCGACCCCGAACTCCAGGCGCAGCTGCCGAACTTCGAGCTGTTCTTCCGCACGTTCGGGTTCAAGCGCGTCCACGGGCGCATCTTCGGTCTGCTCGTGCTCTCCGGTCAGCCGCTGTCGTCGCGCGAGATCGCCGAGACGCTCGAGCTCTCGACGGGCGCCACGAGCACGACCCTCCACGACCTGGCCGAGTGGGGCGCGATCGAATCCGAGTTCGACTCGGGCCGCCGCTGTCACCTGCACCGCCCCGTCGGCAACACGCTGTCGATCGTGGCGACCGTCTTCCGCCGCCGCGAGCAGGTCGTGTTCCGGAAGTTCCGCCACGCCGCGCAGTCGACGCTCGAGTACATCGTCGAGCGCTACGGCGCGAAGGACCCGCGCGTCCTGACCCTGCGCTCGATCATCAGCTCGTGCGAGATCGCCGAGGCGGTCATGCAGCTCGTGTTCAGCTCCGTCGAGCGCGCGCTGGGCGACAGCGAGAGCATGCTGGCCAAGGCCGTGAACGCCGCGCTCAAGGTGGGCCTGGCGGTCCCGGCACGCATCGCCGGTCCCGACGCCAAGACGCGCGCGCAGCTCGCCGCGCACGTCCTCGCCAAGCTCGACGAGGAAGGCCGAAACGCGCGCCGCCGCGAGGAGCGCGAGTGAGCGCGCTGCCGCGCATCGTCATCACGGGCATCGGCCTCACGAGCCCGAACGGGAACTCGCTCGCCGACTACCGCCGGAACCTCCTGGCGGGCGTCTCGGGCGTGAAGCCGTGGACGATCCGCCACGTGGGGCCCACGCTGGCCGGCCAGTGCGATTTCGACGCGCTGCGCTGGCAGAAGCGCAAGGAACTGCGCCGCGGCACGCGCGCCGGATCCATCGGGATCTGGTGCGCGGGCGAGACGCTCCAGGACGCGGGGATCGACCTGGCGCAGCGCGACCGCTCGCGCGTCGGCGTGTACGTCGGCACGACGGAGCACGGCAACGTCGAGACCGAGAACCAGATCCACGAGGTCGCGCAGTACCAGTTCGACCTGTCGTTCTGGTCGCACCACCACAACCCGCGCACGGTCGCGAACAACCCGGCGGGCGAGATCGCGCTGGCCTACGGCATCACCGGACCGGCGTACTGCATCGGCGCGGCCTGCGCGGCCGGGAACCTGGGCCTGATCCACGGCGCGCAGATGCTGCAGCTCGGCGAGGTCGACCTCGCGATCGGCGGCGGCGTCTCGGAGAGCATCCACACGTTCGGGATCTTCGCCAGCTTCCGCGCCCAGGGCGCGCTGGCGAGCCACGACGACCCGACGAAGGCCTCGCGGCCGTTCGACAAGAACCGCAACGGGATCGTCGTGTCGGAGGGCGGCTGCCTGTACACGCTGGAGCGCCTCGAGGACGCGCAGCGGCGCGGGGCGCGCATCTACGGCGAGCTCGTCGGCCACTGCGTGAACTCCGACGCGTCCGACTTCGTGCTGCCCCTCGCCGAGCGCCAGAACGAGTGCATGCGCGGCGCGCTCGCCCGCGCCGGGCTGGCGCCGAACGAGATCGACATCGTCTCGAGCCATGCCACCGCGACGCCGCTGGGAGACCAGCAGGAGTGCGAGGCCATGCGCGCCGTCTTCGGCGACAGCGCGCGCACGCACGTGAACAACACGAAGAGCTTCATCGGCCACACGATGGGCGCGGCCGGCGCGCTCGAACTGGCCGGGAACCTGCCGTCGTTCGAGGACGGCTGGGCCCACGCGACGATCAACGTCGACGACCTCGATCCGGCCTGCGAGGTCCGCAACCTCGTCGTGAACGCGCCGAAGCGAATCGGCCGCGTCGACCACGTCCTCAACCTGTCCTTCGGGATGCTCGGCATCAACTCCGCCGTCGTCGTGCGGCGCTTCACCGGCTGAAGACCCGACCTTTCCGCCCCCCGCCAACTCATACGCCCCCCGCCCCCACACGAACCATGAACCGCGAAGAGATCATCCTGGCGATCCAGGACATCATCAAGACGATCGCCCCCGACGAGGACGTCTCGAGCCTCAAGACGGACGTGCGCCTGCGCGACCAGATCGAGCTCGACTCGATGGACTTCCTCGACATCGTCATGGAGCTGCGCAAGCGCTACGGCGTGCAGGTGCCCGAGGAGGACTACAAGGAGCTGGCGACGCTCGACGGCTGCGTCGCGTACCTCGGGCCCAAGATGCAGGGCAAGTCGCTCAAGGTCGGGGTCTGATCCCGCCCGCGCGAGCCCGCTCGCGCGCGGCGAGTTCTCCGAGGGCCGCATGAGCTCCGACCGCTACGACGCGCTGGTGATCGGCGCCGGCATGAGCGGGCTCGCCGCAGGGATCCGGCTGGCCCAGTTCGGGCGGCGCGTCGCGATCCTCGAGAGGCATGCGCTCTGGGGCGGCCTGAACTCCTTCTACAAGCGCGGTGGCCGTCGGTTCGACTCGGGGTTGCACGCGCTGACGAACTTCGCGCGGCCCGAGTCGAAGTCCGCGCCGCTCTCGCGGGTCCTGCGCCAGCTGCGACTGCGCTTCGACGAACTGCACCTCGGCGAACAGGGCCGCTCGCGGCTGCACCTGGCCGACCTGCGGCTCGACTTCTCGAACGACCTCGCGCTGCTCGAGGCCGAGGTGGCACGCGCGTTCCCGTCGCAGCGCGAGAACTTCGCGTCGTTGGTGCGCAGCGTGCGCGAGGCGGACCCGTTCACGCTCGCCGATCCCTCCGCTTCGGGTCGCGCGTTCCTGCGCCAGCACCTCACCGATCCGGACCTGGTCGAGGCGCTCATGCTGCCGCTGTGCTGGTACGGCAGCGGGCGCGAGGGCGACGTCGACGCGTACCAGGCGATCATCCTGTTCCGCGCGATCTTCCTCGAGGGATTGGCGCGACCGCGCGGCGGCATCAAGCCGCTGCTGGACCTGCTCGTCGCGCGCTACAAGGCCGAGGGCGGCGAGCTGCGTACGCACCACGGCGTCGAGTCCGTGCTGCGCGATGCGCGCGGCGCGGCGCGGGGCGTCCGCCTCGACTCGGGGGACGAGTTGCTCGCCGATCGCATCCTGTCCTCCGCGGGCTACGTCGAGACGCGCGCGCTGTGCGGCGAGACGAGCGCGCCGGCCGACCAGGGACGGCTCTCCTTCGTGGAGACGCAGCGCGTCCTCGCGCGGCCCTCGGCCGCGATCGGCGCGCCGCACACGCTGGTCTTCTTCGCGGACTCGCTGCGCCCCGCCTGGCGCCGCCCGTCCGCGCCCGTCGACCTCTCGAACGGCGTGATCGCCTGCAGCGACAACTACGCCGGGAACGAGATCGCGCCGCAGGGCCTGATGCGCGTCACGTGCCTCGCGAACCCGGACGTCTGGTGCGCGTACGACGAGGTCGAGTACCGCGCGCAGAAGGACCGCTTCGAGGACGCGCTGTGCGCCGCCGCGGCGCCGTACGCCGCCGACCCGCGCCCGCACACCACGCAGATCGACTGCTTCACGCCGCGCACGATCGTGCACTACACCGGCCACGTCGGCGGAACGGTGTACGGCAGCCCGAAGAAGCGCCTCGACGGCGACTCGGGGGTCGCGAACGTCCACCTGATCGGCACGGACCAGGGCTTCGTCGGCATCGTCGGCGCGCTCATGTCCGGGATCTCGATCGCGAACCGCTGCGCGCTCGTCGCGAGCTGAGGCCATGAACACCGAGAAGCGCTACTTCAAGGGCAGCACGGACGGCAAGGCGCCGTTCGCCGGCGATCCCCTCGAGGGCGTGCAGGCGCGCTACGACGTGGTCGTGGTCGGCAGCGGCCTCGGCGGGCTGACGGCGGCGGCCGTCCTGGCGCGCGCCGGCCGTTCCGTCCTCGTGCTGGAACAGCACTACAACCTCGGCGGCCTCGCGACCTGGTTCAAACGCCGCGGCGGTCACGTGTTCGACGTGTCGCTGCACGGGTTCCCGTCGGGCATGAAGAAGACGTGCCGCAAGTATTGGACGACGGCGATCGCCGACTCGATCCAGCGCCTCGACGGCATCCGCTTCGACAACCCGCAGTTCGCGTTCGACACGGCGTTCACGCGCGAGGACTTCACGTCGAAGCTCGTGGACGTGATGCGCGTTCCGCGTGCGTCGGTCCTGGCCTTCTACGAAGAGCTGGCGCGGATGGACTTCCACGCCGAGACCGGCGAGACGACGGGCCAGCTGTTCGAGCGCCATTTCCCAGGCCGGAACGACGTCCACCGACTGCTGATGGAGCCGATCAGCTACGCCAACGGTTCGACGCTCGACGATCCCGCGATCAGCTACGGGATCGTGTTCGGCAACTTCATGAAGGACGGCGTCTACACGTTCGAGGGCGGCACGGACAAGTTGATCCGCGCCATGAAGGCCGAACTCGAGGCGCGCGGCGTCGACGTGCGTCACCGCGTGCAGGTCGAGCGCATCCGCGTGGACGGCGGCCGCGTGACGGCCGTCGAGGCTTGCGGGCGCTCGATCGCGTGCGACGCCGTCGTCAGCAACGCCTCGCTGCGCGCGACGGTGCTCGACCTCGTCGGTCGCGAGCACTTCGAACCGGAGTTCGCGGCGCGCGTCGCCGCCGTACGACTGAACACGTCCAGCACGCAGGTCTACCTGGGTGTCCGCGCGGGCGAGACGTTGCCCTGGGTCACGGACCTTCTGTTCACTTCGACGCGGCCCACGTTCAGCTCCGAAGCGCTGTGCGACCACGTCGGCGAGAGCGTCACGTTCTCCTTCTACCACCCGAAGACTCGGCCCGGCTCGGAGCGCTTCACGGTCGTCGGCTCGCGCAACGCGCGTTGGGAGGACTGGGCGCACCTCGACGCGGCCGCGTACGAGCGCGAGAAGGCGCGCCTCGTCGAGGACACGCTCGACCGGCTCGAACGCTACGTCCCCGGCTCGCGCCAAAAGATCGACCACGCCGAGGCGGCGACGCCGCGGACGTTCCAGTTCTACACGCAGTCCCCGAGCGGCACCTCGTTCGGTACCAAGTTCGAAGGCCTGAAGCCCAGCATGACCATCCAGACCCAGGTGCGCGGCCTGCACCACGCCGGCAGCGTCGGCATCATCATGTCGGGCTGGCTCGGCGCGGCGAACTACGGCGCGATCGTGGCCAACAAGGTCGACGCGTGGCTCGCGAGCCTCGTCGAGGTGTCGGCGTGATCGCCGCGGACGCGTTCGCCGGCCAGACCGCCGTCGTCACGGGCGGCACGCGCGGCATCGGGCGCGCGCTGACGCTGGCGTTCCTCGAGCACGGCGCGCGCGTGCACGCCACGTGGACCGGCAACGAGTCCGCGGCCGCGGCGCTGGCCGACGAAGCCGCCCGATTCGAAGGCCGCCTCGCGCTGCACCGCTTCGACGTGACCGACGAGAGCGCAGTCGAGCGGTTCTGGACCGGACTCGAAGCCGCACCCGACGGCGTGCAGATCCTGGTGAACAACGCCGGGATCCGCCGCGACCAGATCGTCGGCACCATGCCGTCGTCCGACTGGCGCGCCGTGGTCGACGTGAACCTGACGGGCTCGTTCCTCATGGCGAAGCAGGCCGTGCGCGCCATGCTGCCGCGCAAGTACGGGCGCATCGTGTTCATCACGTCGCCCTCAGGCTTGCACGGCTTCCAAGGCCAGGCCAACTACGCCGCCAGCAAGGCCGGCCAGATCGGGCTCATGCGCTCGCTCGCGCGCGAGGTCGGCAAGCGCAAGATCACGGTGAACTGCCTCTCGCCCGGTTTCGTCGAGACCGAGCTGATCGGCGACCTGACGGAGGAAGTGCGCGCCGAGCACAAGCGGATGGTCCCGGTCGGGCGCTTCGGCACGCCGGCCGAGATCGCGCACGCAGCGCTCTTCCTGTGCTCGCGCGAGGCCAGCTACGTGAACGGCACCACGCTCGAGGTCCACGGTGGCCTCTAGCACGTCTTCGCGCGCCGCGATCGAGGCGCTCATCCCCCACCGCGATCCGTTCCTGTTCGTGGACCGGATCGTCGAGCGCTCGGCGGACCGCATCGTCGCGGAGTGGGACGTGCCGCCGGATCTCCCGGCGTTCCGCGGCCACTATCCCGGCTACCCGGTGTTGCCCGGCGTGCTGATCTCCGAGTTCGCGTTCCAGTCGGCGGCCTGCCTGTTCGCGTCGGGCGGCGATCCGCGGGTGAGCTCGGGCGCCGTGCCCGTGCTGACGAAGATCGAGGACGCGCGGTTCCGCCGCGTCGTGAGGCCGGGCGAGACGCTGCGCGCCGAGGTCGAGGTCGCCGAGCGCCTCGGGCCCGCGCGCTACTGCAAAGCAGTCGTGACGTGCGCCGGCGAGACCGTCGTGCGCCTGCGCTTCACCGTGGCCGAGACCGCGCTGAAAGCCTCGTGAGCGCGCGGCCCGACGATTGGCTCGGCCTCGCCGGCGCGACGGTGCTCGTCACCGGCCTGCGCAACAGGAAGAGCGTGGCCTGGCACGTCGGCGCCTCGCTGCGCGCCGTGGGCGCGAAGCCGGTCTTCACCGTGCACTCCGAGGCGCGCCGCGCGGAGGTCCAGAAGTTCGTCGGCGATGCGCCCGCACACGTGTGCGACGTCGCCGACCAGGCTTCGATCGACGCGCTGGCCGCACGACTGCGGGCCGACGGGACGCGCCTCGACGGGCTGGTTCACTCGATCGCTTTCGCCGAGTACACGCCGCGCGCCGACGGATCCGCGCGCCCCTTCCACGAGACGCGGCGCCAGGACTTCCTGCGCGCGGTCGACGTGTCGTGCTTCTCGCTCGTCGCGCTGTCCGCCGCGCTGAAGGACCTGCTGACGCCGCGCGCTTCCGTGGTCGCGATCTCGATCTCGACCACGCGTCTCGCGGCCGAGAGCTACGGCTACATGGCCCCGATCAAGGCCGCGCTGGACTCCTCGATCGCGTTCCTGGCCAAGAGCTTCAGCACGTCGAGCGAGGTGCGCTTCAACACGGTGAACCCTGGCCTGCTGAAGACGTCGGCCTCGGCCGGCATCCCGGGCTACGTCGACAACCTGCTCTTCGCCGAGGCCGCCACGCTGCGCAAGCGCGGCCTCGAGACGCAGGAAGCAGCGGACGCCGTCCTCTACCTCTTGTCACCGCGATCGTCCGGCATCAACGCGCAGGGGCTCGTGATCGACGCCGGGATGGGCGTGAACTACTTCGACGCCGACATCGTGCGCCGCGCGACGCGGACGGGGCCGTCGTGAGCGTGCTGCGACCCGTACTGTTGGCCGCCGCGCCGGAGTCGGCCGCGCTGCGCGGGCTCGCGCGCGTCGCCGAACAGTCGCGTCACGCGCGAGTCGCCCTGGCGTCGTCGGCAGAGCGCAGCGGCGCGCGTCTCGGCGAACTCGCGAAGGGCGATCACGACGCGCCCCTCCCCTCGCAGGGCTGGCACTGGTCGATCAGCCACGCGCGCGCGTTCTCCGCCGGCGTGGTTTCGCGCGAACCCGTGGGCATCGACGTCGAGGCGATCGTGCCGCGCAAGCAGGACGTCGTCCCGCGCGTCGCCTCGCGCGGCGAGTTGGAGCTCCTGGGCGGCTTCCGCTGGGAGAGCTTCTTCCGGATCTGGACGGCCAAGGAAGCGGTGCTGAAGAAGGCCGGCTGCGGCATCCTCGAGCTCTCGCGCTGCACGCTCGTCGCCGCGCCGTCCGTCGACCAGCTGATCGTGTCCCACCGCGGGCGCGAGCACGTCGCGCGGCTCCTGATGCGACACGGACACGTCGCGGCGCTCGCCGTCGACGGCGACGCGGCCGTCGAGTGGCACGTCGACGGCGTGCGGGAGCTCGCCACGTGAGCATCGCCGCCATCCCCGCGCTCCCGCCCGCGATCGCGGCCGAGTACCCGTTCGAGAGTCATTTCCTCGACGTTTCCGGGGGCAGCCTGCACTACGTCGACGAGGGACCGCGCGACGGGGACCCTATCCTGTTCCTGCACGGCAACCCGACGTGGTCGTTCCTGTGGCGCGATCTCGTGGCACGGCTCCGCGAAACGCACCGCTGCGTGGCGATCGACCACATCGGCTGCGGGCTCTCCGCGAAGCCCGCCGACTGGCGCTACACGCTGGCTGCGCACGCCGAGAACGTGCTGGCGGTCGTCGAGCGTCTCGATCTCGAGCGCGTGACGCTCGTCGTCCACGACTGGGGCGGAGCGATCGGCCTCTCGACCGTCGGCCGCGCGTCGGGTCGGTTCGCGCGGCTGATGGTGCTGAACACCGCCGCGTTCCCGGGCCCGATGCCGCTGCGCATCCGCGCCTGCCGCGCGCCGATCGTCGGGCCGTTCCTCGTCGAGCACATGAACGCCTTCGCCGGCCTACTGCCGCACTTCGGCGTCGCGACACCGGCGCGGCTCTCCGCCACGGCGCGCGCCGGCTTCGCGTACCCGTATCGCACGGCGGCCGACCGACGCGCGATCCGCCGCTTCGTCGAGGACATCCCCACGTCGTCGAGCCATCCGTCGTGGAACGAGCTCGCCGCGGCCTCGCAGGCCGTCGCGCGCTTCGTCGCGAAGCCCGTGTCGATCGTGTGGGGACAGCGCGACTGGTGTTTCACGCCGCGTTTCCGCGCACAGTGGCAGAGCCGCCTGCCGGCCGCGAAGGTCGTGCCCATCGAGAGCGCCGGCCACCTCGTGACCGAGGAGGCGCCGCGCGAGGTCGAGGCCGAGCTGCGCTCGCTGCTCGCGCGCTGAGCATGGCGACGACGCGCGTACCCGCCGGCAGCCTGCGCGGCGCGCCGCTCGCGCCCGCAACGGCGGCCGTGAACGTCGGCGCGTTCCTGCAACGGACGGCGCGCGAGCACCCCGGCCTCGCAGCCGTCGTCGCGCCGCACGGCACCACCGGCTGGCGTACGACGACCTATGCCGAGCTCGACGCGCGCGCCGCGGCGATCGCGCACGGCTTGCGCTCGCTCGGCCTCGAGCGCGGCGATCGCGCGGCGCTGCTCGTCCGGCCCGGGATCGACCTCATCGCCCTGACGTTCGCGCTGTTTCGCATCGGGGCCGTGCCCGTCGTCGTCGATCCGGGACTCGGCGCGCGAGCGCTGGTGCGCTGCCTCGCGCGCACGCGGCCCAAGGCGTTCCTGGGCGTCCCGATCGCCCATGCGCTCCGCCGCGTGCACGGCGGCGAACTCGCCAGCGTCTCGATCGACGTCGTCGTCGGCCCGCGCTGGTTCCCGGGCGCGCGCACGCTGCGCCAGATCGAGGATGCACGCGCGGGCGACTTCGCGCCCGTCGCGACCGCGGCCGACGACCCGGCCGCGATCCTCTTCACGTCGGGCTCGACCGGGCCGGCGAAGGGCGTGCTCTACCACCACGGCGCGTTCGCGGCGCAGATCGAGGCCTTGAGGAGCCTGTGCCGCATCCAGCCCGGCGACGTCGACCTGGCCTGCTTTCCCCTCTTCGCACTGTTCGACGCGGCGTTCGCGGCCACCTGCGTCGTGCCGCGGCTCGACCCTTCGCGGCCCGCGCGCTGCGATCCGTCCGCGATCGCCAGCGCGCTCCGGGAGCACCGCTGCACGTACACGTTCGGCTCGCCGGCGATCTGGTCGCGCGTGGTCCCGCACGCGACGGCGTCCGGCGCGCGCTTCCCCGACCTGCGCGGCGCGTGGATCGCCGGTGCGCCGGTCGCGCCGCGGCTGGTCGAGTCGTTCCGCGCGCTGCTCTCCGCCGACGCCGACGTGCACACGCCCTACGGCGCGACCGAGTGCCTGCCCGTCGCCTCGATCTCGGGCGCCGAGCTGCGGCTCGTGCGCGACCGCGTCGAGGGCGGCGGCGGCAGCTGCGTCGGCCGCGCCGCGCCGGGCGCCGAGATCGCGCTCGCGCCCGTCGACGACGCGCCGTTCGCCGCCTGGCCCGGCGCGCGCGCACGCGGCGAGCTGGGCGAGATCTGCGTGCGCGGTCCCGTCGTGACGCGCGCCTACGTCGACGACGAGCGCGCGAACGCGCTGTCCAAGATCCCCGACACGAGCGGCGCCGCCTGGCACCGCACGGGCGACGTCGGTTGGATCGACGACGACGAACGCCTGTGGATCGTCGGCCGCAAGGCGCACCGCGTGGAGACCGCGGCTGGCGCGCGCTACCCCGTGCCCGTCGAGAACGTGTGCGACCTCCACCCGCGCGTGCGGCGCACCGCGCTCGTCGGCGTGGGCGCGCGCGGATCGGAGGAGCCGGTCTCGTCGTCGAGATGGCCGACGGCAGCCTGCTGCGCGGCGCCGAGGCGGAGCGCGTGTCCGCGGAACTGCACGCCCTCCGCGCCGAGCGGCTGCGCGCCGTGGGTCCGAACCGCATGCCCGAAGTGAGCACGACGCTGTACCGCCGCGATTTTCCCCGTTGATGCGCGCCACAACGCGAAGATCCGGCGCGAGACCTGGCGGCCTGGGCGACCAAGCGCCTGGAGCGCGCCGTTCGCCATGAAGTGCCTCGTCACCGGCGGCGGCGGGTTCCCTGGGCCTCGCGATCGTGCGTCTCCTGCGCGCGCGGCGACCTGGTCGTCGCCATTTGCGGCTGCGGCACGAGGCCGTCGAGAGCCTGGGCGCGCGCTGCGAGCTCGGTGACGTCGCCGACGCGGCCGCTCTCGCTCGCGCCCTGCGCGGCGTCGATTGCGTCTTCCACGTCGCGGCGAAGGCCGGCGTGTGGGGACCGCGGCACGAGTACGCGCACAGCAACGTGGTCGGCACGACCGCGGTCGTCGCGGCGTCGGTCGCGGCCAAGGTCCCGCGCCTCGTCTTCACCAGCTCGCCCAGCGTCTGCTTCGACGGCGCGGACCACGTGCGGGCCGGAAACGACCGGCCCTACGCGACGGAGTTCCTGGCGCACTACCCGCGCAGCAAGATGCTGGCGGAGAAGCACGTCCTGGCCTGGAACGGACGCGGCATCGCGACGACGGCACTGCGTCCGCACCTGATCGTCGGCCCGGGCGACCCGCACCTCCTGACCCGCGTCGCGAGGCGCGCTCGCGCGAAGGAGCTGCGCGTCGTCGGCGGCGGGAAGAACCTCGTGAGCCTGACCGACGTCGAGAATGCCGCCGGGGCGCACCTCGACGCGGCCGACGCGCTCGCACCCGGCGCGGCGCATGCCGGCCGCGCCTACTTCGTCGCCCAGGAAGAGCCCGTCGCGCTCTGGCCGTGGATCGCGGACGTGCTCTCGCGCAGCGCACTGCCGGGTCCGCGCGGGCGCGTGCCGCTCGCCCTGGCGCGCGCCGGCGGCGCCGCGCGAGGCGGGTGGTCGCTGAGGCAGCGTACGGGCGAGCCGCCGATGACGCGCTTCGTCGCGCTGCAGCTGGCGCGGACCCACACGTACGACATGGCTCCGGCACGGCGCGACTTCGGCTACCGCGAGCGCGTTCCGACCGCCGAGATGACGAAGCGCGCGAGCGCGTGGCTCGCGGCCGAGGTCGCCGCGGGCCGGATCTGATCCGGCCGCGCGCGGTCAACCCGGCCCGATCCGCGGCGGACAGGCGTCG
>JBGAOR010000062.1:0-27594 GCA_044221705.1 Planctomycetota bacterium
CGGCGTGCCCGTCGTCTTCCTGCCGCGCCACGGCCGCGGACACCGGATCTCGCCCAGCGAGATCAACTTCCGCGCGAACATCTGGGGCCTGAAGAAGCTCGGCGTCGCGCGCATCGTGTCGATCTCGGCCGTCGGCTCGATGCGCGAGGACGTGCACCCCGGCGACTTCGTGGTGATCGACCAGTTCTTCGACCGCACGCGCCACCGCGCGGACACGTTCTTCGAGGGCGGCGTCGTCGCCCACGTCATGTTCGCCGAGCCGGTGTGCGGCGACCTGCGCCGACTGCTCCTGGCGACGGGGCGCGAGCTCGGCCTGACGATGCACGACGGCGGCACCTACCTGAACATGGAGGGGCCGCAGTTCAGCACGCGCGCCGAGTCGCTGATCTACCGCAAGTGGGGCGTCGACGTCATCGGGATGACGAACCTGCAGGAGGCCAAGCTCGCCCGCGAGGCCGAGATCTGCTACGCCACCGTGGCGATGGCCACCGACTACGACTGCTGGCACGAGGGCCACGACGACGTCACCGTCGAGTCGATCCTGAAGGTCATGGCCGCCAACATCGGCAACGCCAAGAGGCTGCTCGCCGCGACTCTGCCGCGCGTGCCGCTGCAGGGGAGCTGTCCGGACGGGCGCGCGCTCGCGGGCGCGATCATGACGGCCAAGGACCGCATCCCCGCCGAGGCGCGCCTGCGTCTCGGCCTCTTGATCGACAAGTACGCGGGCTGAGCCGCATGCGCATCCTGCCGGTCGCCGTCCTCGCCTGCTCGGTCTGCGCCTGCCGCACCGAGCTGTCCGACGCGGAGCTCGTCGAGATGACGAAGGTCGCGGCCGCGGCGCCCAAGATCCAGGCGGCGGAGCACCGCGGCCCGCCCGTCGCGCCGGGCACGACCGGTACGGCGCGCTTCGCCGCGAAGGTCTACACGGCGTTCTCGGCCGAAGACGCGCTGGCGGTCACGACGTTCGCGGATCGGTGGTACCGCGCGCCGGGCAACGAGGGGTTCGAGGCCACGCTCGCGGAGCTCGAGCGCACGCTGCGCGAGTCGGGCTTCGGCGCGCGCGACGGGCTCGATCTGCGCGTGATCGAGACGCCGATGCGCTCGGCCGCGTGGACGCCGCGCAGCGCCGAGCTCGCGCTCGTGCGCGGCACGGAGACGATCGTGCTGCACGCCTTCGCCGCGCCGGCGGACCGCGACCGCACGCTGTTGCCCGTCGGCGCGCCGTCGGCGGACGTCGAGGGGACCCTGGTGACGCGCCTCGAGGACTGCGCGCCGGGGACGGTGCTCCTGCTCGACGGCGGCTTCCGTCCGGACGTCTTGCGTCAGGCCGCGGACAAGGGCGCCGTTCTGGCGATCGCGAGCGACCTGGCCGCCTACAACGTCGATCCCACCGGCCGCGAGCGCCACCGCGACGCGATCGGGTTCCGCTCCGTGCGCGCGCCGGCGCCGCTGGCGGTCGCGCAGGTCTCGCCGCGCACCGCCGAGACGCTGCGCGATGCCGCGGCGCTTCGCGATGCCGCGCCGGGCGGGAAGGCGCGCGTCCGCTTCCGGGCCGTCGTCGAGACCGCCGAGCGGCCGCTGCGCACGCTCGTGGCCACCGTGCTCGGCGCGAAGGAGCCGCAGCTCGCCGTCCCGATCGTCGCGCACGTGCAGGAGCCGGGCGCGTGCGACAACGCCAGCGGCGTCGGCACGGTCGTCGAGTGCGCGCGCACGCTGGCGCGGCTGCTCGAGAACAAGTCGGTCGCGCAGCCCGCGCGCTCGATCGCGTTCGTGTTCGGCGACGAGATGGAGCAGAGCCGCGTGTGGCTCGAGCACTCGGGCCGCAGCGCGATCGCCGCGCTCGCGGCCGACATGACCGGCGAGAGCCGCGCGGAGACGGGCGCGGAGCCTCTGCTCGAGCGCTCCGCGGATCCGGGCGCGTTGAAGCCGCTCCCGCCCGACGTGCACACGGCCTGGGGCGCGGGCGAGGTGTCGCCCGACGACCTGCGTCCCGACGGCGTCGCCGTCGTCGTGCGCGAGGCGCTGGCCGACGTCGCGCGCGCCGCGGGCGGCTGGCAGACCGGCGAGCACCCGTTCGAGGGTGGCAGCGACCACGTCGTCTTCCTCGACGCGGGCGTACCCGCCGCGCTCCTGTGGCACTTCCCCGACTGGGCGTACCACACCAGCGCGGACCGGCTGGAGCTCGTGGACGCGGGCGAGATGCGCCGTTCGGGCGCGACGCTGCTCGCGGCCGCGCTGGCGATCGCCGACGCGCAGCCAGGCGACCTCGACCGTCACCTGCGCAGCGCGAAGCTCGAGGTCGACCTGCGCGTCGCCACGTCGAAGTCGGCGTCCGACGACGTGCTCGCGGAAGCCTGGCGCATGCACGGCGACGGCGTGAGGCAATGGTTGCGCGAGCTGTGCCTGGGCGCCGGCGCGCGGATTCCCAAGGGTTCGGACACGAAAGCTGGAGGCGAACGATGACACACGCAGACTCACGGGACCCCGCGGATCGGAACCTCGACCGGCGCTCGCTGCTCGGCGGCGCGCTGGCCGCCGGCGCGGCGCTCAGCGCGTGTCAGAGCGCGGCGCGTGCCCAGGGTTCCGCGCCGGCGAGCGCCGGCTCCGCGCCCGCGGTGGCGACGAAGCACAAGGCGCGGGCCACGCTCGTCGGCAGCAACAACGCGCTCGCCGGGATGAAGCTCCACTACGCGAAGCTCCTCGACGGCGCCGATCCGCTCGACGTCGCGATCGAGGTCGTGAAGGTCACCGAGGCCGACCCGAACGACGACTCGGTCGGGCTCGGCGGGCTGCCCAACGAGGACGGCGTCGTGCAGCTCGACGCGGCCTGCATGTACGGGCCGCGCCACAAGTCGGGCGCCGTCGCGTGCATCGAGAACATCCTGCACCCGAGCGAGGTCGCGCGGCTCGTGCTCGAGCGCACCGACCACTGCCTGCTCGTGGGCAAGGATGCGTACCGCTTCGCGCGCTCGCACGGACACGAGCACGTGGAGCTCTTGACCGAGGCGTCGCGCAAGAAGTGGATGGAGTGGAAGGAGAACCACTCGACCGACGACGACCGCCTGCCGCCGCCGCCGAAGGTGCCGTGGCAGGGCGCGCTGCCGCGCAGGGACCGCGACGCGCGCACGGCGGCGCTCTCGGATCGCATGCGCACGCGGCAGTGGGGGACGATCCACTGCTCGGCGATGGGGAAGGACGGCGCGATCGCCTGCACGACGACGACCTCGGGCCTCTCGTGGAAGATCCCCGGGCGCGTCGGCGACTCGCCCATCGTCGGCGCGGGGCTGTACTGCGACCAGGAGGCGGGCAGCGCCGGCGCGACGGGCCGCGGCGAGGCCAACATCCTCTCGAACGGCGGTTTCGCGATCGTCGAGCTGATGCGCCAGGGCGCGAAGCCGCTCGACGCCGCGATGGAGGTGCTGCGTCGCGTGACGCGGCAGACGCAACGCCAGGCGCGCTACCAGCCCGAGATGCTCGACGCGTCGGGCAAGCCGTCCTTCAACCTGACGTTCTACGTGCTCGGGCTCGACGGCACGGTCGCGAGCGCGTGCCTGCTCGCGCCGCGCGGCGACGACCGCGCCAAGTTCGCGGTCTCGACGCCCGAGGACGGGCCGCACCTGCGCGACATCGAGCCGCTGCACGCGTGACGCGCGCCGGGTCGGGCTACTGCATCGCGGCCGAGAATTCCTCGGCCGAGATCGCCCCGTCGCCGTCGGCGTCGAGCGTGGCCAGCACCGCGGCGGGGCGCACGGCGCTCCGCAGCGGACGCTGCAGCTCCTCCAGGTCCGACAGCTCGATGGCGCCGCTGCGGTCGTAGTCGAGGCGGCGGAACACCGGGATCGGCCCGGTCGTGCGGCGCGGCCCGATCGTGGAGCCGGCGCGCGCGTCGCGCGGTTCCGTGCGGTCGAACAGCTCGTCCAGCGTGAGCAGCTTCTTCTCGCCCGTCGCGCGCTTCTCGGGGTACAGGAGGTTAGACAGTTCGTCGAGCTCCGCGCCGTCGATCCCGAGGCTCCGGTCCTTGTCGAGGGTCGCGAGCAGCACCGCGCTCGTCGGATCGGAGATGCGCGCCTCTTGCAGCGCGCGGCCGAGCTCGGATTCGACGAGCATCCCGTCGAGATCGACGTCGTAGGCCAGGAGCAGCGCCTTGGCGTCGCGCTTCGCCGGCCGCGGCGCGTCGGGCTTCGGGCGCGGCGGCGAGAACACGCCGCCCTGCTCGACGACGTTGCGGTAGCGCGCGGCGAACTCCTCGGGCGAGATCCCGCCGTCGCGGTCCTTGTCGAAGGCCGCGAACCCGTCGCGGTCGACGCTCAGGCTCTTCTCGGCCTCCCCGAAACGGATCGTGCCATCGCCGTCCCAGTCCGCAGACTGGAAGTAGAAGCTCGACAGGTCGTCCCCCGCGTCTTGCGGCGCCGAGCGACCCTGCGCCGGACCCGCGGACCGCCCGCCGCGCTGCGGCAACGCCGCGACGACGGTCGCCGAGAGGGCCAGGATCGGGAGGGCGGCGGGGATGGAGCGCAGGTTCACGACGGAATCATCGGCAGTCGGGCCGCGGGATCAGGAGCGCCCGCTCGCCGCCGCCATCAGGCGCTCCGCCACGCGGTCCACGTCGGAGTCCGACAGGAACGGATGGACCGGCAGGCACGCGACCTCGCGCGCCAGGGCCTCGGCGTTCGGGAAGTCGCCCGGGCCGTAGCCCCACGGACGCGCCGCCTCCTGCAGGTGCACGGGGCTCGGGTAGTGGACCGCGACGGCGATCTTGTGCGGCTTCAGGGCCTCGATCACCGCGTCGCGGCCGACCGGACCGCGCAGGCGGACCGTGTATTGGTGGTAGACGTGCACCGCGCTCGCGCGCTTCGCGAGCGGCACGACCTCGGCGCAGCCGCGGAACGCGGCGTCGTAGCGCGCGGCGATCGCGCGGCGGCGCTCGTTCCAGCCCGCCAGATGGGGGAGCTTCACGTTGAGCGCCGCGGCCTGGATGCCCTGCAAGCGCGAGTTGGTACCCAGCTCCGCGTGCGTGTAGCGCACGGGCGAGCCGTGCTCGCGCACGCGGCGCGCGCGGGCCGCGACGGCGTCGCTCCGCGTGAGGATCATGCCGCCCTCGCCGCACGCGCCCAGGTTCTTCGTGGGGTAGAACGAGAACGCGCAGGCGTCGCCGAGCTGGCCGCAGGAGACGCCGTCGCGCGACGCGCCGTGGCTCTGGGCGCCGTCCTCGACGAGCGCGAGCTTCCTCTTGTCGGCCAGCGCGCGGAAGGCCTTCATGTCGGCCATCTGGCCGTACAGGTGGACGGGCAGGATGCCGGTGGTCTTCGCGTCGACCGCGGCCTCGGCCTTCGCGGGATCGAGCAGTGCCGTGTCGAGCTCGACGTCCGCCAGCACGGGCTTCGCGCCCATCCACGCGATCGCGCCCGCGGACGCGAAGAACGTGAACGGCGACGTGACGACGTGGTCGCCCGGTTGCACGCAGGCGGAGCGCAGCGCGATGACGATCGCGTCCGTGCCGTTCGCGACGCCGATGCCGTGCGCGACGCCGTGTAGGGCGGCGAAGTCCTTCTCCAGCTTCTCGACCTCGGGCCCGAGGATGTACTGGCCACTGCGCAGGACGCGCAGCACGGCCTCCTCGAGCGCGGGGCCGACCGCCGCACGTTCCGCGGCGAGGTCGACGGGGGCGATGGGACGCGTTTCGGTCTGGTGGGCGGTCGAGGTCGGGGGAGTCATGCGGGAAGGGAGGATACCTGCCGCGCCGCGCGGCGTGTACCTCCCTCCGGGGCGACCCGTCCTCAGGCCTGGCGCTGGAGCTTCGAGTGCCGGCGCCCGTAGATCAGGTAGATGACGAGCCCGAGCGCCATCCACACGAAGAGCCGCACGATCGTGTGCGTCGTCGCCGTGTACATGAGCAGTCCCGACGTCAGCGCGCCGAGGATCGGCACCAGGTAGGGACCGAACGGCACGCGGAACTTCCGTTCGACGTCCGGCTGCTTCAGCCGCAGGATCATGACCCCGAGGCAGACCAGCACGAACGCGAACAACGTCCCGATCGAGCACAGTTCGCCCAGGATGTCGATCGGGAGCACTCCGCCCGCGACGGCGCAGATGCAGCCCGTGATCAGGGTCGTGACGTGTGGCGTGCCGTATTTCGGGTGGATCTTCGCCGCGATCGGCGGCAGCAGGCCGTCGCGAGCCATCGAATAGAAGATCCGCGGCTGGCCCATGAGCATCACGAGCATCACGGAGGACAGTCCGGCGATGGCTCCGACCTCGATGAACGTGCGCAGCCAGCCGATGCCCGCGCGCTCGGCTCCCAGCGCGACCGGGTGCGGCACGTTGAGGTCCGTGTAGGGGACCACGCCGGTCAGGATCGCGGAGACCGCGATGTAGAGGACGGTGCACACGGCCAACGAGCCCAGGATGCCGATCGGCAGATCCCGTTGCGGGTTCTTCGCCTCCTGCGCCGCCGTCGAGACCGCGTCGAAGCCGATGTAGGCGAAGAACACCGTCGTCGCGCCCTGCAGGATGCCGGAGATCCCGAAGCGTCCGAAGGTGCCCTCGTTCGGCGGCACGTAGGGTTCCCAGTTCGAGGGCACGACGTGCGGACCGACGAACGCGATGAACAGCAGCACGACCGCGACCTTCACGAACACGATGCCCGCGTTGAAGCGCGCCGACTCCTTCACGCCGCGGATCAGGATCGCCGTGACGAAGAGCGTGATCAGGACCGCCGGCAGGTTCACGATCGCTCCGGGGGTGTGCCAGAACTGTCCGTCGGAAAGCGTGCCATCCGGCAGCTTCTTCCCGGCCTCGTACCAGGCAAGTGGGGCCGTGGTCCAAGCCATCGGCAGTTGGACGCCGGTCGAGTGCGACACGAACGAACAGACGTAACCCGACCAGCCGACGCTGACCGTCGCGGCGCCGACGAGGTACTCGAGGATCAGGTCCCAGCCGATGATCCATGCGACGAGCTCGCCCATCGTCGTGTACGCGTACGTGTACGCGCTGCCCGCGACCGGGATCATCGCGGCCATCTCCGCGTAGCACAGCCCGGCAAATGCCGAGGCGAACCCGGCGACGACGAACGACATGGACACGGCCGGCCCGGCGTTCTTCGCGGCCGCGATCCCCGTCAGGACGAAGATGCCCGTCCCGATGATCGCGCCGACGCCGAGCAGGATGAGGTCGAGCGCCGTCAGCTCGCGCTTCAGGCCGCTCGCGTGCTCCGCGTCGGCCTGAAGCCCTGCGATGGGTTTCTTGATCCAGAGATTCGCCATGTACGGTGCCTCAGAGGGGCGACGTGGACGGGGAAGGGACGCTGCGCTCGCGAGCTGCGGATCGCAGGAGGGTGATCGAGGTGTAGACGACGACGGCGGCGACGAGCCACTTGACCCAGTACAGGGGCAGCTCCTTGACGATGAACGCCGCGATCAGGACGGCCGGGACCCCGGCCAGGGCCAGGCCCAGCGCCGCGCGCGGCGAGTACGCGCCGCGGCGGATGAACGGGATGCTCGCGAGCGGCATCAGGAACGCGCACGAGCCCATCATGATGGGGAAGCCGGTCTTCGGGTTCATGCCGAGGAGCGACACGAGCACGAGGCAGGGCGCGTACAGCCCGACGCCGATCGTCATCAAGGCACCCAGCACGAAGTTCGCCGCGACGCCCAGCGCCAGCATCCCGCCGGTGAGGCCCAGCGCCGACCCGCCGGTGGGATCGCCGAACTGGCGGAACACGAGCACGGCGCACAGGGCCAGCAGCGCGCTGCCCAGTCCGATCTGGACGTTGCGCCGCGGCCAGCGACACACGATCGGCGCGCCGACCAGCGAGCCCGCGACGGCCGCGACGATCATCGCGACCAGCGTGGTCGCGTCGACCTCGATCGCGTCGATGTAGATGTAGGCCTGCGCGATCGTCGGCAGCGTGTGGCCGACGTTGAGCGTGCCCGGGATCAGCTCGTCCGCGATCGTCCGGCGCCAGCGGTACAGCGCGGTCGTGGTCGCGAACGATCCGACGCCGAGCGTGTCGAGGAAGTCGGTGAGGAAGCCGACGACGAGCTCCCACGCGCTCGGCAGCACCCCTTTGGCCCTGTGCGCGCGGGCCAGCGAGATGCCCCAGCCCACGACGAAGGCGACCGCCACGAGCGCCAGGAGGACGAACAGCGTGTCCTTCGCGTCGGGCATGCGGGGTCGGGTCGCCGGGGGGGACTTCGGGGGTTGCGATCCCGCGGCGAGCGGAGGGCTCGGGCGCCGGGTGCGCGAAGGTAGTGGGGTCGGGGCGGAGCCGCAATGCTCCGCAGCGCAGGATCCCGCGACGCCCGCGATCGACGCGCGACCGGAGCGTCCGCGCGTCAGACCCGGACGGGCCCGCGCGCTTCCGGCCGCGGCCCGACGAAGAGCGCGCCGACGTTCCAGAGGGCGCAGATCCCGAGGAACACGGCCATCCCGTGCGCGAGGCCCGGCGGGAAGCCGACCCACTTGTCCCACAGGGTCGGGACGACGCTCGGCATCGCCTCGCCCGGCGCGAGGTCGGAGGCGTGGATCGCCGGAGCCGACAGCCACTCGTCCCCGTGCAGCATGAACGCCGCGAGCGCGAGGAGGACCAACGCGAAGATCGCGTTCGCGCGTCGCTGGAGCGACCGCCGGCGGACCGGGTCGCTCGTGTTGCGCGCGAAGCCGTAGGCGAAGTACGCGTTCAGGCCGACGACCATCCACAACGCGAGGCGCGACCAGTTCTCGGGCCCGAGCTGCGCCATGAGGTACGTGCACGTCAGCACGCCGCCCAGCGCGACCGGCCAGATCCAGCGGACGCGGAACGGTCTCTGGATGTCGGGTTCCTTGTAGCGCAGCACGAGCGTGCCGACGCACACGACGACGAAGGCGAACAGCGTCCCGATGTTCACGAGGTTCACGATCTCGACGATGTTCGCGAAGGCCGAGAAGAGGCACACGACGACGCCCGTGAGCACGGTCGAGACGGCCGGCGTGCCGTACTTCGCGCTCACGCGCGCGAAGAACGGCGGCAGCAGCCCGTCGCGCGACATCGACATGAGGATGCGCGGCTGGCCCATCTGGAACACGAGCAGCACCGCGGTCATCGAGGCGGTCGCGCCGACGGAGACCACGACTTTCGCCCACTCCTTGCCGGTCGCCGCGATCGCGGTGTTCAGCGGGTCGGCGCCGCGCGTCAGGTCCTCGATCGGCACGAGCGCGGTCGCCACGAACCCGATGAGCACGTACAGGATCGTGCAGATCAGCAGCGACCCGAGGATGCCGATCGGCAGGTCGCGCGCGGGCTTCTTCGACTCCTCCGCGGCCGTCGAGACCGCGTCGAAGCCGATGTAGCTGAAGAAGAGCAGCCCGGCGCCCTTGGCGATGCCGGACCAGCCGTTGGGCGCGAACTTCTCGGCGTCGTAGGGGGCGAGTCCCCAGCGGCTCGTGTCCCAGTACTGGACGCCGACGCCGATCACGAAGAGCAGCACGCCGATCTTGAGCAGCACGATCGCGTTGTTGAGCGTCGCGCTGTGCCGGACGCCGCGCACGAGCAGGATCGTGATCAGCACCGTGATCGACACGGCCAACAGGTTGAAGACGATCGGCGTGCCCGCGATCGTCGGAGCCGTGGCGCGGATGCGCTCGACGACGGCGGGATCGCTGAGCGGGTCGGTCAGGTAGCGCGGGTCCTTCGCCAGCCAGATCGGGAACTCGATCCCGACGTTCTTCATGAGCGCCCAGGCGTAGTCGGCCCACGAGATCGCGACGCCGACGTTCCCGATCGCGTACTCGAGGATCAGGTCCCAGCCGATGATCCAGGCCACGAACTGTCCGAGCGTGGCGTACGCGTACGTGTACGCCGAGCCCGAGATCGGCACGACGCTCGTGAGCTCGGCGTAGCACAGGCCGGCGAGCCCGCACGCGAACGCCGTGACCAGGAACGACACGACGACCGCCGGTCCCGCGGCGCCCGCGGCCTGGCCGATCGTCCCGAAGATGCCCGCGCCGATGATGGCGCCGACGCCCATCATCACGAGGTCCATGGGGCCGAGCGCGCGGCGCAGTCCGCTGCGCTCGCTCTCGGCGTGGAGTTCTCCGGTCGTGCGGCGAGCGAACAGCCAGCGGGATGACATCCGGTCTCTCTCTCGGTGGGGGGGCGGCGGGGGCCGGATCCTAGCGGCTCGCCCGGGGCCGGGCGCCACGTTCGCGGCCGGCTTTTCGGCGAGCCGCGAAGGCGCTCGCGGGAACCGCCCGCTACTTCCGGGCGTCCTTCCGGGGCGGGAAGACGTACGGGTTGCGCGCCGCGGCGGATCCCTCGACGAGCGCGAACCCCGCCGGCGGCGCGGTCGAGCGCAACGTCGTGGTGAGCGCGCTCGTCTCGAACTTCTCCGTCCGGGTCAACGCCGACAGGATCCACGCGGCGGCGGCTTCCGCGCCGTCGCCCGGCCCGACGAGCGCGTACGAACCCACGCGCGTCGCCGCGGATCGCTCGCAGCCGGCGCAGACGCCGTTCGTGCGGTAGGCGAGGTCCGCCGCGGTCTCGGCGCGGCTCGATCCGGGCGCCACGATCGCGACGAGGACGCCCGGATCGCTCTCGAGGCGCGACGACGCCCCGCGGACGCC
The DNA here is from genome assembly GCA_044221705.1 of Planctomycetota bacterium. Taxonomy (GTDB): domain Bacteria; phylum Planctomycetota; class UBA1135; order UBA1135; genus JAEUHZ01. The sequence continues at coordinate 10,600 of JBGAOR010000062.1, forward strand.
GGCCTCGTCCCCACGGTCATCGAACACCACGACGCGCACCAGGCGCTCGCGCAGCGGGGACGCGGACTCGAAGCGCGCGCGCAGCGCGTCGGCGAACGGGCGGCCCGCGGTCGATCCCGGCCCGGTCGTGTCGGCCAGGATCCCGATGACGATCGGCGGACGCAGTTCGGAACCGAGCGGCGCGTCGAGCCCGGCGTACGAGACGCTGCGGTCGACCGGGACGGCGTCCGAACAGGCGGCCGCGGCGATCAGGATCGCGCCCAGCGGGAACGCAAGGTGAACGCGGAACGGCGTGGACATCCTCGAGGGCCTCGCCCAGCATCGTACGCACGCCGCTGCCACGAATCCTCGTCCGGCGCCCGAACCCCGCCGCTCCGCGAACCCCGATGATCTGCCCGATCCCGCTCCTGGCCCTGCTCGCCTCACCGTCCGGCGACGAAACGGCCTGGACCCAGGCGCGCCTCGAGGCGACCTCGGCCGAGATCCAGAAGGACGTCGAGGAACTGCGCGGCGTGAAGTTCCTGCGGCCGGTGCAGGTCAAGCTCTCGAACACCGCCTCGCTGCGCGAGTACATCGGGAAGCGCGAGGCGGCGATGACCAGCGCGTCGCGCGTCCACCGCGACGAGTGCACGGCGAAGCTCCTCGGACTCGTGGCGCCGGGCCTCGACCTGCGCGCGCTCGAGATGGAGGTGATCGAGGGCCAGGTCGGCGGCTTCTACGATCCTTCGAGCGACACGTTCTTCCTCATGGACGCGATGAAGGGCTCGGTGGCCAAGGTGATCCTGGCGCACGAGCTGACGCACGCGCTCGACGACCAGCTGCACGATCTCGACGCGGCACTGAAGGCCGCGAACGAGGAGACGGACGCGGAGCTCGCGATCCGCTCCGTGATCGAGGGCAGCGGCACGAACCTGATGAACCGCTGGACCGTGGAGCACGGCAAGAGCATCCCGCCGAGCGAGATGGCCGAGCTCGCCGACATGGGCGCGGAAGCGCTGCTCAAGGCGCCGCCGCTCCTGTGGAAGCCGCTCGTCGGTTCGTACTTCGCCGGCGACGGCTTCCTGTCGCGCGGAGGCGGGATGAACCTCACGCTGAAGCCGGCCGATCCGGCCGATGTCGACCGCGCGTTCCGCGAGCCGCCGCGATCGATGGAGCAGGTCCTGCACCCCGACGCGTACTGGAACGCGGAGAAGCGCGACGATCCGGTGCGCGTGCACTTCGACACGCGGAAGCTGCCCGAGGGCTGGACCGAGCTGGCGCAGGACACGCTGGGCGAGTTCGCGCTCGCGCTCGTCACGACGCCGGTCGCCGAGCGGAAGGGGCTCGACATGAAGAACGCCATGTCGATCCTGGGCCTCAAGTTCACGAACGAGCCGGCCAAGGGCTGGGGCGGCGACCGGCTGATCCTGCTGGGCCGCGGCGACGACCGGTTCCTCCAGCTCGTGACCGTGTGGGACAGCGTCGAGGACGCGGGTCAGTTCGCGCACGCGCTGCAGCAGGTCGCGCCGAAGCTCTTCGCCGGCGCGCGCGAGGCGAGCGCGGGCTGGGTCGCGCGCTTCACGCCGACGCACTTCGACGTGAAGGTACCGATGGACGTGCAGAGCCCGGTCTTCGTCGTCGTGCGCGCGGCGTCGTTCGCGAAGGTGGAGGACGATTCCTTCGCCGGCCTCGAACTGCCCTGGGGGACCACGGCGCCCGAGAAGCGCGGCGGCCGCGGTCCGGGGAAGACGCCCGGCGGTTCAGCCGAAGACGGCCGCTGAAGCGCGCGGTCCGGGCAGTCCGCCCGCGATCCGGCCGCTGAACAGGAACACGCCTTCGATGCGCAGGCCCGGCCGGGGCTCGGGCAGGCCGTCGCGCTGGAGCTGCCAGCGGCTCACGAACAACGTGAGCGGGCGCTCGGGCGCGTCGACCGTGAGCAGGTCGAAGTCGGCGCCCGTGATCGGATTGCGCAGGTGACGCACGCTCTGGATGCGCACCGAGATCTCGGCGCAACCGCCTGGATCCTCCATCCCGCCCAGCGGCTCGACGCTGGCGCCGCTCTCGCGCTCCAGGACCTGCGCGTCGAACACGCCCTCGTTCGGGCCGATGTAGGCGACGTCGAGCGCGAAGCCCGCGATCGTCACGGCGAGCACGTGACCCTGCAGGAGCTTCCCCGGCAGTCGGCGCGCATCGGTGAGGTACGCCGCGATCGGGTACGCGCCCGGCTCGTGCAGGGTCAGGAGGCCGGCGCGTTCCTCGGCCAGCGCGCGCGAGTACTCCTCCTCGGAGCGGATCGGCGGTGCAGCCCAGCCGACGAGCAGCGCGTCGAAGCGCGAGTCGGGGACCTTGCGGATCTCCTCGACGGCGACGCGCAGGCGGACTTCCTGGCGGTACTGGGGCACGACGGTCCAGGCCGAGTCGGGCGAGTCGCGCTCGACCGCGAGGTCGATGCCCGGGACGATCGCGAGGCGCCGGTGCGTGCGCGGATCGCCGCGCCACGCGGCCGGCTCGCCGTCGCGCAAGGCGCGTCCGACGAGGTCGTCGACCGGGTGGTCGGGCGGGAAGCCCACGCACTCGAGGAGGAAGTCCACGCGCGGTGGAGTTTCGCCCAGCGCTCCGGTCCGGGCAACCGCGGTCGGGCGTTATCCTGCGCCGATGTCCTCCGCTGCGCTGCGCGCCTGCGTCCCGCTGGTCCTCGTCCTCGGCTGCGCGGCTCCCAGCGGGGGATCCCACGGCGAGCGGACGGCGGCGACGGCGGCGTTCGACGTCGAGCACTACGCGATCGACCTCGAGCTCGATCCGGTCGGGCGATCCGTGCGCGGCGCGTGCCGGATCCGCTTGTGGCCGACCCACGAACCGATCGACGATGTCGAGTTGGATCTCGTGGGCCTGCGCGTCGACGCCGTCGTGGACCTCGACGGACGCGCGCTCGCGTTCGAGCAGGACGACGACAGCGTGCGCGTCGAGCTGCCGCGCCGCGTGCCGCTCGACGCCTGCGCCGAGTTCACCGTGAGCTACTCCGGTCGGCCTGCGACGGGCGTCTACTTCGCGGCCGAGCGCGACGGAGTCCCGACGCAGGTCTACACGCACGGCGAGTGCGTCGACGCGCGCGCCTGGTTCCCGTGCCAGGACCAGCCCTGGGAGCGCGCGACGAGCGAGGTGTCGCTGCGCGTGCCGGTCGGCTGGAAGGTCTACGCCGCGGGGGAGCGCGTCGAGCGTCGCGAGGAGGGCGCGACGGCGTTCGAGCGCTGGCGCACGAGCTTCCCGCACCCGGCCTACCTCGAGACGTTCGTCGCGGGCGAGTTCGCCACGCTCGAGTCGAGCTGGGACGGGATCCCGCTCGCCTTCGCGGCCGCTCCGCGCCTCGGTCCGCAGCTCGCCGGGACTTTCGCCGAGACCGACGAGATCCTGGCCTTCCTCTCGACCGCGACGGGCGTGCGCTACCCGTACCCCAAGTACGCGCAGATCGCCGTCGACGGCTTCCAGTACGGCGGCATGGAGAACCTGTCCGCGACCACGCTGGTCGACTCGGCCGTCACGGACGCGGCCGGTCTCGCCGACGCGCCGTCGTCGGGGCTCGTGGCGCACGAGGCGGCGCACCAGTGGTTCGGCGACCTCGTCACGTGCGCGGACTGGTCGCACGCCTGGCTGAACGAGGGGTTCGCGACGTACTTCGCCGGGCTCTACACCGAGAGCTCGCGCGGACGCGACGCCTTCCTCGTCGACATGGACGCGCAGCGCGAAGGTTGGCTCGCGCGCGACCAGGGCGCGAACCGCCGGCCGATGGTGTACTGCGCGCCGGGCAACCCGATCCTCTCGTTCTTCTCGGGGCACGTGTACGCGGGCGGAGCGGCGCGGCTGCACCACCTGCGGCGCCTGCTCGGCGACGAGGCCTTCTTCCGCGGCGTGCGCCTCTACCTGGGCGAGAACATGGGCCGCGGCGTGGTGACCGAGGACCTGCGCCGCGCGCTGGAGACGGCGTCGGGCCGCGACCTGCGCGCGCACTTCGAGCGCTGGTTCGAGTCGCCGGGGCATCCGTGCGTCCGCTTCGCGGCGCGCTACGACGCGGAACGTCGCGAGATCGCCGTCGACGTGGAGCAGACGCAGGAGGACGCGCCGTTCCCCTGCCTCGTCGAGGTCGAGATCGCGGACGAGAGCGGCGTGCGCGTCGAGCGCGCGGAGTTGGATGGACGCTCCGAGCGCTTCGCGTTCCCGCAGTCGAAGGCGCCGCGCTGGGTGCGCCTGGATCCCGCCTGCGCGCTGCCGGCCGAGATCGCGGAGTCGCGCACGTTCGACGAGTGGCTCGCGATCCTGGCGGGCGCGCCGGACGCCGCGGGGCGGCGCGACGCGGCGATGTTCCTCGCCGGGCACCTGCGGTCGAAGACGACGGAGACGGGGCTGCGCGCGGCGATCACGGCCGGTTTCGCCGCGGCGCTGGAACGCGATCCGTCGGAGGCGGTGCGCCTCTTCGTGGCGTGGTGCGCGACGCCGCCGCTCGCGGACGGGCGGGCATCGTTCGTCGCGCGCGCGCGACGCGAGGCCGACGTGCGGGCCGCCGCGATGCGCGCGCTCGAACCCGCGCAGGCCGATCGAGCTGGCGGCGGCGATCGCGCGGGCCGAGATCGGGACGGCATGGGCTACGCCGCGACGAACAGCACGCTGGCCCTGCTCGTGCGCGCCGGGCCGGGCGACGTTCGCGCGGCTCTCGGCGGGCTCTCCCGTGCGTCGCCGACGAGGCGCGAGGCGCGCGTCCTGGGGGATCGCGCGCCTGCGCGACCCGCGTTCGGCCGCCCTGATGCACGCGGTCGCGCTCGACGAGACCCGGCCGGACGCGCCGCGGCGCGTGGCGATCGCGGAGCTCGGCGAATGCGCCACCCGGAACGACGCGGCCGCGCGCGCGGACCTGCTCGCGCTGCTCGACCGGTCGCGCGGCCCGTTGCGGCGCGACGCGATCCAGGCGCTGTCGGGCGCAGTGACGCCGGAAGTCCGCGCGCGCTTCGCCGAACACGCTCGGCGCATCTCGGACGGCCGCGAGCGGGCGGCGATCGAACGGGCGCTGGCGACCGCTCCGTGAGCGCGCCGATCGACCCGGTGTTCGCCGCCGAGATCGCGCGGACCCTGCGCGACGAGATCGGCGCGCGCACACTGTACCGTCGGCTGGCGCGGCGCGAGCGCGATCCGAAGCTCGTGCATCTGCCACCGCGTTCGCCGACGAGGGCGATTCCATCGAGGCGTCGCTGCGCGAGCTCATGCGCGACCTCGGCGCGCACGGCCGCACGCGCAGCGTGTTCCGCTGGTTCTCGGCGCGCGGCTTGAGCGCCATCGCGCGCCTTGGCATGCGGCGGTTCGTGCTGCGTCTCTGCCTGGAGTCCGAGGAGGTCCTCGCGCGCCGCTACGCCGGCTTCGCGCACTGGCTCGCCAGCGGCGATCTGGTCGCCGCGGCGAGCGCGTGCGATCGGATCGGATCGCGGAAGGCGATGCGCGGCCGCGCCCTGCGGGCTTGGGTGCCGCGCTGAGCGACGGGCGGTAGACTGGCCGGCCTTCGCACCTGCACCCCCAAGGAGGATCCGTTCCATGACCGAAACGACCACGACCGGCATTCCCCGGATCGGCGACACCGCCCCGGACTTCCAGGCGCTGACCACGCACGGCGAGATCACCTTCAGCGAGTGGCAGAGCAAGAACTGGGTCATCCTCTTCAGCCACCCGGCGGATTTCACGCCCGTGTGCTCGACCGAGCTGACCGAGTTCGCCAAGCGCTCGGGCGACTTCGCCGCGAAGAACGCCAAGCTCATCGGCCTGTCGATCGACTCGATCCACAGCCACCTGGCCTGGCGCGAGAACCTGAAGCAGATCCTCGACACGGACATCGAGTACCCGCTGATCGCCGACATCGACATGAAGGTGTCGAAGCTCTACGGGATGTTGCACGAGAACACGTCGACGACCGCCGCGGTTCGCGCGGTGTTCGTCATCGACCCGAAGCGCGTCGTGCGCGCCCTGGTCTACTACCCGATGAACGTCGGGCGGAACGTGGACGAGATCCTGCGCCTGCTCACGGCCTTGCAGACGTCCGACCAGTACTCCTGCGCGACGCCGGTGAACTGGAAGCCGGGCGACAAGGTCATCGTCCCGCCGCCGAAGAACGTGAAGGACGTGAAGGAGCGCGAGTCGCACAAGGAGTACGAGCGCTACGACTTCTACCTGAACAAGAAGTCGCTCTGACGGACCGACGGTCGCGGGGACGCCCGGGCCCGGAGAGACACGCCTCCGCGCGCCCCACCCGGCCCCGCGCGGGGCGCGTGCCCGGCGAGGGCCTCCTCGCGCCAGCCGGCGCCGCCGTGCTCGCGTCGCCTCCCGGCGGGCCGTGGACCACCGAGGATTCTCCAATCGGGCGCAACGCGGCGATCCCTGGATTCGAGTCACCGTCCGATCCCACCCCGGTGCGAGAGTTCTTCCCATGCGCGTCCTCGTCGCGGTCTTCGCCCTCCCGCTCGCCCTGCTGCCCCAGTCCGCCGTACCCCGTGCGGAGCGCGAACGCTTCGGACACGTGCTCGTCGTCGACGCAGCCGGAGGCGGGGCGTACACCGACATCCAGGCGGCGATCGGCGCCGCGGTCGCGGGCGACACCGTGCTGGTCCGCTCCGGGCAGTACGCCGGTTTCAGCCTGACGGGCAAGGGCATCGCCATCGTGGGCGAAGTGGGTTCGACCGTCGTGTGCCAGACGACCTCGACCGTGACCGGGGTGCCTCTCGGCCAGCGCGTGTTGCTCCAGAACCTGGAGCTGCGAATGCTGTCGGGCTCGGGGTTCGCGGGGACCGGACTCGGCGTCACGAACAACGTCGGCGCGGTGCGCATCGAGGAGTGCTCGCTCGCGGCCGGCATCTACAGCCGACAGCCCGGGCTCAACGTGAGCAACTCGCCCGATGTGATCGTGCGTGCGTGCGACCTGCACGGCGGCGGCACGTACGGCGCGAGCTACCCGGTCGAGTACGCGGGTCCCGGCGGCACCGCGATCGGGTCGCAGGTCGCCGCGTACCAGTCGACGTTCCTCGGCGGCGAAGGCGGCTCGGGTGTGGGGATCATCGGCGGATTCGGTGGTGCGGGTTGGACGCAGCACGCCGGCGAGCTGCGCGTCGAACAGGGCGTCTTCCAGGGCGGGGATGGCGGCGACAACACGGACTGCCTGCATGGAACCGGAGGGGACGGCGGCCCGGGGCTGCGCATCGACCCTCCGTGGGGCACGCCCGTCGTGCGCTCCGTCGGGTCGACGTTCACGGGGGGCGCGTACGGACTCCACACGTGCGGATACTCCGGCAACGACGGCCCGCCCGTGTCGAGCGGCAGCGGTTCGCTGGTGATTTCGCCGGGACCCGCGCGGACCCTCGCTGCTCCGGCGCTGGTCCGCGATGCGACGACGCTGACGTTCACCGCGTCGGGACAGGTCGGCGAGAGCGTGTTCCTGCTGATCTCCGCGCACGACGGACGCGAGACGTCGCCGGACTACGCCGGAGTGCTCTTCGCGAAACCGCGTTACCTGCTGCGCGTCGCGATCGGGACCGTTCCGGCATCGGGGACGCTCACCTACGCGTGGCCGGTCCCGGACGAGCTCGTGCCGGACAATCTGTGCCTGACGCTGACCGCCCAGGCCGTGCTCGCATCGCCCTCGTCCGTCGTCACGCTGTCGAACCCCGTGACGATCGTCGTGCTCGACCACGCCTGGTGACGCGATCCGGCCGCGTGCCGCGGGGCTTCAGTTCAGCATCCCGCGCCGCATCGCGACGAGCGATTCGGCGCCGAAACGCCGCTGTTCGCGGCGCACCCAGGGCTTCGCGAGGCGCGCGAGCGGCGCGCGCGGCTTCGACAGCGCGCGGATCGAGTAGGCCACGAGGTCCTCGGGCGTGTGCTCGACGAGGAACAGTTCCTCGCCGGCCTCGACGTGTCCCGGGAGCGTGCCGTAGGCGAACCCGAAGCGGTCCTTCTCGTCGACGACGTAGGCGATGCGCGCCGCGTTCACGCACCACAGGCCCGCGGAATGCGCCAGCACGCCGACGGTCGTGCCCGCGGCGATCGGCGCATCGGGCGCGTGCAGCTCGATCCAGGGCATCGCGAACATCGTCCAGCGGCGGATCAGTGACTTCCCGCGGTCGAAGGCGTCGCGGCCCGGGCCGAGGACCGTGCGGTACGCGTCCTCCGTCCAGCCGGCGGGCACGGCCTCGTCGCGCGTCATCCCGACCGGCGCGTACGAGAAGGGCAGCTCCGCCTGGGACGCGACGAAGCGTGCGATCTCCGCGGCCGCGGGCCTGGTGAAGCGAAACAGGCTCACTTCGGTTCCGGGATGGTCACGCAGCGGTCGACGCCGTCGATCGCGTGCGTCGTCTCCCGGCCCGAGGGCCAGCGCACCGTGCACGCGGTGACGCTCGTCGCCTCGCCCAGGCCGAAGTGCAGCTCGGGCGCGTTCCCCGAGAGGTATCCGGTGCCGGCGCGCAGCGAGCGCAGGAGCTGCTTGCCGCCCGCTTCGACGACCACCTGCGCGCCGATCGCGCGTGTGTTGCCGTTCGCGCCGACGAGGCGCACCTCGAGCCAGTGGTTCTTCCCGCGCATGGCCTCGTTGCGCAGCAGCCGGAACCGCCCGTTGTTCGCCGTGACCGCGATGTCGAGGTCGCCGTCCTGGTCGTAGTCGCACGCGACGGCCGCGCGCGACGCGAGCGGAACCGCGACGTCGGGTCCGGCCTTCTCGAGCGCGAGCGTGAACTTGCCCGCGCCGTCGTTCTCCATGTAGTGGCACGGCTGACCGACGCAGATGCCCGTGCTCTCGTAGTCGGGCGACGTGTAGCCGTTCGCGTAGAAGAGGTCGAGGTCGCCGTCGAGGTCGAAGTCGGCGAGTTCGCAGCCCCAGCCGGTCACGCCGACGCTGGGCGCCGCGACGCCCGCTTCGACCGCGCGGTCGCGGAACGTCGAGACGCGGCTCTTCGCGCTCGAGTGGCGCAGGTTGTTCAAGTAGAGCGCGTTCGTCTCGAGCTGCCAGTTCGTGACGAAGAGGTCCTCGTCCAGGTCGCCGTCCACGTCGCCCGCGCTGAAGCCCATGCATCCGCGCGGATCGTCGAGGCCGGTCGAGAAGCCGACGTCCTTGAACTTCCCGCCGCCCTCGTTGCGCCAGAAGCGGTTGGGCGAGACGTCGTTCGCGAGCACGAGGTCCTGGTCGCCGTCGCGGTCGAAGTCCCACCACAAGGCCTGCATGCCGCGCCCGGCCGGGTCGTCGAGGCCGAGCTCCTTCGCGACGTCGACGTAGCGGATCGACGCGAGCTGACCGTCCTTCGCGGGCGTGAGATCGCAGCGCAGGAGGAGCTTCCTCTCGCCGGGGAACGCATAGGGCAGCATCTCGACCGGGTCCTCGCGCTGGTAGCGGCCGAGTTCCTCGTCGCTGGGCATGGCCGACGTGTCGTAGCGCAGGTAGCTCGTCACGTAGAGATCGAGATCGCCGTCGCCGTCGTAGTCGGCCGCGCTGACCGCCGCGTGCCACAGGTCCGTGTCGAGTCCGGCGGCCACGCTCGCGTCCGCGAACTTGCCCGCACCGTCGTTGAGCAGGAACCGATTGCGACCGTAGTTCGCGACGAAGAGATCGAGGTCGCCGTCGCCGTCCGCGTCGTAGAAGAGCGCGCCCATTCCCGCGCCGGTGAGCGCGAGCCCGCGCGCCGCGCTCTCGTCGACGAAGCGTTTCCCCTCGACATTCCGGAAGAATCGGCTCGTCGGGGGCGTGCTGCCTTCACGCCCGCCGCCCTGCGGCAGGAAGAGGTCGACCCACCCGTCGCCGTCGACGTCGCCCCACGCCGCGCCCGGACCCATCGTCGGGCGGATGTCGAGCTGCAGGTCGGGCCCCTCGAAGTGGACCATGTCGATCCCGACCTCGGCCGCACGGTCCGCGAACATGCAGCCCCCGTCGCGCCGAGGTTGTCCTGGTTCGTTCGCGCCCACGAGCCAGCCGCCGTCGAGGTCGAGCAACAACGTGGTCGAGCGACCGTCCGCGGCCTGCTGCGGCGCATCGAAGCTCATGTCGATGATGCAGCCCGGCGCGATCTCGGGGAACCGATCGCGGATCTGGAGTTCCGTCGTCTGCGCACCGACTGCGACCCGAACCCGCGGCCAGTTCGTGCGGCCCGAGGCAGCATCCGTCCGACCGTCGACCTCGCCGAGCACCGCGGTGGTCGCGGCGAGGTGCAGCGCCGGCAGTTTCCCGGCATCGACGCGCACGGCGTTGCGGGCCGAGACCTGGTCGAGCGCCGCGGGGCCGAGCAGTTCGAGGCTGCACGCGCTCGTGAGCGGCGTGTCGAACACGCTGACCTCGAACGGATACAGCGGAGCCGGTCGGCGCTGCCGTGCGCTGCCGACCGCGAGCTGCACATTCGCCGCGCGACTGTCATCGAAGGCTGCGGCGAGCGGGATGCCCGAGACGACGGCGCGCTCGCCCTCCCTCGCGGGACCGAAGTCGGCATCGACGAGCCCCTCGACTCCGTTGCTGTCGACGCGGGCGAGTGCGGGCAGCGCGTCCTCGCCCGATGCGTGCGAGCGCGCGAACAGCGGCAATCGGCCGGGCCCGAGACGCCACACGGATCCCGATGGATCGCGGGCGATGGTCTCGCCCGCGGCGTGTTCGATCGCGTGCAGTCGGACCTGGAACCCGCTCATCCGCCGCTCGGCGGTCCACACACGGACCTGGACGCGTCCACGTTCGATCGACGGCCGCACCTGGTGTTCGTTCCGGCTCGCCAGCGGCAGCGGAACGAAGCGTGCATCGAGCGCCGATGTCAGCGGCTGCCACCCCTCCGCGCTCTTCACGTAGAGGATCCAGCCAGCGGTGGGGAACTCGCTCGCGGGAGCGGTCGGAGACTGCAGGGCGGCGGCGAGGAGCAGGCTGAGCACCATCCGGGGAGGCTCGCACTCCGCGGATGTCGTCGCAAGTCGCACGCGAGCTACGCCCTCCGTGTCGGCCGCGAACGCCGCGCGCCCCGCGAGACCGGGGTCTCGCGGGGCGCGCGTTGGACGAAGTGCGCGGCGGGCGCGCTCGTGCTCAGATCTTCAGGTCGCGGATGTCGTCGATGGCGAAGTCGACGCTCACTTCCTGGTCGATGTTGATCACGCGGCCCGTGCCCTTGAAGGGGTTGAAGATCAGCGCACCCGCGACGACGCGGCCGTCCTTGAAGTGCATCTGCACCTTGTCGGCCGTGCGGGCCGAGAGGAGCATGTCGTAGATGCGCTCGGGGACGAGCTCGCGGTTCTTCTTGCTTGCGGTACTCATGAGTGTTCGCCCTTCTTGCAGGATCACTGCTTCGCGCGCCGGATTCGCCAGGAGAGCGGATCAGGTCTGCGCGGCCATGGGTTGATGGAGCAGCTCGCCGAGGCGAGGGACGAGCAGCTTGGACCAGGTCTCGACGTCGGCACCCCGATCCAAGAGGGCCCCGAGTTCCTCGAGGGACGAAAGGCGTCCCTCGAGCTGTTCTTTTTCGCGGATCTCGACGGATCCGGTGACGTGGACGAGCTGGACCACGCCGACGTGTACCGCTCCAACTGGGTTCGAGTCGTCGTTGATCCACCCGATGGGGCGGACTTCGTACACACCTCGAACCACCAGCTCCTCCTCGAGCTCGCGGCGCGTGCCCGCGGGCAGCGGATCGCGGCCGTGTTCCGCGGCGAGATCGTGCGGCTCGAGATGGCCGCCGATCCCGATCGAGTACTTGTCGTGGAGCCGTGCGTCGCCGCCGCGCTTCGTGCGCTTCACGACCAGCACGCGGCCGTCGACCTCGATCACGCCGTAGGGGATCACCTGCTTCAGATGCGGCGAGCGCTCGGCGTACGCGCGCTCGACGAAGAAGCCCTGGGTCTCGACCACGCGCTGGAAGTGACTCGCGTCCGCGGTTCCAGGGCCGGTCCCGAACGGCTGGAAACCGTGCGGATAGCTCTCCGGGAACAGGGCGTCCCGGGGGACGACGAAGACGAATTCCATGGCGGTGGGGGCCGGCGGGGCGGCGGGCAGGCCTCGGCGGCGGGCAGGGCGAACGGGTGCGAGCGGGCGAGAGGTTTCCGCAGAGCGGTTCGGGCAGGGTCCGAACGACTTCGGCGAGGTGATGACGCTAAGGGCAACGCCGAAACCCGTCAAGATGAAGAGTCTTCCCAGTTCTGCAACCACCACAGGTTGTGGAACGCGAGAAGTGCGCGCGGACGTGCGCATCGACACGTCCGCGCAGAGAGAAGCGTGAGAGGCCCGATAAGCCGGATTCTGTGGCGCTCTCTCGCGAGAGCGTGGCGACCATTTCTCTGGGACCGACCTCGCGGCCGGCCTCGAACGACCTACCCGGATGGCTCTCGGCGGGGGTCACGCCGGAGGTCGTCGCCGACCTCGACCATCCCTATTTGGTCTTTCTCCAGGTGGGGTTTGCCCTGCCACCGCGGTCACCCGCGGCGCGGTGCGCTCTTACCGCACCATTTCACCCTTGCCGACGTCCGAGGACGACGGCGGTTTGTTTTCTGTGGCACTTTCCCGGGCCTCGCGACCGGTTGACGTTGACAACCACCTCGACCCGCTGGAGTCCGGACTTTCCTCCCCGAAGACGCCCCGTGAAGGACGCCCCGGAGCGGCCGCCTGGACCTCTCACGCAGTGCGCATCCTAGCCCCTTGGGGCAAGGATGGCGCGCATTGTGGCCGGTGCACGCACCGCCTAGGCTGGCGCGCCATGGCGACGACCCAGCCCACCGTCACCTACCTCGAACTCCGGGAGTCGAACGCGGACGGCAGTGCGGCTGCCGGCCTGTCGCACACGGGCAAGGGGCTGGTCCTGCTCCACGTGCAGGAGCTGGCCGCCGATGGGATCCCGCGCGGCGCCGTCACGATCGTCCACGACGCGGGTGGACACGGCGGCCTGTTCCTGCGCGTCGGCCGGCGCCTGGCCGAGGCCGGTTGGGCGGTCGCGCTCCCCGACCTGCGCGGCCACGGGCGCAGCGAGGGCCCGCGCGGCCACACGAACGGCGTGCAGGAGGTCCTGCGCGACCTGGGCGACGTCCAGGACCACCTGGCCTACCGGCAGCCCGATGCGCCGAAGGTGCTCGTCGGGCAGGGACTGGGTGCGCTCTGGTGCCTCGCCTACGCCAGCGAGCGGCCGGACGGCATCGCCGCGCTCGTGCTCGCGGCGCCGCTCGTCGATCCGCGCTTCGATCTGCCGCGCCCCGGTGGCGGGCTGATGAAGCTCTTCAAGAAGGTCGGACCCGAGACGGCCGGGCGCGTCGGCTGGGACCCGGCGCAGCGCTCGAACGACGCCGAGGCGCGCGCGCTGCTCGCGGCGGACCCGGCGCACGACGTGATCACGGTGCGCGCGGGCGACGAGGCCCTGTCGGCGGCGCAGGCGTACCTGCCCAGGCTCGCGGGGCTCGCGATGCCCGTGCTCGTGGTGGTCGGCGTGGACGATCCCATCGCGCCGGCCTCGAAGGTGCGCGGTCTCACCGGTCAACGCGTCGAGGTGCGCGAGTTCGCCGGCGTGCACCACGATCTGTTCCTCGACACGCGGGCGAGCGACGTCTCGGAGGCCGTGGTGCGCTGGCTCGACGCGAAGCTTCCGCGCTGACGATCGGGGGCGGCAGCGATCGCCCTTCCGGGCCGCGGCCGGCTCAGGCGGCGGGCGGATCCTGCGGCTCTCCCGCCGCGAGCCAGTCGCGCAGCAGGACCAGCGCGCTCAAGCTGTCGCGGCGGCCCTTCCAGTCCGAACGGCGCGTGCCGGCGTCGCGCAGCAACTCCTCCGCGGCCTTCGTGGTCAGGTGCTCGTCGTGGAGCACGACCGCGAGCTTCGGGAATCGCGCCGCGAGCCGCACGGCGAACGCGCGCACCTCGGCGGCGCGCACGCCCTCGCTGCCGTCGGCGTGGCGCGGGAGTCCGACGAGCAGGACGCCGACCGCGCGCTCGTCGAGGAGCCGAGCCACGTGCGCGAGGAGTTCCGGTCCGTCTCCGGGCCCCGCGTAGGCGTCGAGCGGGACGGCGACGATGCGCAGCGCGTCCACGGCCGCGAACCCGGTGCGCTTCGTGCCGTGATCGATCGCCAGGACTCCGGAACGCGCGCTCATCTTGCGCGTGAGCGTAGTCGCCGGAGATCGCACCCGCGAGGTCGGGGCTGCGCCGCGTCTGCACGCGACGAGACCGCCACGGCGCGCGCGGGGCGGACGCGCGTCAATCCTCGACTTCGTCGACCCAGGCCATCTGGATCGCCTCGAGGATCTTCTCGTTGCTCTTCTTCGGGTCGCCGGCGAACCCCGGCAGCGCGACGACGAAGCGGTGCAGGTCCGTGAAGCGCACCGTCAGCGGCGCGACGTCCGCGTGGCGCTCGGCCAGGAGTTGCGCGATCGCGCGCACGTCGGTCCATTCCAACCTGGCAGTCATGCGTCGACCTTCCGGGATGCGCTCTCGATGTCGGCGAGCAGGCGCTGAAACTCGCGCGGGTCCAGCGGGCGCTCCAAGAGTGCCTGTGCCGCGAGCTCCCGCGTGCGCGGCGGAGCAGCGCGCAGCCATTCCAGTTCGCTCCTCAGCTGCTGCAGCGGATCCACGGCGGCGCTCCCGTCGTCGTCGCGCTCGAGCTCGAGCATTTCCGAGCGGAACCGGCGCAAGCCGTCCCGCAGACCCTCGACCCCGACCGTACGCGGATCGAAGTCTCCGCTGCGGCAGAACCAGCCGAGGCGGCGCACGCGCGTGGCTAGGATCTCGCGCTCGATCCCGGCCGGGTTCAGGACCCATCCGCCCACGAGCGACAGCGCGATGCCGAAGCCGACGACGAACGCGTCGATGCGGCTGAGCGGGAACGCGAACGAACAGCCGGCCAGGAACGCGAAGATCGCGATCGCACCGGCCAGCGTCGAGCCCGCGCGCCCGAAGCGCGCGAGCGGCCGGCCGAGCAGCGCGTACGCGACGCCGCCGCCGAAACCCGCGAGCGTCCCCTTCGCGAGCACGGCCCCGGCCGCCAAACCGTCTCCCGTGCGGCCCCTCGCGATCGCCCAGGCCATGCGCGAGCCCGTGATCAGGAAGATGGGCGCCGCGGCCATCAGGCCGAAGCGCAGCCAGGCGGGCCCGCGCGACACGACCTGGATCGGGGATGCCACGGCTCAGACCTCGTCGAGCGATTTCCCGCGCAGTGCCTTCTGCGCCACGTTGTTCATCAGGAGCGCGGCGAGCGGCAGGGTCGCGCGCTCGAACTCGTCGCGCGCACGCTGGAGCTCCTTCACGTCGTCTCGGGCCGTGGCCGCCTTCGCACGAGCCAGCGCGTCCTCGAGGTCGAGGATGCTCTCCTTGTCGAGGCCGGCGCGGCCGGCGTTCAGGTTCTTCTCGGTCGCCAGGACCATCGTGCCGATCTCGGTCTTCAGGTCGGCCGCGCGGCGCGCCGCGAAGTCGTCGACGGCGTGCGCGTAGCCGGACTTCAGCATGCCCTCGACCTCGGCGTCGGTGAGGCCGTGCATCGGCGCGACCTCGATGTGTGCCGACGCGCCCGTCGACTGCTCCTTCGCGCTCACCGTGAGCAGCCCGTCCGCGTCGATGTGGAACCGCACGGCGACGCGCGGCATGCCGGCCGGCATCGCCGGGATGCCCTTGAGCTTGAAGCGGCCCAGGCTGCGGCAGTCGCGCGCCATCTCGCGCTCGCCCTGCACGATGTGGAAGTCGATGCCGGTCTGGTCGTCGGCGTAGGTCGTGAAACCCTCGGTGGCTTCGCAGGGAATCGTCGAGTTGCGCTGGATGATCTTCGACACCGCGCCGCCCATCGTCTCGAGACCGAGCGAGAGCGGCGTCACGTCGAGGAGCAGCATGTCGCGGCGGCCGCCCATCAGGATCTGCGCCTGCACGGCGGCGCCGAGCGCGACGACCTCGTCCGGGTTGAGCTCCGTGTGGGGCACGCGGCCGAAGAACTCCGCGACGCGCCGGCGCACGACCGGCATGCGCGTGCTGCCGCCGACCAGGACGACCTCGTCGATCTGGTTCGCCGCGAGCTTCGCGTCCGAGAGCGCGCGTCGGCAGGAGTCGATGGTGCGTTCGACCAGATCGGCCACGAGCGCTTCGAACTCCCCGCGCGAGACGCGCCGGCGCCACGCGATGCGCTTGTGGGGGACCATCAGGTGGAGCTCGGCCTCGGGCTGGTTCGTGAGCTCGACCTTGCAGTGCTCGGCCGCCTGGCGCGCCGCCTGTTGGAACGCGGGATCGCGGGTGAACTCGTCGCCGTGCTGGGCGCCGAGCGCCTCCCGCGCCAGGTTGGCGAGCCGCTGGTCGAAGTCGTCGCCGCCGAGGTGCGTGTCCCCGTTCGTCGCGAGCACGCGGAAGACGCCGTCCTCGATCGTGAGGATCGTGACGTCGAAGGTGCCGCCGCCGAGGTCGAAGACCGCGACGTTGCCCTTGTCGCGCTGGTCGAGACCGTAGGCCAGGCTCGCGGCCGTCGGCTCGTTCACGATGCGCAGCACGTCCAGCCCGGCGAGGCGCGCGGCGTCGCGCGTGGATTGGCGCTGCGCGTCGTCGAAGTACGCCGGGACCGTGACCACGCAGCGCGTGGGGGCCGGCTCGCCGAGCGCCGCGCTGGCGACCTCGTGCACCTTGCGCAGGATCAGGGCGGAGAGCTCTTCGGGCGTGTACCTGCGGCCGCGCGCCTGGAGCTGGATCAGGCCGCGTTCGTTCTGCGTGGCCGCGTAGGGCAGGCTGGCGAGTTCCTGCGCGACGTCCGCGAGGCCGCGCCCCATGAAGCGCTTGATGCTGAACAGGGTGTTGCGCGGGTCCACGATCGCGTGGTCACGGGCCTCGCGCCCCACGATCGGCGCGCCGCTCTCGGGGAAGTGGATCACCGACGGCACGAGGCCGTTCCGCCCGTCGGGACGCAGCACCGTGGGACGGCCGTCGCGCCAGATCGCGGCCAGGGAGTTCGTCGTGCCGAGATCGATCCCCAGCGCGACCTGGGGGGGCGGCGCGGGGACGGTGTTGTTCAGGACGTTGAGTTCGACGTAGCCCAT
>JBGAOR010000063.1:0-27060 GCA_044221705.1 Planctomycetota bacterium
CCTCGAGCGCATCCGCACGACGGTGGGGCAGCTCCTGCGGTTCACGCCGCGCACGGCGCGCGCCGTGCCGCTCGCGCTCGTCGAGCCCGTCGCCGACGCGATCGCGCTCGTGCAGCACCGCGCCGCGGCGCAGGACGTCGCGATCCGCCTGTCGGACGCTTCCGGCCGCACCGACGCGCAGGCCGTCGAAGCGCTGCGCGACCTGCCGCCGGTCCTGGGCGAGGCGCACGAGATCGGCCAGGCGGTGCTGAACCTGCTCGTGAACGCCCTCGACGCGCTGGAGGACCCGGCGCGGGAGAAGCGCGGCGGGCGCATCGACGTCCGGCTCTCGGCCGGGGACGAGACGGTGCAGCTCGTGGTCGAGGACGACGGGCCGGGCGTCGCCGCGGAGGACCTGCCGCGCATCGCCGACCTGTTCTTCACGACGAAGGACGTCGGCAAGGGCACGGGGCTCGGCCTCGCGATCGTGCACCGCGTCGTCCACCAGCACGGCGGCGACGTGCACCTCGCCAGCGAGCCCGGCCGCGGCCTGCGCGTGGAGATCGTGTTGCCGGCGTGGAAGCCGCTCGGACCGGGCGCGCAGCCGTGAACGCCGCCTACGTCGTGATGCCGCTCATGCTGCTCGCCTCGGCGTTCTTCAGCGCCAGCGAGACGGCGCTGTTCTCGCTCCTCGACGCCGAGCGGCGTCGCGCGAGCCCCCAGGTGGCGCGGCTACTCGCGGATCCGCAGGCGCTGCTCGTCACCGTGCTGCTCGGCAACCTGGCGGTGAACGTGCTGTTCTTCTCGTTCGCCGCGGACCTCGTGCCCGGCACGCGGGCGCACGAGACCGTCCTGCTCGCGGTCGCGGCGCTCCTCGTCCTCGTGCTGTTCGGCGAGCTGCTCCCGAAGGCCGTCGCCCTGCAAGCGCGCGAGGGGATCGCGCAGCTCGCGGCCCGTCCGCTGCTCCTCCTCGTGCACCTGCTCGGTCCCGTGCGGCGCGCCTTGCAGCGCGCGCTGGAGCTCATCATGCGCGCGCTCGGCGACGCGGCGCGCGAGGAGAGCGGGGTCAGCGCCGAGACGCTGGCCGAGGTCCTCGAGCACAGCGCGCGCACCGGCCTCATCGACGTGCGCGAGGCGGACCTGCTGGCCGAGCTCGTCGAGCTCGAGGGCATCCGCGTGGCCGAGATCCTGACGCCGCGCGTCGACATGATCGCGCTCGACCTGTCGGACCACGACGAGGAGCAGCGCTGGTTCCAGGTCGCGCGCGCGCTGTCGAAGCGGCTCACGTGGATGCCGGTGCTGCGCGGCGGCGCGGACGAGGTCGTGGGCCTCGTGCGCCTGCGCGACGTGCTCGCGCGGCCCGAGGAGTCGCTGGAGTCCCTCGTGCAGCCGGTCGTCTTCGTGCCCGCGATCGCCAGCGTGCTCGACCTCCTGCGCACGCTGCGCGCCGCGCAGAGCGCCGAGGCCGTCGTGGTCGACGAGTACGGCGGCACGGCCGGCATCGTCACGCTCGAGAACGTGTTCGAGGAGATCGTCGGCGACCTGCGCGTCGAGGGCGAGCGCGAGGCGAACACCGTGATCGCGCTGGGCGGGGGCCGCTTCCGCGTGTCGGGCGAGCTCTCGATCCGCGACTGGAACGAGCAGTTCGGCCGCGCGGTCGTGCCGGCCGGTTTCGAGACCGTCGGCGGTCTCGTCGCGGCCCTGCTCGGCCGCATCCCGCGCGAGGGCGACGTGGTGGAGAGCGGCGGCCTGTCGATCGTCGTGCGCTCGGTGCGCGGCCGGCGCGTCGAGAGCGTGGAGCTCTCCGTGATCGTGAAGGACGCGCGCCTCCTCGCGCTCGGAGCGGGAGCGTGACGCTCTTCCTCGAGATCGTCGTCGTCGTGCTGTGCGTGCTCGGCACGGCGATCTTCGCCGGCGGGGAGACGGCCTTCTACCGCGTGTCGCGCGTGCGGCTCGACATGGAGGCGCGCGCGGGGAATCGCTCGGCGCAGATCGTCCAGCGTCTGGGTCACGACCGCACGCAGCTCGTGATCGTCTTCGTGCTGGGCGTCAGCCTGTGCGTCGAGGTCCTCACCTGGCGGACGGAATCGGCGCTGCACGCGCTGGGCTTCTCCGACGCCGTCGTGGAGCTGTGCCTCGCGTTCGTGCTCGTGCCGGTGGTCTTCTTCGCGGCCGAGCTGTTCCCGAAGGACCTCTTCCGCCGCCGCCCGCACGCCGCGCTGCGCTTCACGGCCCCGATCATCGAGGGGACGCGCCTCCTCCTCTGGCCGGTCGTGCAGGTCCTGGGCGTCGTGGCGCGCTCGGCCGCGCGCGCCGCCGGAGGCGGAGGGGAGCTGGACGCCGGGGTCCAGGGGCGCGAGACGGTGCTCCGCTTCCTGCGCGAGGGGACCCAGAGCGGCGCGATCCCGAGCCACGCCGAGGAGATGGCGCGCAACGTGCTCGAGCTGCGCTCGATCCCCGTCGAGCGCTGCATGGTGGCCTGGAAGGACGTGCTGCGCCTCTCGTCCGCCGACGAACCGGGCGTGCAGTACGCCGCGGTCGCCGCGTCCGCCCACACGCGCATCCCGGTCGCGGGTCCCGCGGGAGCGGTGTTGGGCTACGTGCACCAGCTCGACGTCCTGGGGGACGGCGAGACCGGGCTCGTCCTCGATCGCCTCCGCCCGCTGACCGCGATCCCGGCCGACCTGCCGGTGGACCGGGCCCTGGCGCGCCTGCGCGCCGCGGGCCAGCGCCTCGCTGTGGTCGGGACGCGCGAGGCCCCGGTCGGGATCGTGACGCTCAAGGACCTGCTCGAGGAGATCTCGGGCGACCTGGCGCGCTGGTAGGCGATCTCGGGCCCGGGCCGCACGCCGGGTTGTCACCGACGGACCCGCGCGGGGTAGGGGACGGACCAGGACTGGCTCCGGCCGCGCGCCGTCCCTAGGATGCTCGTCCCCACACCGGAGACCTCGATGCGCCCCAACTCCTTCCTGAACGGTGAAGCCGCCCTGTTGCTCGTCGGCAGCGCGCTGCTCGCCGTCGGCCTGGCGCTCCCCAGCAACGCGACACTGCAGGGGACGGGCGGGGGGACCGGGACGGGCACCGGCGGCAACACGAACACGCCCCAGAACCCCAACCCGTTCACGACCCCGGTCGCCGCGATCGGCAACGCCGACTCGAACGAGCAGATGATCGCGGTCACCGGGATCGACCTCACGGGCTCGTCGATCCTCTACCTGGTGGACACGCAGAAGAAGCAGCTCGCGATCTACCAGGCGACCGGCGGCACCGAGAGCATGCAGGGCGTCAAGCTCGTCGGCGCGCGCCGCATCGACCTCGACCTGCAACTCGAGGGGTTCAACGACCGCTCGCAGTACCCGTACGAAGAGCTCGAAGCGCGCTTCGCCAAGATCCGCGCGGGCGGCGCCGCGGCGCCGGGCAAGTGAACACGCAGCCCACCTGAACCGAAATCGCGCGCCGGCCGCGAAGCCATTCGTGCTCGGACCGTCCAGAACCGAACGACCCCCGATCCTCTCCCCCCCAGCAGGAAACTCCGTGGCCGACAAGGAACAGTTCTACAGCTTCGAAGAGGCCCTCAAGGAGCTGCGCCTCAAGGAAGAAGAGCTCAAGCGTCTCGTCTCCGAGGGCGAGATCCGCGCCTTCCGCGAGGGCGACACGATGCGCCTGCGGCGCACGGACGTGGAGACGCTGCGCAGCGAACTGACCGGCGGCGAGGTCGTCGACCTCGGCGACGTGAAGGAGGACCTCGTCTTCGAGGACGACGTCCAACTGGCGGAGGACGCCGGTCTCGCGACGCAGGAGATCGGGATGGCCACCGAGGAGATGAGCGGCGTCGAGACCGTCCTCGAGGAGCCCGCCGAGGACGAAGAAGCCGAGGAGGAGCGCACCGAGCGCCGCGCCGCACCGGCTCCGCGCGCCGTCGAGGAGCCCGAGCAGTACGAGGGCGCCGGCCTGCGTTTCCTGCTCGTCGCGACGAGCATCCTCCTCGTCCTCGGCCTGCCGCTCGCGCTGGCGATCAGCACGGGCAAGATGAACGCGGTCGCGGGCGCGCTCTCCGGCCTCTTCCGCTGACGCCGCGACGCCCTGCGCGACAAGCACTTGCGCGCATGCGCGCGCACTGAGTTGGAATCGCGCCGGCGCGCCTGACAGATTCCCGACGTCGAGCGCGTCAGGTCGCGGCCGACTCCCGCGTGGAGTCGGACGGATTCCGCTCTCCGCCGCGTGCGGGGCGTGAATTCTCCGCACGGTCGCATTCGGCGAGGGGTCGGAGCCCAGGACGGGGACGCGTGTCCACGCCAGCTCCGCGACATGGGTCATTCCGGGGGCGCGTGCGTTCCCGGGCAAGTTCGAGGAATTCCGGGATGCACTTCTCCGGGAAGTCGGTCTGGCTCGCCGCCAGCTTGTTCGTCTTCGTGGGCTCCAGCTGCGTCACTCAACGTCAGTACGACGACGCGGTCGAGTTCGGTCGCAACCAACAGACCCTGCTCCATGAGCGGGAGCAGACGATCGCCCAGCTCGAGGCCGAGCGCGATCGCCTGAAGCGCGACATGGCCGCGAACGGCGTGTCGGCGCTGTCGGAGGCCGGGTACGGCGGCGACCTCGAGTCGCGCCTGTCCGAGCTCCAGTCCAAGATCGACGGCCTCGGCCGTCCGATGGGGGACATCGAGCGCATCGACGTCGACGGCGGCTACGTGCTGCTCGTGCAGGACAAGATCCTGTTCGCGTCCGGCTCGTCCGACCTGTCCGACGAAGGCAAGAAGACGATCCAACGCATCGCCGACGAGATCGAGAAGGCGCCGCACGGACGCCTCCAGGTCCGCGGTCACACCGACAGCGACAAGGTGGTCAAGCCGGCGACGCTCGAGAAGTTCCCGCACGGCAACCTGCAGCTCTCGGCCGCCCGCGCGGTCGAGGTCGCGGCCGCGCTGATCGGCTCGAAGCGCGTGGATTCCAAGGACGTCACGGTCGCCGGCTTCGGCCAGTACGAGCCGATCAAGCCCAACGACAACGCCGAGAACAAGCGCCTGAACCGGCGCGTCGAGATCTTCGTGGCCGACCGTTCGGCGCCGAAGGCCGCTGCCGCCGGCAGCAAGTAGGGCGCGGGGACCGCGCGTCGTGCGCCGTCCCGATCGGCCGGTCTCGCGGGCCGTCGCGACACCCCTGCGCCTGGGCCTGGGGGTGTCGATCCTCGTCGGCCTCGGGGCGGTCGCGGCGTGCACTCGACCCGAAGCGGATCCGACCACGGCGCTCGCCGGGTTGGATGCGCTGGCCTTCGTGCCGGCCGGGGAGTGCCGACTGCTCGGGCGGGACGGGGTCGAGGTGCTGTGCGAGAGCCGTACGGCGCTGCTCGTCGAGCGCTACGAGACGTCCCGCGGGGATTGGGACCGGTGGAAGCAGGGCACGGAGGTGGAGGCCGCGCCCGGTTCCGCGCCGCAGCTCGAGGCCTGGCCCGACGCGGTCTCGAACTGGCCGGCGTCGGGGATGACGCTCGTCGAAGCCCGCGCGTTCGCCGCGGCGCGCGGCATGCGCCTGCCGACCGGCTCGGAATGGGTCCGCATCGCGGCCGGCACGCGCGCGCAGCCGTTCCCGTGGGGGCTCGCGCGCGCGAGCGCGGTGGCGAACACCGCCGAGCTCGGGCTCGGCCGTCCCGTCCCGGTGGGCGCGTTCGAGCAGGGGGCTTCGCCCGACTCGATCTACGACCTCCTCGGCAACGTCGCCGAGTGGGTGGAAGAACCGCTGCCCGGCGCCGGCGGGGGCGACCTCGACGTCCGCCCGCTGGCCTGGGCGCTGGGCGGCTCGTACGCGACGCGGCTGTGGAAGATCTACGAACCCGACCGCGCCGGCCGGATCGTCGTCGTCCACGTCGACCTCGATCCCCACGCGCGCGCGCAGGACGTCGGTCTGCGCTGCGTGGTCGAGGCGCGCGCGTGGCTCGTGGCGCACGCACCCGACCTGGGTTCGACCGCGCGCGAGCGCGACGGGCTGCGCCGCATCGGTGCACGCTGGGGCCGCGACGCGGTGCCGCTGCTCGAGGAGCTCAGCATCGCGCCCGGCGCGCGCAGCTCGTTGCGCTGGCTCCTCGAAGGAGCGCGCGGTTGAGCGAGCCCACCGAAGGCGCGCGCGGACCCTGGGCCGCGCTGCGCGAGGAACTCACGCGCGCGGGATTCCGACCCTCGCGCCGTCTGGGGCAGAACTTCCTCCTCGACGAGAACCTGCTGCGCGCGATCGTGCGCGACGCGGGCGTCGAGCCCGGGATGCGCGTGCTCGAAGTGGGCCCGGGCCTGGGCTTCCTGACGCGGCACCTGCTCGCGGCCGGGGCGCGCGTGACCGCGGTCGAGATCGATCCTCGCTTGGCCGAGCGCTGCGAGACCACGTTCGCCGCGAACCCCGACTTCGACCTCGTGCGCGCGGACATCCTTGCCTCCAAGCACAGCTTCGCGCCGGAGGTCCTGGCGCGGATCCCGGAGCGGGAGCCCTGGCACCTCGTCGCCAACCTGCCCTACGCGGTGTCCGGGCCGGTCCTCGCGATCGCGGCGGCCCTGCCCCATCCACCGCGCACGATGACGGTCCTCGTCCAGCTCGAACTGGCCGAGCGCGTCGTCGCCGGCGAGGGGACGGACGACTGGGGACCCCTGTCGATCCGGCTCCAGGTCGCCTACCAGGCGCGCATCGTCCGGCGCGTGCCGCCCGACCTGTTCTGGCCCCGGCCCCAGGTGGACAGCGCCCTCCTGCGCCTGGATGCGCTGCCGAACCCGCTGGCCCCGGCCGAGCGCCTGCGGCTCTCGCAGCTCGTCGACCGCCTGTTCCAGCGCCGCCGCCAGCGCCTGGCGCGGGTCCTCGGGGACGTCGCCGGGAGCCCCGCCGCCGGGCGCGACTGGGCCGTCCGCGCGGGCCTGAGCGGGGACGAGCGCGCCGAGGACCTCCCGCTGGCGACCCTGCGGCGGCTGGCCGAGTTCGCGCCGGCGGACGGCGCGCGCTGATTTCGGTTCCCGGCCCCAGAAATCGGGAAGACCCGAAGCTGGAAGGCCAGATTCCCCGGATCTAGACTCGCGCTTTGCACGCTGTGGGAGTTGGCGACGGGTTCGGGAGCGCTGCGGCGGCCGACCTCGCCCTTCACGGGGTGGAAGGAGCGACAACGAGATGCGCTGGATGCGTCCGCCCGCTGCCGATTTTCGCGCAGAGTGCGGACGGGCGCGTGCCGACCGGAAGCTATTTCTCGGAGTAGTCTTCGATTCGCGCACGCCGCGCAGCCAGCCTCTCGTTCCGGCACACGCGTCCCTCCCATCCCCTGATCCACGACTGCAACACGGGCCTCGACGGTCAGGATCGTGTGCGGACGGATTCTCCGTCTGCGCTCGGCTCCGGTCCGCGCTCGCCCCGGCCCCACGAACTCACCCGGCTCGGACCCGGGGTCTGAAGCCTCCGGCTCCGGACCCCGTCTCGAGCCGGTCTGCCTCCAAAACGGTGCTCCGATCCACGGTCCCCGCGCGCGCCGCGCGCGAGATCGTGGCGGACGCCCTCCACGAACTCCCCACTTCGCCGCGCCCGCGACATCCGGGCGCCCCCACGCCTTGCTTCACGACGAGTTCCACCGCGCGCTCGAAGCGATCAAGCTCCGTGCGCCGATCGAGGACGTGGTCCGCGAGCGCGTGCCGGCCTTGAAGAAGGCCGGTGCGCTGTGGGTCGCCTGCTGCCCGTTCCACGACGAGCGCACGCCGTCGTTCAAGGTCGATCCGCGCCGCGGGACGTGGCGCTGCTACGGCGCCTGCGGGACCGGCGGTGACGTGATCGCCTTCGTCGAGAAGAGCGACAACGTCACCTTCCGCGAGGCGGTCGAGATCCTCGCCGCGCGCTCGGGCGTCGACCTGCCCAAGAAGAGCGGCGCGAGCCGGGCGCGCGACGAGCAGCTCGATCCCCTGCGCGCCGCGCTGGAGTTCGCCTGCCGCTTCTACCGCGGCGAGATGGGGAGCTCCGAAGGCCGCGCGTCGGCGCGCTACCTGGCCGATCGCGGCCTCGACGCGGCGACCGGCGAGGCCTTCTCGATCGGACACGCGCCCGCCAGCGGTCAGGCGCTCGTCTCCGCGCTGCGCGCCGCGAACGTGCCGCTCGAGGCGGCCGAGCGGGCCGGCCTCGTGCGCCGCTCGGACCAGGGCCGGCCGTACGACTTCTTCCGCGGCCGGCTCGTGATCCCGATCCGCGACCTGCACGGAGCGGTCGTGGGCTTCGGCGCGCGGCGACTCGACGACCGCGACGAGTCCGGACCGAAGTACATCAACACGGCGGAGACCGAGCTGTTCCACAAGGGGCGCCTCGTCTACGCGCTCGACCGCGCGCTCCCCGAGGTGCGCAAGCGTGGCCACATCGTGCTCGTCGAGGGCTACACGGACGTCATGGCCGCGCACCAGTGCGGCGTCGGGAACGTCGTGGCGGTGCTCGGGACCTCGACCACCGAGGACCACGCCGCCCTGCTGCGCCGGACGGGGACGCGTCGCATCAGCCTGGTGTTCGACGGCGACGACGCCGGACGCAAGGCCGCCTGGCGCGCGTTGAACGGTCTCTTGCACCTCGAGCTCGACATCGACGTCGTCCCGCTCCAGGGCGGCATCGATCCGTGCGACCTGTGCATCCGGGACGGCGCGCAGGCCTTCGCGGCGCAGCTCGAGATGGCCCAGCCGTGGTTCGAGTTCGTCTGCGAAGGACTCGGCGCGCTGCGCGGCCTCGAGCTGGCGCGCGAGGTCGATCGCGTCCTCGAGCTGCTCGGCCGGCTGGTGAAGCCCGTCCACCGCGAGGCGCGCATCCTGGAGCTGGCCGAGCGCGTGCGCATGTCGCCCGAGAGCCTGCGCGCGCAGGCCGCGACGCAGTCCGGCGCGCGCCGCGTGCGCGCCGCGGTCCCCGTGGCCCAGCCGCAGGACGCGCCCGCGCCCGTCGCGGCACCCGCGTCGCCGACTCTCCTGCGCGAACAGCGCGAGCTCAAGCTGGCGTTCGAGGAGATCGTGGGGGCGCTGCTCGTGGACCCGGCGCTGGCGCCGGTCGTCGAGAGCTGGCTCGAGCACTGCCCCGAGCCCGAGCTCGTGCGCATCGCCGACGCCGTGCTCTCGCTGCGCGAGGAGGACGCCGACGTGATCGACGAGAACGCCGTGCTGACGCGGCTGGCCGACGATCCGGCGCGTTCGCGCGTCGTGCGCCTCGCCGAGCACGTGCGCGCGGCCGAGTCGGAGGACTGGACCCCGGCGCGCTTCGTGGAGTTCCAGATCCCGCGCGTGCGCCAGATCGCCGAGACCCGCGCGCGCCGCGAGGGTTACGTGCAACTGCGCGAGCTCGAGAGCTCGCTGCTCGGTTCCGCCGGTGCCGAAGCCGCGGCGCACGATCCCGAGGCCCTGGCCCTGGCGCGCAGCCTGTCCGTGTCCCATCCGCGCCCGCCGGCGCTGCACGCCGAGACAGGCAGGGCCCCATGAAACAGACACCCAAACGGCCGACGCCGCTCACGTCGACGACGAAGCCCGCGCCGACCACGCCAGCCCAGAGCGATTCCCACAGACCCCAGAAGAGAACCGGACCCGCGATCATGGCCGCCGAGAAGACCGAGGAGATCGTCAAGCACCTCATCGAGGAGGGACGGAAGAAGGGCTTCCTGACCTACTCCGAGATGAACAAGATCCTCGAGGATCAGTTCGTCCCGCCGGACAAGATGGACGCCATCTTCGTCGCCCTCGAAGACGGCGGCGTCGAGATCCAGGACGACGTCGATCCCGCCTCGGAGCGGCTGGCCGAAGGCGAGGAGGAATCGCGCGAGGTCTCGCTCGACGAAGGATCCGACTCCGAGGACGACGACGGCCCGCCCGAGGCGCTGTTCCCGAAGGGCTCGATCCCCGAGAAGATCGACGACCCGGTGCGCATGTACCTCACCCAGATGGGTGAGATCCCGCTCTTGACGCGCGACCAGGAGATCTTCCTGGCGAAGACGATCGAGATCACGCGCAAGCGCTTCCGCAAGAAGACCATGGGATCGGGCATCGCGATGCGCGAGTCGATCAAGGTGCTCGAGGCGGTCGAGCGCGGCGAGCTGGCCTTCGACCGCACCCTCAAGGTCAATCCGAACCCGAAGATCGACGACGATCCGAAGATCGTCGAGACGCTGGGCAAGAACTTCCTGCAGAAGCGCCTGCCCGTGAACTTGGCGACGATCAAGCGCCTCTACGAGCGCATCCGCGAGGAGTACCGACCGCTGCTCGACCCCGAGCTGCCGCGCAAGAAGCGCAGCGAGAAGCTCGAGACCGTGCAGTCGCTGCGCCGCAAGCTCGTCATCCTGATCGAGGAGTGCCACCTCCAGGTCAAGAAGGTCCGCCCGTCGATCGAGAAGATGGACGAGCGCTTCAAGGAGATGCGCGCGATCGAGCGCAAGATCTCGGCGCTGAAGGGCAACAAGAAGGCCGCCGCGCAGGTCAAGCAGCTCCAGGACGAACTGCGCGAGATGGAGTTCGAGTGCATGGAGCCGTCGGTCGCCTGAAGCGGCGCCTCGACCAGGTGAAGCTGCACTACGCCGAGTACGAGGACGCCAAGCGCAAGCTCAGCCTGGGCAACCTGCGCCTCGTGGTGTCGATCGCGAAGAAGTACAGGAACCGTGGGCTCTCGTTCCTCGACCTCATCCAGGAGGGCAACACCGGCCTGATGAAGGCGGTCGAGAAGTACGAGTACCGCCGCGGCTACAAGTTCTCGACCTACGCGACGTGGTGGATCCGCCAGGCGATCACGCGCTCGATCGCCGACCAGGCGCGGACGATCCGCATCCCGGTCCACATGATCGAGACGATGTCGAAGCTCCGGAACGTGACCAAGAAGCTCGTGCAGCAGAAGGGTCGCGAACCGAGCGTCGAGGAAGTGGCCGAGGCGACCGGCATCTCGGTCGACGAGGCCAAGCGGGTGATGAAGATCAGCAAGCACCCGATCAGCCTCGACCGTCCGATCGGCGAGTCCGACGACAGCTACTTCGGCGACTTCATCGAGGACGAATCGGCCGAGAGCCCGCTGGCTGCGGCCGGCCACGAGATGCTCAAGGAACGCCTCGAGGACGTGCTCAGCACGCTGACCTTCCGCGAGCGCGAGATCATCAAGCTGCGCTACGGCATCGGCGACGGCTACACCTACACGCTCGAGGAGGTCGGCCGGATCTTCCGCGTCACGCGCGAACGTGTGCGGCAGATCGAGGCCAAGGCGGTGCGCAAGCTCCGTCACCCGGTCCGGGCGCGTCAGCTGGCGAGCTTCCTCGACGGCGCCTCGGTGCCGGAGGACCTGGAAGGCGCCGACCTCGCGTACGACTCGGGCGACGCCTGATCGGACGCGCGGGACCCTCGGCGGGACGAAGGACGCGGGGCGGCTCGAGGGCCGCCCCGCGCCGTTCCAGCACCGCGCTCGAGCCGCCCCGCGCGGCTGGCCGGTGGAAAACCAGCGCCCAGTCCGTATCCTGTTCGCCCCATGCGTGACGTGATCCGTTCGCTGCTCGATCTGCAAGAGGTCGATCGCGACCTCCACCGCGTCCTCGAAGAGCTCAAACGGCTCCCGGCCGAACGCGCCGCCCGCCAGGGCGAGGTCAACCGCCTCGCGGCCGCGGTCGCCGAGAAGAAGCTCGCCGCCAAGAACGTCCGCGTCCGGATCAAGGAGTACGAGGACGTCGCCACCACGGGCCGACAGAAGTCGCGCAAGCTCGAGAACGACATGGCGCAGGCGCGCGCCGATGCCCAGCTCCACGCATTCTTCGATCACCAGATCAAGACGATCAAGAAGGAGATCAGCACGGCCGAGGACGACGGCCTGAAGCTCCTCGAGCAGGTCGAGCTGCTGGATCGCGACGCCGCGGAGCTGCAGCAGAAGCACGACGCCGAGCTCAAGGTGTACGAGCAGTTCGCCGCGAACGTGGCGGCCGAGATCGCCGAGGCCGAGGGCAAGCGCGCGCAGCTCGCGGCGGAACGCGCGAAGCGGATGAAGGGCGACCTGCCGCCCGAGGTGCTGTCCGACTACGAGCGCCTGCTGCGCTCGCGCGGCGGCGTCGCGCTGGCGCAGCTCGACGGCCGGCAGTGCCAGGCGTGCCGGATCCTCTACACGGTCA
The DNA here is from genome assembly GCA_044221705.1 of Planctomycetota bacterium. GTDB lineage: Bacteria > Planctomycetota > UBA1135 > UBA1135 > JAEUHZ01. Next base: position 12,083 of record JBGAOR010000063.1, read on the forward strand.
ACTGACGCGCGGCAGCTGGCGCGCGAGCGACGCCTGCTTCGTCCCGCGCCGCGCGAGTTCCGCGGCGAGCCGCTCGCGCACGACGTTCTTCTCGACGCTCCAGACCGGCGCGAGCAGGTCCGCCGGCGCCGCGTCGCCCGTGATCCGGTGGAGGACCTGGGACGGCGCGAGCCGCTCGACGAAGTCCGCGAGCCAGTCCACGTACTCGTCGACCGCGAGCGTCGCGATCCGGCCGGTGCGCCACTCCTTCTCCATCTGCGTGCGACGTAGCACCATGAGGTGGTGGACCTTGACGCCCGCGACGCCCGATCGCGCCAGCGCTTCGGCCGTGCGTCGCGCGCCCGCGCGCCCGTCGCCGGGCAGACCCAGGATCGCGTGGCCGACGCACAGCAGACCGCGCGCGTGGACGCGGCGCACGGCGTCCTCGAAATCGGCCAGCGTGTGGAAGCGCCGGATCGCGCGCTGCACTTCGTCGTCGGCGGTCTCGAGTCCCAGCTCGACCCACACTTCGACGCGGCGCGCGAGCTTCGCCAGCACGTCGAGCGATTCCTCCGACAGCGTGTCGGGGCGCGTCGCGAGGGCCACGGCGACGACCGGCGACGCGGGACGGTCGAGCACCGGATCGAGGACGGCCAGCACTTCGCGCAGTCGCGCGATCTCGACGTACGTGTTCGAGTACGACTGGAAGTACGCGATCGCGCCGACGCCCTCGCCGCGGCGCGCGACGCGCGCGAGGCCTTCCGCGAGCTGACGCGCGAGGTCCGCGCCGCTCTTCAGCGCGCCGGTCCCCGAGCCCTCGACGTCGCAGTAGGTGCAACCGCCGTAGCCCTTCGTTCCGTCGCGATTCGGGCACGTCGATCCGGCGTCGAGCGCGACGCGGTGCACCGGCCGCCCGAAGCGCTCGAGGAGCCAGGGCTGCAGCGTGCGGAAGGGGAGCGTCACGCGGGCGATCGTAGCGACTGCGCGGCCGATCGGCCGGCCGCGTCCACGCGCGCGCCACCGATCCGGTTCGCCCGGGAACGCGATCACGGCGCGGGATCCGTCGTCCTCCACCCGGGCGCGGTCCGCGCGCGGGCTAGACTGCGCGCCCGAACCGCCCATGCAGATCCAGCCCATCGTCGTCGGCACCGCCGGACACATCGACCACGGCAAGTCCACGCTCGTGAAGGCGCTGACCGGCATCGATCCCGACCGGCTCAAGGAGGAGATCGAGCGCGGGATGACGATCGACCTCGGCTTCGCGCGCTTCGACCTGCCCGACGGCCGCACGGTCGGCATCGTCGACGTGCCGGGCCACGAGCGCTTCGTGAAGAACATGGTCGCCGGCGCCACGGGCATCGACGTCGTGATCCTCGTGGTCGCGGCCGACGACGGCGTGATGCCGCAGACGCGCGAGCACCTCGCGATCATGACGCTGCTCGGCCTCTCGCGCGGGCTCGTGGCGCTGACGAAGATCGACGCGGTCGACCCGGAGATGGTCGAGCTCGCCGCGGAGGACATCCGCCTCGCGGTGCGCGGGACGTTCCTCGAGGACGCGCCGATCTTGGCCGTGTCGAGCCTGACCGGCGCGGGGATGGCGGAGTTCAAGGCCGTGCTCTTCCGCCTGGCCGGCGAAGCGAAACCGCGCAGCGCCGAAGGCATCTTCCGCATGCCGATCCAGCGCGTCTTCAGCTCGCACGGCCACGGGACCGTCGTCACGGGCATCCCGATCTCGGGCTCGGCGAAGCTGGGCGACGTGCTCGAGATCCTGCCCGCCGGCATCACGGCGAAGGTGCGCGGCCTGCAGGCCTACCAGCAACCGGTCGACGCGATCCGTGCCGGTCACTCGAGCGCGATCAACGTGTCCGACGTCGACCACCACGCGGTGGCGCGCGGGATGGTGGCCGCGACGCCGGGGTTCTTCCGCAGCGCGTCGATGCTCGGCGCTTCGCTGCGCGCGCTGTCCGACCTCGACCGTCCGATCGAGGACCGCACGCAGATCCGCTTCCACGCCGGGACCGCGGAGGTGCTGGGGGAACTCGTGTTGCTCGACAAGGAAGCGCTCGAGCCGGGCGGGGAAGCGCTGGCCCAGCTGCGCCTCGAGGAGCCGGTCGTCGTCGCGCCGGGCGACCGCTTCGTCCTGCGCCTCGCGTCGCCGGCGTACGTGCTCGGCGGCGGCGTCGTGCTCGAGGAGAGCAAGCACCGCCTGAAGCGCTTCAAGAAGTTCGTGATCGAGGAGCTGTCGCGCGCGTCGCAGAGCCTCACGTCGCCGCGCGACCTGCTCGAGACCGTTCTCTCGCGCGCGCGACCCGATCTGCTCGGCCCGGAGGAGCTGTCGGTCGAGATCAAGCGCTCGCACGCCGAGACGGAGCGCCTGCTGAACGACCTGGGTTCGCAGAAGAAGGCGCTGCGCCTCGGCTCGCCGCCACGCTGGATCCACGCCGAGCGGCTGGCTGCGTCGCTGGCGAAGGTCGAAGCGTCCCTGGCGGCGTGGTTCGAGGGCGAGCACAGCCACCGCGAGGTCATGGACGTGCGCGAGCTGCGCCGCGCGACCGGTTTCGCGCCGGACTTCCTGCAGGCCCTGCTCGCCGAGCTCGAGAAGACCGGGCGGGCCAAGGTCGAGCCCGGGGGGCTCGTCCGCCGCACGAGCGGCAAGCCGGCGCTCGACCCGGCGCTCGAGGACCTGCTCGCGCGCGTGCGCGCGGCGCTCGAAGCGGGCCGCTACCAGCCGCCGTCTCCGGCGGAGGTCTCGGAGTCTCTCGAGGTCCCGGCGAAGTCGGTGCAGCGCGCGCTCGAGCTCCTGCTCGACCGCGGCGAGGCGCACGCGATCCAGCCGGGCGAGATCTATCTGGCGCACACGACGTACGAGGCGGCGAAGTCCGCGATCGTCCGCAATTGCGAGAAGAACCGCTCGCTCGACATCCCGTCGCTGCGCGACGAGCTGCAGACGACGCGCAAGTTCCTGATCCCGCTGCTCGAGCACTTCGACACGGCCGGCGTCACGATCCGCCAGGGCGCGAACCGCGTGCTGCGCCGGCGCTGAACCGGCCCGCGCGCGGGAGTGCCGCGCAAGGAATGGGTTTCTCTGGAGCCGCGCTCAACCCGCGCCGCCCCCCGGCCGATGTCCCCTTCGAGTTCGGGGGGTGATGTCGTCATGCAGCCGGGTCTGGACCAAGCACACGGAAATTCGTTCCGGCCGCCCGGGCCGCCGCCCGTCCCGGCCGAGGACTTCCTCGGTCTCGGCGCCGAGCTCGGTCGCGGGTATCCGGCGGGGACGCCGCACGCGCAGGCGCCGGTGACGCCGCACATGCCGCCGGCGCTTCAATCGCGCGCCGGGCAGTTCCAGCAGCCGCTCCCGCCCTCCGCCTTCGCCCGCGCGCCGATGCCGCCGCAGGAACTCCTCGCTCCCACGCAGCGGCTCGCGGGCAACTGGCCCGAGGTCCGTCCGAACACGTGGCGCGTGGGCCGCGACGCGGCGCCGGTCGCTCCCGCGGAACGGCCGAGCTGGCTGCTCGAGCTCGACGACGCGTCGATCCCGCCCGCGCATCCCTCGTTCATCGCGACGACCGCGCCGGCCAACGCCTCGTTCCGCGACGGGACCGAGGTCGCACACCGTGTCGCGCCGTGGTTCGTGCGCGCCCTGTGCGTGTTCGCCGGCCTGTTCCTGTGCGCGGTGATCACGCGCACGATCCTGCTGCGCGCCGCGCATTCGCCCGCCGCTCCCGAGGCGCCGGTCCAGCCGATCGCGCGCGCCGTGCACAGCGCGGGCCAGGAGCTGCTCGCGCCGGGCGACGCGGGCGCGGCGACGCGCGCGAAGCCCGGCCAGCGCCCGCCGAAGTCCGCGCCGAAGAAGGCCTACACGAACTCGACTCCGGCCGCGCTCTCCGCCGCTCCGTCGAACGCCGAGAGCGAGTCGCCGGCGCTCTTCGTCTACGACCTGCCCGCCGCGGCGAGCGCGCCGCCGGCCGCCGGCGTGGAGCTCTCGCGCGCCGATGCCGAGCGTTGGCTGACCGAGCAGAGCCGCGCGTCGGCGCCGCTCAGCGACGCGGGCGCGATCCGTGCCGGAGAACCGAGCCTGCCCGGCACCGCGACGCCGACCGCCGCCAGCGCGGCCGGGATCTGGGAAGGCGCCACGATCCCGGTCGAAGCGCTCACGGGCGGGCTGCGCCTGCAGACGCCCGGCGTCGGCCGCGTCCGCGTGCGGCTCGAGGGCGGCACGCGCGCCGAGGGCAAGCTCACGGCGATCGGCCAGGGCCGCGTGTGGATCGAGACGGACGACGGTCCGCTCGAGGTCGAGTCGGCCCGGATGCGCGGGCTGGAGCAGATCGCCGAGCGCAGCGTCGCGAGCGGCCCGCAGGCCCCGAAGCGCCAGCGCGTGCGGACGGACGGCGGGGTGTTCTACGGGCGCGTGCTGGCCCGCGACGGGCGGACGGTGACGCTGATCACGGACGCCGGGGCGCGGGTGACGGTCGAGGCCGACGAGGTCGCCGACGCGGATCCGGCCGAGGCGAAATAGGCCCGGGACCCGGGCGGTTGGATAACCGGGGGGGCGGGTCGGGCTAGGATGCGCGGGGAGCGCGGGCGCGCTCCCTCCCTGGCATCGACATGAGCGAACTCGAGAATGGCGCGGCGACGGCGCGCGGGAACCTGTTCCGTGTCCTGCTGTCGGTCCTGTTCCTGGTGAGCCTCGGCTTCGCGGCCGCCGCGGCACCGGACGAGACCACGAAGGCCTTCAAGAAGTACTTCAAGGACTACAAGGACACCCCGACGCGGGTCGAGGCGGTGCGGTCCCTCGAGGGCGTCGACGACAAGGAGGTCGTCGAGCTGCTCGTGCCGCTCCTGAAGGACCCCGAGTCCGAGGTCGTGCGCGCGTCGGCGCTCGTGCTCTCGAAGCTGCCTTCGCCGGGCCTCATCGAGGCGCTCTTCGCGGCGTACAAGACCGAGAAGAGCGAGATCGGTCGCGTCGGCATCCTGCGCTCGATCGGCGAGGGCAAGTACGACGGCGCGCTCGCCTTGGCGCAGTCCGCGTTGACCGACAAGTCGTGGGAGGTGCGGCGCCGCGCGCTCCAGGTCGTCGAGTCGACGAACGACGCGGCCGCGGCGGCGGCGTGCCAGCCGCTGCTCGACGACCCCGAGCCGGCCGTGCGCGGACAGGCGCTCGAGACGATGACCGTGCTCGGCTCCGAGGCGGTCGTCGCGAAGGCCTGCCTGCTGCTCTCCGACCCGACGTGGCAGGTGCGCGCCAGCGCGATCAAGGCCCTCACGAAGATCCGGCACATCACGGCCGTGCAGCCGCTCGTCGACCGACTGCAGGTGGAGACGGGCGTGCTCGTCCCGCAGATCGTCGAGGCCCTCTCGAACCTCACCGGCCTCGAGATGGTCGAGGCGGTCGCCTGGAAGAACTGGTGGGACGCCAACAAGACCGGGTTCGTGCTGCCCAAGGCCGAGGCGATCGCGTACATGCGCAGCAAGCGCGAGACGACGACCGGCAAGGCCAAGTGGGACTACACGAAGTCCGGCGTCGGCGACTACCACGGCATCAACACGCCCAGCCGTTCCGTGCTGTTCGTCATCGACGTCTCGGGCTCCATGGAGGCCGAGGTCGTCGAGAAGGAGCGCTTCAGCGACGGCAACTACCCGAGCTTCCAGCGCATCGACATCGTCAAGACGGAGCTCCAGCGCACGATCGACCGCCTGCAGCCCTTCGTGAACTTCAACATCGTGTCGTTCGCCACGAAGGTCGATCCGTGGAAGCGCAAGCTCGTGCCCGCGAACGTGCTGAACAAGTCGGCGGCCAAGGACTGGGCCAAGGGCCTCGTCGCGATCGGCGGCTCGTCGAAGGAGGACCTCGCGTCGGTCGGGCTGACCGGCTCGGCGAACCTCGACATGGGCAAGACGAACACCTACGGCGCGATCATGACCGCCATGGGCATCGACCCGACCAAGGGGCCGCAGACGGGCGACAAGGACTACAAGACCGAGGTCGACACGATCTTCTTCCTCTCCGACGGCCGGCCGACGGTGGGGGAGTTCGTCGATCCCGACGACATCCTGCGCGAGGTCAAGGCGGCCAACGAGCTGCGCAAGATCACGATCCACACGATCGCGATCGGGGAGTTCCAGAAGGACTTCATGCGCCGGATGGCCGAGGAGAACGGCGGGGTCTTCGTGGACCTCGGCAAGTAGGGCCGGGGACGCGCTCCGCTCCGGCGCGGCGCCCATTTCGCGGCCCTGTGGCCGATTGACGGGCCCGGATCCGGCCCGTATCGTTCTTCACCCCCGGGTCGGGGCGTAGCTCAGCTTGGCTAGAGCGTTGCGTTCGGGACGCAAAGGCCGGAGGTTCAAATCCTCTCGCCCCGACCACCTTCCGGCCGTGCCCACGGCCATCTTTCGCGGCGATCGCTCGCGGCCCTGACTCGTGGCCCTGTCTCGCGGCCTCGCCCGAGCCCGAATCGCGAATCGCGAACGCGCGTCGCGAGCCCACTGAGCGAGCCAACGCCCGACGAGCTTCCCGCGCCGAGGACCTGCGTGCGTCCCACCCGTCCGCCGAACCCCGCCGCGACCGAGCGCGACGCCCTCCCGGCGGGGGCGGCGCGCGGCTCCCGGCGCGGGGTCGTCGCGGCGCTCGTCGCGCTGACGCTGCTGGCCTTCGCGCTGCGCTGGGCGGGTCTCGACGCCCAGACGCCGCACGCGCGCGAGGCCGACCCGGCGCTCATCCACTACGCCGCCTGGCACGATCGCCCGGCCGGGATGGCGATGAACGACGCGGTCTATCCGTCGACCGTCTACCCGGTCTTCCTCGGCCGCGTGCTGTCCCACCTGCCGGGTTCGGGCTACCCGATCGCGGCGGCGGCGGACGCGCCGCTCCAGGCCCATCTCGACGCGGCCGCGGAGCCGTACCTGCGCGGCCGCCGGCTGATCGCGCTGCTCTCGCTGCTCGCGATCCCGTTCACGTACCTCTTCGCGCGCACCTGGCTCGAGCCGTGGTGGGCCGTGTTCGCCGCGACGCTCGTGGCGACGAGCATGCTGGCCTTCGAGATGGGCGTCGTGGCCAAACCGCACGGCGCGCTGCTCGGGTTCAGCGCGCTCGCGCTGTGGTCGATGCTGCGCCTGATCCGCACCGGTGGCGCGCTCGACTACGCGCTCGCGGGGCTCGCCACGGGCTGCGCGCTGGCCACGCTGAACAGCGGTTGCTTCCTCTTCCCTTCGTTCGCGCTGGCGCACTGGCTGGGCTGGCGCGCCGACCGCGATCGCGCACGCTGGCGCTGGTTCGGGCTGGCGGTCGCGCTGTGCGCGGTCCTCTTCTTCTCGTCGTACTGGTTCCTCTTCTGGCCCGAGGAGGACCTCGAACGCGTCGCGGGAGCGTTCAACTTCGGACAGCAGGCGATCCAGTGGGATTCGTGGGGCTACCGCGGCTTCCTCGACATGATCCCGCGCGCGATGGAGCACGATCCCGTCCTCGTCGTGGCCGCGGGACTCGGCGCGGCGGTGCTCGCGTGGAGCCGGTGGAGGTCGCGCGTCGGCGGCGCGCGCGCGTTCGGGACCGGCGCGGACGCGAGCTCCGCGGCCGATCTCGTCGTCGGGCTCTTCGTGCTCGTCTTCGTCGCGCTCTTCGGCATCCACGCGCGCTACTACCCGCGCTTCACGCTGCCGATGGTGCCCGTGCTCGCGCTCCTCGGCGCGATCGGCGTGCGCGGCGCGTGGCGCGGCGTCACGGCACGGATCGCGAGCGGCTGGGCGCGGCGCGTGGTCGCGCTGGCGCTCGCGGCCGGCGTGCTCGCGTTCCCGCACGCCGTGCTCCACCTCGCGCGCATGCGGGCGCGCGACGACACGGCGCGGCTCGCCGCGCGCTGGATCGAGGAGCACCTCCCCGCGGACGCTGCGGTCGCGCTCGACGTCTCGCTGACCCTGCCGGTCTTCGTGCGGCGCTCGGCGCTCGAGGAGCTGCCGGCGTGGGCCCTGCAGCCGTGGACGCGCTACCAGCTCGAGGTCCTGCCGCGCGCGGCCGGCGAGCGCGGCTGGAACCTGCGGCCGCTCTTCGAGCGCGGCATGGCCCGCGACCGCCGCATCGACCGGACCGAGGTCCTGGACCGGCTCGCCGCGCTCCGGCCGGGCTGGGCGATCGTCGCGGTCCCGGCTCCGGGCGACGAGGCCGGCGTGGATGCGACCCGCGCCACCGTGCGGGAGCTGGCCGGCGATCCCGTGGCGACCTTCCTGCCCTTGCGGCCGGGCGGGTCGCTCGACTCCATCCTGACCCGCGAGGCCGACCCCGAGTTCCTCGCGCACCTGCTGGGCCTCGAGCGACTCGGCCCCCCGATCGAGGTCTACCGGCTGCCCTGACCCCGGCGAACGGCCTCCCCGCGGCCAGGAATTTCGATTTCCAGTCGCTTCCCCGCGATCCGCGCGGCATCCTAGAAGTCGTTGCGGGCGGCGCTGCCGCCCGCGGGTGGGCGCCGGACGGTTCCGGCCCGACGAGCGGCCTGCGAAGGCCGATTCGAGCACGGGCCCGAGTTCGAGACCGGTGAGCCCGAGCCGCCAGGTCCTGGAGGAGCCCACGAGGGGCGTCTGCACTCCAGCGCGGCGCTCCGATCTCCGCGGGAGGTCGGAAGGGATCGATTCGCGATCCCGCACGACCCCCGAGCCCTGCCGCTGCACCGGGCCTCCGAGCGAGGACCGAGCGCGGACGGCGGGCAACCCGTCGCGTCGAACCGGTGCGCGCAGACCGCGCGCCGATCGGACAGGACAGGTGCGGCTGCACGGCAGCCCGCGGGCGTGGGCGCACGCGACGCCGAGCGCGTTTCGGGCCGGGGTTCCCGGGCGCTGGCGGCTGCCGGCGCGCGGAACTGGCGCGCGAACACCCGCGAGACCCGCTGCAGCGCGCTGATCTCCAGCGCGCCGCGGGGGTGCCGCACCGACATCCTGAACGAGGACACCTTGGCTTCCGAAGACACTCCGATCCGACGCCCGCGCGCCACGAAGGCGCCGGGAACCCGTGCGCCGCGCGCGAAGGCCAGCGCGGCTTCCGCTCCGGCTCCGCTGCCCGCCGCCGAGCCCAGCGTGGTTCCCGCGGCGGCGGCACCGGCCGCACCCCCGGCACGCGCCGCGAGGGTGCGCGCCGCGCCGGCCCGCGCGGATCCCGGTGCGCAGCCGGCCTTGGCCCCGAGCGCTGCCGGTCCGGACGCGCGGCCCACGAAGAGCGCGCTCCCGCCGCGCGCGGAGCGGGCTGAGGCGCGCGCGGAACATGCCGATGCGCGCGGTCCGGAGCGCCCGCCCGAACGAGGGCCCGAACGCATGCCGCCGCGCGGCTCGGACGGCCCTGGCCCGCGCGGAGGGGAGTTCCTCAACCCGCGCGGAGCGGATCGGTCCGCCCCGCGCGCGGTGGATCCGTCTGGCCCGCGCGCCGAGGGCCCCGCGCCCCGGAGCGGCGAGACCTCCCCGGCGCCGGGCGGAGCCGGGACCGGGGGCGGGCCTTCCGGCCCCGGGGACGGCTCGACGGACTGGCGCCGTCCCGAGCGTCGCCGCGGACACGGCCGCCGCGGCGGTCGGCGTCGGCGCCGCAACCGGAACGGGCAACCCTTCGCCGAGGACGGGACGCCGGCCCAGGGCGGTCCGAGCTCCGCGGTGGCGACGGCCCCCGGCGAGCACGCCGGTTTCCCGGCCGATGCGCCCGGGCAGGGCGAGTTCGGCTTCGACCCGGCGGACGACGACCCGGCGGTCCAGGTGGAGTTCGACGACGGGCTCGAGGGCGAGCTCGACGAAGCTGCGGGCGAACCGCGCGCCGATCGTCCGACCCAGGCTCCCGCCGGTCCGCGCACGGATCGTCCGGGCCGGCCCGAACGACGCGATCGACCGCGCCACGACGGCGGTCCGGCGCACGCGCAGTCGCGCGGGGAGCGCCCGTTCCGCGAGCGCTCGGATCGCCCGCGGCCGGACGCTCCGCCCGCGGAGCCGCTGCCGGCGGAGGTCTCCGGGGTGCTCTTCCTCGAGCACGGCGGGTTCGGGACGCTGCGGCACGAAGAGACGAACTGGCTCCCGGCGCGCACGGACGTGTTCGTTCCGTTGCGCCTCATCCAGCAGCACAAGCTGCGCGAGGGTTCGCTCGTCGCCGGCCGCGTGACGCGCGGACAGAAGCACAAGTACGCGCTCGTCGACGTGGCGACCGTGGACGGCAAGACGCCGAACGAGGTCCGCAACGTCCCGGCGTTCAAGACGCTCACGACCGTCGACCCCGACTTCCACTACGCCACGGGCGACGTCACCGACGAGGTCTCGATGCGCATCGTCGACCTCCTGTGCCCGATCGGCCGTGGCCAGCGCGGCCTGATCGTCGCGCCTCCGCGCACGGGCAAGACGACGCTGCTGAAGCAGTTCGCGGCCGGGATCGAGAAGGGCTACCCGGACGTGCACCTGTTCGTGCTGCTCGTCGACGAGCGGCCCGAGGAAGCGACCGACTGGAAGCGCTCGACGAAGGGCCACGTGTTCTCGAGCACGTCGGACGAGCCCGCGAAGACCCACATCGCGCTGGCCGAGGCCGTCTGGGCGCGCTGCATGCGCCTGGTCGAGCTCGGTCAGGACGTCGTCCTGCTCCTCGACTCGCTCACGCGCCTCTCGCGCGCCTACAACAACATGTCGGCCGGAAGCGGCCGCACGATGTCGGGCGGCCTCGACAGCCGCGCGATGGAGCGGCCGCGGCAGATCTTCGGCAGCGCGCGCAACACCGAGAAGGCCGGCTCGTTGACGATCCTCGGCACCGCCCTGATCGACACCGGCAGCCGGATGGACCAGCTGATCTTCGAGGAGTTCAAGGGCACGGGGAACATGGAGCTCGTGCTCTCGCGCCGCCTCGCCGACCGCCGCATCTTCCCCGCGATCGACATCGAGAAGTCGGGCACGCGCAAGGAGGAGAAGATCCTCTCCTCGAAGAAGCTGCGCAGCGTGCACATCCTGCGCCGGGTCCTGCAGCGCATGAACCCGTACGAATCGATGGAGTTGCTCATCACGAAGCTCGCCGAGGTGTCGCAGACCGACGAGTTCCTGAAGCGATTCGAGGTCGATCCGGAGGCGTAGTGGGGGATGCCGGCACGACGTCGCTCCTGGCACGCGGCAACCAGCGAGAGGGGTCGCCCCGCTGTTCCAGGGCGGTGGTCGTCTCTCGCTTCGCGGTCGTTCGGTCGTCTCCTGGACTTGGATCGGGAGAGATCGCGGGCTGAGCGGAACGGCCCGAGGCGAGGCCAACTGCAAGCCCGCTTCAGGCGGATGCCGAGGCCCGATCGTCGTCGCCATCCTGCTCGCGACTCGCGGCAACGGGTGCGCGATCGTCCCGCTGTTCCAGGGCGGTGGTCGTCTCTCGCTTCGCGGTCGTTCGGTCGTCCTCCCGAACTTGAATCGGGAGAGATCGCGGCCTGCGCGAAGCGGCTCGAGGCGAGCCAACTGCAGGTTCGCTCAGGTCGGATGCCGAGGCCCGATCGTCGTCGCCATCCTGCTCGCGACTCGCGGCAACGGGTGCGCGATCGTCCCGCAGTCCCAGAGCGGCGTTCGTCTCTCGCTTCGCGGCCCTCCGGTCGTCCTCCCGAACTTGAATCGGGAGAGATCGCGGCCTGCGCGAAGCGGCTCGAGGCGAGCCAACTGCAGGTTCGCTCCGGTCGGATGCCGAGGCCCGATCGTCGTCGCCATCCTGCTCGCGACTCGCGGCAACCGGCGCGCGATCGTCCCGCGGTTCCAGGGCGACGTTGGCCTCTCGCTTCGAGGCCGGTACGGTTGCCGAACTTGAATCGGGAGATCGCGGCCCGCGTGAAGCGGCCCAAGGCGTGGCCAACTGCGAGCCCGCTTCAGGCTGATGCCGAGGCCCGACTGTCGTCCCCATCCTGCTCGCGGCCCGCGGCAACCGGCGCGCGATCGTCCCGCAGTCCCAGAGCGGCGTTCGCCTCTCGCTTCGCGACTGTCAGGCCGCCGTCCGAACTTGAATCGGGAGAGATGGTGGCCTGCACGCCCCGATCCGCGGCCTCGTGCGCGTGGGCTCCGTGGCGGACGACGGCAGGGATCGACAGCCGTCTCGAAGCCAACGGGTCGCGAGGCGTGGCCTTCCGCGAGCGGACCGCGCGCGATTTCGCCTGCAACCCGAGGGCGTCCCGATCGTCCTCGTCCCGGGGGTGATGACCGATGACGAGCCAGACCAGGCGGAAGCGAGTCTCGACGAGCGGGCAGACACCGCTGCTGCCGTTCCCGGTCCACGGAGGCGCGCGAAAGGGAGCCGGGAGGCCGCGCTCGAACCCCCGACCGCGCGTCGCGCACGTCGCACGATCGACGATCAACCCGTTGGAGCCACTTCTCGTGACCGTGCGCCTTCGTCCGGGGCTGCCGAACGCGAGGGGGGCGCGCGAGATGACGATCGTCTGGAGCACGCTCCGATCGCGCCGCAGCCGATCCGGGTTCCGCGCGATCCACGCCTCAGTGCAGACGAACCACCTGCACGCGATCGTGGAGGCGGATTCGAGCCTGGCGCTCTCGCGGGGGATGCAGGGCCTCCTCGTCAGCCTCGCCCGGCGCTGGAATCGACTCTGGGGTCTCAGCGGATCCGTCTTCGACGGCGCGTACCACGCGCGCCCGCTCGCCAGCCCGCGCGAGGTGCGGAGCGCGCTCGTCTACGTCCTCCACAACGGGCGCAAGCACGATGCGGTCTCCGCCACCGCGCTCGATCCCTGTTCGTCCGCGTGGTGGTTCGACGGCTGGGGACCGGGCAGCGTTCCGCCTCCCGCGTCGCGATCGCCGCTCGCGAGTCCCCGGACGTGGCTCCTGCGCGACGGGTGGCTGCGGCATGGCGCGCTCGAACCGTGCGAATCGCCGCGCGCTTCCCGGCGTCGTGCCCGCGCCGGTCTGGTGGACCGCGACGCCGGGTGACAGACTCCCCGCGCGATGACCACCTCGCGCAGCCTGCGGTTCGCCGCGCTCGTCCTCCTCTTCCTGCTGCCGCTCGCGCTGCGCGTGTTCCCGCTCCAGCACGGCGGAGAGCGCGGCTACGTCCCCGATGCGCACATGGTGCGACAGGCGCTGGGGATGGCGCGCGACCGGGATCTCGCGCCGCCGGTGGGCAAGTACTCGACGTATCCGAACCTCGTGCCCTACGTCGCCTTGCCGTGCCTCGGCGCGCAGTACGTCGCCGGCACGTTGCGCGGCGAGTGGCAGGACCCGAAGCAGTACGGCGACTACCTGCTCGAGCATCCGCAGCGCGCCGCGTGGGTCGTGCGGTTCGTCGTCGCCGTGTTCGGCGCGCTCACCGTGTGGGCCGTCCACCGCGCCGCGCGAGCCGCGGGCCTGCGCGCCGGAGCCTGGGTCGCGGCCTGGCTGGTGGCCACGGGCCTCTTGCACCTGCAGTTCTCGACGCACGAGCGTCCGTGGGTGCCGATGGTCTTCTTCCTCACGCTGTCCGCGTGGGGGGCGATCGCCTACGCGACGAGCGCGAGGAAGCTCCACCTCGCGCTCTCCGGGATCGCCGCGGGGCTCGCGTTCGCGTGTCACCAGTCGGGCCTGCTCGCGATCGGGATCCCGTGCCTGGCGTGGTTGCTCGGGCCGTTGGGATGGAGCTCGCTGGCGCTGCGCGAGCGCATCGTGGGCGGCGTCCTCGCGGTGGGGGGCTTCGCGATCGCGGGGATCCTGATCGGTCACCCCTACCTCCTCGTGCATGGCCGCACGCCGACCGAGGCCGTCGTGGGCCAGGGCGCGGCCGACATGAGCGTGGGCGGGATGAGCGCGAACTTCGGCTTCCGCCTCGAATCGCTGACGCGGCTGTCGGCCGTCTTCTTCGGCTACGACCCGGTGCTCGTGATCCTCGGACTCGGCGGGCTCGCGTTCGGGCTGAAGGACCGCCGACTCCGGCCGGTCCTCGTGTTCACGCTGCTGTGGGCGGCGTACTTCCTGGTGAACCCGAGCGACCACGTGCGCTACCTGCTGCCCGTGTCGGTGCTGCTCGCGCTGCCCGCGGGCCTGCTCGCCGAGCGCTGGCTCTCGCAGCCGTTCGGCTCGGTCGCCGCGCCGCTCCTCCTGGCCCTGCCGTTGGTGCAGGCCCTGCGCTTCGTGCACGTGTTGAACCGGCCGGACACGCGCGCGGTCGCCGAGGCGAAGCTCGCCGCGCTCCCTCCGGGCCAGCGCGTCGCGATCGATCGGTACGGGCCGTTCGTCGACCTCTCCGCGGCGGGGTTGAGCGTGCTCGAGCGCGTCCGCGCGACGTGCCAGGAAGGTCTGCGCCCGCGCGAGCAGCACCGCAAGCTCGAGCTCGGCGCCGGACGCGCGCACGGCGGCGTGGACGCGGTTCGCGTCGAGGAGCTCTTCACGTTCGACGACGTCGAGGGAGCCGGCGGGCGCACGCAGTCCGTCGCCGTGAACGCGTGTCTCGCCGATCACCTCGGGACGGAGCCGCTGGCGGTGCTGCGCGCGTTGGGCGTGACGCACGTCCTGGTCGTGGATCGCCGGCCCGCGGACGGGCGGCCGAGCCTGGCGTTCGCGCGCGGATCGGGGGAGCGCGTGGAGTGGACCGTCGATCCGCGCGCCGCGCCCGATCGGCCGGCGAGCGAGGCGTTCCTGCCGACCGAGATGGACTTCCCGCTCACGGGCCTGTGGACCGTGGATCGCCCGGGTCCGCTGCTCGAGCTCGTGGCGCTCGCGCCGAAGTAGGCGCTGGCGCGCATCCGACGCGCCGCTCGCGCGGCGCGCGCGAGCCCACGCGCGCGTGGGACCTCGAGACACCTCCCTCGACATCGCGGGCTCGCCCCGGGATCCGGACGGAGTGGGCCGCGTATCGCGGAAGCAGGAGGCGAAGTGGCGCGACATCCACGACCGAACGCGTGGGTTCCCTCAGCTCGTCGCGCGCTCGCCGCCACGCGACCCGGAGAACCGCTCGGAAATGCAGCGCGCCGCGCCTACTCGGAAGCAGGCGCGGCGCGTGTTCGAAGCGGGACGGAGTCAGACTCCGCCCGCGATCTCAGTAGCGGTCGTCGTAGCCGCCG
>JBGAOR010000173.1:0-3266 GCA_044221705.1 Planctomycetota bacterium
GGTCGACGACGAGGTCCTTCACGACCGGGAACGCGCCCGCGCGCCAGGGCTCGAGCGTGATCTCGGCGCCGTCGGGGAAGCTGCGCATGTGCAGCTGGCACGTCGTCGTGCGCTCGCGCGGGCCGTGCGGACGGCCGTCGATGACGACGCCGCAGGATCCGCAGATGCCCTCGCGGCAGTCGTGGTCGAACGCGATCGGTTCCTTGCCGTCCGTCGTCAGGCGCTCGTTGACGACGTCGAGCATCTCGAGGAAGGACATGTCGGGGCTCACGCCCGCGGCCTCGTAGGTCTCGAACGCACCCGCGTCCGCCGCATCCTTCTGGCGCCAGACGTTCAGCTTGATCTGCATCACTTGTAGCTCCGGGTCGCGAGGTGCGTGAACTCGAACTGCAGGGGCTCGACGTTGCGGACGGGCTTCTTCCCGTCGCCGGCGTACTCCCACGCGGCCACGTGGCAGAAGCGCTCGTCGTCGCGCTTCGCCTCGCCGTCCTCGGTCTGGTGCTCGACGCGGAAGTGGCCGCCGCACGACTCCTCGCGCTCCAGCGCGTCGAGGCACATCAGCTCGCCGAGCTCGATCATGTCGGCGACGCGGCCGGCCATCTCGAGCGACTGGTTCAGGCTCGCGCCCGAACCGGGGACGTTGACGTTGCGCCAGAACTCCTCGCGCAGCTCCGGCAGCCGCTGCAGCGCCTTCTTCAGGCCGCTCGCGCTGCGCGCCATCCCGCACTCGCCCCAGATGACCTTGCCGAGCTCGCGGTGGAACGAGTCCGCCGTGCGCTTGCCCTTCGCGCCGAGGAGCTTCTCCATGCGCGCCGCGACCGCCTGCTCCGCCGCCTTCACCTCGGGGTGGTCCGCGCCGACCTTCTCGAGCTTCGCCGTCGCGAGCCAGTTGCCGATCGTGTACGGCAGGATGAAGTACCCGTCCGCGAGGCCCTGCATCAGCGCGCTCGCGCCCAGCCGGTTCGCGCCGTGGTCGGAGAAGTTCGCCTCGCCGATCACGTGCAGTCCGGGGATCGTGGACATCAGGTCGTAGTCCACCCACAGCCCGCCCATCGTGTAGTGGGTGGCCGGGAAGATGCGCATCGGCGTCTTGTACGGGTTGTCGTCCGTGATGCGCTCGTACATCTCGAACAGGTTGCCGTAGCGCTCGCGGATCGCGCTCTCGCCGAGGCGCTGGATCGACGCGGCGAAGTCGAGGTAGACGCCCAGGCCGGTCTTGCCCACGCCGCGGCCCGAATCGCAGGCCTCCTTCGCCGCGCGCGAGGCGATGTCGCGCGGCGCGAGGTTGCCGTAGCTCGGGTACTTGCGCTCCAGGTAGTAGTCGCGCTCGTCCTCGGGGATCTGGTCGGGAGCGCGCGTGTCGCCCTGCTTCTTCGGGACCCAGATGCGCCCGTCGTTGCGCAGCGACTCGCTCATCAGGGTCAGCTTCGACTGGTAGTCGCCGCTGACCGGGATGCACGTCGGGTGGATCTGCGTGTAGCACGGGTTCGCGAACGCGGCGCCCTTCTTGTACGCGCGCCAGTTGGCCGTCGTGTTGCAGCCCTTGGCGTTCGTCGAGAGGTAGAAGACGTTGCCGTAGCCGCCGGTCGCGAGCACGACCGCGTCGCCGAGGTGCGAGCGGATCTGGCCCGTCACCAGGTCGCGCGTGACGATGCCGCGCGCGACGCCGGACACGACGATCAGCTCGAGCATCTCGTGCCGCGCGTGCATCCGGACCTTGCCCTGGCCGACCATGCGCTCGAGGGCCGAGTACGCGCCCAGGAGGAGCTGCTGCCCCGTCTGCCCGCGCGCGTAGAACGTGCGGCTGACCTGAGCACCGCCGAAGCTGCGGTTCGCGAGCAGCCCGCCGTACTCGCGCGCGAACGGCACGCCCTGCGCCACGCACTGGTCGATGATCTTCACCGACGTCTGCGCCAGCCGGTACACGTTGGCCTCGCGCGCGCGGAAGTCGCCGCCCTTCACCGTGTCGTAGAAGAGCCGGTAGATGCTGTCGCCGTCGTTCTGGTAGTTCTTCGCGGCGTTGATGCCGCCCTGCGCGGCGATCGAGTGCGCGCGGCGCGGGCTGTCCTGGAAGCAGAAGGCGTCGACCTGGTAGCCGAGCTCGGCCATCGTCGCCGCGGCGGACGCGCCGGCGAGCCCGGTGCCGACGACGAGCACCTTGTACTTCCGCTTGTTCGCGGGGTTGACCAGCTTCATGTCGAGCTGGTGCTGCTCCCACTTCTTCTCGATGGGGCCGGCGGGGATCTTGGCGTCGAGTTTCATGGGGTTCTCAGCGGGGGAGCCAGCCGGCGAGCGCCGCGATCGGGATGGACACGTTGCCGACGACGACGAGCGCCGCGAAGGCACCCGCCGCGCCGCGCCGCAGCGCCTCGTAGCGCGGGTGCGACAACCCGAGCGTCTGCAGGAGGCTCCAGATGCCGTGGTAGAGGTGCACGCCGAGCGCGATCATCGCCACGACGTACACGCCCGCCGCCAGCGGCTGCGCCAGGCCCGTCGTGACGTTGTGGTGCACGCCACCGACGCGGAAGTCGGGGTGCGCGTTGCCCCACGTCAGGTGCATGAGGTGGTAGACGACGAACAGGAAGATCAACGGGCCCGACACGCGCATCGTGCGCGATGCGTACGTCGACTCCTTCGCGTGCCACTGCCGGTAGACGACCGGGCGCGCGGCCCAGCTCCGGCGCGTGAGCTTCCAGGCCGCGCCCACGTGCAGGACGAGCGCGACGAGCAGTCCGCCGCGCGCGATCCAGATGGCGCCGCCGTGTCCGAGCTCGCGCAGCCACTCGCCGTAGCTGTCGAGGGCCCACACGCCGCTCGCGCCGCGCGGCAGGTAGACCTGCAGGTTGCCGAGCATGTGACCGATCACGAATCCGAACAGCGCGAGTCCGGTCACGGCCATGATCGCCTTCAAGGCGATCGTGCTCGCGAGGCGACTCGTGGGTTGCGCCGCCGCGGCGCTGGTCTGGGCCTGGACGCTCATGGTCGTGTGGGGTTCCTGGGGCGGGTGACGGCGTCTGGACAGGAGCGGGTCGAGAGCCCAACATCATGCCGCGCGAGCGTGCCGGAATCACGCGTCGCGAGCCTCGAGCTCGGCTCGCCGGCCGCGTTTCAGGTCCGCATCTCCCGATGGATCTCGTCGTCTCGAACCTGGCCGGGAGTCTGGACGCGCTCGTCGCGGCCGCGCGCGAGCAGGCCGCGCACGCCGACGTCCTCGAGCTGCGGCTCGACGCCTGCGCGGGGGCCACGGAGGAGGATCTGCGCCACGC
>JBGAOR010000064.1:0-25926 GCA_044221705.1 Planctomycetota bacterium
GGTACAGGTCGTCGCCGAGCAACGGCAGGTGCGCGTAGGCCATGTGCACGCGGACCTGGTGCGTGCGCCCCGTCTTCGGCATCACCGCGGCCAGCGCGAAGCCCTGGAAACGCTCGCGGATCTCGTAGAACGTGAGCGCGTCGCGGCCCTCGCCGTCCTTCACGACGCTGACGCGGTCGGGGTGCTTCTCGTTGCGGCCGAGCTGCGCCTCGATCCACTCCGAGTCGAAGCGCGGGTCGCCGATCACGAGCGCCAGGTACGTCTTCGCGACCGTGCGCTCGCGAAACGCCGTCTGCAGCTTCTCGAGCGCGTCCTGCGTCTTCGCCAGCACGAGCACGCCGCTCGTCTCGCGGTCGAGGCGGTGCACGACGCCCGGGCGGCGCCCCTCCTCCTCGCTGCTCGGGAACGGGCCGTGCGTGCGCTCGGCGATCTCGGCCGCTCCCGGTTCGCCCGTCGGCGTGTTGCGGTGCGTCAGCAGGCCGGCCGGCTTGTCCAGTACGACCATGTGCGCATCCTCGTGGAGGACGCGCAGACCGGCGGCGCACTCGGGGTCGGCCGCGACGGCACCGTCGAGTTCCACGACCGCCGTGCCGCCCTCGAGGAGCAGGAGCCCCGGCTTCGTCACGACCTCGCCGCGGAAGCGGACCTTGCCGGCCTTGATCAGGGCCTGGAGGCTCGTGCGCGACATGCCGCCCACCAGGTCCAGGAGGGCCTGGTCGAAGCGGCGGCCCCGGGCCGTCTCGGGGATCTCGACGTGGACGGGATCGGTGGTCATGGGCGTTTCGTGCAGGTCCGGGAAAACGCTCGATCCTAGCGTCCGGACGTGGAGCCGCCGCCCTGGACTCCGTATTCCTAGGGGCATGGTCCCCCCCCGCCCCGCCGTTCTGCTGGTCGACGACGAACCGCGCACGCTCGAGGTGCTGGGCGCCCTGCTGGACCGGAGCGGCTTCGCGGTCACCCTGGCGAACGCCCCGGGCTCCGCGGTCGAGCTCCTGCGCGCGTCGCGCTTCGACGCCGTCGTGACCGACGTCGTGTTCGACGGCTGGTCCGAGGGCGAGCTCGTGCTGGGCGCCGCGCGCGAGCACCAGCCCGACGCCGTCGTGATCCTGATGACCGGCTATCCCGCGCTCGAGGCCGCGGTCGCGGCGATGAAGCAGGGCGCGACGGACTACCTGCAGAAGCCGGTCGACCCGGTCGTGCTGGCCGCGCACCTCCATCGCGCGTTGCGCGAGCGCGAGATGACGAGTACCACGCTCGCGTTCAAGGACCTCGTCGACATCATGACGGCGATGGTCGCGAACACGATCGAGCGCGTGGATCCGTACACGGCCGGCCACGGCTCGCGCACGCGCAAGTACTGCCGGCTGATGGGCACGCGGCTCGGTCTCGACGCGGCGACGCGCGAGCGACTCGAGCTGGCCGGCATCGCCCACGACTACGGCAAGATCTACCTCGACGACCTGGGCTTCCTGACGAAGAAGGGACCGCTGACGCCGGAGGAGTACGCCGCGGTGCAGAAGCACCCCGAGCTGGGCGCGAAGAAGCTCGGCCACCATCCGCAGCTCAAGGACGTGTGTCGCTACGTCGCCGAGCACCACGAGAAGTGGGACGGCAGCGGGTACCCGCGGAAGACGAAGGGCGACGAGATCTCGCTGCCCGGCCGGATCCTCGGCTGCGTCGAGGTCTTCGACTCGCTGGCGACGAAGCGCAGCTACAAGGAAGGCTGGGAGCTCACGAAGGTCGTCGAGTTCCTGAAGGCCGAGCGCGGCAAGCACTTCGACCCGGCCGTGATCGACGAGTTCCTCGTGCTGCTCGAGAAGCACGGCGAGGACTGGCTCAAGGCGCCACAGCGCGACCGCGAGGCGGCCGGCGTCGTGCTTCCCGCCTGATCGGTGTCCCGTGGGCCGGAGGCGTCTAGAGGTCCTCGTGAACGGCCTTCCGCTGCTCGGATTCCTCGCGATCGGCGCGCAGAACGCGCCCCCGCCTCCGCCGGGACTCGTCCCGATCCCGGGCGGAACGACGCGCGTCGGGATCTCGATGCCCGCGCTCGAGCGGATGCTGGGCGAGGAGCCGGAGACGCGCCCCTTCGCCGGAGCGTTGGTGGGCGGAACGCCGGCGCACGACGTCGCGGTCGAGCCGTTCTGGATCCAGCCCACCGAGGTGACCTGCGAGCAGTACGCCGCGTACCTCATCGCCACCGGCGAGCGCGCGCCGGAGCCGTGGTGCGAGTCCGCGATCCGCGCCGCGAGCGAGGAGCACGCGCGCGTCCAGGCGGCGCGCGCGGAGGAGGCCGCGCTGCACGGGCTGACCCCGCCGGAGGTCGAGACTTTCGACGCGCACGCCTGGTGGCTCGCGCACGGCCGCGGCGCCGTCTTCGAGCTCGCGCCCGCGGACCGGCCGCGTCCCGTCGTCGCCGTCGGTTGGGACGAGGCGCGCGACTACGCGCGCTGGGCCGGGCTGCGGCTCGCGACCGAGGCCGAGCACGCGCGCGCGGCACGCGGCGACTCCGAGCGCACGTGGCCGTGGGGCGAGGACGCGCGGCCCGAGCTGTACGCCGCGACCGCCGAGGTCTCGAACGACGGCGCGCCGCGCCCGGTGGCGAGCTTCCCCGCGGCCGGCGGCAAGTTCGGCGTGTTCGATCTCGCCGGCAACGTGTGGGAATGGACGTCGGACGCGTACGTCGCGTTCCCGGGCTACGCGCCGCGCGAGTGGTCGTTCGGCTCCGGTGCGGCGCGCATCCGCGTGACCGCGATCGCCGCGTTCGACCCGGCTCAACGCGTGGCGGTCGGCGGATCGTTCCAGATGCCGCTCACGTTGTGCCGCTCGGGCGTGCGCCGCGGACTGGTGCGCGACCAGCGCGCGGCCGCCGTCGGTTTCCGCTGCGCGGCGAACGCGCGGCCGGGCTTCGACGTCGGCGTCACGCTGAACGAGAACGAGCTCGCGCCCGCGCAGCGTCCGAAGGGCGCGCCGCCGCTGACGCCCGCCGATCCGAAGCGCACGCTGGCGCTCGACGGGTGGAGCACGGTCCAGCCCGAGGCGTTCGCGGGCTGGTCTCCTCCGCCGAGCTACGCCGTGATCACCGCCTACGCCTGCGTCGCCTTCGCGCCGGCCGAGGTCGTGCCGGTGCGCGACCCGCAGACGCTCGACCGCGACAGCCTCGAGATCGCGCCGATCGTCCTCGGGTACCTGCACACGACGCTGGCGCTGAAGGAACCGGAGCTCCCGCCGGGGACGTACATCGTGGGCTGGCGCCCGAAGGGTCTGCGCAAGCTGGGCGGGAACGGCGCGCGGCCCGAGGGCGCGCCGCTCGAGGAGGTGCTGAAGCTCGACGTCGAGAGGAGCCACGCGATCCTGTTCGACCTCGGCGGGCGACCGGTGACGGCGATCCCGGCGTCGATCGCGTGGTCGGTCGAGCGCGAGGGGCGCGCGTCGTTCGTCGAGAGCCCCGCGACGGGCGACGTCCCCTCGAACCGCCGGCGCGTGAGGTTCGAGGCCTACGCACCGAGCGCGACGAGCAAGCGCGGGCCGGTGCTGACGCTCGACCTCTCGGTCGTGATGCCGCGCGAGGCGATCGCGTGGCGGACGGGAACTTGAGACGCGGGGCGACGTGGGAGCGAGGCCGCGACGGACCGGCCGGCTGGGTGCCGGGCGGGCCCCGGAGCCTCCCAGGGTCGGTTCAGGGGCCCTCCGGCGCAGAATTCCGGCCCTGACCCACCCGGGCGAACTAAACTCTACGATAATGTAGGAAGCATGGTGAACCACACGCAGATCTCGGCGCAGATCTCGATGGCGACGAAGGAGCGGCTCGAGCGCTTCGTGCGCTCCACCGGGATCACCCGCACGCACCTGATCGAACAGGCGCTGCTCCACCACCTTCGCGCGCTCGAGGAGTTGCCTGCCGACGTGATCGTCCCGGCCCGACTCGTCCTCGACGCCGCGAGCGCGGCCCGAGTCCGGGATCGGACGGAGCGGCCTCCGGAGCCGACGGACGCGCTGAAGCAACTGTTCGATGACCGTTGAGATCCGCGTCCTGCGCGAGGACGACGAACGCGGTTCGTTCCGCTCGGGCCACGAACCCCTCGACACGTTCTTCCGCCTCTACGCGGGGCAGAACCAGTTCCGGCACCACATCGGCGTCACGTACGTGGCCGTGGAAGCGACGGTGATCCTGGGCTTCGCGACCGTGTCGCCCGCCGTGCTGGATGCCGACGAACTGCCGAACGGGAAGCGAATGCCGCCCTACCCTCTGCCGGTGCTCCGGCTCGCTCGGCTGGCGGTCGCCACCCACGCGCAAGGGCGCGGCGTCGGACGTGCGCTGCTGCGGTTCGCCATCGAGCTCGCCGAGCGACAGCGCGACGAAGTCGGGTGCGTGGGCGTGCTCGTCGATGCCAAGCCCGACGCCGTCGACTTCTACGCGCCGTTCGGGTTCGAGGCGGTCACGGCGCTCGAGGGGATCGGGCGAGGGACCCCTCCGACCGTCGCCTTGTACTTGCCGCTCGGCTCCGTGCCGCGCAAGAAGCCGTGATCACGCGCCTCGGGGATCACTCGCCGACGACGCGCGGCGGGTGATCGCGTTGCCATCGCTCGAGGTGCGCGGCGAGCGCGTCGCAGTCGCGCGCGAGGGATGCGCTCTCCTCGGCCAGGAGTTCCTCGCGCTCCGCGCGCGACTCCGCGAGCTCGGCCGGATCGACATCCCCCTCGTCCGGATCGGCGCCGAACTGCGATTCGACGCCGATGAAGCCGAGGAGGAGACGGATGGGAGCGATCCCGCGCAGGGGCTCGTCGTTCACGATGGAGCGGCACAGCGCGAGCCCGTCGATCTCTCCGCGCCGGTATCGCTCGATCGCCGCGAGCGCGTCGTGCGCGGCACGAACGCCGCGCACACGGTCGTCCTCCGGAATCCCGTGCACGGCCCTCAGAACCCGGCGATGTTGCGCTCGAGCAGCGACAGCTCGAGCTCGAGCTCGACGCGGCGCGCGCGCTCTTCCGCGACGACCTCGGGATCCGCGCGCTCGAGGAACGCGGCGTTCGCGAGCTTGGCGTCGATGCCGCCCATCCCGGCCTTCACCTTCTCGGCGCGGCGCAGGAGCACGTCCTTCAGCTTGCCCAGGTCCACGCCCTCGCCCAGCAGCACGACGGCCTCGACGCCGCCGACGACCGCGACCGCGCTGGCCGGCGGACGCTCGACCGTCGCCGCGACCGAGCACTCCGACAGGTGCGCGAGCTGGCGCACGGTCTCTGCGTGTCGCTGCAGCACGTCGCGCTCCTGCGCGCGCTTCGCCGCGATGCGCGCGACGAGCGGTTGGCGCTCGCCGAGGCTCGTCAGGTTGCGGACCTGGCGCACGGCGCCGACGAGGTCCTGCAGGACCTGCATCTCGGCCTCGGCCGCTTCGTCGACGGCGAGTCCCCGGCCGTCCGGCCACGAGCCGTTCATCAGCATCTGCGTCTCGCGCCCGATCGTCTCGTGGAGCTGCTTCCACAGCACCTCGGTGACGTACGGCGTGAACGGATGCAGCAGCGCCAGCGTGTCCGAGAGCACGCGCACGAGCGTGCCGCGCGCGACTGCGCTCGACGCATCCGATTCGTTCGAGAGGCGCGGCTTGGCCATCTCGAGGTACCAGTCGCACAGGTCGTTCCACACGAACTTGTAGAGCAGCGTCGCCGCGTCGTTCAGGCGGTATTCCTCGAGCGCGGACGTCGTCTCGCGCCGCGCGCGCTCGAGCCGCGAGAGGATCCAGCGGTCCTCGACGCGCAGGCTCGCGCCCTTCGCGGTCGGATCGCTGGCCGGCTTGCCGGCCACGTTGATCAGCGCGAAACGCGCCGCGTTCCACAGCTTGTTCGTGAAGCGGAAGCCCTGCTCGATGCGGTCGGGCGCCAGCTTGACGTCCTGCCCTTCCTTCGTGAGCAGGATCAGCGAGTAGCGCGTCGCGTCCGCGCCGTACTGGTTGATCAGGTCGATCGGGTCGATGCCGTTGCCGGCCGACTTCGACATGCGCCGGCCCTTCGCGTCGAGCACGGTCGCGTGCACGTTGACGACGTCGAAGGGACAGCGCTGCGCCTCGGGCAGGTGGTCGAGGAACTCGTAGCCGGCCATGACCATGCGCGCGACCCACAGGTAGATGATCTCGCGCGCGGTCGAGAGGAACTGCGTCGGGTAGAAGCGCGCCAGGTCCTCGCTCTGGTCGGGCCACCCGATCGTGGCGAAGGGCCACAGCCACGACGAGGCCCACGTGTCGAGCACGTCGGGGTCCTGGCGGACGATGGGCTTGCCCGTCTTCGGGTGCTTCGAACCGATGGCGAGGTCGGTGCGCGACGCGACGGGGACGTTGTCCTCGTCGTACCAGACCGGGATCTGGTGCCCCCACCACAGCTGGCGGCTGATGCACCAGTCGTGCACGTTCTCGAGCCAGTCGAGGTAGACCTTCTGCCAGCGCTCGGGACGGAACTGCAGACGGCCGGTCTTCGCCGCGCGGATCGCCGGTTCCGCGAGCGGCTTCATCTTCACGAACCACTGCTCGCTGACGAGCGGCTCGATGATCGACTTGCTGCGGTCGGACACCGCGACGTTGTGCTGGTAGTCCTCGACCTTGCCCAGGAGGCCCAGCTCGTCGAGCTTCTTCACGACCGCGTCGCGCGCCTTCTCGCGCGACAGCCCGGCGAACGGGCCGCCGTTCGCGTTGAGCGTGCCGTCCTTCTCGTAGAGGTTCACGATCGGCAGCTTGAAGCGTTGTCCGCGCTCGTAGTCGGCCGGATCGTGGCCCGGCGTGACCTTCACGGCGCCGGTGCCGAAGTCCATCTCGACCTTCTCGTCGAAGACGATCGGGATCTCACGCCCGACGATCGGCAGCACGAGCAGCGCGCCCTTCAGGTGCGCGTAACGCGTGTCGTTCGGGTTCACCGCGACGCCCGTGTCGCCCAGCATCGTCTCCGGCCGCGTGGTCGCGACGGTGACGAACTCGCCGTCGCGGCCCTTCACGGGGTAGCGCAGCGGGTAGAGCTTGTCCTTCTTCGGGACGTACTCGATCTCGTCGTCGCTGACGGCGGTCTGCAGCACGCAGTCCCAGTTCACGAGCCGCGCGCCGCGGTAGACGAGGCCCTTCTCGAAGAGGCGCACGAAGCTCTCGCGCACCGCGCGCGTCATGTGCGGCTCCATCGTGAACCGCGTGCGCGACCAGTCGCACGACGAACCGAGGCGCCGGTACTGCTGGAGGATGTAGGAGCCGTGCTCCTCCTTCCAGGCCCACACCTTGGCCAGGAACGCCTCGCGTCCGAGGTCGTTGCGCGTCTTCTTCTCCGTCTCGTAGAGCTTCTTCTCGACGACCGCCTGCGTCGCGATACCGGCGTGGTCCGTGCCCGGCAGCCACAAGGCGTCGAAGCCCTGCATGCGCCTGTGACGGATGATCACGTCCTGGATCGTGCCGTTCAGCGCGTGCCCCATGTGCAGCACGCCGGTCACGTTCGGCGGCGGGATCATGATCGTGAACGTCTTGCGCCCCGCCGCGGGCTTCGCGGAGGGCGTGAAGCCCCCGCTCGCGAGCCAGCGTTCGTAGACGTCGTTCTCGAATTCGGCCGGCGTGTAGCGGGTCGAGAGCTCAGCGGATCGCGTCGTGGAGTCCATGTCGGCCGACCACTTCATCGGTGCGCGCGCTAGCGGTCAAGGACGCGCGCGCTTCGCGCCCGGAATCGGCCGCGATCCGCCGGGAGAATCGCCCTCAGGACTGCGGCACGAGCCGCACGAGCGCGACGATCGCGCGCGCCGTGCGCGGCTCGGGCAGATCCGCCAGCGTCTGCGACGGCAGGCACCACAC
This sequence comes from Planctomycetota bacterium, assembly GCA_044221705.1. GTDB lineage: Bacteria > Planctomycetota > UBA1135 > UBA1135 > JAEUHZ01. Next base: position 7,809 of record JBGAOR010000064.1, read on the forward strand.
GAGCACGTCGTGATCCGGCGCGAGCGGCGTCGTGCTCTGCGCCGTGGCCAGCCGCTCGCCCTGCGGCGAGGTCCACACGCAGGCGAAGTCGAGCGTGTGCGGCGACCAGCCGGTGTTGGGCGTCGCGCCCAGCTCGAGGCGCAGGCCGTCGCTCCAGGACGCGTCGCCCGCGCGGGCCGCGGCGCGCGGCGGCACGAGCCCGCGCGTCCCCGCCGGCACCGTGAACGCGGGCCGATCGACGTGCACGACAAGGCGGTCACGCGCGGCCAGTTCGCGCAACGGCTTGCCCAGCCCCTTCTCGTCGATGAAGAGCGCCACGCTCGACGAGATCGGATCGCCGGCGCGGTACAGCGCCGCCGCGCGCGCGAGCGGCATCTCCCACATCTCGACCTCGAAGCGGTACGACGTCGCCGCCGGCGCGGCCTCCAGCTGGGGCTGGCAGCCGACGCACTCGGCCTTGCAGCCGGCGAGGGCGAGGCAGCTCGTCGCGGCGAGAGCGAACAGGAAGGCGCGCATGCACCGATCCTCGCGCGCGGGATCGAACGCCGCAACTCGCCGGTCGATGCAGGCGCCTGAGCCAGGCCTCAGGTTCGGCGCGCCGGCTCGGGCCCGGGAGTCAAACCCCGTCGGCTCCGGCGAACGGCTCGCGCAGCGCGGTACGGAGCAGCGCGCGCGCGCGTGAAGCATCCAGCGAGGCGTCCGCCGGCCGGATCTCGCGCGCCGCGTCGCGCAGCGCCGGGTCGGCCAGGTCCTCGGCCCGCGCATGGCCGGCGGCACGCAGCGCGCGCAGCCCCAGCTCGTACCGCGACATCCGCGCCGGCCCGGCGACGTGCAGCACGCCCGCGACGTCGAGGGTCGCGAGCTCCACGAGCGCGCGCGCGGCGTCCTCGACGTCGAGCGGCGTGCGCCACTCGTCGGTGTACAGCCTCGGCCGCGCGCCGCGCGCGACCGTCGCGCGCACGGAATCGCTGGCGCCCAGTCCGCGGCCCAGCGAATCGCCGCACAGGAGAGGCAGGCGCGCCACGACCGCGCGGCCGCCCGCTTCGAGCACCGCGCGCTCCCCGTCGAGCTTCGTGCGACCGTACCGGGACGTCGGGCCCGTCTCGTCGTCCTCGCGGTTGCCGCCCGCGCGCGCCGTCCGCGCGCCGAACACGAGGTCGGTCGAGAGGTGGACCAGCCGCAGGTCGCGTTCGCGCGCCAGCCGCGCGAGCGCGCCGGGCAGCTCCGTGTTCAGGCGCCGCGCGCCCGCCGGATCGGCGTCGCAGTCGTCGAGGCGCGCCATCGCCGCGCAGTTCACCAGCGCGAACGGCGCGCGCCCCTCCACGAGCCGCCACATAGCCGCCGCGTCGGTTGCGTCGAACTGCACGAGCGCACCGCCCGCGAACGCCTCGCGCGGCAGCGCGGACGGCGCGCGCGCGACCGCGACGGCCCGGAACCCCGCCGCGACCGCCGCGCGCACGACGTGCACGCCGAGGAATCCCGTCCCGCCCAGCACACACAGGGTTCGCGCCATGATCGCAAGCTACCCCTGGACTCGACGGCGGTCGAGGCACGATCCTGTCGCGTTCCATGGCCGCGCGGAAGGTGCTCGTGATCGCCAACCCCGTCGCCGGCCGCGGCCGCGGCGCGCGCGCGGCGGAACGGCTGGCCGAGGAGCTGCGCGCGCTGCGCCTCGAGGTCGAGGTCTTCGCGACGCGCGGACGCGGCGATGCGCGCGCGCGCTCGGCGAGTTGCGAGCGCGACGTGACCGCGATCGTCTCCGTCGGCGGCGACGGGACGTTGAACGAGGTCATCGCGGGCCTGCGCGATCGCAGCGTGCCCGTCGCGCAGCTCGCGCTCGGCACCGCGAACGTGCTCGCGCTCGACCTCGCCCTGCCGCGCGATCCCGCGGCGCTCGCGCGCGTGGTCGCGGCGGGCCGCACCCAGGCGATCGACCTCGCACGCGTGGGCGAGCGCCTGTCGTTCCTGGGCGTGAGCGCGGGCTACGACGCGATGGTCGTGCACGCGCTCGAGCGCATCCGCCGTGGTCCGATCACGCGCTGGACGTGGACGCGCGCGGCGCTCGCCGAGTTCAGCGGGTACGCGCCGCCGCAGCTCTCGATCGAGATCGACGGCAAGGTGCAGCCCGGCACCTTCGGCATGGTGCTCGTCGCCAACGTCGTGAACTACGCCGGCTGGCCGAGCCTCGCCGCCGACCGCGCGCTCGACGACGGCCGCTTCGAGGCCTACCTGTTTCCCGCGCGGTCGCGCCGCGGGCTCGTGCGACACGCCGCGCGCGGCCTGTTCGCGCGCTTCCCCGGCGGCGGAGTCGTCCGCATCGCGGGCCGCCGCTTCCGCGTCGCGAGCGACCGTCCCGTGCCCATGCAGATCGACGGCGACGCCGCGGGACACGCGCCGTTCGAGCTCGTCGTCGAAGCCGAACCGTGCCGCATCCTGGTACCTTGAGCGCAATCATGAGCACGAGCACGCGCCCCAACATCGACATCGCCGGCCGCAAGTTCGGCGGCGGGAACCTGTTCCTGATCGCCGGCCCGTGCGTGCTCGAATCGCGCGAGCTGACGCACGAGATCGCCGGCCGCGTCACCGAGATCTGCAAGCCGCGCAACGTGCAGTTCGTCTTCAAGGCCAGCTTCGACAAGGCCAACCGCTCGAGCGCGTCGGCCGGCCGCGGCCCGGGCTTCGACGCGATCGAGTGGCTGGGCGAGGTGCGCGCGCAATTCGGCTGCCCGACGATCACCGACGTCCACCTGCCCGACCAGTGCGCCCCTGCGGCCGAGTTCGTCGACGTGCTGCAAATCCCGGCGTTCCTCTGCCGCCAGACGGACCTCTTGCTCGCCGCCGCGAAGACGAGGAAGGCGCTGCACGTGAAGAAGGGCCAGTTCCTCGCGCCCTGGGACATGAAGAACGTCGTCAAGAAGGTCGTCGACGCGGGGAACCCGAACGTGATGGTGTGCGAACGCGGCGTGACGTTCGGCTACGGGCGGCTCGTCGTCGACATGACGGGGTTCGAGCACCTGTCGGCGACCGGCAAGCCGGTCGTGTTCGACGCGACGCACTCGGTGCAGGAACCGGGAGCGCTGGGCGATCGCACCGGCGGCGACCGCAAGAAGGTGCCCGCGCTCGCGCGCGCGGCCGTCGCGACGGGGAACGTGGACGGCGTCTTCTTCGAGGTCCACCCGAACCCGGACCAGAGCCCGAGCGACGGTCCGAACATGGTGAAGCTCGACGAGTTCGAGCGCGTGCTCGACGGCGTACTGGCGGTGCACGCGGCGGCGCGCAAGGCGATCTGACTCGGTCGGCTCGATCGCCCGCGAGCACGGCGTGCGCGCGTCAGTGCCCGCCGCCCGCTCTCGGCCGCGCGTTCCACACGCGCGTGCACAGCACGAGGCCGACCACCGCGACCGCCGTCATCCACAACGGCCACGCGACCCAGTTCGCGGCGACCTTCTGCGCGTCGCCCGTCGGCAGCGATGCGGCGAACACCGCCGACTGCAGCGAGCCGCCCAGGTACACGAACCCGTCGATCACGCCCGTGACGACCCCGGCGTTCTTCGAGCCGCCGAAGTCCGCGGACGCCGTGCCCGAGAGCATCCCGTGCACGCCGATCACGCACAGGGACATGAACACGATGGACCAGCCGACGCCGACCGTGCCGAGCATCAGCCAGCAGCCGATCGAGCCCAGCAGGAGACCTGCGTACAGGATCGACGCCACCGGCCCGCGCCGCGATCCGAACACGTGGTCGCTGATCGTGCCGGCGAAGACGCCGCCCAGGATCCCGGCGATGCACAGGAGCATCCCCCAGTTGTCGTAGACGAACGTCCCGCCCTGCTCGAGCGCGACGGCGTACGGGCGGAACTGCTTCATCGCCGATTGGCGCAGGAATCCCGAGCAGAACTCGATCGCGACCAGGATCCAGACGACCGGCTGCGACATCAGCTTGCGGACCACCTTGACCAGCGGGTCCGGGTGCAGCTGGCCGCTCGTCGCGTCCCCCGTGTCGAAGTCGGCGAGTCCTGCGTGGGACGGCGAATCGCGCACGACCAGGTAAGAGGCGACGAACATGATCCCGAGCACGACGGCCGGCACCCAGAACGGTGCGATGACGTCGACGCCCCGCGCGAGCATCAGCGACCAGTCGTAGCTGAAGTAGAGGCCGAGCGAGATCAGGATGCCGAACAGGCCGCCCAAGACTCCGCGCTCGCGCACATGGAACCAGTGCGCGTTCACCTTGACGATCGACACGGCGCCGAACGACTGGAAGTACATGTTCGCGGCGTTGAGCCACAGGAGCGCCGTCCGCAGCGCCGCGTCGCCGCCGTCGCTGCGCTCGCCGTTCGCGTGGTACGCCATCGCGAACGCCATCCCGGCGTTCATCACCGCGGATCCGCCCGCGGCGAGGAGGATCGTCGTCCGCCCGCCCCAGCGGTCGGTCAGCGGCCCGTTGAGCAGGAACGCGACGCCGTAGACGGCCAGGCCCACGGCGTCGATCTCGTTGAACTGACGCCGCGAGAGGTAGCCGGCCTTGTCGAGCTCGCCCGCGATCGCCGAGAGGTTGTAGCGGCCGAAGTAGAGGATCGAGTACGTCAGGCCCAGGACGACCCAATTCCAGCGCCGGCGCCGCTTGAGCCGGCCGTCGTGGCCCAGATCGACCTTGGGCAGCCGCGCGATCACGAGCGCGACCGCGACGAGGAGCAGGAGGATCGGGAGCGCCTTCTCGATCCAGGTGGGCAGGGTCATGCGGGGGAGCTCGAGGCCGGTTCGCCGCGCAGGCTATCAGCCCGCGCTGGCGGCGGGCGAATCCCCCGCTAAGTTCGTCGTCCATGGGCTCCCCCCGACTGCGCGAGATCTTCCCCCGCATCGATGCGGCGCTGGCGCGAGACCGGCTGCCGATCCTGGTCTTCGACCTCGACTCGACGCTGTTCTCGACCGCGCCGCGCAACCTGGCGATCCTGCGCGAGTTCGTCGTCGAGAACGCCGGCACGCACCCGCACCTCGCGGACGTCGCCGAGCGCATCGGGCTCGACGACATGGGCTGGAACGTGCACGAGGACCTGCGTCGCTTCGGGTTCACGGAGTCGGAGGTCCTGGCGCGCCTCAAGGGCTTCTGGTTCGACCGCTTCTTCCGCGACGAGTACCTGGCGCACGACACGCCGGTGCCCGGCGCCGCGGCCTTCGTCCACGCCTGCCACGCGCGCGGGGCGCTGATCTACTACCTGACCGGCCGCCACGTCGGCGGGATGGAGATCGGGACGGTGCGCAGCTTGCGCGAGAACGGATTTCCGTTCTGGCGCGGCCGCTGCGTCCTGCACCTGAAGCCCTCGTTCGAGATGAACGACAGCACGTTCAAGCAGGAGGCCGTGCTCGACGTGCGCTCGTACCACGGCGAGGTCGTCGCCAGCTTCGAGAACGAACCCGGCAACGCCAACATGTTCCTGCGCGCGTTCCCCGACGCGCTGCACGTCCTGCTCGAGACGATCCACTCGCCCGGTGCGGAAGAAGGTTCCGCGCAGCTCGTGCGGACCGCCGACTTCGTCGTCCAGTAGCGAAGCGCTTTCCGGTCGCGCGTGGGGCTTCGTTCACGCTTGTAGCCGGTCCGTGAATTCGCCCGAGATCCCGCGATAAATCGCTCGTCCGGTTGGCCCGAATGCGACTTCCTGTGTACTCTCCCTCGCTCCGAACGATGACACGATAAGGGCACACCGGTCGAGAGGCCGGGCCGCAAAGTCACGGGGCCGTCTCGCGGAAAACGCGAGCGGCTGGCTGGGCCGCCGAAGTCGTCGCTCCGATTCCACGGACGTCATCCGAGGGGCAGACGGAACTCGTTCCGCCTTTCGGGATTCGAGGTCTGGGATCGGGGGTGTTTCTTCTCCCTCCCTTGCCCCGTCGCGCTGCCGGGCTCTAGCCGGCGGCGCGACGGACCCTCGACCCCGTCGGGTCGGCGCGCAGTTCCACGGTGAACGCCGCGATGAAGAACGACGGGGACATGACGACGACGAAGGTGCGGAGAGCGTGCGGGGAGAGTCCGCTCGTCCGCGGAGGGGCCTTCGACGCGCATGGGAACGAGGGACGCGGCGTTCGCCCCTTCCACTCGCGTGAGCGCGCTCGGTCGAGCGTGGACGCGCGAGGGCCGACGGCCAGGCTCGCGGGCCCGGCGGCGAATGGCAGAGGCAGAGAGAGCTCCTCGCACCCTCGGGGTGCGGGGGCGGCGCGGATGTGCGGGACGGGGACCCCGCCTCTGCGCTTTCCGAAGGGGAGATGCACCGGTCGCTCCGTGGGGACGGGGTCGCTCGGTGCTCGTTGGAGGAGAAGCGTTCGGCTGTCCGTGGGGACGGGCAGACGCCACGCTCATCCCGGCTCATGGCGCGCGATGGGGAGTGCACTGGTCTAGGCCGTTGCACCGCGTGCCCGGGTCCCGGTTCGTCCGGGCCCATGCCGGGCTCCTTTGCGAGAGCACGAGGCCGCGCTTCGTGCTCTCGCTCTATACGGAGCCAGGCTCCGTACGGCTACAGCGGCGGCAGCGTGCTCGTCCGCCCCTTGTTCGCCTCGACGAGCCAGCGCCGCAGCGGCTCGAAGTAGTCGACCATCGGGCGCGCGGAGAGCGGCGAGCCGGTCTTCTCGCGCAAGAGCTCGATCCAGTCGATCGTCGCGCCCGGCTTCATCAGCGAGCGCAGGAAGTCCCCCACGTCGCGCCGCCCGTAGTAGTTCGTGTCGTGCGGGTCCTCGCGCAGGATGTTGTGCGCGATGTGGTCGTGCAGCTGGAACAAGAGGACGTACGAGAGCGCGTAGTCGTAGTACGCCGCCGGATCGTCGTTCACGTGCGTCTTCGTGGCCGGGTCGCACCAGCGCTCGTCGCGCACGCTCGGCGGAGCGATGCCCTGGTACTTCGCGACGAGCTGCCACCAGCGCTGGTTCCAGCGGTCGGCGGGCAGGCTCTGCGTGTAGATCTCGCGCTCCCAATCGAACATCACGCCGGCGGACCAGGGCAGGAACACGACGTAGGTCAGGGCTTCCTTGAGGAGGAGCCGCATCGGGTCCGGCCGCGCGCTCCCGACGTCGAGGCCCACGGCCTTCACGAAGCGCGGCTGCATGGCCGCGAGGCCGAGCATCGATCCGAACGCCTCGTGGCAGGCGCGCGACGAGCCCTCGCGCAGGAGGTACGGCACCTGCGGCGTCGAGTACTGGAGGTAGTACTGGATGTGCCCGAGCTCGTGGTGGATCGTCTCGTAGTACTCGCCCGTCGGCACGACGCTCATCAGGCAGCGGACGTCGCGGTCGAGGTCCACGTGCCAGGCCGATGCGTGGTTGTTCTTCGAGTAGCCCGCATCGGCGGGAACGGGCAGGAGCGACGAACGCTCCCAGAACGTCGGCGGCAGCGGCTCGAAACCGAGGCTCTGGTAGAACCGGTCGCCCTGTTCGACGAGCCACTGCGGGGACTTGTCCTTCAGCGCGCCGTCGAGGTCGAGGCCCTCGACCGGGGCGAGCGCGGACCACTCCTGCCCCCATCGATCGGGCAGCCAGTGCGCGGGCAGCATGTCCGGGACCGGCGCGCCGTAGCGAGCCGCGAGTTCGTAGCGCGCCCAGGTGTGCAGCTCCTGGTAGAGCGGACGCAGATCGCGCTGGATCTCGTACATCTGCTGCGCGAGCTGGCCGGGAGACATCCCGTACTCGCTGGACATGTACGCAAAGTAGTCGGCGTAACCGAGCGCGCGCACGACCTCGTTGCGCAGGTTGCGCAGCGTCACGAGTCCGTCGCGCAGGGTGGGTCCGATCGCCTTCGACGCCTCCCAGGCCGCGAGCCGTTTCGCCGGGTCCTTCTCGGTGCGCAGGATCGCGTCGAGGTCCGTCGTCGTCGTCGGCTGGCCGTCCAGCTGGTACTGGAAGCCGTAGAGCTGCTCGGTCTGCTTCGCCTCGGCCGCGATGCGCTGCTCCACGAGCGTGCGCGCCGTCTGCGGGTTGCCGCCGGCCTTGCGCAGGATCGCCTCGAGCTCGCGCACCTGGAGCGGCGTGAGCTCGCGACCGCGGCGCAGGTAAGCGCGCGGGAGCTCGATGTTCTCCGTGCCGCCGGTGAACTCGGCCAGCGCGCCTTCCGCGGCGCGGACGCGCGCGCCGGCGCTGTCGTCGCCGGCGACGATCTTCGTCTGCGCGGCCCACTGCGCCTCCTGCGCGGCGATCGTGAGCCGCTGGTACTCCGGCCCGTAGCGATCCAGGTAGCGCTGCACCTCCGCGCGCAGCGAGACCTCGCCCGGATCGCGGCTCATGAAGCAGGCTCCCCCGGTCAGGGCGGCGAGCAGGACGAGGAAGGCTGTACGTGAGGTGCGCATGGGGCGATGGGCGGCGGGTGCGGGGCCAGCGCGGTACAGTAGTCGGATCGTTTTCCGACGCGTAGGACCCGCCATGCTATTCCTCCCCGCGCTGTGCGCCGCCGCGACCCTCCTCCACGCCCAGGATCCCGCGCCCGCTCCGGCGCCCGCGCCCGCTCCGGCCGTCGCGAAGTCGCCCGCCGACGCCGCGTGGGACGCGGCGCACGAGCTGAAGAAGAAGGCCGACTACGAGAAGGCCGGCTCGGCGTTCGCGGCCTACGCGCGCGACTACCCGGGCACGCCGCGCGGGATCGAGGCGATCGTGGAAGAGGGCGTGTGCTGGTTCTCGACGGGCCGGGCACGACAGAAGCTGCAACAGAACAACCAGGATTCGCAGCAGGCGTTCGGTCGCGCCGCCGCGCGCTTCGAGACCGTCGTGAAGGAGTACGGCACATCCGCCGTGGCCGGCCGCGCGCAATACATGCGCGGGACCGTCGCGATGTTCGCCGGCGACCTGGCCGGCGCGGAGCGCGAATACGGCGCGGCCATCGAGCGCTACGCGACGGACCCCAAGTACCTGCCCAAGTCGATCGAGCGTCGCGCCGCCGTGCGCCGTCACATGCTGAAGACGGCGGACGCGCGCGCCGACCTGACGCGCTACGTCCGCGACTTCCCGAAGGGCGAGGACCTCGAGTCGTCCAAGCGCTACCTGGCGATGATGGACCAATTCGAGAAGCCGGCGCCGGAGCTCGTGGCCGAGGCCTGGCCCCAGGGCGACGCGCAGAAGCTCGCCAACCTGCGCGGCGACGTCGTCGTGCTCTACTTCTTCGCGACCTGGTGCGAGAACTGCGAGAAGGCCCGGCCTTTCCTGCTCGACCTGCAGAAACGCTTCGAGCCGATGGGCGTGCGCGTGATCGGGATCGTCGACCACAGCAAGGGCCAGACCCTCGAGTCCGTGCGCGACTTCCTCGGCCCGAACGGGATCCACTTCCCCGTCATGCAGGACAACGGCGGCATGTCGGCCGCCTACCGCGGCCAGAAGATCCCCGACGTCGTGCTCCTCGACCGGCTGGGGCGCGTGCGTTGGCACGACAACCCGGCGAACCTGCAGGACGCGACGATCGAGCTGCTCCTGACGGAAGATCCGGGCTCGAGCCCGACCCCGAAGTGATCCGCGCCGGATCGGATCGGCCGGCGCGCGTCTGCGTCTTCTGCGGTTCGTCGCCCGGCGCGCGTCCGTCCTACGCCGCCGCGGCGCGCGCGCTGGGCACGCTGCTCGCGCGGCGCCGCGTCGAGCTGGTGTGGGGCGGAGGCAACGTCGGGTTGATGGGCGTCGTGGCCGACGCGGTGCTGGACGCCGGCGGGCGAGCGATCGGCGTGATCCCCGGCGCGCTCGCGGAGCGGGAGCTCAGCCACGCGCGCGCCAGCGAGATGCACGTCGTGCGCACGATGCACGAGCGCAAGGCGCTCATGGCCGACCTCTCGGACGCGTTCATCGCGCTGCCGGGCGGGATGGGGACGCTCGACGAGCTCTTCGAGATCCTCACCTGGGCGCAGCTCGGCTTCCACGCCAAGCCGGTGGGCCTGCTCGACGTCGAGGGCTACTACGCGCCCATGCTCGCGTTCCTCGATCGCGCGCGCGACGAGGGGTTCGTGCGTCCGGCGGATCGCGCCCGGCTGCGCGTGGACTCCGACGCGGAACGACTGCTGGAACTGCTGACGCCGCGGTGAACGGTCAGCGCGGCGTCAGGCCCGGCAGGAGCTCGACCTTCACCTTCTGCGCCAGGAAGTTGCGGTGCGAGTTCACCTGCAGGTCGCTCGGCCGCATCGTCGCCAGCTCTTCCGTCAGCTCCTTCTCGACGTCGGGGAAGGTCACCTTGCGCCGGCCGATGACCTGGAAGATCGCCCAGGCATTGCCGTAGTCGAGCGGGTCGGCGACTTCGCCGACCGCGAGCCGGGAGACGACGGGCCCGAACCCGTCGGGGAACGCGTCGGGGCGGAAGCGACCCTCGATCCTCCCGCCGGCAGCGCGCGTGGGCTCGTCGTCGCTCAGTTCGCGCGCCAGCGTCGCGAAGTCCTCGCCGGCGCGCGCACGCTTCACGATGTCCGCGGCGCGCACGCGACCGCGTTCCGACGCCGCCATCAGCGCCTTGGTGAGATCGTCCCGCGTCCACTTCGGGTCGACCGAGTCGAGCTTGTTCACGAGCACGATCCAGCGCGCCTCGATGCGCTCGCCGTCCGGCCCGTATTCGCCCAGGAAGCGCTGCTTCACCTGGTCGGGCGTCACCTTGCGGTCGCGCAGGTAGAGCTTCTCGGCCAGGAGGTCCGTGCGCGTGCGCTCGGCCAGCGTGCGCGCGTAGGACTCCTCGGTGCGGCCGTTCAGGGACAGGAACGTCAGCCACGACTCGCGGCTGCCCTTGTGCCCTTCCTGGATCCGGTAGGCCAGGGACTGGCGCGTGCGCGCGTCGACCTCGTCCTTCGTGACCGTGATGCCGGCCTCGCGCGCGGCGCGCTCGATGGCGAAGTCCTCGACGAAGCGCTGCATCATCGACTCGCCCTGGATCGCGACGAGCCAGCGCGCGAACGTCTTGCGCGCGACGGGCTCGCCGTCGACCTCGAGCACGGGCTGGTTCGGCCCCTCGAGCTCGGGGTCGCCGCCCTCCTCGTACATCGCGGGCAGGATGCGGACGGTCGTCGCGTCGCGGATGCGCTCGAGCACCGCGGCGACCTCGTCCGGCTCGGGCCCCTTCCGTTCCAGGCGCGCGCGCAGGTCGTCGTGCACGGACTCCAGCGGGGTCACGTGCACGCCGTTCACGCGCACGATCCACCAGCCGCCGCGCGCGAAGAGGGGCTCGGACACCGCGCCGACGTCGAGCTTGTCGAGCGCGTCGAGGAAGCTCGAGGGCCAGCCGAAGTGCGTGAACCCGTTCGGCGGCACGCCGCGGCCGTCACGCGTCTCCGGGTCGTCGCTGGTCTCGCGCGCGACCCGGCCGAAATCCTCGCCGGCCTGGATCCGCGCCCGGATCGCGCGCGCCTTGGCCTCGCCCTCCGCCATCGCCTTTTCGCGGCCGGCCTTCCATTCGTCGCGCGACTGTCTCTCGCCCGAGGGCACGACGACGAGCACCTTCGTCATCGAGAGGTCGTAGCGCCGGCCGTTGCGCCCGCACTGGAACTCCCAGTCGCGCACGATCTTGTGTTCCGGGACGACGCGGTCGAGCGACACGATCTTCTCCGCCAGCGCGTGCGGGCGGAGCTCGATCTCGCGCTCCAGGCGGACGCCGCTCTCGGTGCGGCGCGTGCGCTGGAGCTCGGCGAGCCACTCGCTGCGCTTGCCCAGGAAGGCCTTCTCGATGCGCTCCTGGATGTCCGCTTCGACGCGCCGCGCGCACTCCTCCTCGGTCACGTCGACGCCCAGGGCTCGGGCCTCGCGCTCGACGCCCCAGTACTCCTTGCCGAACACCCGCGCCTGACGCTCGCCGATGTTGCGCACCAGCCAGTGCGCGAAGGCGTCCAGGGTGACCTCGGTGCCGTCGAGCCGGATGGCGGGCGCCGGGGCTTCCGGACGGGCGACCTGCGCCGTCGCGCGCGTGTCGAGAGCGAGGACTCCGAGGATCAGGGCGATGGCCGCGGCGACGTTCTGCAACATGTCGGGAGTATGGCACGCGCCTGGACGCGTCGAAGGCCGAGGACCGGACCGCGCGGAGTGGCCCGTGGTCCCGGCCCGCGTACGTAGGAACGGGATCGGAGGTTGGCTGGATCCGGCGCGCGCGATCCGTGTCAGACTACGTTGGAGACTCGCATCCCCCGCCACCGCCCATGAACTCGATCCAGACCCTCCTCGTCGCCGCCCCGCTGTTCGCTCTGACCGGATCGGCCGGCGCCAACGAAGTGTTCCTGAGCGCGGACCGCGACAACGCGATGTACGCCGAATCGGGGAGCGAGAGCAACGGCGCCGGCTCGTACTTCCACGTCGGCACGAACGGGATGAGCCAGGTGCGGCGCGCGCTGTTGCGCTTCGACATCGCGGCCGGGATCCCGGCCGGCTCGACGATCACGGAGGTGGAGCTCAACCTCTCCATGTCGCGGACGAACTCCGGCCCGCGCGAGGTGCGCCTGCACCGCGTGTTGGCCGACTGGGGCGAGGGCACGTCGAACGCGGGGAGCGGCGAGGGCTCCGGCACCGGAGCGACCACGAACGACGCCACGTGGACGCGGCGTTTCTACCCGAGCGTTTCCTGGACGACGCCGGGCGGCGACTTCGATCCGGTCGTCAGCGCGACGCGGTCCATCGACCAGCCCGGGATCTACAAGTGGAACACCGCCGGGCTCGTGGCCGACGTGCAGGCGATGCTGGACACGCCGACGGCGAACTTCGGCTGGCTGCTGCAGAACGAGAACGAGCTCGACACGCCGACGGCGAAGCGCTTCGACTCGCGCCAGAACTCCGACACGTCGGTCCGGCCGCGGCTGCGCGTCGTGTACGACCCGCCCTGCACGAGTTCGTCGGCCAACTACTGCGTCGGGGCGCCGAACTCGACCGGCGTCGGAGCCGTGATCGGCTGGAGCGGCTCGCTGTCGGTCAGCGCGAACAACTTCACGCTCACGTGCTCGCAGCTCCCGCCGAACACGTCGCACCTCTTCTTCTTCGGCCCCCAGCAGACGCAGTCGGTCTTCGGGAACGGCTTCCGCTGCGTGACGGGGGCCGTGGTCCGGCTGAACCCGCCGATCCCGGCCACGGGCGCGGGGACGACGACTCGGACCGTGGACCTGACCACGGCGCCGGCGGCGGGGAACATCACGCCCGGCGCGACGCGCTACTTCCAGTGCTGGTACAGGAACCCGGCCGCGGGCGGCGCGGGCTTCAACCTCTCCGACGGGCTCGGCGCGACGTTCTGCAACTGACGCGGCGAGCGCGTTGACCGGCCCCCGGGGGCGCTTGAGAATCCGGCGCGATGACCGCCGGACGCGAATCGGATCCAGCGCGGGCGGCGGCGATCCCCGAGACTCGGCGCGCGCGGATCCTGGCCGCGGTGCTGCTCTTCGCGCTGGTCCTCGCGACTGCGGCGGCGCGCATGCACGTCGCGCTGGCCGATCACGAATTCGACGCGCGGAATCCGGACGGGCTGCTGAAGAGCGATCCGGCGCTGCTCTACCACCTGGCCGACCGCATGGTCGAAGCGGGCGGGTGCATCCCGGCGGACTTCGCGCGCGACACGACGCTCGAGTACCCGGACACGATCGACGTCGCAGCGCGGTTCCCGCTGGGGCCGCTGCTCGTCGTCGCGTGGACCCAGCGGTTCCTGGCTGGCGACACGCCTTTGCACGTCACGGCGTCCTGGGTCTCGGCCGTCGCGATGGGCAGTGCGCTGTTCGGCGTGTACCTGCTCGCGCGCGAGATCGCGCGGTCATCGTCGATCGCTCTCCTCGCCGCGCTGCTCGCGGCCGCGACGCCGGCGTTCCACCGCTCGATCGGCTTCGTGCTGGTCGACGAGGACTTCTTCTGGCCGCTCTTCGTGCTGCACCTCGGGCTCGCCGCGCGCGCGGCCCGCGTTCGGACCCCGGGTTCGCTCGTGCTCGCCGCGATCGCGGCCGGTGCGGCGCTCGCGACGTGGCACGCCGCCGGCTTCTTCTTCGCGCTCGAAGCCGCCGTGGCGCTGGGCTGGCTCGCGTGGACCGGCCGCAGTCCGCTCGCGCCGCGTGGCGGCGCGGCGATGCCCCTCGTGCTGGCGCTCACGGCGTTGGCCGTGCCGTTCCTGCGCGAGGTCGGAGCCGTGTTCTCGTTCCCCGTCGCCGTCGCCGCCGGGCTGTGGCTCGCCGCGAGGGCACGCGAACCACGCTGGGCGCGCGCGCTCGGCCTCGGCACGACGGCCGCGATCGTGGCGCTCGGCGCGTGGCTCGGCGGCGCGGGTCCGGCGTACGGCCACGTGTTCGCGCTGCTCGCGGCCAAGGTCGAGCACCTCGGCATCCGACCGCCGACCGCGATCGGGCTCGGACCCCACGTGCGCGTCCTCTGGCAGGGCCCGTTCGACACGCCGACGCTCGCGCGCGCGGCGCAGGCCTTGTCCCTGGCGGGAGCGCTCGGTCTCGCGGCTGCGGTGTGGGCCTGGAGCGCGAGGGAGCGCGCGTCGCGGCCGGCAGTCCTCGCACTCGCGGCGCTCTTCGCCCTGGCCCTCGGCGGCGCGTGGTTCGCGGAGCGCGCGCTGGTCCTGCCGGCCTTGCTCGCGCCCCCGCTCGCCGGGTGGGCGGCGAGCCGCGTGCGCGCCGGCGCGTGGGTGCTGGCGGGGATCGCGCTCGTCCAGCTGGCGCTCGCCGCCTCGTGGGCCGCGCACTACGCGAACCCCTGGTACCACGCGCCCGTCCAGCGTCAGGCCGAGATCCGCTGGATGGTCGACGCCGTCGAGCGCGTCGTGCCGCGCGGCGACGCGGTCGCGGCGGACTTCATGAGCTCGACCGCGATCCTGGCGCACAGCGGGAACCCGATCTGCTTCTCGCCCAAATGGGAGGCGGCGGAACCGCGGCGCCGGGCGGCGGAGTTCCTCGACGCGTTCCATCACCGCTCGCCGGCGGAGTTCCGCGCCCTGCTGGTCGACCGCTACCGCGCACGCTGGCTCGTCGTCGACCGCTTCACGCTGCAGTACCTGGCGCATTGGTCCGCGGGCCTGCCCGCGGACTCGTTCGAGCCGCTGCCCGGCACGGCGGCCGCGGCGCTGCTCGCGCAGGACGAGGCGGCCCTGCGATCGATCCCCGGCTACGAGCTCGTCGCGCGCAGTCCCGACACGATCCGCCAGTCGAACGGCGCGCCCACGGATTTCTACCGCGTGTTCCGGCTGCTCGACGCGCGCTGAACCGTCCGGCCGAAACGATCGGCCCCCGGTCCGCGCGGGCGGATCGGGGGCCGACGTTTCTTGTCCGAGACCGCGCGCGTTCAGCCGGCCGTCGTCTCGGTCATCGCCTCGCGGCTCTTGCTGGCGGCGTTCGAGGCGGTGCCCGTCTTGTGGCCCGGATCGACCCACGAGCGCGACACTTCCTGCCGCGGGAAGAGCTTCTTCTCGACGCGGTTGTAGAGGTCGAACGCGCGCGCTTCCCACAGCCCGCTCGGGAACCCGCCGGTCAGCTCGCCGCGCGCGAGACGGCGCTGCGCGCGCTTCTCCCAGAAGCCGCGCTTGCCGCGCGCCAGACCGTAATCGAGCGTCACGTAGTGCTGGTACATCTTGCGCGCCAGCGCGACCTCGGGCGGGATCTTGCCCGGCCACGTCTCCTCGAGGTGGTACTCGCCGATCGAGCCCCATTCCTCGAGCTTCTGCGGAGGCTGGTAGCCGAGTCCGATCGCCTGGTCCCACATCGCCGTGCCGGGGATCGGGCGGTAGGGCCACACCGTGGGACGCGCGAGCGGCGCCGCGACGTGCAGGCGCCGGCACTGGTCGATCGTGGCCAGCATCGAGGCGCGCTCCTCGCCCGGGTATCCGATGATGTACGTGACGGACGCGCAGATGCCGCGCTTGTCCATCTCGATCGCGGCGTCGACGTTGTCGTCGCCGTGGATCGGCTTCCCGATCTTGGCCATCATCTCGTCGGTGCCGGCTTCGGCGCCGATCTCGGCGATGTACATGCCGGATTCCGCCAGCAGATCGAGCGCCTCGGGGTCCTTCTTCTTGGCCTCGAGGATCGTGTGCGTCTCGATGAACGCGTTCCACCAGAAGGGCAGTTTGCGCTCGACCTTGCCCTTGGCGAAGTCCTTGAAGCGCTTGCGCAGCACGCCGAAGTTCGCGTCGTGGAAGCGCACGACGTCGAAGCCCCAGCGCTCGTGCAGGCCCTGCAGGTCGTCGAGCATCCGGTCCGCGGGGATCGCCTTCCAGCGCCGGTCGGTGACGATCGGCGAACAGCAGAACGTGCACGGCTCCGGACAGCCGTAGCTCGAGAAGTACGTGATGCCGAAGTACGGCTTGCGGTCGCCCATCGCCGGCGGCGTGGGCATGCGCAGCACGTCCTTGTGCGAGTTCGCGCGCAGTTGGGCAACGCGGTAGGGCTCGATGTCGATCAGGTGCCACGGACAGTCGAGCAGCTGATCCCAGCCGACCGCTCCGCGCCGTTCCGTCTTGACGACCTGGCCGTCGCGCCACAGCGCGAGCCCGGGGATCCCGTCGAGCTTCTCGCCCGCGTCCACGGCCTGGACGAGGTCGCGGAAGGTCAACTCGCCCTGACCGCACACGACGGCGTCGTAGAGTCCGCTGCCGAGCTGCAGATCGGGGCGCACGCTCGCGAACCAGCCGCCGATGAACATGGGCAGCGTCGGGAAGCGCGCCTTGACCTTCTTCGAGCAGGCCAGGCCGTCGGTGACCATGTACCCGAGGATCCCGGTGGTCGCGTACAGCAGCGCGCCTTCGCAAGCCTCCACGACGCGGCGGTGCGCTTCCTCGGCCGTGTACAGGCTGCCGTCGACGATCACGACGTCGTAGCCGTCGTGGAGCGGCCAGGCCGAGATGGTCAGCATCTCGAGCGGCAGCATGTCCTTGCTCGAAGGCAGCCCCAGGCTCTCGTCCACCTGCTGGGGCTGGTAGAGCACGATCTTCCGTTTGCGCCCGATCATGCGGAGGTGTCTCAGGTGCGAGTGTCGAGGTGCGGCGGGCCGGGAAGCCGGGCCAGTCTACCCGCGAACCTCACGTACGGTGGAGGTTGAGGACGCGGTGGATCCTCCTCATCGGCCGCTCGGGGCCGTCCGCCGAAGTCCGCCCCACGCCGCAGCCTGGCGCAGCGCCGCGATCAGGTTCGCGGGGCTCGCCAGCCCCTTGCCGGCCAGGTCGAACGCCGTGCCGTGGACCGGGCTCACGCGCAGGTAGGGCAGCCCCAGGATCACGGTGACGCCCCCGTCGGCCGACAGCAGCTTGATCGGAATGAACGCCTGGTCGTGGTACAGCGCCAGGATCCCGTCGTACCGCCCGCGCGAGCCCTGCAAGAAGACGGAGTCGGGCGAGACCGGGCCGTCCACGTCGATGCCCTCGGCGCGCGCGGTCGCCACGGCGGGACGCAGCACGTCGTCCTCCTCGCTACCCAGGAGCCCGTTCTCCCCGGCGTGCGGGTTCAGACCCGCGAGCGCGAGACGCGGACGGTCGGTGCCGAAGCGGCGCAGGCCTTCCTCGAGCAGGCGCAGCCGGTCCAGGACGCGCTCCGTGGTCACGAGGGAGATCGCCCGCGCGAGCGGCATGTGGCGCGTGAGGAGCAGGACGCGCAGCGAGCCCGCGATCGCGAGCATCTCGAAGCGCGTCGCACCGCACCAGCGACCGAGGAGTTCGGTCTGGCCCTCGACCTGCTCGCCGCCGAGGTGCAGGGCTTCCTTGCTGACGGGGCCGGTGACGAGCGCGTCGACGCGCCGTTCGAGCGCGAGCTCGTGCCCGGCGCGCAGTGCGGCGAGCGCCGCGCGCCCGGCCGACTCTTGGACGCGACCGAGTTGCCAGGTTCCGAACGTCGCGGTCTCGATCCAGGCGTGACCCCGCTCGGGGAACGGACCGACCGGCGCGATGGACGGCACCGACGCCGGCCTCAGCGACGCGGGGCCGAGCAGGACGAGCCGCGCGGTCCGCGCGACCTCGAGATCCGCGAGAGCGGCGATCGCGATCTCGGGCCCGATGCCCGCGGGATCGCCGCAGGTCAGCGCCACGATCGGGAGCGAGGTCGAGGCAGGCATCGGGCGCGGAGTGTACGCGACGCGCCCGCGCGCGACCGCGATCGCCGGCAGTCCCGAGCGGTGCGGCGCGCTGGTCCGCCGAAAACGTGCGGGGCCCACCCGGGAAGCGAGCGCGCCGCGTTCCATCGGAACG
>JBGAOR010000065.1:0-25877 GCA_044221705.1 Planctomycetota bacterium
GTCGCGCCGTTCGCGGCCCGGCGCGGCCGCGCGGCCTGGCGCACGGGCGCGGCGTGGGGCATCGGCCACGCGGCGGGCGCGGGCGCGGCCGCGGCGATCGCGCTGGCGTTGCGCGCGCACGTGCCCGGCGTCGAGGAGAGCCTGTCGGCCTGGAGCGAGCGCATCGTCGGCGTGCTCCTGTGCCTCGTCGGCGCGCTCGGCCTGCGGCGCGTCCTGCGCTCACCGAGACCGGGCGATCCGCACGCGCACGCGACGGAACCGGAGGGCGATCGATCCGTGTTCGGTCTCGGCCTCGTGCACGGAGCCGCGGGGCTCTCGCACCTGTTCGGCACGCTGCCGGCGCTGGCGTTGCCGGGCACGCTCATGCCCGTCCTCTACCTCTCCGGGTACGGCGTCGGATCCCTGGCGCTGATCACGCTGTTCGCCGCGGGGATCGGCCGGCTCGCGCCCGAGAGCCGCCCGCGCCTCCGCCGGCACGTCGCGACGGTCGCGTGCGCGTCGAGCCTCGCGGTCGGGCTCGTGTGGCTCGTGCACCCGCTCTGAAGCGCGGGTCCCGTCAGCCGCCGGAGAGCGAGGCCTCGTAGTCCCCGGCGTCGCCGTCGAGCGCGCTCTCGTCCGGCGGCGCCTCGCCGTCGCGGTCGGCGAGCCAGCCCTCGGGCAGCATCACGCGCTCCTGCGCGCCCGACTTGCCGCGCACGGCGCGCAGCGCGGGCAGCGGGAACGGCTCCGTCGGATCGAGCGACGCGACCGCGGCCAGCATCGCGTCGATCGTGCGCACGCGCACGAGCGACTCGCGCACCACCGACGATCCGCGGAAGCCCTTCGTGTACCAGGCGCACCACTTGCGCATCTGGCGCATGCCCTGCTCCTCGCCGAAGAACGCGGCCAGGCGCCGCGCGTGGTCCGTCATGACCTCGATCACGCCGCCGAGGCTCGGCGGATCCGCGGGCTCGCGTCCGTCGTACGCCGCGGCGAGCTCGGCGAAGAGCCACGGCCGTCCCAGGCATCCGCGCCCGACGATCACGCCGTCGCAGCCCGTCGCGCGCGCCATGCGCAGCGCGTCCCAGGCTTCCCAGATGTCGCCGTTGCCGAGCACCGGGATCGACACGGACGACTTCAGCGCGCCGATCGCATCCCAATCGGCGAACCCGGAGTAGAGCTCGCGCGCCGTGCGCGCGTGCAGGCCGATCGCGGAGGCACCCTCCTCCTGCGCCACGCGACCGGCGTCGAGGTACGTGATCAGGCTCTCGTCGACGCCCTTGCGCACCTTGATCGTGAGCGGCACGTCGCCCGCGCCGCGCACCGCCGCGCGCACGATCGCCGCGAGCAGCCGCGGCTTCACCGGGATCGCGCTGCCCCCGCCGCAGCGCGTCACCTTCGGCACGGGGCAGCCGAAGTTCATGTCGAGGTGGTGCACGCCGGAGTCGACGAGGCTCTTCGCCATCTCCTCCACCTCGGCCGGCACCGTGCCGTACATCTGCACGCTGCGCGGCACCTCGTCGGGCGAGCTCGACGCGAGCAGCCGCGTGAGCCGGTTGCCGTGCAGGTAGCCGCGCGACGAGATCATCTCGGACACGTACAGGCCGGCGCCGTACTCGCGGCACAGGCTGCGGAACGGGTAGTTCGTGACGCCCGCCATGGGCGCGAGCACCACCGGCGGCCACACCGAGAGCGCGCCCAGCACGAGCGGACGGAACTCCTCCGGCCGCGCGACGGGCACGTCGCGGTTCACGTCGCTCACGAAGCGGCGCGCGGATCCCTCGGGCGTGCTCATCGGTGCGGTCGCGCGCGGCGTGCGGTCACTTGGGCCCGGGCGCGCCGGCCTCGGCCGGCCGCGCCGCCGCGCCGTCCTTCGCCGGCTGCGCATCCTTGGCCGGCTTGGGCGCGTCCTTCGGGGCCGCGGGCGCGGAGCCCTTGGCCGGGATCAGCGCCTTCTTGTCGGCCGGCATGGGCAGCCCGCGGCCGTCCACGACCTTCGACTCGAGGAGCGCCGTCTTCGTCACGCCGTTGCCCGACTCGCGCTGGATCTCGGTCGGGATGCCGAAGGCGTCGTACTTCACGA
The DNA here is from genome assembly GCA_044221705.1 of Planctomycetota bacterium. Taxonomy (GTDB): domain Bacteria; phylum Planctomycetota; class UBA1135; order UBA1135; genus JAEUHZ01. The sequence goes on from JBGAOR010000065.1 coordinate 2,063, forward strand.
TCGCCTGCTGCGAACCGAGCATCTTGAAGAGGTGCGTGGCCTCGGGATCCAACGCCATCCGCCACGGGCCGATCGCGGCCTGGTTGTCGTCGAAGAAGAGGACCTGGAACTCGACGCCGGGCTTCTTGTGGTAGCCGGCGATCAGCCAGGCCGTCGCGCTGCCGCAGTCGACGAAGGCCAGCCGCTGCAGGACGGGCGAGTTGTCGCGCGGGATGCCGTCGACCTTCGTCGAGACGTTCATGCGGCCGCCGGCCAGCTCGCCGTGCACGTCGACCGTGTGCGTGCCGGTGCGCATCGCGACGTCGAACGTCGCGAGGTTCCCGTCGGCGACGACCTGGCTGACGGTCGTCTCCGTGTCGGGCATGGCGCCCTGGCCGATCGTGCGCATCTCGCCGCAGTACACCAGCGCGCCGTCGAAGCGCCGCACGACCGCGAAGCGTTCGGCGGACAGGCGCACCCCGACCGCGCGCGTCTCGACGTGGCCGGTCAGCACGACGTCGCCGGCGGGCAGCTCGGGGGCCTCGACGACGATCGCCTGCGCGAGCTGATCCGCCTGCGCCTTCTGCGCCGCGCGGAGCTCGGAGTCCAGCGCGTCGAGCACCTTGCGCTCCAGCACGCGGCCGCGCACGACGACGACGGCGGGCTTGTACAGCGCCGCGAGATCGGTGCGCGGATCCTTCTCGACCGCGATCAGGTCGGCGATCTTGGCCTTCCGGATGGTGCCGCGCAGTTCGGCGCCGAGGTGCTCGCAAGCTCCCGCGGTCGCGGCGCGGACGCAGGCCTCGACCGGGATGCCGGCGCTCTTCCACAGCGAGAGCTCGTCGAGCAGCGCGCGGCCGGGGAAGAGCCACGGGTTCGGCGTGGCGCTGCCGGGCACGAGCGCGACGCCCTTGTCGTAGAGCGCCTTCACGAGCTGCTGCTGCGCCTTCACGATCGCGACGCCCTTCTCGAGGTGTTCGCGCGACGCGATCGCGCGCCGCACCTCGGCGTCCCGCAGCCAGACCTGCCGGTAGAACGGGCTCAGCGCGCCGAGGTCGGGCGAGTCCTCCTTGGGCGCCACGAGCGCGCGGCCCCACAGCGCCAGCGTCGGCGTGACCGCGATTTTCTTCGCCGCCGCGAGCTCGACCATCGGCGCGAGTTCCTCGGGGGTCACGCTGTCCCAGTACTTGCCGGCCGGCAGGAACGCGTCGAGGTGGAAGAAGCCGTCCTGCCCCGCGGCGAGCGCTTCGGAGAACGTCACCTTGCGCGGCAGCGTGCCCCACACCTGCCGGCGCGCCGCGTGCGCCTTGGCGATCGCGAGCAGCCAGGATTCCTTGGGCAATCCCGGCAGGTACGAGAGGTAGTTCGGCGGGTCGTCGAGCGCGAACAGCTCCGTCAGGTTCGCTTCGGCCTTCTCGGGCGTGTCCAGCACCATCGAGTTCAGCGTGGCCGGCGGCGCGCCGTCGAGCACCGCGCCCGCGCTCCAGATCCAGGGACCCGGGTTGCGCTCGCGCGCCTCGCGCGTCTGCTCGACGAACAGGCGGCCGAGATCGTTGCCGACGTCGCGCACGAGCGTGACGCCCGCGCCGAGGTAGAGGCGGTCGTGCTCGGCGTCGAAGTTCACCATGCCGTCCACGAGACCGGGCAGGAGGTGCATGCCGGTCAGGTCCACGACGCGCGTACCCTCCGGGAGCGCGACGTCCGGCCCGATCTCCCGGATGCGGTCGTTCTCGATCAGGACGGTCGCCACGGCGGGCGAATCGCCGGGTTCGAACGTGTGGACGGTCGCGCCCTTCAGCGCGACGTATTCGCTGCCCACGAGGGCGAGAATCGGGATCAGCATGCGGGCCTGGGATTTCGAGGGTCGCGCGCGGGAGCCGGAGGTCCGCCGGGTGCGCAGGGAGGCGCATCATGGCACCCGAACGACGGCTCCGGCGAGTGCGCAGGCGGCGGACGCGCGCTCCTACGCTATCCTCACGTGTTCCGTGAGCCTGGATCGCGTCCCGGCCGACGCCCAGCTCGAATCCGAACGAGATCCCGCCCGTGACCGAGACCGTCCCCGCCGTCGCGCTCTTGAGCGACTTCCTGCCCACCGGGCCCTGGATCTACGGCCGCCAGGTCGAGATGGAGGGCGCGCTGCCGCCCGACGGCGCGCTCGTCGAGGTGCTCGACGCCTCGAAGCGCTTCGTGGGCCACGCGCTCTACAACGGCCGGAGCGACATCCGCCTGCGCGTGCTCTCGCGCGGCAAGCGCACGGAGCTGCGCAACCCGCGCGACTTTCTGCTGCGCAAGCTGGCGGCCGCGGACCGGCTGCGCAAGAAGACCCTGCGGCTGCCCGAGGTCACCGACGCCTACCGGATCGTGCACGCCGAGGGCGACGACCTGCCCGGGTTGATCGTGGACAAGCTGGGCGCGTCGCTCGTGTGCGAGCACCACGCGTTGGGTTTCTGGCGGCTGCGGCACGCGGTCGAGGACGCGCTGAACGAGCTGTATCCCGGCCTGCCGGTCGTCCACCGCGTGCCCGACAACGCGGCGCGCGCCGAGCACTTCGATCCCGAGGACGCGCCGCTCGACCTGGGCGAGATCGAGCTGACCGAGAACGGCCTGACGTTCGGCGTGCGGCCGGGGTTCGGGCACAAGACCGGCTGGTTCTGCGACCAGCGCGACAACCGGTTGAAGGCCGCGGGCTACGCGCACGGCCAGGACGTGCTCGACATCTGCACGAACGCCGGCGGTTTCGCGCTGCAGGCCAAGAAGCACGGCGCGCGCCGCGTGCGCGCGGTCGACCTGGACGAGGTCGCGCTCGAACGCGCCGTGCGCGCGGGGCGGCGCAACGCGCTCGACGTCGAGTGGATCCACGCCGACGGTTTCGACGTGCTGCGCCGCGTGCGCGACGAGCGCGAGAAGCCCGGGCTCGTGATCCTCGACCCGCACAAGGTCGTGCGCAGCCGGATGGACCTCGAGCAGGGGCTGGTGAAGTACAATGACTGGAACACGCTGGCGATCTCGTGCGTGCGGCCGGGCGGCCTGCTCTTCACCTTCTCGTGCTCGGGAGCGGTCGACCTGCCGACGTTCCTCGGGGTGATCTTCCAGTCGGCGCGGCGCGCCGATCGGGAGATCCGGCTCCTCGACGTCCTGGGCGCCTCTCCCGACCACCCGCAGCGCCCGGAGTTCCCGCGTTCGCGCTACCTGAAGGGCGCCCTGATCGCCGTGGATTGAGCCTTCCCGGACCTCCGGGAGGTCTTCTCGAGCCGAAGTGTGGAAGTTGCACACCCGAATCGGCATCCTAGGTGGAGAGCCACGCCCTCGCGCCGCCGTACCGGTGGCCCGAGGGCGCCATCGTCCATGACCACCTCCGCCGAGCCTTCCGCCATGACGCTCTCCACCCTCGTCGCCCAGGACAAGTGGGTCGAGTTCGACGACGCCTGGAGCGAGTTGATCGGTCAGAACGGGCCGACCGACGAGCTGATGGCCGCCCTGCGCATCGCGGCCGAGAAGAAGCGCATCCCGCGCTGCATCCCCCAGGTCCGCCTGCACGTCGAGGCCCTCGACGACGCCGGCCGCCACGAGGAGGCCGCGCGCCTCCTGGGGTTCGTCGTCTCCACCGGGGCCTCGGCCGGCGAGCTGGCGCCGCTGCTCCTGGACCAGGTCCGCAAGACCTGGGGCAAGGAGCCCTGGTTCGAGAAGTACGCCGAGATCGCCGGGTTCGTGGACGGCCTGTCCGACGCGCGCAAGCCCTGGACGGCCTTCGAGCGGCTGCTCGGATTCGGCAAGGGCCGCCTCGTCTACCACCCCGGCGGTTGGGGCACGGGCGAGGTCATGGAGATCCACACGGATCCGCCCGAGATCTCGGTGCGGTTCGCCAACGGCCGGCGGGACAAGTTCCCGCTCTCCGCCGCCAGCGACATCTTCGACCCGCTGCCCGAGGAGGACCTGCGCGCCCAGTTCTTCCGCGACGCGGACCTGCTCAAGAAGAAGCTGCGCGAGGAGCCGCTCGAGGTCCTGAAGAGCGTGCTCGTCCGCCACGGCGGCAAGGCCTCCGTCGCCGGCATCAAGAACGCGCTCTGCCAGGTGGGCGTCGACGGCAGCGGCTGGACCGCGTGGTGGCGCAAGGCGCGCAAGCTCGCGGAGAACAGCGAGTGGTTCAAGGTCACCGGCGTCGCGACGCGCGGCGACGTCGCGCTGCTGCGCACGGCGGTCGACCCGGCGACGGACCTGAAGCGCGAGCTCGAAGGCTACGCGACGCTCGATTCGCTGCTCAGCCACGTGCGCAACCAGCTGCTGGCGAAGCCGGACGAGCGCCTGCGCAACGTGATGTTCGAGGTGATCGAGAAGCGCGCGAGCGCCGTGCCCACGCGCGACCCGCTGTCGATGCGGCTCTCGGCCTGGATGCTCCTGCGCGACGAGCGCGGCACGGCTCCGGTGGCACTGCTCGACCACGCCCGCGCGGTCGTCGCTCAGCCGCTCCCGACGGACCCCAACGTCCCGCCGGGACTGTGGAAGCTGTTCCAGGCGATCCCGGGCGCGAAGGAGCAGGAGCGCGCGGTGCTCCTGCTGCAGGACGTGTACGGAGACGCGTGGCCCGAAGAGGCGCTGCTGAACCTGCACCACGCTGCGCCGGGCATGGTCCGCGCGCTCGTCGATCTCCTGGTCGCGAAGGGCAAGAAGGCCGAGCTGGGCGCCATGTACAAGGACCTGCTCGCGCGGCCCCTGCGCGCGCCCGAGACCCTGATCGCGCTCGCGCGGCTGGGCGAGGCGGGCAAGCTGAAGGGCGACCTGCCGCCCGAGCCGCAGCGCGCGGTCGCGCTGCTCTCCCTGGCGACGAACCTGTACGTCGCGCGCGACAGCCGCGGCGACACGGCCGCGGCGCGCACGAAGCTGAAGCTCACCGAGCTGCTCGCGAAGGGCAAGGATCCCCTGCTCGCGCGCCTGCTCAAGAAGGCCGAACCGGCGACGATCGAGAGCATCCTGCGCACCATCCAGCGCGGCGTGGACGAAGAGATCGAGTCGATCGTGACCGACTTCGCCGTGGCCGTGCCGACGACGGGCTCGCGCGGCGGTGCTCCGCACTTCTGGGAGAACGCGCGGACCTGGACGACCAAGAAGGGTCTCGAGAAGCGCAGCCAGGAGTTCAAGCACCTGCGCGAGGTGAAGATCCCCGCGAACCAGGACGCGATCGGCCGCGCCGCGGCGATGGGCGACCTCTCGGAGAACGCCGAGTGGGAAGCCGCGATCGAGGAGCAGCGCACGCTGACCTCGCGCGCGATGGCGATGCAGGCCGAGCTGTCGAGCGTCGAGCTGATCGAGAACGCGATCCTGATGGAAGGGATCGTCTCGCCCGGCACGCACGTGCGCTACCGCGAGGCCAAGGGCGGCACCGAGCACGAGATCACCATCCTCGGCCCGTGGGACGCGGAGGACGGCGATCAGGTCGTCTCCTACCTCGCCCCCCTCGCGCAGGGACTCCTGGGCCGCCGGGCCGGGGACCGCGTGATCGTGGCGCTGCCCAGCGGGGACGTGCAGGTCGAGGTCGTCTCCGTGCGCGCGATGCACCTGGACGTGTCCTGAGGCCGGTACGCCCGCCGCGGGCGGGCGCCACAAACCGTGCAACGGCTAGGGCTTAGGCCGGGGTCCAATTCGCGGCTTGATCCATCACGCCATCATGATCGAATGATATAGCCGTGATCGCGAAGAGCCAAGACCCCACCGAGGTCCTGAAGGTCCTGGGCGACCCGACGCGCCTGCGGATCCTCGGGCTCGTCGAGCGCGCGGAGCTCACCGTGGGCGAGCTGGCGCGCGCCCTGGAGATGGCCCAGAGCCGCGTCTCGAATCATCTGCGCGTCCTGCGCGACGCCGACCTCCTGCAGGAACGACACGCCGGTCGCGCGACGTGGCTCCGGCTGGGCGAGCTCGACCTCGCTGCGAACGGGTCATCCCTGCCGGCGCGCCTGTGGTCGGTCGTGCGCGGCGACATCCCGGCGCTCCCCGAGCACAGCGCCGACGTCGCGCGCCTCGAGCGTGTCCTGGCCGAGCGCAGCCGGAAGGCCGGCGAGTTCTTCGACCGCGTCGCGGGCGAGTGGGACAAGATCGCCGTCGACTTCGCGACGGGCCAGGCGCGTCAACGCGCTGCGGCCGCGCTGCTGCCGCGCGAGAGCGTCGTCGCGGACCTGGGATGCGGCACGGGCTGGTTCGCGCGGGCGCTGGCGCCGCTGTGCTCGACGCTCGTCCTCGTCGACAGCTCGCAGGGCATGCTCGACGAGGCGCGGCGCAAGCTCGAGCCCTTGCCCCCCGGCACGCGCGTGGACGTGCGCCGCGGCGATCTCGACGCGCTGCCCATCGCCGACGAGGAGCTCGACGGCGCCGTCGCGGGACTCGTCCTCCACCACCTCGCGGACCTCGCCGCGCCGGCGCGCGAGATCTTCCGCGCCCTGAAGCCGGGCGGTCGCGTCGCGATCGTCGAGCTCAGCCCGCACGGCGAGAGCTGGATGCAGGACAGCCTCGGCGACCGCAACCTGGGGCTCGATCCGCGCGACGTCCTGCGCGCGCTCGAGCGCGCGGGCTTCGTCGACGCCACGCTCGAGTCGCTCGAGGACCGCTACCGGCCGCGCATCCCCGACGGCGACGCCGAGTCCCGCGCCGAACTCCCCTTGTACCTCGTGCGGGCCCGACGACCGGCCCGCGCGTGACCAGAGACACCCCCGAAACGCCGTAGGAAACGGCAGGAATCCTCCGACATGGCACCGACCGCGCAGAAGACGCCGACCCCGCAGACGAAGACCTTCCAGGACTTCAAGGTGAAGGACCTCTCCCTGGCCACGTGGGGCCGCAAGGAGATCGAACTCGCCGAGCACGAGATGCCCGGCCTCATGGCGCTGCGCGAGGAGTTCGGGCCGCGGAAGCCGCTCAAGGGCGCGCGGATCACCGGCTCGCTGCACATGACGATCCAGACGGCAGTCTTGATCGAGACGCTCGTCGACCTCGGCGCGCAAGTGCGCTGGGCCTCGTGCAACATCTTCTCGACGCAAGACCACGCCGCCGCCGCCGTCGCGGTCGGCCGCAAGGGCACGATCCAGAACCCCAAGGGCACGCCTGTCTTCGCCTGGAAGGGCGAGACGCTCGACGAGTACTGGTGGTGCACCGAGCAGGCGCTCGCATGGCCCGGCGAAGCCGGGCCCAACATGATCTTGGACGATGGTGGCGACGCGACGATGCTCGTCCACCTCGGCACCGAGTGCGAGGCGAAGGGCAAGGTCCCCGCGACGGCGAAGACCGACTCCGAGGAGTACGCGGTCATCCTGAAGACGCTGCGTCGCACGCTGACGGAGGACGCGCAGCGCTTCACGAAGATGGGCAAGGGCATCCTCGGCGTCACCGAGGAGACGACGACCGGCGTCCACCGCCTCTACCAGCGGATGGAGAACAACACGCTGCTCTTCCCGGCGATCAACGTGAACGACTCGGTCACGAAGAGCAAGTTCGACAACCTGTACGGCTGCCGCCACAGCTGCGTCGACGGGATCATGCGCGCGACGGACGTCATGCTCGCCGGCAAGCTGGCGGTCGTCTTCGGCTACGGCGACGTCGGCAAGGGCAGCGCGCAGTCGCTGCGCAGCCAGGGTGCGCGCGTCGTGATCTGCGAAATCGACCCGATCTGCGCGCTGCAGGCCTGCATGGAGGGCTTCCAGGTCCTGACGATCGACGACGTGATCGAGACGGCCGACATCTTCATCACGGCGACGGGCAACAAGGACATCATCACCGCGGCGCACATGGCGCGGATGAAGCACAACGCGATCGTCGGCAACATCGGCCACTTCGACAACGAGATCGACATGGCCGGCCTGGCCAAGACGAAAGGCGTCAAGAAGACGACGATCAAGCCGCAGGTCGACGAGTGGCGCTTCTCCGACGGCCACGCGGTGATCATCCTGGCCGAGGGTCGCCTCCTGAACCTGGGCTGCGCGACGGGTCACCCGAGCTTCGTGATGAGCAACAGCTTCACGAACCAGGTGATGGCGCAGATCGAGCTCTTCACGAACACGAAGCAGTACGAGAAGGCCGTCTACACGCTGCCGAAGCACCTCGACGAGAAGGTGGCGCGCCTGCACCTGAAGAAGCTCGGCGCGAAGCTGACGGTGCTCAGCGACGACCAGGCGAAGTACCTGGGCGTGCCGGTCGAGGGACCGTACAAGCCCAACCACTACCGCTACTGATGCGTTCACGCGCGCGGGCGGGCGCGCGATTCCTGGCGACGGGCGGCCTCCGGGCCGCCCGTCTTCGTTCCCGCCGATCGTCCCGATCGAGGCTCTGCATGCACGACAGTGCGCTCGCTGCGTCTAGAATGCCGGCCGAATTCCCGACGCATTGCCCGTACGACGAGATCCCGACCATGGCCAAGACGAAGACCTCCTCCACGCATTCCACGATCGACATCGGCATCGACGAGAAGGACCGCGCGCTGATCGCCGACGGCCTGTCGCACCTGCTGGCGGACACCTACTCGCTGTACCTGCAGACGCACAACTTCCACTGGAACGTGGAAGGCCCGATGTTCAACACGCTCCACTTGATGTTCATGGATCAGTACACGGAGCTGTGGAACGCGCTCGACGCGATCGCGGAACGCATCCGCGCGCTGGGCTTCCCGGCGCCGGGGACCAACAAGCAGTTCGCGAAGTTGGCCTCGATCAAGGACGTCGAGGGCGTGCCCGACGCGCTCGAGATGGTGCGCATCCTCGTCGCCGGCCACGAGGCCGTGGCCCGGACCGCGCGCGCCGTGCTTCCGGCCGCGGACGACGCGGACGATGAGGCCACGATCGACCTCGTGGTGCAGCGATTGCAGATCCACGAGAAGACCGCTTGGATGCTGCGCAGCCTGCTGAAGTAGTCGCGCACGATCGAGTCCACGGGGCCCGTCGCCGCGCGTTCGACGCGCAGTGACGGGCTCCGCGCCGTGACCGGTGAACGCGTGTACGCTATCTGGGGCGACGCGGTCCGCGGTCTTCGCCGGAGACCGGCCGCGCGAACCCGCTGCCTTTCCGACCAGCATGCGCTCCACTTCCAGGCTCGCGCTCTGCGCATCGATCCCCTTCCTCGCGCCCGCATCTGCCCAGACGACGAACCTGGGGCTCGCCGTCGCCGGCGTTCCGCACGGGGTCGCGCACGGCGACTTGGTGGCGTTCGCGGCGTCGGAAGCCGCACAGGGCGCGGACCTCGACGGCGACGGAGCGCTCGACGACAGCGTGCTGCACGTGCACCGTGTCTCGACCGGTGCGACGACGAACACGGCGATCCCCGTGCCGCCGACCGGGCTCCTCGACGCGGTGCTCGGCGACAGGCTGTGCCTGACGATCCTCCACGAGGCCGGGATCGGTCCGGCAGGCGCGGATCGGAACGGCGACGGCGACGCGCTGGACCTCGTGTACGCGGTGCACGACGCGCAGACGGGCACGACGCGGAACCTCGGCCTCGCGGCGTTCGACCTGTCTCCCTTGACGCGGTTCGCCTCGGTCGAGGGCGACGTCGCGCTGTTCGGCGTCGCGGAGTGGGCGCAGGGCGCGGACCTCGACGCCGACGGGGACACGAACGACTTCGTGTTGCACCGCTTCGACGCCGGAGCGCCGGCGGCGGTGAACCTGGGGCTCGCGCTCGAGGTCGGTCCGATCGCGCTCGGGCCGCGACACGCGCTCTTCCTCGTGGACGAAGCGAGCCGCGGACTCGATCTGAATGGGGATGGGGACGTGATCGACCGCGTCGCGCACGCGCTAGCGCTCGCGAGCGGCGTCGTCACGAACCTGCGTCTCGCCGCGATCGACGTGCGCGGCGACGGCGATCTCTTCGCGATCAGCGTCCACGAGCCGGCGCAAGGCGCCAGCGACCTCGACGGCGACGGCAACGCGAACGACCTCGTGCTCCACGCGTACCTGGCGCCCAGCGGCACGGTCAGGAACCTCGGCCGAGCCGTGAACGTGTCCTCTTCCGGAGTGCGCTACGCCGTCCGCGGGTTCGTGATCGCTTGGGCATCGCCCGAGGCGTCCGCGACTCCCGGACACGACTGGAACGGCGACGGCGACTCGGGGGACGTCGTCCTGTTCACGCACCACGCGCGATCGGGGGTGACGCGCAACAGCGGGCTCGCCGTCGAGGCGCCCGGCGGAACGGGGCTCGACTTCGCGATCTCCGCGGGACGCGTCGGCGTCTGTGTCCCGGAGATCCAGCAGAACAGCACCGACTTGAACGGCGACGGCGACGTGGCCGAGCGCGTCGCGATGGTGTTCGACGTCGGATCCGGCGCGGTCACGAACCTCGGGCTCGCAGTCACGGTGTCGCCGACGTTGTTCGAGTCGTCACGCGGGCTCTTCGCCTTCTTCGCCAACGAGCCGAGCCAGGGATCGACCGACCTGAACGGCGACGGGCACCTCAGCCTCGTCGTGGCCGTGCACGAGTTCGCGAGCGGCGCGACCCGCGTGCTGTCGGCCGTGCCGGCGAACCTCGTCGACCTGCACGTGAGCGGCTCGAGCGTGGCGTGGGCCGCGGACGAGAACGCGTTCGGACCGGGAACGGACTTGAACGGAGACGGCGACGTGCTCGACGAGGTCCTGACGACCTGGAGCGCGACGACCGGCGTCGAGACGAACACGGGGCTCGCGCTGCTGCCGGGCGCGAGCATCTTCCGCTTCGAGACGAGCGCCGCGGCAGCGGTGTTCGCCGTCGACGAGGCCGCGCAGGGTTCGACGGACTTGAACGCCGACGCGGATGCGATCGACGGCGTCGTGCACGTCTTGCGCTTCTAGCGTCGCGGGCAGCTCACGGACTGTCGCGCCCGGGGCCGCAGACGAGACACAGCGCCCGCCCGATCCGCGCGTCGAGCATCGCCGGAGTCAGCCGGCCCGTGAACGTGTTCTGCTGGCTGACGTGGTAGCTGGATACCAGCGTGCGCGGGCCGACGACGGCCTCCGCGTCGTGCGCGAACTTCGGACGCGGCTTCGGCAACGTGTGTCCGCGGCGCGCCAGGAGCTCGAGCGCGGCATCCCAGGCGATGCCGCCGAGGCAGAAGATCACGCGCACGCGCGCCAGCGCGTCCCACTCGACGTCGAGGTGCGACCGGCAGCGCTCGAGCTGCGCCTGGGTCGGCTTGTTCGCCGGCGGCGCGCAGCGCAGCGACGCGCTGATCCACACGTCGCGCAGCGCGAGACCGTCGTCGCGCCTCGTCGACGTCGGCTGGTTCGCGAGTCCCGCGCGGTAGAGCGCCGCGAAGAGGAAGTCGCCCGAGCGGTCGCCGGTGAACACGCGTCCGGTGCGGTTCGCGCCGTGCGCCGCGGGCGCCAGGCCCAGGATCCAGATCCGCGCCCGCGGATCTCCGAATCCCGCGACCGGCTTGCCCCAGTACTCGTCGTCCGCGAAGGAGCGGCGCTTCGTGCGTGCGACCTCGGCGCAGTACGAGCGCAGCTCGGGGCAGCGCGCGCAGGCCTCGATCTCGCGCGCGAGCCGGGAGAGCGCGCGCCCCGCCGACGGCACCGCACGCACGGGCTTCCGCGCGCGCTTCACGCGCGGAACGCCGCGATCCGGCGGCACGCTTCGGCGAGCACGTCGTCCTCCTTCGCGTAGCAGACGCGCACGAAGCGCTCGCCCGCCGCGCCGCGCAGGAACGACGTGCCCGGCACCGTCGCGACCTTCGCGCGCTCGAGCAGCGCCATCGCAGCCTCGAGCGCGGTCGCGTAGCCGAGCTTCGACACGTCGGCCAGCACGTAGTACGCGCCCTCCGGGACGATCGGCGGCAGGCCGGCGGCCTCGAGCGCGCTGCAGCACACCTCGCGCTTTCGCGCATATCCGTCGGCCAGCTCACGGAAGAAGCTCGGCGGCGCTTCGAACCCGGCCGCGGCCGCGTGCTGGAACGGCGTCGGCGCGCACACGTAGAAGAGGTCGTGCGCCAGCGCGATCGCGCGCGCCAGCGGCTCGGGTGCCACGGCCCAGCCGATGCGCCAGCCGGTGATCGAGAACGTCTTCGACACGCCGCCGATCGTCACCGTGCGCTCGCGCAGACGGCCCACCGCCGCCGGCGACACGTGCTCGCGCCCGTCGTAGCGGATGTACTCGTAGATCTCGTCCGTGATGACGAGCAGGTCCTTCTCGGCCGCGACGCGCGCGACGATCTCGATCTCCGCGCGCGAGAGCATGTGGCCCGTCGGGTTCGACGGCGTGCACAGGACGATCGCGCGCGTGTTGGGCTTCAGTGCGGCGCGCAACGCGGCCTCTTCGATGCGGAAAGCCGGTGCCTGGAGCTCGAGGAACTGGGGCTCGACTCCGGCCAGCAGCGCCGTGTTCAGGTGGTACCCGTAGTAGGGCTCGAGCAGGAGGATCCCGTCGCCCGGGTCGAGCAGCGCCATGCACGTCGCCGCGTACGCGCCCGTCGCGCCGACGGTGATCGCCACCTCGGTCGCTGCATCGACCGTCAGGGAATTGTCGCGCGCCATCTTGCGCGCGACGGCGGTGCGCAGCTCGGCCGTGCCTTCCATGAACGAGTACGTGCTGCGCCGCGCGCGGATCGCGTCGATCGCGCCGCGCTCGACCAGCGGCGGCGTCGGCAGGTCGCAGATCCCCTGACCGAGGTTGATCCCGCCGACGCGCTCGCACTCGCGCGTCATGCGGCGGATGTCGGACTGGACGAGGCCACGGAGCCGGCGCGCGGGCTGCATCCCCTCCTTATACTCCGGACCCGCGATGGCACCCCAGGTCCGCACGCCGGAGACGATCCACTACAGGTCCGCTCGCGGAGAGGCGGACGAGAGCGCGTTCGCGCGCATCCTCGAGCGTTCGTTCGCGATCCCGTCCGAGGCCTCGCGCGTCGCCTGGCGGCGTCTCGGCGACGACGTGCGCGTGCTCGACGACGGCGGCGACGTCGTGGCGTGCCTGGCCTGGTACGCGTTCGGCCAGTGGTTCGGCGGGCGCTCGATCCCGTGCGCGGGGATCGCGGCCGTCGGCGTCGAGCCGCACCGGCGCGGAGCCGGACTCGCCTCGCGCATCGTGGCCGACGCGTTGCGCGAGCTCGCCGCCGCGGGCACGCCCATCGCCGCGTTGTATCCGTCGAACCTGGAGCTGTACCGGCGCGCGGGATTCGACGTCGCCGGCGGCCGCTACGAGCTGCGCGTGCGCTGCGCGGAGCTCGCGCGCGTGAAGGCGCTCGAGCCCGTCGTGCCGCTCCCCGACGGCGTGCTCGATCCGCGCGTGCGCCGCCTCTACGCGCGCGTCGCCGCGGCGCGCAACGGCTGCATCGACCGCAACGAGGCGCTGTGGGACCGCGTGCGCGACTTCCGCGGCGAGGTGCGCGAGGGCTTCGGCGTCGAGCGCGGCGGCGAGCTGGCCGCCTACGTCTTCCTCGCGCGCCGCAAGCGCCGCGAGTGGGGCTTCGACGTCGTGTGCGGCGACATCGCCGCCGAGGACGGAGCCGCCGGCCGCGCGCTGCTCGGATTCCTGGGCTCGCACGGCACGATCGCGGTCGATGTGCACGCGCACCTGGCCCCCGCGGATCCGCTCGTGGCGCTCCTCTCGGCCGAGCCGGAGCGCCACGTGCTCCATCACCCGTGGATGCTGCGCGTGCTCGATCTCGACGCCGCCCTGCGGGCCCGCGGTTTCGCGCGCGACGTTCGTGGAGAGCTGCACGTGGACGTCGAGGACGCGCTGCTGCCGTCGAACGCCGGTCGCCGCGTGATCACGGTGGCGGACGGCGTCGCGCGCGTCGATCGCGGCGGCGCGGGTCGCCTGCGACTGCGCGCGCGGGCGCTCGGACCGTGGCTCTCGGGCTTCGCCACGGCGGAATCGCTGGCATTCGCCGGCCTGGCCGAGGGCGCGGCGGAGGACCTGGCGCTCGCGAGCGCGCTCGTCGCGGGACCGCCCCCGTCCATGCCGGACTTCTTCTAGATGTCGCTGCTTCTCGCGCTCGCGTGTGCCGTGCAGACGCCGGCGCCGATCGACCTGCCCCGGCTCCTCGAGGAGCTCACGGACCGCGGTTCCCTGGCGCGTCTTCCCGACCCGCCGTTCCGGGCCGCGATGTCGAGCAGCCGCGATCCGCACGCGGACTCCGACGCGGGTCGCCAGGACGGGACGGCGCGCGCGCCGAGCGGATCGCCGCGGGTCCTGCTCGACGCCGTCGGACCGGGCGCGATCACGCGCATCGGGTCGGGCAACCCGCGCGGCCGCCTGCGCGTGTTCGTCGACGACGCGGTGCCGAAGACCGCGGAGGTCGGTCCCCGGGACGATCCTCGTCCCGAGCAGGTGGCGATCGACGTGGACATGCGCGCGTTCCTGTCGGGCACCGGCCCGGTCGCGCCGCCGCTCGCCAGCGGTTGCGGGCTCGGCGCGTGTTCCTACCTGCCGATCCCGTTCGCGCGCCGGATCCTCGTGACCGCGGAGGACTCGGGCGAGCTCGACTACGAGGTGGAGTGGCGGCAATACGCGGCCGGGACCGCCGTCACCGCGTTCGCGCGCGGAGACCTCGACCGCCACGCGACCCCGATCGCGCGTGCCAACGAGATCTGGAGCTCCCCGCGGCACCCGCTGGGCGAGGACACGTACACGTACCACCTCTCGCGACAGGCGCCGGAAGGCGAGCTCCTGGCGAGCGGCGCGCTGGCACGCGGGTCGCGCGCCGTGTCCGAGCTGCGCTTGCGCATCGACGCGGCGGACCGCGCGCGCGCGTTGAGGACGTGCGTCCTGCGCTTGAGCTTCGACGGCGAACCGACGGTCGCGGTACCGCTCGGAGCGTTCTTCGGCGTCCCGGACGAGCTGCGCCCGATACGCAGCTGGTTCCTGTCCGTCACGGAGTCGGGCGAGCTCGTCGCGCGGTTCGTGATGCCCTACCGCGAGTCGTTCGAACTGCGCGTCGACAACGCCGGGGACCCGGAGCTGCACCTCTCGGGGATCGTGCGCACGATCCCGTGGAGCTGGGACGAGCGCTCCCTCCACTTCCACGCGCTGTGGCGCGCGGCGGGTCCGCTGCCGACGCGGCCGATCCGGCTCCTGCCGTGCGCGCACGTCCTGGGGCGCGGGATCGTCGTCGGAGACCTGCTCGCCGTCGCGAACCCGGTGGAGGAATGGTGGGGCGAGGGCGGCGAGGTCATCGCGGTCGATGGCGCCCGCGTCCCGAGCCCCCGGGGCACGAGCCGTGCCGGCGCCTGCGGAGGCTCGACGCCCGACTCGACGCAGTTCCAGGCGCAGTTCCAGGCGCCGCTCCACGGATGGACGCGCTGCGACGGACCGGCGAGCTTCGGGCGCACGGACCTCTACCGCTTCCGCGCGCTCGACGCGATCCCGTTCGAGCGCGAGCTCGAGTACGCGCAGGAGAACCGTCACCGGGCCGACACGACGATCGAGCGCGCGGCGTGCGTCGTCTACTACGCGCGGCCCGGTGCGAAGGACGACGCGCCGCCGGTGCCGCGCGATCCGTCGGACTCGCTGCCGAAGCTCCCTTTCCGTCACGTCGACGGCGCCGTGGAACTCGAATCCGCCGCGCTCGTGGCGCGGTCCGAGGGCGTCGCCACGGAGCGGAGGACCGCGCGCGACGTCGAGCTGTCGGGCGGGTTGCAGCTGTGCCTCCTGGCGCGCGAGGAACCGGACTTCGTCGAGTTCGAGATCCCGTCACGGACGGGGCGACGTTCGCTGAGCCTGCTCGCGATGCGAAGCACGGGCCAGGGCAGCTTGAGGATCTCGATCGACGGCCGTGCGGCGGCCCTGGACCTCAGCGCGCCCGATTCCGTCTCCGGCGCGCTCGCGATCCGTTCGATCCCGCTCGGCGAGCACGAGGTCGGCCCGAACTTCCGATTGCGCGTCGATTTCGCGGGGACGTCGACGTCGCCGTCCGATGCTCCGGTCTGGTTCGGACTCGACGCGATCGTCGTGCGCTGAATCGGCCGCGGCCGCTACGATCGCGCCATGGACGCGACCGGATCGCCCAGCCTTCCCAGCGCCAGCGCGGGCGATCGCGTGGTGATCCCGCTGCCCTCGCTGGGACGGGAGCGCGCTCAGCGCTACTCCCTCCTGGTCGACGTCGTGACGGCGGTGACGCTGAGCCTGGCCGGCTGGCACTCGTTCGCGGAAGGACACGCCGCGCTCGCGTGCGCGTCGCTGGCGGCCGCGCTGTTCATGGTCGTGGCGGCCGTGCGCGAGCTGCGCGCGAAGCACGGCCACGACGGTCTTCACGACGGCTTCCACGCTTGGGCCGACCTGGCGGCGCTGTCGATGACGCTGGTCGAGGCGTGGCACAAGCACGACGCCGGCCGCAATCCGCGCACGTCGATCGTTCTCGCGATCGTCCTGCTCGCGCGGATGGTCTTCACCACGCGGCTCCGCGGCCTGCGCCGCGCGGAGATCGACGGGCGCGGCATCTTCGTGCGTTCCTCGCCGTTCCGCTCGTTCCGGCTCGATTGGAACGACGTCGCGCGCGTCGAGATCGACTCGACGACCGCGACGTTCACGCGCGCCGACGGCGGCGAGCACAGGCTGGCGCTGCGGCGGCTGCGCGACGGAGCGCGCGTCGGCGAGCATCTGCGGGAAGCCGTGGCACGCTGGCGGCCGGAGTCGGCGAGCCAGGTCCCCGCGCCATGAGGCTCGGCGCGGGACTCCTGACCGTGCTCGTCCTCGTGGCGGGCACCGGATCCGCGCTCGGCGCGGAACCGGGTCTCGCGGGCGCCATCCCGGCGGAGACGGTCGTGGCACGCCTCGAGCTCGAAGCTCCGGCGCGTTCGTTCGTGCTGCGATCGGTGATCCCCGTCCCGCCCGGCACGTGGCCGCGCGGCGACAAGCTCTCACCGTTCCTCGTGCGCATGCCGGGCGCCGCGGCGGTGCGCGCGCAGGTCGACGTCGTCTCGCGCAGCCCGCGCGGCGACGCCGACGCGATCGAGATCGCCGCGCGCGTGGAGCTCGGCCCCGACGTCCGCGTGGGCGCGCGCATCGGCGCCACCTTGCTGCGCGACGACGGCGCGCCGATCGCGAGCGAGCCGGACGTGCCCGCGTCGGTGCGCGAGCTGCTCGATCCGACCGCGCGCGGCCGGATCTGGCTGCGCGCGCGCGACGTGTACGGGAACCTGTACGCGGCCGAGCTGGCCGGGAATCCCGAGGGCGAGGGCTTCGGCGCGGCGAAGGTGCTCTCCTCCGGTCCGTGGATGCGCGTGCGCCGCATCGCCGCGACGATGGCGACGGTGCCGGGGCCCGGCGGCGAGCCGGGCACGGGCGAGGGCGGCCCGCCGCTGCCGCACCTGTTCGGCGTGCACGCCTACCTGCGCGAGTGGGCCGGCGAGGAGGCGGTCGGCCTCGACCTGCGCATCCACAACGGCGCGATCGCCGGCAATCGCGCGCCGTCGCGCGGCGAGGAAGTCCTCGGGCTCGTCTACTTCCGCTCGATCGAGCTCGTGCTGCCCAAGGAGTGGACCGCCGTGCCCGACGTGCGCGATCCGTTCCTCGGTCCCGCCGACGTGCACGGTCCCGCGCGCGTCGTGCCGCTCGTCGCGCGCTATCCCGACGGGCACCTGCACCTGATGGGGCCGCAGGCGCAGTTCGAGCGCCGGATGGTGCTCGTCAAGGCCGGCGACGAGCGCCGCGCGAGCGCGCTGAACCGCTTCGGCGGCGTGGCGTTCCCCGCGCGCGGCAAGGACGTCTGGTCGTGGACCTCCGCCGCCACGGCGAACTACTTCCCGCAGCGCGACTTCCTGGCCAGCCTCGACTTCGTGCGCGACGGCGACCGCGGCGGCAAGCAGGCCGTGCGCGCGCGCCTCGGCCGCGAGGCGGGCGAACTGCGCTTCGCGCTCGAGACCGGCGGCATCCGCGGCTGGTACGTCACCGCCGGCGTGATGGGCTGGGCGCACCCCTGGTTCCTCCCCGAACAGGGCGGCGTCGGAGGCGAGGGCATCCAACTGGTCGACGGCCACGACACGGCCTACGCGGCGAGCCGCGAGGGTCTCGACCTGCTCGCGCTGCGCCACCGGATGAACGTGTGCCGCCAGCCCGAGGCGACGTACGACGCGCAGGGCGAGATCGTCGGCTACGCGCGCTGGCTGGATCCGGCGGGCCGCATCCCGTTCGACTACCGCACGCACGGCCGCGTCGTGATCCCCGCGTTCCGCCTGCCGATGAACGGCGGCCCGGCGCCGTCGCCGCAGGTGCTCGAGGTCGTGGCCCGCGGCCTGCGCCCGCCCTACGACGCCGGCCAGCCGTTCGCGGCCGGCGGCAAGATCCCCTACCAGAACGAGCAGCTCCTGCGTTGGTGGCCGCACGACGACCAGCACCTCGTGCGCTACACGAAGCACGCCAAGGCGCTGGCCTGGCTCGCGAACGATCCGCTGGCGAAGGACGACCTGCGCCTGTCGGCCGAGCTCTTCCGCCTGTTCGTGCACGAGAGCCCGCACGTCCCCGAGAGCTGGTCGCCGGGCCTGACGCTGCGCATCTGGGAGGGCATCGTCGCCGAGCATCCGCACGAGGGTTTGCCGATCGGCCGCGATCACGCCTGGGGCGTCGACGCGATGTGCGCGGCGTACTCGCTGTCCGACGAGGCCTGGCGCGCGCGCGAACGGCCGTGGTTCGACCGCTACTCGAAGCTGCTCCTGGACGCGGCGCAGCCCTCGGGCCTCGTGCAGCGGATCCTGAGCGAGCGCCTCCTCGACGGCACGAACAAGTACACCGTCACGCAGGCCTTCGAATCGCTCTTCCTGGTGCACGCGGAACGCTGCCTGGTCGAGAGCGTCTACCGCGGCAGCGACGACGCGCGGCGTCAGCAGCTGGAGCGGCTCTCCGTGCGCGCGGTCGAGTACCTGGACTTCGGACCGCCGTGGGCGCGGCAACCGGCCGGCTGGCAGCCGGATCCGGCGCGGCCGACGCTCTTCCTGCAGGGACCGCGAGCGGCGATCGCGATCTCGCGCAACGACGAGCGCCAGACGCCGCCGTTCAGCGACGCGCGGCACTGGGGAGCGAACTACCTGCCGGCGGACGGACTGGGTGGCGGCGTGGAGATCACATACCCGTGGGCGGCGCTCGACTGGGCGGCGCGCTGCACCGACGGAGCGGCCGAGGGCTCCGGTCTTTCGAACCGGTACCTGAAGCGCGTGCTCGACTGCGCCACTCCGCGCGCTTCCTGGACGGAGCGCCTGGCGGAATTCGGGGAAGGGGCGTCGAACGCGTCGACCGACAACTCGGCGAACTGGGCGGGCCTCGTGGGCCGTCTCCAGGCGCTGGGGGTTCGCTAGCGCGATCCGCGGCGACGCGGCGCGGCGGGATCCTCGTCGTTCCGGCGGAACGAGCGCGGCGAAGCCCTGGGTTCGGACACGCGCCCGCTCGACCACGCGGATCGAGCAGGCGCGCAGAGGCTCGTGCCCGGGTTTCGGATCCGGTCGCCGAGACACGGCGGGATCCGGGCGGAGCGGCCGCGGACGGGGCGCGCCCGTCGCGAACCGGCTCCGCGAGCCGGGCGCGAAGGATCAGACCATGCCCTTGAGGCTCTTGAGCGGGCGGACCTTGACGACGTTGCGCGCCGGCTTGGCCTTGAAGATGACCTCTTCCTTCGTGAACGGGTTGATGCCCTTGCGCGCCTTCGTGGCCGGCTTGCGGACGACGGTGACCTTCATGAGGCCGGCGACGTTGCAGATGCCCGGGCCGCCCTTGGACAGGTCGGCGGCGAGGATGCGTCCCATCGTCTCGAACACCGAGACGACTTGCTTGCGGGACAGTTGCGTCGCATCCGCGATCGTGCGGAAGAACTCGCCCTTGCTGCGGGGCTTCGACGCGGCGCTGATCTTGACGACCTTCGGCGCACTCTTCGCCGCGGTCTTGGTGGTCTTCTTGGCCATGGGCTCCTCTGAGGAAGTGGGTTTTTGCCGGGTTTTTCCGGCGATTCCGCAGTACCTAGCAAAGCCCGGATGGCCGTGCAACAAGCCTTCTCTACGTTTTCGCCAGGAAATCCCGGAGTTTCGAGAGGTCGCGGAGCCGGGCACCCCCGTCAGGGCGCGACCGTGACCTCGACCGCGACGCTCGCGAAGACCGGTTTGCAGCGGTCCCCGAGCACCACGTAGGCGTGGTGGAACGTGCGTCCGATCCACGAGCGGTGGCGCCGCTCGACCTGGAACGTCGCCGCGCCCCGCGCCGCGTCGTCGAGGCGGCCGCAGACGGGCGAAATGGCCCGAAAACCCGGCGCAAACAGGCTGGCGCGCATGTAGGCGTCGGGGTTCAGCGGCACGTGCAGACCGAAGGGCGCGAAGCCCGGGTTCGTCCCGCTGGCGCTGCCGAGGACCACGAATCGGGCGCCGGCGAACTCCTCCGGCGCGCGCATTTCGAGCGCCTGGGCCTCGCGCGCCGACCACGAGACGACGAGGCGGTCGGCCTCGAACGACTCGTGCGGGTCGGGCGGCGGCGGCGGAAGCGCATCGTTGGGCCGGAAAACCCGCGCGGAACCGCTGTTCGCGCCCGCCTGCGCGTCGCCCGTCGCCGCCGCGACGGCGTCCGGACCGGCTTCGCCGGAGACGTCGAGCCCGCCGTCGATCGCCGTTCCGAGGCGCGCGTTGGCGGCCGGGCCGTCGAAGCTCGCGAGCAGGCTGCCGCTCGCACCCGAGTAGCAGTCGATGCGCCCGGCGCGGCTCAGGGTGTTCGTCGCCTCCGGGGCGCCGACCCACAGGTCGGAGACCCCGTCGTAGTCGACGTCCCCCGCCGCGGCCACGGCCGTGCCGAAGCGCGAACCGGCCGCGCCGCCGGTGAACTCGCGCACGACGGCCCCGTTCGCCCCGCTCAGCACGCGGACGTAGCCCGCCGCGCCGGTCGTGAGCTGCTTCGCGCCGACGGCGACCTCGCCGCGCCCGTCGCCGTCGAGGTCGCCGAGCCCGGCGAGCGCTCCGCCGAACTGGTCCATGTTGGCCGACCCGCTGGCGCTCCACAGCAGCGCGCCGGTCGCGCCCGAGTGCAGCCGCACGTACCCCGGCTGCGGGCTGCTCGCGAAGGACGGCGCACCGACCGCGACGTCGTCGCGCCCGTCCCCGTCCGCGTCCGGAACGCGCGCGATGGACGTGCCCAGGAGTTGCTCGCCGGCCGTGCCGCGCAGGGTGTAGAGCGCGACCCCGGTCGCGCCCGAGAACACGCGGACGGATCCTGCCGACCCGCCGTTGTCGTCGTCGTCGACGGCGGCGACGGCGTAGTCCTGGACCGTGTCGCCGTCCACGTCGCCCAGGCCGGCGACGGTCCAGCCGAAGTGGTCCTGGGCCGAATCGCCGCGGTGTTCGCGGATCGTGGCGCCGCTGGCGCCCGAGACGACGCGCGCGAGGCCCGTCTGCAGCGCGCCCGTGAAGCTCGCGAGCCAGGCGCCGACGATCAGGTCGGGCCGTCCGTCGCCGTCGATGTCGCCGATCCGCGCCAGGCTCGCGCCGAAGCGCTGGCCGGCCGTCGATCCCTGCACCTCCCACAGGAGGTGCGCGTCGAGACCGGAGTACACGCGGATCGCGCCCCGGTTCTGGGCCCCGGCCACCGTGGTGGCCGCGAAGTCGCAGCGGCCGTCGCCGTCGAGGTCGCCCGTCAGCGCGACCGCCGTGCCGAACAACTCGCCCGCGGCCAGACCCGGGACGTTGTGCAGGAGCGACTGGGCCGAGGCCCCGCTCCCGAGGCCCAACACGACGCCGAACGCCGCACCGCCGCACGCCGCGGCGCGCTCGAAACGAGTACGCGGAACCATCGCATCTCCTCCCGCGGCGCGCGCCTTCTCTCGCGCTCCGCGCTCCCCTCTTCCGCCGAGGATCCAGCGGATCCTTCGGCCGCCCGGAGGCCGGATCTGGAATGCGGACCGGGAAAAGCCTGCGCGACCCCGGCCACGGCTCGGCGGCGCGCCTGGATTCCCCGGCGGTCGGCGCTATCGTCCGGCCCGTGAGGATCGCCGCCGGGACCGCCGTGACGCTCGAGTTCGAACTGCGCGCCGCCGACGACCCGACGCCGCTCGATTGGACCGAGCCGGGCGAGCCGCTGACGTTCCTGTTCGGCACCGGGCGCGTGATCCCGGGGCTCGAGAAGCTCCTCTACGGCCTCGAGGCGGGCACCTCGATCGAGGCCGAGATCGCACCCGAGGACGCCTTCGGATTCCACGACGAGGCGCTCGTCGAGTCCGTGCCGCGCGACCGCTTCGGCTCGGGCGGTCCGCCCGAGATCGGGGCGCGCTTCGAGGCGCGCGACGGCGGACGCGTCCGCTTCGCCACGGTCGTGGGCTTCGACGGCGACGACGTGCGGCTCGACATGAACCACCCTCTGGCGGGCAGCGCGCTGCTCGTCACGGCGCACGTGGTCGCGGTCCGCGCGGCGACGCCGCTGGAGCTCGCGACGGGCCGCCCCGTGGCGGGGCTCAGCGCGGGCTCGCCGCCGGCAGAGGAGTGACGGCGCCGCGCAGCGCGCGATCCCCTCCGCGACCCGCGGAGAGCAGCGGCAGGTCGTAGCGGTAGTACACCTCGAGGCACAGCACGCACAGCGCCGTCGTGTAGGCGCGATCGCGCTCGTCGTCGCGGGCGTAGCGCGCGTAGACGTCGATCGGCCGCCACGAGCCGTCCGGTTCCTGCGCCGGGAGCAGGGTCTCCTGCAGCGCGACGTTCCAGCGCCGCCACGCGCTGCCGCCGGCGCGCAGGAGCGCCAGCGTGCCCTGGTACCAGAAGTACGGATTGCCCTGGCCGCGCTCGACGAAGTCGCGCTCGTTCGTGAAGCGGTAGCCGCGCGGCGCGCGCTCGAGCAGGTACTGCCGCGCGCGCTCGTGCTCCGGGCCGGAGATGTCGCGGCCGACGCACGACAGCGCGAACAACGCCGCCGGCGTGGACGCGGGCAGCGTGGGATACGCCGAGCGCAGACGCGCGGGCTCGTGCGAGTAGCGGTACCAGTCCCCGCGCTCGTCGCGCGCGGCCTCGAGGAACCGCGCCGCGTCGTCGAACGCCGCGTCGGGCACCGCGACGCCGGAGAGGCGCGCGGACTCGAGCGCCAGCACCTGCCAGGCCGTGATCGACGTGCGCGGCCACGGGTCGAACGTGCGCTCGGCGTCGGGGTAGTAGTAGGGCCAGCCGCCGAACTTGCGCGGATCGGGATCGCGGCTCTGGCGCTCGAGCAGGTGCGCCACCGCGCGCTCGACGGACGCACGCAGCGATTCGTCGCCGGTGATCGCCAGCGCCTCGGCCAGCGCGAAGGTCGCGATCCCGTGGCTGTACGCCGACGTGTCGCCGTAGTGGCCGCTGTCCGGATCCTGCAGCGCCAGGAGGAACGCGAGAGCGCGCTGCACGACGCGGCTGTGCTCCGTGCCGGAGACGTGCGTGTGGCCGGCCGCGAGGAACGCCAGCGTCGCGAGCGCCGTCTTGCCGACGCAGATCTCGCCGTACTTCTCGTCGCGCACCTCGAGCGGCCCCCACTGGCCGAGCCGGCCCTGGATGCGCGCGAGGTACGAGAGCCCCTTGGAGACGGCCGCTTCCGTCTCGCGCGTGCCGCCGTGCTCCTCGAGCGCGCGCTGCTTCGCGGAACCCGTGCGCGCCTGGTACGGCGTGGCCGCGATGCGCGGCGCGCTGGCCGGCTCGGGTTCGCGCGCGCGCGGGATGTCGGCCACGAGCGAAGGGCCGCTCGGAGCGACGAGCTCCGAACCGTTCGCAGGATCCGGTCCGCGCGCACCGCTCGCCGCGTCGTAGCGCTCGAGGACCGGCACGGCGGCGACGCGCGCGCTCGCGGGCGGTCCCAGCGCGGCCAGCGCGTCGACGTCCCGTCCGGACGACGCGGCCGCGGGCGGCGCCGGAGCGATCCCGCGCTCTCCGCGCTGGCCTGGTTCGCGCGCGACGTCTCGCGCTACGACACGCTGATCGCG